>JARGOG010000113.1 GCA_029212785.1 Thalassobaculaceae bacterium
GATCGTGCCGATGTTGCAATGCGGCTTCGTCCGCGCGAATTTCTCCTTGGCCATCCCAGTATGCTCCGTACGAAATAGGGGGGTGACGTTATGGGCGAGTTTCAGTCAACGGGCGTGGCCGATCAGGCCATCTTCGCCCGCACCTCGTCAGCGACCGCCTGCGGAACAGGCTCGTAGTGATCGAACTGCATCGAGTACTGCGCCCGGCCCTGGCTCATCGAGCGCAGGGTGTTGACGTAGCCGAACATGTTGGCCAGCGGCACCATGGCATCGACGACGCGGGCATTACCGCGCTGATCCATACCGCTCACCTGCCCACGACGGCTGTTCAGATCGCCGATGATGTCGCCCATGTAGTCCTCGGGCGTCACGACCTCGACCTTCATGATCGGCTCCAGCAGAACCGGACCGGCCTTCGACATGCCTTCCTTGAAGGCCGCGCGCGACGCGATTTCGAACGCCAGCACGCTGGAGTCGACGTCGTGATACGCGCCGTCCGTCAGGGAGACCTTCATGTCGACCACCGGGAAGCCGGCGAGCACGCCGGTATCCAGGGCCGATCTCAGGCCCTTCTCGACGCCGGGGATGTATTCCTTCGGCACCGAGCCACCGACGATGGTGTTCTCGAACAGGAAGCCCTCACCGCGTTCCTGCGGCGAGAAGGTCAGCTTGACCCGGGCGAACTGGCCCGAACCGCCGGTCTGCTTCTTGTGGGTGTAGTCCACGTCGGCGGTCTTGGTGATCGACTCGCGATAGGCCACCTGCGGCGCGCCGACATTGGCGTCGACCTTGAACTCGCGACGCATGCGGTCGACCAGGATCTCGAGATGGAGTTCGCCCATACCCTTGATCACGGTCTGGCCGCTCTCGATGTCGGAGGTCACGCGGAACGACGGATCCTCGGCAGCCAAGCGGTTGAGCGCGACGCCCATCTTCTCCTGGTCGCTCTTGGTCTTCGGCTCGACCGCGACCTCGATGACCGGATCCGGGAACTCCATGCGCTCCAGGATGACCGGCTTCAGCGGATCGCACAGGGTGTCGCCCGTCGTCGTGTTCTTCAAACCCGCGATGGCGACGATGTCGCCGGCGCGCGCTTCCTTGACGTCTTCGCGGTTGTTGGAGTGCATCAGCAGCATGCGGCCGACGCGCTCGCGGTTGTCCTTCACGGTGTTCAACACACCGGAGCCGGTCTCCAGGATACCGGAATAGACACGCACGAAGGTCAACGACCCGACGAAGGGATCGTTCATGATCTTGAAGGCCAAGGCCGCGAACGGCTCGTCGTCGGACGACTTGCGCATCATCTCGGTCTCGCCGTCGACGGACACGCCCTTGATGGCTTCGACATCGGACGGCGACGGGAGATAGTCGACCACGGCGTCGAGCAGCGGCTGCACGCCCTTGTTCTTGAAGGCCGAGCCCAGGAACACCGGAACGAACGCGCTGACCATCACACCCTTGCGGATGCAGGCACGCAGAACCTCCTCGGACGGCTCCTCGCCTTCCAGATAGGCCTCCATCGCGGCGTCGTCCATCTCGACCGCAAGTTCGACCAGCTTCTGACGGTACTCCGCCGCCTGCTCGGCCATATCGGCCGGAATGTCCTCGATCTCGAACTGCGCGCCCAGCGACTCGTCCAGCCAGCGGGTGGCCTTCATGGTCACCAGATCGACCAGCCCGACGAAGTCGGACTCGGTGCCGATCGGCAGCTGCATGACCATCGGAATCGTACCGAGGCGATCGATCATCATCTGCACACAGCGGAAGAAGTCGGCGCCGATGCGATCCATCTTGTTGACGAAGCAGATGCGCGGCACGCCGTACTTGTCGGCCTGACGCCACACCGTTTCGGACTGCGGCTCCACGCCGGCGACGCTGTCGAACACCGTGACCGCACCGTCCAGCACACGCAGCGAACGCTCGACCTCAATGGTGAAGTCGACGTGCCCCGGGGTGTCGATGATGTTGATGCGGTAGTCGCGCCAGAAGCAGGTCGTGGCGGCGGACGTGATGGTGATGCCGCGCTCCTGCTCCTGCTCCATCCAGTCCATGGTGGCATTGCCGTCATGGACCTCGCCGATCTTGTAGGACCGGCCGGTGTAGTACAGGATTCGCTCGGTCGTGGTCGTCTTGCCGGCATCAATGTGGGCCATGATGCCGATATTGCGATACATTTCGAGCGGATGGGTGCGGGGCATGACTCGCGTCCTCGTCGCTTTGAGGTTCCGGCCGCAATGTCACGGCCGCCATATAAGTGGAACGGGCCGGTCTATACGCCAGCCCGTCCCCAGTTGCCAGTGACAGTTACCAGCGGTAGTGCGAAAACGCCTTGTTGGCGTCGGCCATGCGGTGGGTATCTTCCCGCTTCTTGACCGCGGTACCGCGGTTCTGGGCCGCGTCCGACAGCTCGCCGGAGAGCCGCTGAACCATCGTCTTCTCGGAGCGCTTGCGCGCGGCATCGATCAGCCAGCGAATGGCCAACGCCTGGGCACGCTCGGGGCGAACCTCGATCGGCACCTGGTACGTCGCGCCACCAACTCGGCGGGAGCGCACCTCGACATGCGGCTTCACATTGTCCAGCGCCTCATGGAAGGTCCGGACCGGCTCGCCGCCCGCCCGCTTATCCAGGACGTCGAATGCACCGTAAACGATGCCTTCGGCGACCGAGCGCTTGCCGTCATACATCAGGCAGCTCATGAATTTGGAGACAACCTGGTCCCCGAACTTGGCATCCGGCAGCACCGGACGCTTTTCCGCGCGATGGCGACGCGACATTCTCTGTACTCCCTACTTCGGCCGCTTGGCGCCGTACTTGGAACGGCGCTGACGACGGTCCTTCACGCCCTGGGTATCGAGCGTGCCGCGAATGATGTGATAGCGCACACCCGGCAAGTCCTTCACGCGACCGCCGCGGATCATGACGACCGAGTGCTCCTGCAGATTATGGCCTTCACCCGGAATGTAGCTGATGACCTCGTACCCGTTGGTCAGGCGCACGCGGGCGACCTTACGCAGGGCCGAGTTCGGCTTCTTCGGGGTGGTGGTGTACACGCGGGTGCACACGCCACGCTTCTGCGGGCAAGCCTGCAGAGCGGGAACCTTGTTCCGTGCAACCGGAACCTTACGACCCTGGCGGATCAGCTGATTGATCGTCGGCATGCGTCGACCCTCTTAACCACAAACACGAACGCCACCATGGGATACCCCATGGAGGCGGTTCGCCTGAACCATGCGCCCCACTGCGGGAACCCCCGTCGCGACGCCTCTCATATTCGACTCTTCGTGCGGTGACCGCGTTCAAGTCACCCGGGATCAAACCGCCGTCGGCGGCAAACCCAGGGGAACAGCTGGGCCCCCGTTTCAAAGTGCGCGGATACTATTGATGCGCCCTCTGGGGGTCAAGCGGATAATCAGGCCGTCGAACCAGGCCGTTTTCACCGTCGTTTTCGGGTATTCCGGGCACTTAAATGCCCGGAATACCCAATTTTGTTTCCGAAACTACGCGGCAGCCGTTACTCGGCGGCCGTCACCTCGCCCTCGGCCGCCAGCTGGGCGGCTTCGCCCTCGGGGGCCTCGGGAACCGGCGCCAGGGAGCGGTCGCGATCAGCGGCCACCCGGCGCAGGCGATTCATCACACTGCCCGTACCGGCCGGGATAAGGCGGCCGACGATGACGTTCTCCTTGAGCCCCTCCAGGCTGTCGTGCTTGCCGGAGACTGCCGCCTCTGTGAGGACGCGGGTGGTCTCCTGGAACGACGCGGCGGAGATGAACGACTTGGTCTGCAGCGACGCCTTGGTGATGCCCTGAAGCACCGGCTTGGCAATGGCCGGACGCAGGCTTTCCGCCAGCGCCTTTTCGTTGGCCTCGTCGTACTCGTCGCGGTCGATGGTCTCGCCGACCAGCAGCGTGGTGTCGCCGGCCTCCATCACTTCGACCTTCTGCAGCATCTGGCGAACGATCACCTCGATGTGCTTGTCGTTAATCTTCACGCCCTGCAGGCGGTAGACCTCCTGGATCTCATTGATGAGATAGTCGGCCAGTGCCTCGACACCCATGATGTTCAGGATGTCGTGCGGGACGCGCGCACCGTCGAGCAGCATATCGCCCTTCTGCACGAAGTCGCCCTCGTGCACGGCAAGGTGCTTGCCCTTGGGGATCATGTACTCGACCGGATCGCCGCCTTCCTCGACCGGACGGACGATCACGCGGCGCTTGGTCTTGTAGTCCTTGCCGAACTCGACGCGACCGTCGCCTTCCGCGATGACCGCGAAGTCCTTCGGACGGCGGGCCTCGAACAGCTCGGCCACACGCGGCAGACCACCGGTGATGTCACGGGTCTTCGACGACTCGCGCGGGATACGCGCCAGCACGTCGCCCGCCTTCACCTGAGCCCCATTGTCGACCGACAGGATGGCATCGACCGACATGAAGTAACGGGCCTCGAGACCATTGGCGAGCTGAACCACCTCGCCGGCATCGTCACGCAGGGTGATCCGCGGCTTCAGATCGTTGCCACGGGGCTGCTGCTTCCAGTCGACCACCACGCGCGACGAAATACCCGTCGCCTCGTCGGTGACCTCGCGCATGGACAGGCCGTCCACGAGATCGACGTAGTGGGCGACACCCTCACGCTCGGTGATGATCGGAATGGTGTACGGATCCCACTCCGCCATTTTCTGGCCCGGCTCGACCATGACACCGTCATCGACCAACAGCTTGGCCCCGTACGGCACGCGGTGGCGTGCGCGCTCGCGGCCCTGCTCGTCGGCCAGGATGATCTCGGTGTTGCGGCTCATCACGACCAGGATGCCGTCGGAGTTGGTGACGACGTTTCGGTTGTGCATCTTCACCGCGGCACCGATCGACGCTTCCACCGTCGACTGCTCGGCGCCGCGCTGGGCGGCACCGCCGATGTGGAACGTACGCATCGTCAACTGGGTGCCCGGCTCGCCGATCGACTGGGCGGCGATGACGCCGACAGCCTCGCCGATATTCACCGGAGTACCCCGTGCGAGGTCGCGACCGTAGCAGTTGCCGCACACGCCCGGATGGGTCTTACAGGTCAGCACCGACCGGATCAGGACCGAGTCGATACCGGCCCGCTCGATCGCCTCGACCAGTGCCTCGTCGATGATCTCGGTCTTCTTGACGACGACCTCACCGCTCAGCGGATCAAGGACATCCTCAAGGGTGGTGCGCCCGAGGATACGATCGCCCAGCGTCTCGATCACCTCACCGCCGTCGATCACAGCGCGCACGGTCAGCCCGCGATCGGTGCCGCAATCGACTTCGGTGATGATGCAGTCCTGGGCCACGTCGACCAGACGGCGGGTCAGGTAGCCCGAGTTCGCCGTCTTGAGCGCCGTGTCGGCCAGACCCTTACGGGCACCGTGGGTCGAGTTGAAGTACTCGAGCACGGTCAGGCCTTCCTTGAAGTTCGAGATGATCGGCGTCTCGATGATCTCGCCCGACGGCTTGGCCATAAGGCCGCGCATACCGGCGAGCTGCTTGATCTGGGCGGCGGAACCACGGGCACCGGAATGCGCCATCATCCACACGGAGTTCACCGGCTTAATGCCGTCGTCCTCCTTAATAACCGCCATCATCTCCTCGGCGACAACGTCGGTGCAGCGCGACCAGACGTCGACCACCTTGTTGTACTTCTCGCCCTGAGTGATCAGACCGTCGAGATACTGCTGCTCGAACTGCTTGACCTGCTCGTTCGCCTCGTCGACCAGCGCCTGCTTGGCGTCGGGAATGACGAGATCGTCCTTGCCGAACGAGATGCCCGCGCGACAGGCATGGCCGAAACCGAGGCTCATCAGGCGGTCGGCGAAGATCACCGTCTCCTTCTGGCCGCAGTGCCGGTAGACCATGTCGATGACGTTGGAGACTTCCTTCTTCGTCATCAGGCGGTTGATCATCTCGAACCGGAGCTTCGGATTGTCCGGCAGCAACAGCGCAAGCTTCAGGCGGCCCGGCGTGGTGTCCACGCGCTTGATGACCTTCACGCCGGCCTCGTCATAGGTCGAGACCCGTGCCTTCACCTTGGTATGCAGCGTAACCGATTTGGTGTCGACCGCATGATCGACCTCCGCCGGATCGGCGAAAACCATGCCTTGGCCCGGCTGGCTGTCGCGCTCCATCGTCAGGTAGTACAGGCCCAGAATGATATCCTGGGACGGCACGATGATCGGCTTGCCGTTGGCCGGGCTCAGGATGTTGTTGGTCGACATCATGAGCACGCGGGCTTCGAGCTGGGCTTCCAGCGACAACGGCACGTGGACCGCCATCTGGTCGCCGTCGAAATCGGCGTTGAAGGCGGTGCAAACCAGCGGATGCAGCTGGATGGCCTTGCCCTCGACCAACTTCGGCTCGAAAGCCTGAATGCCGAGACGGTGCAGCGTTGGCGCCCGGTTCAACATCACCGGGTGCTCGCGGATCACCTCTTCCAGGATGTCCCACACCTCGGGACGCTCCTTCTCGACCATCCGCTTGGCGGCTTTGATCGTGCTGGCCATGCCGTAGAGTTCGAGCTTCGAGTAGATGAACGGCTTGAACAGTTCCAACGCCATCTTCTTCGGAAGGCCGCACTGGTGCAGCAGCAGATCCGGGCCCACCACGATGACCGAACGGCCGGAATAATCGACGCGCTTGCCGAGCAGGTTCTGACGGAAGCGGCCCTGCTTGCCCTTCAGCATGTCGCTGAGCGACTTCAGCGGACGCTTGTTGGCGCCGGTGATGACACGGCCGCGGCGGCCGTTGTCGAACAGAGCGTCGACGGCCTCCTGCAGCATGCGCTTCTCGTTGCGCACGATGATGTCCGGCGCGCGAAGCTCCATCAGGCGCTTCAGGCGGTTGTTCCGGTTGATCACGCGGCGATACAGGTCGTTCAGATCGGACGTCGCGAAGCGACCCCCGTCCAGCGGCACCAGCGGGCGCAGTTCCGGCGGAATCACCGGCACCACGTCGAGAATCATCCATTCCGGACGCGAGCCCGATTCCTGGAACGCCTCGATGATCTTCAGCCGCTTGACCAGCTTCTTGCGCTTGGCCTCGGATCCGGTCTCGCGCAGTTCGACGCGGACCGTCTCCTGCTCGGTTTCCATATCGAGCCGGGACAGCATGGTCTTCAGCGCCTCGGCACCGATCTGGGCGATGAAGGCATCCTCGCCGTAATCGTCCTGCGCCTGGTAGAACTCTTCCTCACTGAGGAGCTGCTTTTCCTTCAGCGGTGAGAGCAGCGGGTCGGTGACCACGAAGTTCTCGAAATACAGAACCCGCTCCAGATCCTTCAGGGTCATGTCGAGCAGCAGACCGATGCGGCTCGGCAGTGACTTCAGGAACCAGATATGGGCGACCGGCGAGGCCAGGTCGATATGACCCATGCGCTCGCGGCGCACCTTCGAGAGCGTGACCTCAACGCCGCACTTCTCGCAGATGATGCCGCGGTACTTCATGCGCTTGTACTTGCCGCACAGGCACTCGTAGTCCTTGATCGGACCGAAGATCCGGGCACAGAACAGACCATCGCGTTCCGGCTTGAAGGTCCGGTAGTTGATGGTCTCCGGCTTCTTGATCTCACCGAATGACCACGACTTCACGCGATCCGGGCTCGCGATCGAGATCTGGATATTGTCGAAGCTCTGCGGGCCGCTCGGCTGACCGAAGATGTTCACCAACTCGTTCATCGAAGCACTCCTCGCGCCACTGGCGCTGTTTGCGGATCCGGGCGTCCCCGGAACTCCTGCCGACCCTGCCCCGGCGGACGCGATCCTGAATCGCTGCCCATGGGACTTCTTGGCCGGCGGCTACACCGATGCGGCCGCTTTCGCGGCCGCGCCCGGCGTCAGTACTCCTCCTGGTTCAACTCGACGTTCAGTCCGAGCGAGCGCAGTTCCTTCACCAGAACGTTGAAGGATTCCGGGATACCGGCCTCGAAATTGTCGTCGCCGCGGACGATGGCTTCGTAGACCTTGGTACGGCCGGACACGTCATCGGACTTCACCGTCAGCATCTCCTGCAAGGTGTAGGCGGCACCGTAGGCTTCAAGCGCCCAGACCTCCATCTCACCGAAGCGCTGACCGCCGAACTGGGCCTTACCCCCCAACGGCTGCTGGGTGACCAGGCTGTACGGGCCGATCGAACGGGCATGGATCTTGTCGTCCACCAGGTGGTGCAGCTTCAGCATGTAAATATAGCCGACTGTCACCCGACGGTCGAATTGCTCACCCGTCCGGCCGTCCCAAAGATGGACCTGGCCGCTGGACTGCAGACCCGCCCGTTCCAGCATGCCGACGATGTCCTCTTCGCGGGCACCGTCGAACACCGGCGTCGCCATCGGCACGCCGCGCCGCAGATTGCGGGACATCTCGACGATCTCGCTGTCCTGCAGCGGATCGATCTTCTGACTGTATTCTTCGTCAGAGTAGATGTCCTTGAGCTTGTCGCGCAGATCACCCGCCCGGGTGTCCTTGCCCATGTTCTCGAGCATCTCGCGGATCTGGCGTCCGAGACCGGCCGCCGCCCACCCGAGGTGGGTCTCCAGGATCTGCCCGACATTCATGCGCGACGGCACGCCCAACGGGTTCAGCACGATGTCGACGGCGGTGCCGTCATCCAGATACGGCATATCCTCGATCGGGTTGATCTTGGAGATGACGCCCTTGTTGCCGTGACGGCCGGCCATCTTGTCGCCCGGCTGCAGCTTGCGCTTCACCGCGACGAAGACCTTGACCATCTTCATGACGCCCGGCGGCAGCTCGTCACCGCGCTGCAGCTTGTCGACCTTGTTGTCGAACCGGTCCTTGAGCTGCTCGATCGACTTGTCGAAATGCTCCTTCAGACCCTCCAGGTAGTCCATCAGCTTGTCGTCATCGGCGACAAACTGGCGCCACTGGCCCGGCGTGTACTGGGCGAAGACCTCTTCGGTCAGCGGCTGGCCGCCCTTGAAGCCCTTCGGACCGCCGGTGGCGGTCTTGCCCATCAGGAGTTCCTTCAGCCGGTCGAAGAAGCCACGCTCCAGGATCGCGCGCTCGTCGTCGCGGTCCTTGGCGAGACGCTCGATCTCAGACCGCTCGATCGCCTGGCTACGCTCGTCCTTGTCGACGCCGCGGCGCGAGAACACCCGCACCTCGACGACCGTACCGGTCACTCCCGGCGGCACCTTCAGCGAGGTGTCGCGCACGTCGGAGGCCTTCTCGCCGAAGATCGCGCGGAGGAGCTTCTCTTCCGGCGTCATCGGCGACTCGCCCTTCGGCGTGACCTTGCCGACCAGGATGTCGCTCGGGTTCACCTCGGCGCCGATATAAACGATGCCCGCCTCGTCGAGGTTCTTGAGAGCCTCTTCGCCGACGTTCGGGATATCCCGGGTGATCTCTTCCTGACCCAGCTTGGTATCGCGGGCCATGATCTCGAATTCCTCGATATGGATCGAGGTGAACACGTCGTCACGGACGATGCGCTCGGAGATCAGGATCGAATCCTCGAAGTTGTAGCCGTTCCACGGCATGAACGCGACGAGCACGTTCTTGCCGAGCGCCAGCTCTCCGAGTTCGGTCGACGGGCCGTCGGCGATGATATCGCCACGGCTGACCACGTCGCCCACCGCCACAAGCGGACGCTGGGTGATACAGGTGTTCTGGTTGGAACGCTGGAACTTCAGCAGCCGGTAGATGTCGACGTTCGACGCCGTGCCTTCCAGGTCCTCGTTGGCCCGGACGACGATGCGCTGGGCATCGACCTGGTCGATCACGCCGGAGCGCTTGGCGGCGATGGCGACGCCGCTGTCGCGGGCCACCGTCGCTTCCATGCCGGTGCCGACATACGGCGCCTCGGCCTGGATCAGCGGCACCGCCTGACGCTGCATGTTCGAGCCCATCAGCGCGCGGTTGGCGTCATCGTTCTCCAGGAACGGGATCAGCGCCGCGGCGACCGACACAAGCTGCTTCGGCGAGACGTCGAGCATGTCGATGTCTTCCGGGCGCGCCAGACCGAAGTCGCCACGCCGGCGCACCGGGATCAGCTCCTCCTCGAACTTGCCGTTCTCGTCGATCGGCGCGTTCGCCTGGGCGATGGTGTAGCGGCCTTCCTCCATGGCGGAGATGTAGCGCACCTCGTCGGTCACCACGCCGTCGGTCACCCGACGGTACGGCGTCTCGATGAAGCCGTACTGGTTGACCCGGGCATAGGTGGCCAACGAGTTGATCAGGCCGATGTTCGGACCTTCCGGCGTCTCGATCGGGCAGATCCGGCCATAGTGGGTCGGGTGCACGTCACGGACTTCGAAGCCGGCGCGCTCACGGGTCAAACCGCCCGGGCCGAGGGCCGAAAGGCGCCGCTTGTGGGTGATCTCCGACAGCGGGTTGGTCTGATCCATGAACTGCGAGAGCTGGGACGAGCCGAAGAACTCGCGCACCGCCGCCGCCGCCGGCTTCGCATTGATCAGATCGTGCGGCATCACCGTGTCGATATCGACCGAGCTCATACGCTCGCGGATCGCGCGCTCCATACGCAGCAGGCCGACGCGGTACTGGTTCTCCATGAGCTCGCCGACCGAGCGCACACGGCGGTTGCCGAGGTGGTCGATGTCGTCGATCTCGCC
>JARGOG010000114.1 GCA_029212785.1 Thalassobaculaceae bacterium
GGCGGTCAGCTTCATCGCCGTCTCGACCCCGAGATCGGCGGTGATCAGCAGTTCCTCTAGTTCCTCCAGCGTCGCGTCGTCGAGCTTGCGCTTGGTGAACAACCCTCCGATGCCGTCCACCAGCCGCCGCGAGGATTTCGACAGGCCGTCGCGCAGGCGTGCGAACCAGCCTTTCTTCGGCACGTCATCCGTCTCGCTGTCGGTCATGCGGTATGGCTCACTGGATAACGTTCACGCGGCGACGCGGGCGGCGCGCTCACCGATTAGGACGGTGCCGTCGCGGCCGGTCAGGGTGACCTCGACGATCTCGCCCGCCGCCGCTCCGCCGGATACCCGGATCTCGGCAAAGCTCTCGCCATGGCCCATGGCGTCGCGCTCGACCAGAACCCGGTCGTACGTGCCGATGCGGGTGTCCAGCCAGCGCGCCAGGGTCTCGGCGCCAATCGCCCGCAACTCGGCCGCGCGGGCCTTGCGGGCATCGCCATGGACCTGAGGCATGCGGGCGGCCGGCGTGCCGGGACGCGGCGAATAGGGGAAGATGTGCAGGTACTGCAGGCCGAGATCGCGGATCAGCGCGGCGGTGTTGGCGTGCATCGCCTCGGTCTCGGTCGGGAAACCGGCGATCACGTCGGCGCCGAAGGCCACGTCCGGGCGCAGGGCGCGGGCGCGCTCGACCACGCGGATCGCGTCGTCGCGCAGGTGGCGGCGCTTCATGCGCTTCAGCACCATGTCGTCGCCGGCCTGCAGGCTCAGATGCAGATGCGGCATGAAGCGCGGCTCGCTCTCCAGCAGACGCCAGATATCGTCGTCCAGCTCGACCGGGTCGACCGAGGACAGGCGCAGGCGCGGCAGCTCCGGCACCAGGGCCAGCAGGCGGCGGACCATCTGACCGAGCGACGGCCGGCCCGGCAGGTCGCCGCCATAGGAGGTGATATCGACCCCGCTCAGCACCATCTCGCGATAGCCCGACGCGACCAGGGCTCGGGCCTGGTCGACGATCACGCCCATGGGCACCGAACGGCTGTTGCCACGACCGAAGGGGATGACGCAGAAGGTGCAGCGGTGGTCGCAACCCTGCTGGACCTGGACGATGGCGCGCTCTCGGCACTGGGCCTCGGTGACCAGATGGGCGGCGGTCTCGCGCACGCTCATAATGTCGTTGACCAGAATGCGCGGCGTGTCGTCCGCCGGCGCGTTCCAGGTCTCCGGCCGCAGCTTCTCCTCATTGCCGACGACGCGGGCGACACCCGGGATCGCGGCGTAGCGGTCCGGGTCGATCTGCGCAGCACAGCCGGTGACGACGACCTGGGCGTCCGGGTTCTCGCGGATCAGCCGGCGGATCGCCTGGCGCGACTGGCGTTCGGCCTCCGAGGTGACGGCGCAGGTGTTGACGACGATGGTGTCGCCGGCGCCGGACGCGGCCAGATGGCCCTGGATCAGGTCGGACTCATGCGCGTTCAGCCGGCAGCCGAAGGTCTCGACCCGGTGAGAGGGAGCTGTTGCGGTGTCAGCCGTGTGCGCCATACCGCGGTAGATGCCTGCACGGGGGCCGGAATGCAAGACTCAGGGCATGATCCGGCGATTGTGGACGGGCGTCTCTCTCCCCTACATTGCCTGACTAATCAGAACAAAGACGCGCAAGGGAGCTCCCATGAAGACCTACAAGATCGCGGCTATTCCGGCCGACGGGATCGGCCCGGAGGTCATCGCCGCCGGCCTGCAGGCGCTGGAAGCGCTGGAGCGACGCGACGGGTCGTTCACGCTGGAGGTAGAACACTTCGACTGGGGCTCCGACTACTACAAGAAGCACGGCGCGATGATGCCGGAGGACGGCACCGCGCAGTTGAAACCGTTCGACGCGATCTTCTTCGGTGCCGTCGGCGCGCCGGACGTGCCGGATCACATCACCC
Source organism: Thalassobaculaceae bacterium (assembly GCA_029212785.1). Lineage (GTDB taxonomy): Bacteria > Pseudomonadota > Alphaproteobacteria > Thalassobaculales > Thalassobaculaceae > Thalassobaculum. Next base: position 1,911 of record JARGOG010000114.1, read on the forward strand.
TGTGGGGCTTGCGCCTGCCGATCTGCCAGGGTTTCGACCAATACGCCAATGTGCGCCCGACCAGAATCCTGCCCGGCATCACCTCGCCGCTCGCCGGGGTCGGGCCGGGGGATCTCGACTGGGTGATCGTGCGCGAGAATTCCGAGGGCGAATACGCGGGTCACGGCGGACGGGCCCACCGCGGCTTTCCGGAGGAGGTCGGCACCGAGGTTGCGATCTTCACCCGGGTCGGCGTCACCCGGATCATGCGCTACGCCTTCAAGCTCGCCCAGGCGCGGCCGCGCAAGTTGCTGACCGTGGTCACCAAGTCGAACGCCCAGCGCCACGGCATGGTGATGTGGGACGAGATCGCCGCCGAGGTGGCGCAGGAATTCCCGGATGTCACCTGGGACAAGATGCTGGTCGATGCCATGACCGTGCGCATGACCCTGAAGCCGAAGAGCCTGGACACCATCGTCGCCACCAACCTGCATGCCGACATCCTGTCCGACCTGGCCGGCGCGCTGGCCGGCAGCCTGGGTGTGGCACCGACGGCCAATATCGACCCGGAGCGCCGCTTCCCGTCGATGTTCGAGCCGATCCACGGCTCCGCCTTCGACATCACCGGCAAGGGTATCGCCAACCCGGTCGCCACGTTCTGGACCGCCTCGCAGATGCTCGAACACCTGGGCGAGCCGAAGGCGGCGGCACGGCTGATGGCCGCCGTCGAAAAGGTGGCCGAGGACGGGATCATGACGCCTGATATCGGCGGCACCGCCACGACCCAGGAGGTCACAGACGCGGTCTGCGACGCCATCCGGGCGTCGAACATCTGACATTGGGGCGGCGTGACCGCCCCGATGTCATCCCCAACTTGATTCAGGATGAGCGTACGAACGACGGCCGGGGGAAGGCGATGACGTGGAGGGCCGGGCACGATCCTGGATCGGCCCTTCGGAACCGCCCAGGAAGTCGGCGAGGGGTCAGAGGGGAAGTCCGGAGGAGACCTACCCACCGGAGAAGACCTACCCCCGCAGCGCCACCTCGGCCAACCGCCGGGGCGCCTCGCCCTCGCTCAACCGGAACAATTCCACCGTCTCCAGGCGCGCCCGGATCTCGATCTCCTGGGCGTTCAGATCGTCGACCAGGGCCTTGGCGATCTTGGCCTCGCCGAAGCGGCCCAGCGTGATATGCGGCACATAAGGCAGGTCCAGGCGCAGGACATCGGCGAACGGTCCGCTGTACAGATAGTCGTGCAGCCGGATCAGCGCGCCGTTGCCGGCATCGGGGACCAGGTAGACGTAAGTTTCGCCGGAAAACTTGTCGAGCCAGGGCATCGCCGCGCGGAAGCTCAACTCGATCGGCGCGGTTTCGGCGGCGACGGTCGCCAGGTGGCTGGTGGCGCTGGTCGGGTCGGTCACCTCGGTCGGGAACACCAGGGTGACATGGGCGCCAATGCTCTCCTGGAAGATCGCCCCCCGGTGCCGACCGCGCAGCGCATCGATCCAGGCCCGGTCAGCGGCAGCCATGGCGGGGCGGCCGAGCACCACGAGACTCACGGCACCCTCCTATCCGCCAAGCGTGGCGAGATCGAGGATGCCGGAGAAACTGGTCGCCACCGGACCGGTCATCTCCACATGGCCGTCCGCACGCCAGGTGATGTCGAGTGCGCCGCCGTCGAGGATTACGCTGGCCGACCGGCCGGGGATCACCCCGCGCCGCACCGCCGCGACGACCGTGGCGCAGGCGCCGGAGCCGCAGGCCTGGGTGATGCCGGCGCCGCGCTCCCACACCCGCATCCGCAGCCGGTCCGGGCCGAGCGGGGTGACGAACTCGATATTGGCGCGTTCCGGAAACATCGGGTTTGTCTCGATCGGCGGCCCGATGCGCGCCAGATCCAACGCCTCGACATCGTCGACGAAGAACACGGCGTGCGGGTTGCCGATATTGACCATGGTGGCCGGTCCGAAGGCTTCGGCGCCGGCAACCGTGACCGTCAGGGTATCGGTCGCCGCGGCGATCGGAATCTCGTTCCAGGCGATACGCGCGGCCCCCATGTCGCAGGTCACCCGACCGTCCGCCGTCCGTCGACAGACGAGCCCTCCGGCGACGGTCTCCAGCACGACCTCCTCGGCCCCCGCCTCCGCCATCAGCAGCGACGCCACGCAGCGCGTGCCGTTACCGCAGGCTTGGGCTTCGGACCCGTCGGGATTGTGGATCGCCATATAGGCGGCGCCGCCGTTCTTCGCCGGCAGGATGGTCAGGAACTGATCGTAGCCGACCCCACGGCGGCGATCGCCGACGGCCCGGTACTGCGCGACGCTGAGGGCGGCATCGTTGGTGCGGCCATCGACCACGACAAAGTCGTTACCGAGGCCGTGCATCTTCAGGAAAGGCAAATTCGTGCTCATGACGGCTCATATAGAGACGGTGTAGGCTCGCCCGCAAGCACGCCCTGTACAACCAACAGAGAACATGAGGGAGAGAAATGCCGATCACCATCGGACACGAGCGCCTGACCGAAATCGTCGCCACCATGATGAAAGGAGCGAAAAGCTCCCCCGAGGAAGCCCGCGCCATCGCCGAGAACCTGGTTCAGGCCAACCTGATGGGCCATGACAGCCACGGTGTCGGCCTCGCCCCGCGCTATATGAAGCACGCGCTCTCGGGCACCATGAATCCCGGCGCCCGTCCCTCCGTCGTCACCGACAACGGCGCCTATCTGCTGCTCGACGGCAATATGGGCTACGGCCAGACCGTGTGCCGCGAGGCGATGGAGATGGCGATCGGCCGCGCCCGGCAGTCGGGCGTTTGCATCATGGGTCTGCGCCGCACCCACCACATGGGACGGATTGGCGCCTGGGGCGAAATGGCGGCCCGGGCCGGGCTGATCTCGATCCACTACGTCAACACGACCGGCCATCGCCCCTATGTCTCGCCCTGGGGCGGCTACGAGGCGAAATACTCGACCAATCCATACTGCACGGCGATCCCGGCGACCGACGCCACGCCGATGATCGTGCTCGACATGGCGACCTCCCGCGTCGCCCAGGGCAAGGTCCGCGTCGCCTACTACGCCGGCAAGAAGACCCCGGCGGACGCCCTGGTCGGCCCGGACGGGATTCCGACCGACGACCCCAAGGTGATCTTCGAGGAGCCCTACGGCGCCATGCTCTCCTTCGGCCAGCACAAGGGCTACGGCCTGGCCATGATCTGCGAGATCCTGTCGGCCGGCCTGACCGGCGGCGGCACGGCGCGCGAGGAGCTGATGAGCCAGGACACGATCTGCAACAACATGCTGACGATCGTCATGGACCCGGCCGGGTTCGGTGCCGACATCCCGTTCAAGTCGGAGATCGACCAGCTCGTCGATCATGTCTCCTCCGCCAAGGTCGCGGTCGGCCACGACAAGATCCGCTTCCCCGGCGACCCGGAGCGCGAGACCGCGGCCGAGCGGACGGCCAACGGCATCCCGATCGACGACAACACCTGGGCCGAAATGACCCAGGCCGGCGTCGATACCGGCATGGAAGCGTCGGCGTTCGGCGTGAACTGAGCCATCGATCCTCCCCGCAAGAAGCGGATGGAGGGGCCAGACCCATCGGTTCAGGTTAGGATCACATTAGCGATGGAGATCCGAGATGACCGCGACGACGGCCTTGATTGACACATCCATGGACGACGACGACCGCTATCAGATCGTCGTCGCCCGCGACAAATCCTTCGACGGCGCCTTCATCGTGGCGGTGCGGACCACGGGCGTGTACTGCCGGCCGTACTGCCCGTCGCGCACCCCGAAGCGCCAGAATGTCAGCTTTTTCCAGACACCGGAGCAGGCGCGCACCGCCGGGTACCGGGCCTGCCGTCGCTGCAAGCCCGACGCCTCGGCCGCGCCGGATCCACGCCTGGATGCCGTCCGCGCCGCCTGTCGGGCGATCGAGAGTGCCGAGGACGAGTGCCCGAGCCTGGAGGCCCTGGGCGAGGCTACGGGGCTGAGCCCGTTCCACCTACAACGCGGCTTCAAAGCGGTCATGGGAATCAGCCCCCGCCAGTACTGGGACGCGCGCCGGCTCGGTAAGCTGAAGCAGAACCTGAAGTCCGGGGAGGGCGTGGCCATGGCGCTGTACGGCGCGGGCTACGGCTCCTCCAGCCGGCTCTACGAGAAAGCGAGGTCTCAGTTGGGCATGACACCGGCAAGCTACGGCAAGGGCGGCGCGGGCGCCGTGATCGCCTATGCCTTCGCCGACACCGCCCTCGGGCGGGTGATCGTCGGCGCCACCAAGACCGGGATCTGCTTCGTCGGGATCGGCGACGACGACGGGGCTCTGGTCGACGAACTGCGCGGCGATTTCCCGCAGGCCATGCTCGCGGCCGATCCGGCCGGGCTCGGCGAGACCCTGGGCGAGGTTGCCGGCATGCTCGAGGGCAAGGAGCCCCATGGCGACCTGCCGCTGGATATCCGCGGCACCGCGTTCCAGCGCCAGGTCTGGCAGGCGCTGACCGACATCCCCATGGGCGAGACCCGAACCTATGCGGAACTGGCGGCGGAAATCGGTCGGCCCAAGGCGATCCGCGCCGTCGGCAGCGCCTGCGCCAACAACCCGGTCTCGCTGATCGTGCCCTGCCACCGGGCGGTCGGCACCGACGGCACCCTGCGGGGTTACCGCTGGGGCCTGCCACGCAAGCAGGCACTCATCGCGACTGAGGCGAAGGCCGCCAGTAAATAGCGCGGTCCTCTCCCCATTCGCGCCCGCCTGGACAATCTCGTGCAGTCGACCCGTTGACGGCGGCCCACCTCTCCTGCCCCACTGAGAAAAATCGACCTCAGGGAGGAACCGCCCATGTCCACCGAGCCCGCCACCGTCGTCATGGTCGAATACGACGCCGCCTCCGACGAGGTTCGCGCCGTGTTCGACGACATCATGGCGACCAAGGGCATCGGCTTCGTGCCGAACGCCTGGAAGGTCTTCGCCTCCCATCCGCCGACCCTGAAGCGGCTGTGGTACGGCCTGAAGGAGGTGATGGCGCCGGGCGCGCTCGACCCGAAATTCAAGGAGATGATCGCCGTCGCGGTCTCGGTGACCAACGGCTGCGACTACTGTACCCGCAGCCATACCGGCGCCGCCCGCAAGCTCGGCATGAGCGATGCGGAATACGGCGAACTGATCGCGGTGGCCGGCATGTTCAATCAGACCAATGCCTTGGCCGAAGCGTACAAGATCCCGGTGGACGAGATGTTCCTACGCCCGTGGTCCGATAGCGACGGGTGAAGGGGCAGCGAACCACCTTCCAATGCTTTCCCTTAACAAAGCCGACTTCCCGGACTTGACCCGGGACCCATACACTTCCGCCGGGGACACGGTCCCGGATCACGTCCGGGAAGTCGGATTGGGTTAGGGGAAAATACTGCCCCTCAATCCAGATTGAACTTCTTCGACGTCAGGAAGGCCGCCAGGTTCTTGCGCTGGGGCACGGCGTATTGCCGGGCCTTGTCGTCGGACCAGCCGTAGAAGTCCGGCGCGCCGAATTCCTCGACCATGCGGTACTTCTCCTTCGGCGTGGAGAATTTCGCGTCCCGGCGCCGGTCGTAGCCGTCGATCTCCGCCAGCACGTTGCTGTCGTCGTAGCGGTCGGTATGCACCGTCACGCTCGGCGGCAGGCGCAGGCTGATCCAGCCCTCGCGCTCCGGGAACCCGAGGCCGAGGCCGACGAAGGGGAAGACGTAGTCGGGCAGGCCAAGCACCTCGGCCGCCGCCTCGATCTTGTTGCGGATCACGCTGATCGGACAGCAGCCGAGCCCCAGCGCCTCGGCGGCGCGGATGAAGGTCGCCATGACGATGGCCGCATCGCCCGCGCAGTTCAGGAAGGCGTCCAGGTGATCGTTGGGATAGGGCGTGCCCTTGGCCTCGGCGATCTTGTGGATGCGCCGGTTGTCGCCGCAGAACACCAACAGTTCGGGCGCCGCGGTGACCCAGGGATCGTTGATCTGCTCGTTGAGGGCGCGGCGGATTTCCGGGTCCTTGACGACGATGACCGAGCATTGCTGCAGGTCCGACTTGGCGGGGGCGGAGAAGGCGCCGGCAAGGGCGATGCGCAGCAGCGCGTCCGGCACCGGCTCGTCCCTGAACCGGCGGTGGCTGCGATGGGAGAGGATGGCGGCGATCTCGCCCTCGGCCGGCATGTCACGCCCGTCCTCGGTCGGCAGGCCGAAGCGGTCCTCGATCAGATCTGCGACGGTCTTGTTCTCGGTCATGCGGCCCTCGGCTTTCCGGTGAGGACGCATCATGGCCGACGAGCGGCCGCCCCGACCATGCCCTTTCTCCGACTACTCGCCTTTTACCGTCTCCCGCGCCTGATGGGCCACGCGCCGGGTCAACTTTCGTTTGAACGGCTCGTTCAGGAACCGGTTCAGCGCCGCCGCCACGTCGGGCACCCAGCAGGCATGGGGGGCGGCGGCGATCTCCTCGCGCACCGCACAAGTCATCTTCACCAGATGGGCGGAGACGATGAACTCCGGATTGCCATGGTCGATCACCGCCGCCGCGCACCGGGCGACGAAGGCGGCCGGATCCCCGACCCGCCAGTTCTCGGCCGGGTGGGCCGGATCCACATACCCGGAGTTCCGGCCTAGGAAGCAGGCCAGCTGCAGCAGCATGTCGGCCGCGAGTTCGGGATACCGGTGCGTCATCCGCCGGCCCGCATTGGCGAAGGTGATGGCGTGGCTGAAATCGAGTCGGCCGACATTCTGGCTGACCGGCTGTTCCGCCCGGGTGGCGTAGACCGGATCCGCATGCAGCAGTTGCCAGGCCGCCGCCGCCAGCAGCGCGTCGTAGCAGCGCCCGGGATCGGCGCTGCTGGCCGACACCCGCTCCAGCGCCTTGGCCACCGAGACCCGGCACAGATCGGCCGGCTTGACCGGCGTGCGACCGCGGCCGGTCCAGGCGTCGCGCGCCGGGCGATAGGCCTTGAATTCGGGGATCAGATCCTCGCGCTGGCCGACCACCAGGGCCCGGACCAGCAACAACAGCAGCGGCTCGGCCACCGACCCGTCGGCGGCAGCGTCCGGATCGTTGGCGACGTCGAGCCGGCGGACCGCCTCGGCCGTCTTCTCCACATAGATCACCGAATGGCCGAAATCCTGGTAATGCGCCAGCGCCGCCCGGCAGAGGCCCCGGTCGATCCGTTCCCAGCCGCCGGCGGCCAATCCGCCGCGCGCGATCCGGATCGCGCGGTCCTCGTCCTCGGCCTCGACCGCGGCGACGAAGGCGTCCTCGTCCCAGTCCTCGACCCCATCGGCAAAGGGATAGGCATCCTCGCGCAGGCTGTCATCCGCCAGATGGGCGACGATCTCGGTGAAGCAGACCAGGCGGTCGACCGGATCCTCCTGTTCGTCGGCGAGCGCCAGCCAGTCCGGCAGCGCGGCATGGGCGTGGCTCATCCCCCATCGGAACCGGTCATGGGTCCAGCGGATCGCCGCCCGCACCCCGAGACGCGGATCCGTCCCCGCCGCCTCGATCCGGGCGAGGTCACGGGCGATACGGTCGTCCTGGCGTTCGCGAAAGCCGTCGTGTAGCCCGGTCAGCGCCCTGGCCACCCGATCGGCCGCCGGCGCCTCGGCGATATCGACCCAGACCATGTCGTCGCGCAGCGCCACGGGAAACACCCGCACGGCATCGCCGCCACCGATCACCGCCCCGGTCGCCAGATCGAATTTCCAGTTATGCCAGTTGCAGGTGAGCGTGCAGGCCTCGCCGTCGCTCAGGCTGCCTTGCGAGAGCGGGTACCCCTGGTGCGGACATCGGTTGGCGATCGCCCGCACGCCGCCGGACGTCATGAACAGGGCGATCTGCCGCCCGCCGCGCTTCACCAGCGCCCGGCCCTTGGACCGCAATCCCGCCAGCGGCAGGGCCTCGACCCAGACCGGTTCGCCGTTCGCTGCGGACACCGCGTCGGATTGCGGCGCGTCCGTGGGGTTGAGAGCGGTAATCGACATGGACGATCTCCTGTGCCGGATCGACCCGGTGATGACCGGGTCCCGTCACGATCCTCGCGCTGCCTTCTTTTTAAAGCAAGCTCAATCTTGTTTAAAATATTCGCTCGACCGGTTGCGCCCACCTTGCCGGGTCGGCCGCCGCCGCCCGAGGAAGCACAGAGCGGCGAGACCGCCGAACACGGCGAAGGCCGGCCAGACCAGGATCGTCGAGATCACCGGATGCCACAGGAATTGGCTGACGTAGCGGGAGATCGCGGCCTCGGCGAGTTGCAGCGAGGACGGCGCGAGCGTGTACCACACGAAACCGGTGGCGAGCGGTCGGAACACGCCCTCCTCGACGACCTGGTAGATGTCGCGCGCCAGCAACGCGGCGGCGACGGCGGCAAACATCCAGCCGAGACAGCGAAGGGCGGTTCGCATGAAATCACCTGTTGTATGGAGACTGGACCCTCCCGATTTCCCGGGTCCGGGCCAGTGCCGACAATGAGCGATCTTAACTCCTTATGAGATCACACGAAAGCACACCCGCGTCAGGGATTGCAAAGCGCCGCCGGCTCGATTAGGTTCCGCCCGCTTCAGGAGGGGTGGCCGAGTGGTTGAAGGCGCACGCCTGGAAAGTGTGTAGGGGCGAAAGTCTCTCGCGGGTTCGAATCCCGCTCCCTCCGCCAGCCTCTGTTTTCACCGCAGTGTTAGGTCCTTTTTAACAGGCCTTTGG
>JARGOG010000115.1 GCA_029212785.1 Thalassobaculaceae bacterium
AGGCCGCCATGCCGCGCTCGGCGTAACCGCGCGCCAGCTCGAACATGCCGTGGTTAAGGCTGTGGAAGCCGGCGAGCGTGACGAACTGGAACTTGTAGCCCATGGCGCCGATCTCGCGCTGAAAGCGGGCGATGTCGTCCTTGTCCAGGTTGGCCGACCAGTTGAAGGACGGCGAGCAGTTATAGGCCAGCATCTGGTCCGGGAACTCCGCGCGGATCGCCTCGGCGAAACGCCGCGCCTGCTCCAGATCCGGGGTGGACGTCTCCATCCACAACAGGTCGGAATAGGGCGCGTAGGCCAGCCCCCGGGCGACGCAGCGCTCGAAGCTGGTGCCGTCCTTCAGACGGTAGAAGCCTTCCGCCGTGCGCTCGCCGGTCAGGAACGGGCGGTCCCGTGGGTCCACGTCGGAGGTGATGAGCTTCGCGCTCTCGGCGTCGGTGCGGCAGATGATCAGGGTCGGCGTGCCCATGACGTCGGCAGCCAGCCGCGCGGCGTTGAGGGTGGCGATGTGCTGCTGGGTCGGGATCAGCACCTTGCCGCCCATGTGGCCGCACTTCTTCTCCGACGCCAACTGGTCCTCGAAATGGATGCCGGCAGCGCCCGCCTCGATATAGGCCTTGGCCAGCTCGAAGGCGTTGAGCGCCCCGCCGAACCCGGCCTCGGCATCGGCGACGATCGGCGCGAACCAGTCGGTATCGCCACTTCCCTCCATAGTCTGGATCTGGTCGGCGCGCAGGAAGGTGTTGTTGATCCGGCGCACCAGTTCCGGACCGGAATTCACCGGATAGAGGCTCTGGTCGGGGTACATGGCACCCGCACTGTTGGCATCGGCCGCGACCTGCCAACCCGAGAGGTAGATCGCCTTCAACCCGGCCTTGACCTGCTGCATCGCCTGGTTGCCGGTCAGCGCGCCGAGCGTGTTGACGTAGGGCGAGGTGTTCAACAACTCCCACAGCCGCTCGGCTCCGCGCCGGGCGAGCGTATGCTCGACCCGCACCGAGCCGGCGAGCCGGGCGACGTCCTCCAGAGTGTAGTCGCGACGCACGTTGTCGAACCGGCCGAGCCCTGTCCGGATATGCTCTTCGAAACTGCTCATCGTAGTGATCCTCTCCATCGGTCCCGCGGCGTCTCATATTGCGCCGCACTGCCGACAGACCGTAGGAGCGCACCGAAGAAACAGTCCATAAGCTGTTGTTTGAAAAAGAGTAAACCTGTAACAGATGTAAAACAGACAACCCGGACCCTGTAAAATTCGTAAAGTGTTCGCATCCGCGAAAGCCGCGACCTAGACTGTGTTCCCGACAAGCCGCGGACCTGGGGGAATGGAAAGTCTCGACCGAAAGGCGATGCTGGGCCACAAGGTCCGGCGCTTCAGAATGGACACCGGGCTGAGCCAGACCGAGATGGCGGCACAGATCGGCATTTCCCCCAGTTACCTGAACCTGATCGAACACAATCAGCGGCCGGTGACCGTGCCGCTGCTGTTCAAGCTCGGTCAGACCTTCGAGATCGACCTGAAAGAGTTCGCTGAAGACGACGACCAACGGCTCGCCGCCGGTCTGTCCGAGGTGTTCGGCGACACCCTGTTCGAGGGTCAGCGCGTCTCCGAGCGTGAGATCCGCGAGTTGGTCGGCGCCGCCCCGGCCGCCGCCCAGGGCGTGCTCAGCCTGTATCAGGCCTATCGCCAGCTCTGGGACACCGCCCAGGCCCTGGCCCACCGCGAGGGCGGCGACGGCGGTATAGAAGCGTCGATCACCGTGGCCCCGGTGGAGGAAGTGCGCGACTTCCTGGAGGGCGAGAACAACTATTTCGACCCGATGGAACGGCTGGCCGAGGACCTGTGGGAGCAGGCGTCCCTCGACCGCGACGCCCTGTTCGCCGGCCTGCGCGACCATATCGAGCACGCGCACGGAATCGGCGTGCGGGTCATGCCGGTCGAGGTGATGGGCGACACGCTGCGGCGATGGGACCACCACCGGCGACGCATCCTGATCTCCGAAACGCTGCTCGCCTCGGGCCGACTGTTCAACCTGGCGGCCCAGTTCGTCCTGATCACCCGACGGGATCTGCTGGACGATCTGGTCGCGCGCGCGGGGCTCGCGGGCGATGATGCGAAGGGTCTGCTGCGCGCCACGCTCGCCGCCTATTTCGCCGGGGCCCTGATGATGCCCTATGCCGGATTCCTGACGGCGGCGAAGGAGTTGCGCTACGATGTCGAACTGCTGCGCCGGCGCTTCGGCGCCAGCTTCGAGCAGGTCTGCCACCGCCTCACCACTCTGCAGCGGCCGGGCGCGCGGGGTGTACCGTTCTTCTTCCTGCGGGTCGACAATGCCGGCAACATCTCCAAGCGACTCAGCGGCGGCGGCTATCATTTCGCCCGGTTCGGCGGCACCTGCCCCCGGCTTGCCGTGCATGACGTGTTCCGCACGCCGGGCCAGATTCAGACCCAGGTCGCCGCCCTGCCGGACGACACCACCCTGTTCCTGCTCGCCCGCACCCTCGACGTCAGCGGCGGCGGGCGCGATCCATTGCAGCCGCGCTACGCCATCGCGCTCGGCTGCGAGTGGAAAGAGGCGAAGCAGCTCATCTACGCCGACGGCCATGACGCCAAGCGCAAGTCCCCCGGCGTCCCGGGCACCGTCCCGGCCGGCGTCAGCTGCCGGGTGTGCGAACGGCTCGACTGCACCCAACGTGCCTACCCACCTGTGAACCACCGCCTGCGCATCGACGACACCATGCGCCGGACCCAACCTTTCGACTTCGCAAGGTAGCCAGATGAACGGATTTCTCGAGCAGATCGCCGCTTGCCTCGGCGACGCGGAACCCGCGTCTTTCACCGTCACCGGAGAGGGTGGCCTGCCTTCGGTCTTCGCCGTGACCGACATGGCGACCGCGACCATCGGCGCCGCCTCCTGCGAGATCGCCCGGCTGGTCGGCCAGACCTCCGGCACGGCGCCGGCGGTCACCGTCGACCGCCGCCAGGCGTCGTTCTGGTACGACCTGACCTTCCAGGCCCAGGGCTGGGAGATCCCCGGGATCTGGGATTCCATCGCCGGCGACTATCCGACCCGGGACGGCTGGATCCGCTTGCACACCAACGCCCCGCATCACCGGGCCGCCGCCCAACGCGTGCTCGGCGATCACCCCGACCGCGCCGCCATGGCCCCCGCCGTCGCCCGGTGGGAAGCCAAGGCACTGGAGGATGCGGTCGTCGCCGAGAACGGCTGTGCCGCGGAGATGCGCGCCATCGAAGCCTGGAAGGCGCATCCCCAGGGCATGGCGGTCAATGCCGAGCCGCTGATCCATATGGACTGGACCGACGGGACACCCGACGGCCGCGACGTCGATCCTGCCCGCCCGCTCGCTGGCCTCAAGATCCTGGACTGCACCCGCGTGCTGGCCGGCCCTGCCGCCGGCCGCTTCCTCGCCGGATTCGGCGCCGACGTGCTGCGGGTCGATCCGCCCTGGTGGGAGGAACCGCTGCTCGAGCCGGACATGACGCTGGGCAAGCGCTGCACCGGTCTCGACCTGACAAGAGAGGCAGACCGGGAAACCTTCGCCGGGCTGCTGGCGGAGGCGGACCTGTTCCTGCACGGTTATCGCAGCGATGCCCTGGAGAAGATCGGCTTCGGCATCGACCGGCGCCGGACCCTGAATCCGGCGCTGATCGATGTCTCGCTGGATGCCTATGGCTGGAGCGGCCCGTGGAAGGCCCGACGCGCCTTCGACAGCCTGATTCAGATGTCGAGCGGCATCGCCCATGCCGGCATGATCCGCCGCGGCGCCGACAAGCCGGTACCGCTGCCGGTGCAGGCGCTCGACCACGCCACCGGATACCTGCTGGCGATCGCCGCCCTGCGCGGCATTGCCGAGCGACGGGCGAGCGGCCGGGTGCTGCGGGCCCGCGCCTCCCTCGCCCGCACCGCGAAGCTGGTCATCGACAACGACCCCGACAGGCTCGACGGCCCGCTCGCGCCGCGCGCGGACGCCGACTTCCTGCCCGAGCCGGAGATCACCGGACGGGGGCCGGCCCTGCGCCTGAAACCGCCGGTGACAATCGACGGCGCCCCGATGCGCCATGACAGGCCGGCGACCATGCTCCGGTCTTCACCGCCCCGGTGGTGATATTGAATTGCCGGGCGCAGGTGACCTGGATGACGCGGTCCCGCCGCGCCGCGCCGGTCCGATGATCCGTGAAGACGGTTGACCTGCGGCCCTGAACATCAATTTATGGACCATCCTGTCCGCCGCCGGTTCTTCATATTATGCGCCACTTGATTGCCTGCCTGCTCCTCGCCGCCACCCTCGCCGGTCCCGCTTCCGCACAGGTGGCGCCACTGCCATCCGCCGCCCAGGAGTCCTCGGCACAGGAGACGTCAGCCCAGGAACCGGGCGGACCGGCGGCGACGGAAGCCAATCTGCAGCAGCTCATCCAGACCCTGGAGGATCCGGCCCGCCGCGAACAACTCCTGACCGATCTGCGCACGTTGCTGGACGCCCAGACATCGGGAAAGCCCGCGTCCGGCACGATCGGTGACCCGACGAAGCCCAAGACCGGCCCCGGCGACACCCATTCGATCGGCGACCAGATCTCCGACGCCGTGATCGATCACGGCCACCGCGTCCAGGCCGTGTTCTCGGAAGTCTTCGACGCGATCACCGCGATCCAGAATCTGCCGGACTGGCTCGAAGCGCAGATCAATGTCGAGTATCGCCGGGCGTTCTGGATCGAGATCGCGACGGTCGGGCTCGGTTTCCCGATCCTGGTGGCCCTGATCGCACGCTGGCTGACCGGAATTATCCTCGGCGGCACCATCCGGCGCCTGCGCGATGCCGAGTCCCTGAGCATTCAGGCCAAGATCTTCGCCGCCGTCACGCGCACCGTGCTCGAGGCGTTCACGGTGGCCGCCGTTCTCGGTGCCGGCTGGGTTGCCCTCATCATCGTGCCCCGCAGCTATCAGGCGGAACAGATCGCCGTGGTGGTGATCAATGCGGTCGCCGTACAGACCGGGATCGGTGTGCTTGCCCGTCTGTCGCTGGCGCCCTACGCGCCACATCTGCGGGCGATCCGGATCGGCGACGAAATGGCCGCCTACCTCTATATCTGGGTCATGCGCGTCACCGCGGTCGGCGTGGTGGGGTATCTGATTTCACAGACCGCACTGCCACTCGGCGCGGGGTATGACGGATCGCATGCCCTGGAGGTCGCCGCAGCCGCGGTAATGACCGGCATGCTGCTGATCCTCGTCACCCAACTGCGACCGACCGTGCGCGCGACCATCCGCGGCAGCGGTCGGAGTGTCGTGAGACGCCGGTTCGCCGACGTGTGGAACCTGCTCGCCAGTCTGTACATTCTGGTCGGGTTCGGGATCTTCGTTTCCGGCGCCCAGGACGGGTTCATGTTCATGCTGCGGGCCACGGCGATCTCGATCGCGGCCGTGACGGTTGCGCTGACCGTCCAACATCTGGCGACCAAGCTGCTCGACCGGCTATTCAAGGTCGACGAGGAATTGGAGCACCGATTCCCGGGCCTGCGCAAACGGGCCAACCTGTATCGTCCGACCCTGAAGCGGGCGATCGACATCATCATCTTCGTCCTCGCCGCCGTGGCAATTCTGGAAGGCTGGAACGCCGGCGTCATCAGCGCGCTCGACACCCAGACGCAATCGGCGGTGCTGCGCTCCTCCGGCACCATCCTGCTGGTCATGATCGTCTGTATCGTGATCTGGGAGCTCACCGCCAGCGGCATTGCCCGCGTGCTGTCCGGCACCAATGCCGACGGTTCGCCGCGGGAGGCCAGCAGCCGGACCAAGACGCTGCTGCCCCTTCTGCGCCGCGCCGTGCTGGTGGCGCTGATCGTTTTCGGCGGGCTGATCGTCCTCTCCGAACTCGGCATAGACATCGCCCCGCTCCTCGCCGGTGCCGGTGTGGTCGGCCTCGCCATCGGTTTCGGATCCCAGGCCCTGGTCCGCGATGTGATCACCGGCCTGTTCATCCTGATCGAGGACACAGTCGCGGTCGGCGATGTGGTCACCGCCGGCGGCCATACCGGGGTGGTCGAGGACATGTCGATCCGCACCATCCGGCTGCGCGATCTCGAGGGCTCGGTCCATGTGATCCCGTTCGGCGACGTGACCTCGGTCATCAACCTCACCAAGGATTTCTCCTACGCCCTGCTCGATGTCGGGGTCGCCTATCGCGAAGACACCGATCGGGTCAGCGAGGTCATCAAGTCGGTTGCCGACGAGATGCAGGCGGACGAAAACTGGAATGCCCTCTTCCTCGAACCGATCGACATCCTGGGGGTCCAGGAACTGGCCGACAGCGCGGTGGTCATCCGCTGCCGGGTGAAGACTCCGCCGATCAAGCAGTGGGGCGTGAAGCGCGAGATGCTGCGCCGCCTCAAGAAGCGGTTCGACGCCGAGAACATCGAGATCCCGTTCCCGCACACCACGGTCTATTTCGGCGTGGACTCCCTCGGCAAGGCGCCGCCGGCCCACATCACCCTGCAGGCCGAGGAAACCGCCAGGCAGATCGCACCACCGGCCGACGCCGCATCGTCCGATCCAGGTCCGTCGCCGACCCCGCCTTCCGACGCACCGCCGGAGAGCGGGGACGGGGAGCCCCGCAGCTAGCGCAGTAGCGCCGGCATGGCCCAACCTGCTAGAATCGCCCCGCCCGCCGCGTTACCCCCCGGTCCATGCGCACGCTTTACCATCTGGCCCTGTCACCGCAGTCCCGTCTGATCCGCCTGGTACTCGGCGAGAAGCGCATGGAGGTTCATCTGCGCGCCGAACCGGTCTGGGAGCGACGCGACGAGTTCCTGGCCATCAACCCCGCGGGGGAAGTGCCGGTGCTGGTGGAGGACGACGGCAGCACCATCGCCGGATCCCAGGCCATCTGCGAATATCTGGAGGAATGCGACGAGACGGTTCCGTTACTGCCCGGGGCGACGTCCGACCGCGCCGAGATCCGCCGTCTGGTTTCCTGGTTCGACCGCAAATTCGACCGCGAGGTGACCGAGCTGCTGGTCGGCGAGAAGGTGATGAAGCGCTTCCTCGGCATCGGCGAACCGTCGAGCGAGGCGATCCGCGCCGGTCACTCGAACCTGCAGATCCATCTCGCCTATATCGCCTGGCTGGCCGACCGCCGGACCTGGCTGGCCGGCGACAAGTTCTCGCTCGCCGATCTGGCCGCCGCCGCGCACCTGTCCTGTATCGACTATCTCGGCGACGTGCCATGGGACCGCGCGCCGGAAGCCAAGGAATGGTACGCGCGGGTCAAGTCGCGCCCGGCCTTCCGCTCGCTGCTGGCCGATGCCGTCCCGGGTCTGCGCGCCGCCGGCCACTACGCCGACCTGGATTTCTGACGTCATCTTTGTCTCGCCCAAATAGCCGCTTGAAGATCAGGGCTATCGCACAGCAAATCTCTCAGTCATGATTTTCCCTCATAGGGAGATCAACCGCTCAGCGGATTGTGCTCCCTAATCGAGGGGAAATGCCATGGCGGTGCAGAGATACGATCGTAACGGCGACGGACAAATATCCGTCAAGGTCGAGCTTCTGTACGACTTCAGCGACTCCCATAAGGAAATTATCTGGGCCGCACTCGACACCTGGGAGCGGCTGACGAATGTCGACTTCTCCACCCATCCATTGGACCCCGACGAGACGATGTCGATGGATGTCCCGTCGCTTGGCCTGATCGGCAGCTACTGGGGACTGGCCTGGGAGTGGGGCTTAATCGAGTACAGCTCGGACATCATCGGCCGCATTTCGGACGCATATTTCTCGACACTGGTCCTGCACGAAGTCGGGCACATTCTGGGTCTCAGCCATCAGGCGTCGAACAGCATCATGACCCCCAACATCTATAATGCTGCAACGGCGCCCACCACCAAGGACATCGCCAACCTGACAAGCATCTACGGTGAGGCGACCGACGATACCGTCGCCGTTGTCCAGGCCGGTGGCACCGGCGCCCAGGAGATCGTCGGCAACGCCGGCCCCGACATCCTCTACGGCAACCAGGGGATGGACACGCTGTCCGCCCGCGATGGCGACGACACGCTCTATGGCGGCCAGGACGCCGACCGCCTCGTCGCCGGCAACGGTGCCGACATCCTGTACGGCAATCTCGCGTCGGACCTTCTGATCGGCGGAGACGGCAATGACACCCTGTTCGGCGGCCAGGGTGCCGACACGCTTTCCGGGGGAACTGGTGACGATATCCTGTCCGGCGGCCTCGGGGGCGACCTTTTCGTGACCGCCGGCGGCCACGACACGATCTCCGACTTCTCCGGGGCTGATGGCGACGTTCTCTCCGGCAGCGTGACAGCGTGGAGCGCGCAGGACGGCGCCTCGGTCGCCTGGTTCGCCGACGGATCTTCCGTGACCCTGATCGGCGTTAATGCCGAGGATGTGGTGTTCGCGTTGGTTTGACGGCGGACGGACCGCAATCCCGTTTGACGGCCGCCGGGTCAATCCCGCTACTCTTCGCCCAACCATAAGCGGAGGGAACCCCATGACCGACGACCTCGTGACAGTCTCGCTGGAAGGTGGGTTGGCGCGCCTGACCCTGAACCGTCCGGATGCCGGCAATTCGATCACCCCGGATCTCGGTCAGGCCCTGCTGAAGGCGGCGGTGCGGTGTTCCAGCGACAGCGCCGTGCGCGCCGTTCTGATGACGGGGGCGGGTAAGAATTTCTGCGTCGGCGGCGATCTGAAGACCTTCAAGGACGCCGGTCCCCGCGTTGGCGCGTTGATCAAGGAGACCACCGGCTACCTCCACGCCGCCTGTTCGACCCTGGCGCGGATGGACGCGCCGCTGGTGATCGCGGTTCACGGGGCAGCCGCTGGCGCCGGCCTGTCCCTGGCCCTGCTCGGCGATCTGGTCTACGCGGCGGAGAGTTCGAAATTCACCATGGCCTATACGGCGGCCGGCCTGTCGCCGGACGGCGGGTCGACCTTCCTGCTGCCACGCGTGGTCGGCTTGCGCCGCGCCCAGGAGCTGACCCTCACCAACCGGCGACTGACGGCGGCTGAAGCCGTCGCATGGGGCATCGCGACGGCGGCGGTTCCGGACGATGCGCTGGTGACCCATGCGGAGGCGGTCGCCCGCGATCTCGCCACCGGCCCGACCCGCGCCTTCGGTCGAGCCAAGCGGCTGCTGATCGACAGCTTCGACACATCGTTCGAGACCCAGATGGAGAAGGAGGGAGCCGGCATCGCCGCCTCCTCGGTCGAGCCGGACGCCCAGGAGGGCCTGGATGCTTTCCTGAACAAGCGCGTGCCGATGTATCGCGGCGTGGGGTGAGCGCGGAACCGGGCTATCCGAGCAATAAAGGCTTGCGCGTTTGAAAAATTAATTTAAATTGTATTTTAGGCAAAATGCTTAGGAGTGTCCCATGTCGCAGAACGCGTCGACCGTGCACACGCTGCACGTGACCGAACACCATGCCCTCGCATCCGGCAAGCCGCGCCAATCGGTTCTGAAACCCGCCGTCCAACGGCTGGTCCTCGGGTCCGTCCGGTCGGAGATGGCCGAAGACGAGTGGTCAGCGAGGCCCGCGTTCCGGCAATAGACGGCCGCAACCGACCAGCACCCACCGCACCCACGATCTCGCGTTGCAGACGACGAACCGCGAAACGTGTCTTCTGAAAGGGACGTCTGCGGCCAATTCCGTATGGACCGGCATCGCGTCACCGTATTGCATCAAGGACGCGGGATGCGGCGGGCCGTGTCTATTGGATGGAGGGGCAATAATGGCGCACCCGACAGGAGGGTTGGGCCTTGGCTCCTGCTCCAAGTCATATGCCAGCGCAAGCGATTCCAATAGGTTACCTCGTTGGTGGCTCCCGTCAACACGCTCCAGATGTTCTACAGTTTGATGCGCAGTTGGCTTCCCAACGTTAGTGCTCCCGAGATCG
>JARGOG010000018.1:0-7459 GCA_029212785.1 Thalassobaculaceae bacterium
GCGCTGGGCTGAGATTCTGTATTTAAAACGCCCGTCATCCCGCGGGATGACGGGGTTTGAGTTTGGAACCGTTGGCCCCACCCTGAGCAGCGCCCGTGGGGCACGTGTCGAAGGGTCAGATAATCTCGAAATACCGTGCCAGCTCCCAGTCGGTGACGTGCCGGCGGTACTCCCGCTCCTCCCACATCCGGGTGGCGGCGAAATGGTCGACGAAGCCGTCGCCGAACAGTTCCCGCGCCGCCTTGGAGCGTTTCAGCCGGGCCGCCGCCTCGCCGAGCGAGCCGGGCAGGGCGGCCTTGGCCGGAAACTTCTTGGCATAGGCATTGCCGGTCACGCCGTCGCCAGGTTCGATCCTGTGCTCGATGCCCCACAGGCCGGAGCCGATCGCCGCCGCCATCGCCAGATAGGGGTTCGCGTCCGCCGCGGCCACCCGGTACTCGACGCGCTGCGACTTCGGCGAACCTTCGATCACCCGCAGCGAGGTGGTGCGGTTGTCGGCCGCCCAATTGGCATGGGTCGGCGCCCAGAAGCCGGGGATCAGCCGTGTGTAGGAATTGATCGTCGAGGCGGTCATCGACAGCAGTTCCGGCATCAGCGCCTGCTGGCCGCCGACGAACCAGCGCATGGTGTCGGACATGCTGTGGGCGCCGTTGGGGTCGTGGAACACCGGCGCGCCGTCCTTCGTCGTCAGCGAGGTGTGGATGTGGCCGGACTGGCCCGGATAGTCCATCGACCATTTGGCCATGAAGCTGGCCATGATGTCGTGGCGCTGGAAGAACACCTTGGCGAAGGTCTTGAACAGGGCGGCGCGGTCGGCGGCGACCAGGGCGTCGTCCACCTTGATCGCGGCCTCCATCACACCGGGGCCGGTCTCGGTGTGCAGCCCTTCCACGGGGAAGTCCATCAGCTCGCACATCTCCAGGAACATCAGGTGCAGGTCGGCATGCACCGACGAGCGGATGCCGGAGTAGCCGAAGAAGCCGGGGGTCAGCGGCTTCAGATTCCGGTAGCCCTTCTCGCGCACCGAATGGGGCGTTTCGTCGAACAGGAAGAACTCGTATTCCGCCGCCGCCTTCACGGCGAAGCCCATGGCATCCGCCTTGTCCAGCACCCGTCGCAGGGTGCCGCGCGGGCAGACCGCCTCCCATTTGCCGGCGAATTCGCCCAGCACCATGACCATGTCCGGCTCGAACGCCACGTCGCGGGCGGTCTGAGGCAGCAGGCGCACCTCGGCGTCGGGATAGCCGGTATGCCAGCCGGTCACCTCGACCGGCGGGTCCTCGTAGAGCTGATCATTGCTGTCCCAGCCGAGCACCACGTCGCAGAAGCCGAACCCGCCTTTCAGCGCGCTGGCGAACTTGTCCCGCGCCATCCATTTCGCGCGGAAGATCCCGTCCATGTCGAACACGCCCACCTTTACGTGAGCCAGCGCCCGCTCATCCACCAGGGCCAGCACGTCCTCGGCGGTTTTGACCTCACTCGGCTCCATGCGTCACACTCCTTGGGCGTTGTTCAACGCGGCTACTCTAAAGACAACCAATGGCGGACTGATAGCCGCCTGAACTCGGGAGGGAAAGATGGCGGATCTCGCCGATCGGCTGCTCGCCTGCTATGCGAGCGCGGTGCACGATGTCCTGCGGGTCATGGGCCATGGCAACCAGGTGCTGCCGCCGAGCATCCGGGCTTTGGATCCGGCCAAGCGGATCGCCGGCGAAATCTTCACGATTTCCGGCCATATCGATCAGACGCTCAGCCGGCACGAGACGCTGCTGCGCTGGTCCCGGGTGCTTTCCCGGGTGCCGGGCGGCAAGGTGCTGGTCTGTCAGCCGAACACCAAGGCGGTGGCGCTGATGGGCGAGCTCTCGGCTCAGGCGCTGACCGTCAAGGACACCCGCGGCTATGTGGTCGACGGCCATTGCCGGGACACCGACTTCATCCTCGATATGGGCTTTCCGGTGTTCTGCGAGCTGAACACCCCCGCCGACATCGTCGAGCGCTGGACCTACGACACGCTGGGCGAGCCGATTACCATCGGCACCGTGACGATCCGCTCCGGCGACTGGCTGATCGGCGACCGCGACGGCGTGGTGATCATTCCGGGCGAGATTGCCGAAGAGGTGGTCGCCGAGACCGAGAAGGTGGTGTCCACTGAGGGCGACATGCGCAAGGCGATCCTCGACGGCATGGATCCGGAGCAAGCCTATCTGAAGTTCGGCAAGTTCTGACTCCCGTCTTGGAGAGCGGGAGGCCGTCGGGTACCCTTTTGAGCGGGGAGCGAGGGGGACGACCGGCAGGGAGGTGACCTGACGGCATGCGCATGCATCGGATCCTGGCGGCGATCGGGCTGGGCGGCTTGCCGCTTTTGGCGATCGGATTGTTCGCCCCTTCCGCGGCGGCGGATTTCCTATGGTTCGGCGCGCCGAAGGAGCAACTCTCGCTCTCCGTCGTGGTCGAGGACAACGTCCGGGGCGGCTGCTGGCAGGATCGCGAGACGACCCTGGCCCATATCGCTCGCACGCTGGAACGCTACAGCATCTCGGTCAACGACCATGCGCCGACTAACCTCGTGCTCTACGCCATCGGCCACCCGTCGGCGACCGGGCGCTTCCGCAAGCGTCTCGCCTGTGTCGGGGTGCTGCAGATCCGGGTCAGCGAACTCGATGTCGCCGAGGATCGGAAATTCAAGGTGACAAGCCTGTTTGACCAGGAGCGCCTGCTGGTGTCGCGCCACGTGCTCGACACCGCCATCGGCACCCTGGCCACGGAGCTGGTCGACAACTTCTCGCGGCGCTACGTGGGGCGACGCTGAGCGGCCCATCCTGCCAACCATCTCGACTTCCTGGGCGCGCACCGCGCGATCCAGGATCCAAGACGCCAACCCGACATGTGGATCCTGGATCAGCCGGTCTGTGACCGGCCGTCCAGGAAATCGTCGAGAGGGTCGGCCGGAGCTGGGGCCGGACCTAGCGGATGATCTTCCAGTAGGTGTCCTTCTTGGTCACCTTGCCGCCGGCGAATTCCCAGAGGTCGCAGCCGAGAAAGGCGAATGGCGCGCCGTCGGCCGGGGTGCCCTTGACCACCCATTCCGAGATCGCCTTGCTGTCGTCGACGATCCAGTGGCGGATGTCCTCCCAGCGCATGTCCGGGATCTCCCGGTAGCGGTCGCTCAGCACCTGTCCGATCTCCGCCTTGCCGTGGCAGACCCGGCCCTCCGGCGGGGTCGGGCCGCTGGCCATCACCCAGATGCAGTCCTCGACGAAATGCGAGAGGATGGCGTCCACGTCGTGACGGTTGAACCCGTCCTGGATCTCGTCGAGCAGCGGAATTGTAATCAGTCCGGCCATGCGGCTCTCTCCTGTGGTTTCGGTCAGCACCTTCCGCGCACTCAGCGGGGCCCGATCTCGTTCATGTCGAAGGGCGTGGTCTGGTAGATCTCGTTGATCCAGTTGCAGAACAGCAGATAGGCCTGACTGCGCCAGCGGTTCTCCGGCGGCAGCGACGGGTCGTTGTTCGGGAAGTAGTCGTGCGGCACGTCGATCGGCTTGCCGGCCTCGACGTCGCGGAAATACTCCTCGCCGAGGGAGCGCGAGTCGTACTCGATGTGATTGAACATGTGCAGCGACCGGAATTTCGGATCGTCGAGCAGGCAGAGCCCGGTGTCCTTCGACTCGACCAGCGCCTCCATGCCGCTGTCTCGCGGAATGTCCTCGGAACGCACCTCGGTCCAGCGCGAGACCGGAATGACGAAATTGTCGGAGAACCCGCGCAGGTAGCGCGAGGTCGAGTCCAGGCTCTGGTGCCGGAACACGCCGAATGCCTTGCGCGGCAGATCGTATTTCGGCATGCCGTGGAAATGGTGGACGGCGGCCTGGGCCCCCCAGCAGATGTTGAGGCAGCCATGCACGTTGGTCTGGGTCCAGTCGAAGATGCGGCGCATCTCGTCCCAGTAGGTCACCTCCTCGAACTCCAGCTTTTCGATCGGCGCCCCGGTGATGATGAAGCCGTCGAAGCGCTGGTCCCGGATTTCCTCCCAGGTCTGGTAGAACGAGATGATGTGGTCGCTCGGTGTATTGCGGGCGACGTGGTGGGTGATCTTGACCAGCGTCAGTTCGACCTGCAGCGGCGTCGCGCCGAGCAGGCGGGCGAACTGAGTTTCCGTGCGGATCTTGTTCGGCATCAGGTTGAGCAGGCCGATCCGCATCGGGCGGACGTCCTGGCGGATGGCCGTAGCTTCGTCCATCACCATGACCCCTTCGGCCTCGAGCTGCGCCCGGGCCGGAAGGTCGTCGGGGATCTTGATCGGCATCAGCGCTCCTCACTCGTTGCGAGGACCGGCCAGACGGATCTCGATGGGGTCAATTTCTAGCTCCGTTCCACGTTGCGGCGGCGCACCGGCACACCGAACTCCCGATGACAGATCTCGGCGAGCTTGGCCATGCCTTCCTTGATCGTCTCCGCCGGCGGATGGGCGAAGCAGATTCGGATTCGCCGTTTGCCGGCTTCGGCATCGGCCGACCATTCCGCCCCTGGGTTTACCGCGACACCCTCGGCCGCGGCCACCTGGGCAAGGCGGGTGGTATCGACCTCAACCGGTAGCGTGACCCACAGGAATATGCCGCCGGTCGGTCGGGTGAACTCCGCCGCCGTGCCGAACTCCGCTTCCAGCGCCTCGACCAGCGCCTCCGCCTTGCCCTTCAGGATGGCGTTCAGCGCATCCACATGGGCGTCGAAATCCTTGGCGAATTCGGCCAGCAGCATCTGCTCAACCGCCCCGGTACCGCCGTCGGACTTCTGCGCCAGGATGCGGCTCAGCAGCGGCCAGTCGGCGACCACATAGCCGACCCGCAGGGCCGGCGCGATCGACTTCGAGAACGAGCCGCAATAGACCACCCGCCCGCTGTCGTCGAGCGCCCGGATCGCCGGCGGGCGCTTGTCCGCATAGGGGCCATCGAAGATCAGGTCGCAGTAGCAGTCGTCCTCGAAGATGGCGATGCCGTGCGCCTCGGCGAGCTTCAGCATTGCGTGGCGGCGCTCCAGCGACAGCACCGTGCCGGTCGGGTTCTGCACGGTCGGGATCGTGTAGATGAACTTCACCCGTTTGCCGGCCGCCTTCAGGCGGTCGAGGGTCTCGGCCAGCGCGTCCATGCGCATGCCGTCCTGATCGACCGGAACGCCGACCCAGTCGACGCCCAGTTTCCGCAGCTTGGTCATCGCCCCGCCGTAGCAGGCTTCCTCGATGATCACCGTGTCGCCGGGCTCCAGGAAGGCGTTGTTGACCAGATCCATCGCCTGCAGCGAGCCGCCGGTGATCAGCACGTCGTCCGGGTCGGTCTTCATGCCGGCCCGACGTTCAAGGATCTTCGCGACTTCCTCGCGCAGCGGGCGGTAGCCTTGGGGGCCGCTCTGCATGCCGTAGGTCGCCAGCGTCTGCCCCTCGCGCAGCAGGGCCCGGCTCACCGCATCGGCAAGGGTCTGCGCCGGGATGCTGCTGGCGTCATTGTGGCCGCCGACGAAATTATACTTGGGGAAGCCGCCGAACCGGGCGGCGGCGGGCGGCAGTTTCGGGTTCAGCAGCGGTGCGAAATCGAACGGCATCGGGTTTCCTCCGGAACGGTCTTTTTTTGATTAGCAGTGTCGGCTCTGGTCATTTGCTGGTGAAGCTGCCGCCGCGCGAGCCCTGACCGCCATCGACGGTGACGACCTGGCCGGTGAAATAGGTCGCCCGGTCGCTCACCAGGAACGCCACGGTATCGGCGACCTCGGCCACGGTGGCCGCGCGTTGCATCGGCATGCCGGACATGTAGCTCTGCCAGTTGTCCTCCGAGCCGCCGTCCTGCACGGCCCGGGACTTCAGCAGCCCGATCAGCCGCTCGGTCTGCACCGGACCGGGGCTGACGGCGAAGACGCGCACGCCGTATTCCAGGCTGACGCCACCAACCGCCTTGGTGAAGGCGTTGAGCCCGGCATTGCCGGTGGTGCCGGCGACGTAGTTGAAGTCGGTCTTGTCGGCGGCGAGCCCGGTGACGTTGCAGATCACGCCGTGGCCGCGCTCCTTCATGGCGGTGAAGAACCGCCGGGTCATGTTGATGTAGCCGAAGACCTTGAGCTCCCAGGCGAAGCGCCAGCGCTCCTCGGTCATCGCCTCGATGTCGCCGGCCGGGATGGCGCCGGCGTTGTTGACCAGGATGTCGGGGATGCCGGCGGCGGCGAGATCCTCGATCGCCCCCTCGGCGGTGATGTCGCAGGGATGGACGGCGACCTTGACCCCGTAGGCATCGCGGATCTTGGCGGCGGCTTGTTCCAGCAGGTCGCCGGAGCGCGCGGCCAGGCGCAGGTCGCAGCCCTCCGCCGCCAGGCTCTCGGCCACGCCGCGGCCGATCCCCTTCGACGCGCCCGTGATCAGCGCGGTCTTCCCCTTCACTCCCAGGTCCATGGCCTGCCTCCCCGGCTGTCGTTCGTTCGGTGAATGCTTGTTGGTTGGCCGGCAAGAATGGCAAAGCCGGGGGCCGCTGATAAGCGCCTATCCGCGACCGGCGTCTTTCACCGTGATGTCGCGGCTGTCATCCGGCCGGGATTGCGGCAGGCGTCGCCATGATGCAGACCATTTCACGGTTCCCAACCCCCTCCTCGATCCATGGGTATCAGGAAAGGCACGTTTCATGCGCTGGTCCCTCTTCTTCGTCCTTGCGGCGCAGGTCACCCTCGCGGCCCCGGCGCTGGCCGATACGGAGATCCTCTGCACCCTCGTTGAGGAAGCGGGCAGAGAGCAGGCGGGGGAGGGCCGGGCGCTGGTCGAGGAGGGAACCTGCGGAGAGCGCCATTCCCCGGCCTCCACCTTCAAGATCGCGATCGCCCTGATGGGATACGATGCCGGCATCCTCACCTCGCCGCACGCGCCGGAGCTGCCTTTCCGAGAGGGCTATGTCGACTGGCGCGAAGCCTGGAAGGAGCCCGCCGACCCGGCCCGTTGGATGCGCGAGTCCGTCCTGTGGTACTCCCAGCAGGTGACCACCCGCCTCGGGGCCGAGCGGTTCCAGGGGTATGTCGATGCGTTCGACTACGGCAACCGCGACGTCAGTGGCGAGAAGGGCGAGGGCAACGGCCTGACCGACGCCTGGCTCAGCTCGTCACTGCAGATCTCGCCGCGGGAGCAGGTGGCGTTCCTGCAGAAACTTCTCGCGGGCGCTCTGCCGGTCTCGGCGGAGACGGTGGAGAACACTACGGCCATTATCGACTACGGCGTCCGGCCCGGGGGCTGGCACGTCTACGGCAAGACCGGCACCGGTCTGCCTCGGGACGAGCATGGCAGCCTCATATGGGGCCATCCGTTCGGCTGGTTCGTCGGCTGGGCCGAGCGCGAGGGCCGACGGGTCGTCTTCGCCCGCCTGATCCAGGAGAGCGAGAAGCCGGAGCGCTCCGCCGGCGGCAAGGCGCGGGACGGGTTGTTCGCGGCGTATTT
>JARGOG010000018.1:7559-66597 GCA_029212785.1 Thalassobaculaceae bacterium
GCCATCTCGTCCATCCAGGCGAGGAACGGGTCGAGTTCGTCGGCGGTCGGCTCCTGACCGGTGAAGGTTTTCAGGTAATGGGCGGTCAGTTCCTTGCGCCGCTCCAGGGTCTCGCCGAGGTCGAGGGCGTAGTAGCCGATCTGCATGAAATACAGCACCCGGGCCCGCACGAACGCCTCCACCTCGTCCCAGCCGTGGCGGCCGAACAGGCCGGCGATGGCGGCGACGCGGGTCTCGTCGGCGCGGTCCAGCTCGCCCCGGACATGCGCCGACCGCCGCGCCCAGTCGCGGATGGCGAAATCGAGCCGCGGGTCGAACAGCCGCTCGTCGATCCAGCAGCGGAAGATATTGGTCACCCCGTGTACGATCGAGGTCGACGGCCGCGCCGCCTGGGCGGTGATGCCGCGGGTGTTGGTTTCCTGCCAATACGCCAGCAGGGCGTCCAGCAACTCCTCCCGGTTTTTGAAATACCAGTAGAAGCTGGAGCGCGAGACGGCGAGACGGTCGGCCAGGGTGAGCACCTTCACGCTGTCCACCCCGTCGGAGACAAGAATGTCCAGCGCGGCCCGGACCCAGTCCTCGCGGGTCGCCTTGGTATGGGCCGGAGGTGGCGCGGCGTCGTTCAAGCGACCACCTTCATCCGAGCACCGAGAAACTGCTCTGGCGGTTGATCTCCCGCTTGCGCGAATAGAAGCCGACATTGATATCGCGGCCGAGATAGGGCAGGCGGAACGAGAGCGGGGCGGTGTCGTGGTCGTTCCCCGCCGCGCAGTAATCGACCAGGGCCGCCATCATCTTGCCGGCGATCGGCGCGTTCTTGAACTGGTTGCCGCTGGTCCCGCAGGCCATGTAGTAGCCGCCGAGCGAGGCCTTGTCGTAGATCGGGATCCAGTCCTCGGTGACGTCGTAGAGATCGACCACGCCCTTCATCCGGCTCGGCACCCCGAGGGTCGGAAGACGCTGGGCGTAGCGGAGCGCCTGGGTGCGCCACTGCTCGGTGAAGTCGCGGTCGTAGTCGGTGTCGTCATCGACCCAGACATGGGCGTCGCAGGGCGGATCTTCGCTGCCGATCAGGATATTGTTGCCGTGCTCGGGGCGGCAGTAGACGGCGATGTCGCTGTCCGACAGCACCATCCCGTCGGTCTCGAAATTCAGGCCTTCGGGCGACGGGACGTGGACCACCTCCTGCCGCAGCGCGCGGGTGGAGATGGTCATCTCCCCGGTCACGCCGGCGAGCGCGTTGATCCGGGCCGAGGCGGGGCCGGCGACGTTGATCACCACCGGTGCGCGGATCTCCGAGCCGTCGGCGAGTTTCACGCCGGTGGTCTTGCCGCCTGCCTTGAGGATCTCCGTCACCGTGGCGCCGTAGAGGAACTCCGCACCCTTGGCTTTCGCGGCATGGGCGAGGTTCTGCGCCGACAGGGCCGGGTCGGTGATGTAGCCGGCCTTCGGCCAGAATACGGCACCCCGCAGATGTCCGCCGGTCGGCTGCCCGAACGTCGGGTCGTCGCCGCTCTTCGCCGGGAAGAACCCTTCCATGGTGGTTCCGGGCAGACGGGCCTGGACCTGCTCGGGCGTCCATTCCTCGTAGGGACAGCCGAGAATGTCGGCATTTTCCATGTGGCGGGCCATGTGGTCGTTGGCTTCGGTCTTCATGACCAGCGCGCCGCATTCCTTGAACGTGGCCAGCCCGTTCGGATCGAGCACTTCCAGGTAGTCCGCCCAGTCGCGCCAGTAGTGGTAGCCCTCCCAGGCGAAGGCAGTGCCGTCCAGGGTGGAGTAATAGGTGCGGATGATCGCGCAGGACCCGCTGGTCGACCCGTGGCCGGCCTGGGCGTTGCGGTCGAGGCTGAGCGTCTTCCAGCCCTTTTTGGCGAGTTCGAAGGCGATGGCGGTGCCGATCACCCCGGCCCCGATGATGATGGCGTCTGCGGTTCTGGCCATGGCGGATCTCCTCAGGACACGGGTGGGGCGCCGCCGGCTTCGCTGCGCCGGGCGATGAAGGCGTCCAGGGCTTCGACCACCGACGGATCGACGGGCGGCGCGGTGAAGTCGGTCAGACGCTGCTTCCAGACGCCGTTGGCGCGCTTGGAGGCGACCTCCGCGCCCGACTCCGTCCATTGGCCGAAATTGCGCCAATCCGACAGCATCGGCTCGTAGAACGCGCTCTGATAGCGGCTCATCGTGTGCTCGGCGGCGAAGAAGTGACCGCCCGGAGCCACTTCGGCGATGGCGTCGAAGCCGATCGAATCATCGTCCGCCGCCAGCGGCACCAGGGTCTCGGCGAAAATCTGCAGCATTTCGACGTCGAGGATGAACTTCTCCATCGACGCGGTCAGCCCGCCCTCGATCCAGCCGGCCGCATGCTGCCACCAATGCGCCCCGCCCAGCAGGTTGCCCCACATCGACATCAGTGTCTCGTAGGTGCTCTGCTCGTCCGGCGCGTTGGACGCGGTGCCGACTGAGCCGCGCCACGGCACGTCGATATGCCGGGCGAGCTGGCCGGCGCCGAGCGCCGCCTTGACGAATTCCGGCGTGCCGAAAGCGGGGGAGCCGGACTTCATGTCGACATTGGAGGTGAAGGAGCCGTAGAGCACCGGCGCGCCTGGCCGGGTGATCTGCGCGAGTGTGATCCCGGCCAGCGCCTCGGCATGGGCGAGTGTCAATGCCCCGGCCATGGTGACCGGCGCCATGGCGCCGGCGAGGGTGAACGGCGTGATCAGGCTCGGCTGGCCCGCCTCGGCGAAATCCATGATGCCCTGGCACATCGGGATGTCGAGCTGGCGCGGCGAGTTCGAGTTGATGACGGTGAAGCAATACGGGTTTGCGGCGAATTCCTCGGCGGAGAGTCCGCGCGCAATGCGGATCATCTCGAAACAGTCGAGCGCCTGGGGTCGGCCGCGGGCATAGACGAAAGGCGGCTTGGTCGCCAGCGTGAGCTGGGCGCGGGTCATCGCGTAGTGGCGGATATGGGTCTCCACATCCTGCGGCTCGACATTCGGCGCGAGGATGTGGATGACGTCGAAATCCTGGGCCAGCCGGATCAGGTTGGCCGCATCCGCCATGGTGCCCGGCCGCTTGCCGCCGTCGAGGTCGGAGATGTGTGGTGCGCCGCCGACCCCGACAAAGGCGATGTCCGGCCCGCCGAGCCCGACCGCATCCTGCGGCCCCGCACCGTGCAGGGTGATGTGCGCCGGCGCGGTGCGGATCGACTCCGCGATCAGACCGCGATCGATCCGCACCATCCAGTCGTCGTCGACGCTGGCGCCCGCCGCCTTGAGCCGGCCCCGGGCCTCATCGTTCAGAACTTTGATGCCGAGTTCTTCCAGCACGCGCAGTGCCGTGTCGTGCATCGCCGCGACCCGGTCTTCGCTGAACGCGGCTTGTGGGGCGAAGGTATTCTTCAGGTGCCGGTAGCTGGTGACACGCTTCGGGGTTTCGCCCGGGTCTCCAGCGCTCCGCCGTCCCCGTCTGCCCCGTCTTTCCCGTTCGGTCATGGTGCGCTCCTCAGATCCTGAGCCGTGTGCCGGCCGGATCGTAGGGGCTGTCGGCGATGATCCGGGCCGGGCGTTTCACCCCGACCACATGGACATCCACCGCATTGCCCTCGACCGCCACGTCGGAATTGACCAGCGCCATCGCCAAGCTCATGCCGACCGAGTGACCAAAGCCGCCGGAGGTGACGAAGCCGACCCGCTTGCCGTCGATCCAGACCGGCTCGAAGCCGCCGGCATCGGCGCCGTCCGCATCGATGCTGAGGGTCACCAGCTTCTGCGGCGGCGATCCGGTCTCCTGCTCCTTCAGCGCCGCGTCGCGGCCGATGAAATCGCCCTTGTCGAAGGCGATCCAGCGGTCCATGCCGGTCATGCCCGGTGTGTAGGCCTGAGTGAACTCGCTCGACCACACGCCGTAGCTCTTCTCCAGGCGCATGGCGTTGGCGGCGTATCCGCCGATACTGGCGAGGCCAAGGCCGTCGCTGGCTTTGACGAGGGCGTCGCGCAGCATGCGGTGCTCCGGCGCCGGTACGTTAATCTCGTAACCGAGTTCGCCCAGTACCGAGAGGCGGCCGACCCTGGCGCGGGTCAGCCCGACATCCACGTCGCGACAGGCCATGAATCGGAAATCCTCCGGCGCCACGCTGTCGTTGACGACCAGCCGTTCCATCACCTTTCGGGCGTTCGGCCCGGAGACCAGCCATCCGACCCAGGCGTCGGAGATGTCGCGCACGGTGACGTCGGCGCCGGCGTGGCTGTCGAACCAGCGCATGTGCCATTGCCGCAGGTAGTAGGACCCCATGAGCCAGAACGTCTCGCCGTCCCAGTTGAAGACGGTGAGATCGCCCCGCATCCGACCCTTGGGCGACAGCATCGGGGCGAGGCGGGCACGGCCCACCGCCGGCAGCTTGCAGGCGAGCAGGGTGTCGAGCCATTTCGCCGCCCCCGGCCCGCTGATCTCGTATCGCGAATAGCCCGAGGTATCGAGCAGGCCGACCCCCTCGCGGGTCGCCGTGGTCTCGGCGGCGACGATATCGAACGCGTTGGAGCGCTTCAGTGTCGGTGTCTCCTGGAAATCCTCGGACGGTGCAAAGAACAGAGGCACCTCCAGACCCCAACTCACCCCGAAGCGGGCCTCGGCGGCGACATGGGCGTCATGGCTCGGCGACACCCGGAGCGGCCGGCCGGCGGGGAGCTGCTCGTTCGGATAGGCCATGACGAAGCGGCGCGAGTAGAACTGGCCCGTCCGCTGGCGCAGATACTCGCGGTTCGACGCCCATTTGCCGAAGCGGGCGATGTCCATGCCGAAGACATCGGCCTCGGGCTCGCCGTGGATCATCCATTCCGCCAGCGACTTGCCGACGCCGCCGCCCTGGCTGAACCCGGCCATGACACCGCAGGCGAGCCAATAGTTCGGCACGCCCGGAACCGGGCCGACCAGCGGATTTCCGTCCGGCGCAAAGGTGAAGGCGCCGTTGACCCATTTGCGGATGCCGGTGTTGTTCAGCACCGGATAACGCTCGAAACCCTTCTGCAGCTCCGGCGCGATCCGGTCGATATCCTCCGGGATCAGCTCGATACCGTAGTCCCAGGGAGCGCCTTCCATGTTCCAGTGCTTCGGCGTCATCTCGTAGACGCCCATCAGCAGGCCGCCGCGCTCCTGGCGCGAATAGGTGAAGCCCTCAAGGTCGGTGAGCATGCACATCTCGCGCTCCCGGCCCTCCAGTTCCTTGATCGGCTCGGTGACGAGGTAATGGTGCTCCATCGGCGTGACCGGCAGGTCGACGCCGGCCATCAGCCCGACCTGCTTGGCCCACAGACCGGCTGCGTTGACCACATGCTCGGCGACGATGGTGCCCTGCTCGGTCACCACGTCCCAGGCGCCGTCGGCGCGCGGGATCAGTTCGATCACCCGGTTGCGCAGGATGACGTCGGCGCCCCGCTTCTTCGCCGCACCGGCATAGGCATGGGTGGTGCCGTAGGGATCCAGATGACCCTCGTGCGGATCGTAGAGCCCGCCGATCACGTCCGACAGGTCGGCGATCGGGTTCAACTCGCGGATCTCGTCGGGGGCGAGCAGGCGGGCTTCGTCGACGCCCATGGTCTGGAAGATCGCCCAGGCGGATTTCAGCCACTCCCAGCGTTCGGGCGTCGAGGCGATGCTCACGCCGCCCGTCATGTGGACGCCGACCGCCTGGCCGCTCTCCTCCTGGATCTCCTGGTAGAGCTTGATCGTGTAGGCCTGTAGGGCGGCGATGTTCGGGTCGGCGTTCAACGGGTGGAAGCCGGCGGCGGCGTGCCAGGTCGAGCCGGCGGTGAGCTCTGCGCGCTCGATCAGCGCGATGTCGGTCCAGCCGAATTTGGACAGGTGGTAGAGCACGCTGGCGCCGACCACGCCGCCGCCGATGATCACCGCGCGATACTGGGACTTCATGGCTCGCCTTCCCGGACTGGTGGCAGTTCGAAGAAGGTTAATCGCGTCTGGACATCAGTGTCTAGACAGAAGTGTCCAGGATCATGTCTGCGGATCGGCTCAGGCCGAGAAGAGCTGGTTCCGGGTGGATGATCAGGCGTGTCGGGATCGGGTCCAGATATCCGGCGAGGCGGCCCTTGGCGGTGAAGCGGCGGCGGAACCGGTCGCCGTCGAACAGAGCGCCGAGTTTCGGCACGATGCCTCCGGCGACATAGACCCCGCCGCTGGCGCCGGCCGTCAGCGCGAGATCGCCGGCGACCGTGGCGAGGAAATCGGTGAATAAGTCGATCGCTTCCCGGCACACGGGGTCCTCGGCGGCGCGCGCGGCGATCGTGGCGGCATCGAGGCGGAGCCCCGGCTTGTCTTCGACGGCGCGCAGGGCATCGTGCAGATCGGCAAGCCCGGCGCCCGACAGCGCCCGCTCGGCCGAAACATGGCCGTGCAGGCCACGCAGATATCCGATCATCCTCTCCTCGCGACCGCTCTGGGCAGGAAGCGTGGAATGACCGCCCTCGCCGGGGATCACCCGAATGCCGGCGGTGTTGGGGACAACCAGACCGACACCGAGGCCGGTCCCGGGCCCGAGCACGACCATCGGACCAGGACGGGGATCCCGGTGCGCACCGATCGTCCGGAAGTCGGCGTCACGCAGATGCGGCAGCGCATAGGCGACGGCGGCGAAGTCGTTGAGGACGGCGATCTGGTCGAGCCTGAACCGCGCCCGCAGATCCGCCACGGCGGTGCTCCAGGCGCGGTTGGTGAAGACGATGGTGTCCGGGTCCGGCGGCCCGGCAACGGCGAACACGGCACGATCCGGCCGGTCGTCCACGCCGATCGGCGCGAGATAGGCTTCAATCGCCGCTTCAAGGGTGGCGAAGCGGTTACCTTCCAGCGACGCTTCCCGCCGGGTGTCCGATCCGTCGGTGAGCGCGAAGCGCAGGTTGGTGCCGCCCAGATCGGCGATCAATATTGGTCCGGTCACGCCATTGCCCCCCGCTTCGGGTGGAAGTGGCTCGGGCGGAAGTGGCTGTCGGCGAACGGCCCCGCTTCTGCGTGTGCAATCGACATGGTTGCCCTCTCTACACGGCGTCCGGTTGTCAGCCTGGATCGAAGCCGTGCCGAATATCAAGCCGTCTGCTAATCTGGTGTCGTGTAAATGGGCACGGATTGTGCGGGTTTCGCGAAATCACTTGCATTTCCAACAACAATGCCCATGTTGCGGTGCAAGAGACGGTGCCGCGCGTGGACTTGACGGAAACCCGCAACGGCGGCGCAGTCGGATGGACTCCCTCATTTTGAAGCGGAATGGCCATCACCTCGCTCCTTCGGTCTGAAGGCGCACCATCGGCCGGCTGTTCCGCGCATGCTTGCTCACTGAAGTATTACGTCGGACGGCATGGTCCGGACGGCGAACACGAAAGACTTAATTTGACCGACTTCAAGAGTCTCGGCTTAGCCGAGAACATTCTTCGAGCCGTTGCGGCCGAGGGATACGACACTCCGACCCCCATCCAAGCTAAAGCCATCCCGCCGGTCCTCGAAGGCCGAGATGTTGTCGGCATCGCCCAGACGGGCACCGGCAAGACCGCTGCCTTTGTGCTGCCGCTGCTGAGCCGACTTGCCGAACTCGGCGGCACGGCGAAGCCGAAGGGCGCCCGCATCCTGGTGCTGTCGCCGACCCGTGAGTTGGCGGCGCAGATCCATGATGCCGTGCGCGTCTACGGCAAGAACGTGCGGCCGCGCTCGACCGTGGTCGTCGGCGGCGCCAAGCCGGGACCGCAGATCCGCGCCTGCGCGCAGGGTCTCGACGTCCTGGTGGCGACGCCCGGTCGACTGCTCGACCACATCGGGACCGGCGCGATCAAGCTGACCGATACGGCGGTCGTCGTCCTGGACGAGGCCGATCAGATGCTCGACCTCGGTTTCATGCCGGCCGTGCGCCGCATCCTGGCGATGACGCCGAAGACGCGCCAGACGGTGCTGTTCTCGGCAACCATGCCGAACCAGATCCGGGCGTTGGCCGAAGATTTCCTGGCCGATCCGGTCGAGATCGCGGTGACTCCGGCCTCAACCCCGATCGAGCGCATCAAGCAGAGTGTGATCGCGGTGCCGCGCGCCGAGAAGCGCAATGTGCTGGCTAAGATCCTGTCCGACGAGGCGGTGGGTCGTGCGATCGTCTTCTGCCGCACCAAGCGGGGCGCCGACCGTGTCGCACGCCATCTCGCCAGCGCCGGCCTCGGCAGCGAGGCGATCCATGGCGACAAGAGCCAGGGTCAGCGCGAGCGTGCGCTCGACGCCTTCAAGACCGGCAAATCCAACATCCTCGTCGCCACCGACATCGCCGCGCGCGGCATCGACGTGGACGGGGTCACCCATGTGGTGAACTACGAGTTGCCGAACGTGCCCGAGAGCTATGTCCACCGCATCGGCCGCACCGCGCGCGCCGGCGCCGAGGGTGTGGCGGTTTCGCTGGTCGATCCGGAGGAGCATGAGCTGCTCGCCGATATCGAACGGCTGATCGGCCGGTCGCTGACGACCGGCGAGCCGATCGATCGGGATGCGCCGAAGCCGCGGTCGAGCACGTCGGCCAAGTCGAAGGCGAAGCGCCGTAATCGCCGCAGTGGCGGCGGATCGCGTGACGGTCGCCCGCAGCAGGCAGGTGGCGGCGAAAACCGTCCGCCCCGCGCCACCGGCGAGGGCCGCCCGCAGCAGCAGCGGGCCAGCGGCGAAGGCCGCTCGCAGCCGGCCAGCGGCGACGCCCGGCCGAAGCGCAAGGATGATCAACGCCGCGACCGGGGCGAATCCCTGGATGCCGGCGTCGCCCGGATCGCACGGGGAAAGCCCCGCAGCGACAAACCGAGCAAGGGATTCCGCTCTCCGGCGCCAGTACGCGCCTGAGTCAGCGGACGGAATACCAATCAACGTCAGTAATGAAAGGAGCGACGTTATGGCCACCGGTACGGTGAAGTGGTTTAACACCACCAAGGGTTATGGGTTCATTCAGCCGGACGATGGCGGTGCGGA
Source organism: Thalassobaculaceae bacterium (assembly GCA_029212785.1). Classification (GTDB taxonomy): domain Bacteria; phylum Pseudomonadota; class Alphaproteobacteria; order Thalassobaculales; family Thalassobaculaceae; genus Thalassobaculum. The sequence continues at coordinate 16,551 of JARGOG010000018.1, forward strand.
CGTGTTCGTGCACATCAGCGCCGTCGAGCAGTCCGGCATGCATAGCTTGAACGAAGGTCAGAAGATCGAGTACGAGCTGCAGTCGGACCCGCGCCGCAACAAGGTTTTCGCCGGCAATCTGTCGGCTGCCTGAGCTCTTTCGAGCCACGGCACAGAAATGATGAAGCCCCGCCGGGAAATCGGCGGGGCTTCTTTCGTTCGTGCAGGCGGTGTCTCAGACGTCGAAGAAAACCGTCTCGTTGTCGCCCTGCATATGGATGTCGAGGCGGTAGGTATTGCCGGTGCGCGCGGCGATCAAGGTGCTGCGGCGATCCGTGGGTACCGACGAAAGCACCGGGTCGGCGGCATTGGCCGCTTCCTCGTCACCGAAATAGATTCGCGTGAAGACATGGGTCAGCAGGCCGCGCATGAACACCACGACGTTCAGGTGCGGGGCCTCGCCTTCGGTGGCGGCACCCGGCTTGATCGTGTCGAAGATGAAGCGGTGCTTCGGGTCGGTTCCGGTGCCGGTGCGCCCGAAACCGGTGAATCCGGCGTTCGAGCCGCGGCCATCGGCCGGATGGGCATAGCGGCCCTGGGAATCCGCCTGCCAGATTTCAATCATCGCGTCGGGCACCGGATTGCCGTCGCCGTCGAACACCCGTCCCTCGACGCGGATCCGTTCGCCTTCGATGTCTTCACCGGCCATCGCGCCCTCGGCGATGGAGGTGTGCCGGTAGCCGTATTGCCTGGCCGTCAGCCCGTAGGCGAAATAGGGGCCGACGGTCTGCGAGGGGGTCTGTTTGAGGTCGCTCACCGCCCGGCCTCCATCGGGGTCTCCTTCGGACCGCGCAGCACGATGTCGAAGACATAGCCGAGCGCGAACCCTTCCTCCGTCACGTCGATCGAGAAATCGCTGACCAGCCGATTGCGGGCGCCTTCAGGCGTCCCGAGGAAGATCGGGTCGAGGGCGAGCAACGGATCACCCGGGAAATACATCTGCGTGACCAGCCGGCTGGCAAAGGCCGGGCCGAACAGCGACAGGTGAATGTGGTTCGGACGCCAGGCATTGGCGTGATTCGGCCAGGGATAGGCGCCGGGCTTGATGGTGTAGAACGTGTAGCGGCCCTCGCCATCGGTGACCGCCCGACCGCCGCCGAAGAAGTTCGGATCGATCGGGGCGTTGTGCTGGTCGGCCTCGTGGATATAGCGGCCGGCGGCATTCGCCTGCCAGATCTCGATCAGCGCATTCGGCTGCGGTCGTCCGAGTTCGTCGAGCACCCGGCCGGTCACCACGATTCGCTCGCCGAGCGGATCGCCGTTCTTGGCGCCATTTTTGGTCAGGTCGTTATCCAGCGGCGCCAGGGCGTCATGGCCGTAGGCCGGTCCGGTCAGTTCCGACAGCGACTGCCTGATCGGCACCAGAGGTTTGGTCGGCCCGCGCTTCACCGTCGACTTGTAGTCGGGGTGGATCAGTGGCGGATGCGCCGTCCAGTCGCGCGGCGTCACACCGTTCGTATCACCCATGCGTCACCTCCATCAGCAGCGTCTTCAGGTGAGAGACGACCGCGTGCGGCGCCTCGATGCTGGGCAGATGGCCGACATTCGGCAGCTCGACATAACGCGCCGACGGCAGCGATGCGGCGAATGCCGAGACCACTTCGGGCGTGGTCGCACCGTCATCGGCGCCGCAGATCACGACGCAGGGCACCTTGATTCGGGACGCCTGCGGGGCCAGATCGGCGTCGCGGATGGCAGCGCAGGCCGCCGCATACCCGTCCGCCGGCGTGCGGGTCAGCATCTGCCGGTATCCGGTGAGGTCGACCGGCCGATCTCGGTGGAAAGCCGGTGCGAACCAGCGTTCAAGGATGTTGTCGGCCATGGCGCCGAGGCCATCGGCTCCCACCATGTCGATGCGTTGCTGCCAAGTCTCGGCGGTGCCGATTCTGGCGGCCGTGTCGCACATCATCAGTCCGGCGAACAGTGTCGGTCGGGCGGCATAGGTCGCCTGGGTGATCAGGCCGCCGATCGACACGCCGATCATCGCCGCCCGCGTCACGCCCAGGCGATCGAGCACACCAAGCACGTCGGCGGCGAACCGTTCGATGGTCACCGGCGTTTTGCCGAGGGCGGACAGGCCGTGGCCGCGCTTGTCCATGCGGATGCAGCGCCAGTGTGTGCTCAACGGCTCGACGACGGCGTCCCAGATCCGCAGATCGGTCCCGAGCGAGTTGGAGAACATCAGGACCGGTCCGTCCTGCGGACCATCCTCGCGGACGTGCAGGACACAGTCGTCCACGTCGACAAACGTCGATCCCATCGTTCCTCCCCTTGGTCGCGCGTTCTTGCGCTTATCTTGACTCCCGGGCCGGAGAACGTCGAGAGCGACGCCCTTCCGGCTTAGAAGTTGAGCGAGATGTTGCGATGGCCCGAGCTGCATCCGGCGACGAACAGGGCCACGTCTCGCGGCAGGCGCGATTGCTGGCGCAGCCCGATCGTGTCGTCGATCGCGTCCTCATAGGCCTCGACCTGCGGCAGGAGTGCGTCAGCCGCCTTGGTACGCCAGGCGATCTCCGTCTCCAGAGCCTCGACCGCTTTGGCGTGCTCTTCGAGCGCCTTCTCGACATCCGGCTGGCTGTTGCTGCGGGTCCGGAGCTCGCGCCGGGCCTTGGACAGGGCGGTACGGATGTCGCCTGCACCCTCGATCTCACCGATCCGGCTTTCCATTGCCTGGATCGTCTCCATCGCCGCCTCGGAATCGGTGGAGCGGATGGTGTCGGCAAGCGCCTTCACCTCATGCTCGATAGCCGCCAGTGCGTCGGCGCCACGCAGAACCCGCATGAAACCCAAGACCGGCTCGTAGGCGTTGTCGACCACGCGGCGGTAGTTGAGATAGGCGCGCTTCTCTTCGACCAGCAGCTTCTTGAAATTGCCGCGGATCTCGTCCCAATCGGCGGGCATCTGGGCGTCCAACGCGGCTTGCTCGATCTTGAGAACCTCGACACGGGCCTGCAGTTTCTCGATCGCGGCGACGTCGTCCGGCGCCTGGCGTTGGAGCTGACCGACCCGGCGCTGGGAGCCCTCGAGCTCTTCGGCATGTCGGCGCAGATCCGCCTCGATCCGGCGGACCTCGGTACGGATCGGATCGTAGATCACGGCCGCGTCGGCAATCGAGGCACTTGTCGAGCGCGCCGCATCAAGTGCCGTGAAGGCCTCGTCGGCACCGTCAACAGCCTTCTTCACGTCGCGGGCAATGGCCGTTGGCACGCTGGAAAGATCCCAGGCTTTCGCCTTTTCGATGGCCGCGCGGATTTCGTCGCCGTTCTCCTGGAAGGAGCTGAAGACGTAATCCTCGATGCAGGCCTGCAGGCGCGGGTTCTGCGGCGGCGGCGCGGTCTCGCCCAGCAGCGAGATTCGGGTCGGCAGATAGTTCACCAGCGGCGGGTTCGCGCCGACGATCACCAGCGCGATCAGCTGCAGAGTGATGAACGGAACCACGCCCTTGTACATCTCCAGCGTCCGTACGGCGGCCGGCGCGACACCGCGCAGGTAGAACAGCGCGAAGCCGAAGGGCGGGGTGAGGAAGGACGTCTGGATATTCAGACCGATCATGACGCCGAGCCAGACGGCGGTGATGTTGGCGGAGGGGTCGGCCAGCAAAATCGGCGCGACGATCGGCACCACGACCACGGCGATCTCGATGAAGTCGAGGAAGAAGCCGAGGATGAAGATCACGCCCATCACGATGATGAACTGCGCCCAGAATCCGCCGGGCATGCCCTGAAGGAAGTCCTTGACCAGTTCCTCGCCGCCGAAGCCGCGGAAGGCGGCGGTCAGCATAGCGGCACCCAGAAGGATGATGAACACCAGCGAGGTCGTCTTCGCCGTCTCCATCATGACGCCCTGGAGCGTCTCGTTGGTCTTTAGGGTGCGCAAGAGGCTCCACGCCACGCCGATGATGAATACCACGGTGGCGATGATCGCCAGGGTCACGCCGAACTGCTCGGACGGGCCATGGACGGCGCGGATGTTGATCGTCCACACGCTGGTGATCACCAGGATCGCGACGATGGCGCCACCGGCGAGGATGGCCGGCCAGTAGGCGCGCGGCTTGCCTTCGTACAACCGGTATCCGGCCATGACCGTGGCACCGACCGCGCCGATGGCGCCGGCCTGGTTCACGGTCGCGACACCAGTGATGATCGAGCCGAGCACGACGAAGATCAGGGTCAGCGGCGGCACCAGGGCCAAGGTCACCCGGACGACGAAGCGCCGGTCATAAGAGCCCTCGAAGGGAACCGGCGGGGCGATGTCGCGGCGGATGAAGGCCACAACGAAGATGAACAGCATGTACAGGCCGACCAGGACCAGGCCCGGAATCAGTGCGCCCATGAACATGTCGCCGGCGCTGGTCGAGGTGACCGCGAATTCGCTCGGCATGGAGAATTCGCCGGTCGCCACCTTGTACAGGTTGGTGCGTGTGGTGCTGGCCTGATCGACCGCGTTGGAGAGCTGGTCGGCCAGGATGATCAGCACGATGGATGGCGGGATGATCTGGCCGAGCGTGCCGGACGCAGCGATCGTGCCGGTCGACAGCCAGTTGGCATAGTTGTTCCGCATCATCGCCGGCAGCGAGATCAGACCCATGGCCACCACCGTGGCCCCGAGGATGCCCGTGGTTGCCGCCAGCAGCGCGCCGACGAACACCACCGAGATGCCGAGGCCGCCGCGGATCGGGCCGAATAGCTGCGCCATCGAGACCAGCAGATCCTCGGCGATCTTCGAGCGCTGAAGCATGATGCCCATGAACACGAAGAGCGGGATCGCTATCAGCGTGTCTCGTTCAACCTCCCAGTAGATTCCCCGGAAGTTCGTGACACCGGCACTGAGCCAGTTCGTGGGACCGCCCTGGGCGAAGAAGGCATCCGGGCTACCGGTCGCGATCGCGCCGGCGGCCGCCGCCAGGATAATGCTGATAATTGCCGATCCAGGCAGCGCGAACGCAACCGGGAAGCCGGAGGCGAGGGCCCCGGCCATGAGCAGCACCAGAATGGCAACGAAGAGGACTTCCATGACGCTTTGGCTTTCCTGAGTCCGGGCTTTCGGCGGCCGGGTCCGAGACCGCGGTCGGTCGGTTAGGAGTGTGTCGGTTAGGCGGCGGAACTCGGCTCGACTTCTCGGGCACCGGGCTCACCACGGTAATTGGCGATGCTTTCCAGGACGAAACTGCTGAACTGGATGCTCATGGTGAGCGCGAAGATCGCAAGGAATCCGGCCATCCAGTACTTCACATACATCCCGAAACCGGACTGCGAGACCTCGTAGGCGAGCAGGGCGCTGTTGATGATGCTGGACTGGTTCCACATGCCGAAGATCAGGATCGTCCAGCACAGGGTCAGGCCGAGGACGATAGATCCGACCGTGTTGATGAGGCCCTTAGTCCGCTCGTTGAAGCCGGCATACAGCACGTCGACCCGGACATGGCCGTCCTCGAACAGCGTGTAGGCGCTGGCGAACAGGAACAGCGCGCCGTACCAGAAACGGACAAGGTCGCCCTGGAACGCCTGCTCGTAGGAGAACACGAAGCGGCTGAGCACGATCGTCAGCTCGGCGATCACCACGAGCAGAGCGAGCCAATGGAAGCCGAGCGACTTGGTGCGCGCGGCGATCACCAGCGAGATCAACAGCATCGGCGCGTGAACGTAAGGGCCGCGGAACCGGGAGCGACCGAGCTCCGTTGCCAACTGATCGCCGAATAGCGGGCCGAGGAGCGCTTCGACCCGCAGGAACGAGATCGCGGCGTCGAGCAGACCGATCAGCAGCACGCTCCAGAAGGCGAAGCGGACGATGTAGTTGGTGACACTGGCCATGGTCATGGCGTCGGCGCGCAGATTGCGCGACAGCGAGCGCTGGACCCCCACGATGGCGATGACGATGCCTGCCAGATAGATCCCGACCTGGAGCAGTGCCAGGACCAGGTTCATACCCTCCGGCAGCGGCGAGGTCGGCAACAGCACGAGAATGCCCGGCCAATCCTGCCAGAAGCAGAGGAAATTATTGATGATATAGGCGAAACTCAGGGCGACGGAGATCCACCCGAGCGTACGGATCGCCGCGGTCCCGGACCGGAAAGCGTCTCCGCCCATGGCGTCAGTGTAGGCGCCGTCAGTTGCCGTGCTCATTTTAAACCTTTGAGAAGGACCGTTCCGATCGCGCCGCCGGTCAGGTGCGGCGTCCTAAATAGGGTGGGCAGACGAGACTGGCGCCCCGTCTGCCCCGATGGTTTGCGGTGCGCCGGCCTTAGAGGCCGAGCACCCGGTTCCGCTGCTTGTAATAAGCGCCTTCCGACAGCTTCATCCAGGCACCGACATCGGCACGGGCCGCGGCGAAGCTCTCGTGAATGCGGTTGGCCAGGTCGCTGTGCGCGCGGGCTTCGGCGAAGACCTCTTCGGCCGCGTCGCCGAACGCGTCATAGACGTCGTCGTTGAACTCACGCAGCTCGACGCCATGCTCGTTGATGAGCTTGGCGAGGAAACGACCGTTGTTGGCGTTGTACTCCGCCATCATGATGTCGTTTTCCATCAGGCAGCAGGCCTGAATCATCACCTGGTCGGACTTGGTCAGGCCGTCCCACCAGGTCTTGTTCATGCCGAGGGCGTCGTATCCGCCCGGCTCGTGCATGCCCGGCCAGTAGTAGTACTTCGCCGCCTCGTAGAACTTCAGGAAGTAGTCGTTCCACGGACCGACCCACTCGGTGGCGTCGATGGCGCCGGAGACCAGGTTTTCGTAGATCTGGCCACCCGGCAGGGAGACCGGGGACGCGCCCAGCTTGGCCATGACGTCGCCGCCCAGACCCGGCATACGGATCTTCAGGCCCTTGAAGTCTTCGGCGGAGTTGATCTCCTTGTTGAACCAGCCGCCCATCTGCACGCCGGTGTTGCCGGCGGCGATGGCCTTCAGGCCGAATTCGGCGGAGAGCTCATCCCACAGCGGCTGGCCGCCCATGAAGTTGATCCAGGCGCCCATTTCGTTCTCGGTCAGGCCAAACGGCACCGAGGTGAAGTATGCGAAGCCCGGATGCTTGCCCTTCCAGTAGTAATCGGCGGCGTGATAGGCCTGCGCGTTGCCCGAGGCGACCTCGTCGAACACGTCGAACGCACCAACGCGCTCACCGGCGGCGAAGTACTGCACCTGGAAGCGGCCGTCGGATGCGTCCTGGATGCGCTGTGCCAGACGCTGGGCGCCTGTGCCGAGACCCGGGAAGTCGCGCGGCCAGGTCGAGACCATGACCATATCGATGCGTTCCTGGGCGATTGCCGGCGCAGCCAGCGTCGTCGAAGCGGCAGCGCCGCCGACGGCGGCAACACCAGCACTTTTTATAAAGTCACGACGTTTCATGGTTTCTACTCCCTGCTTAAGATCGTGCTTGGGACGGTTGGTTGGATTGAAAGCGTTTGCCCCACTTAAGCTTTCTAGGGGCGATCATACTCGGCGGCACTTGTAGGTAAAGCCCGAGTGTGCACTGCGCCATGACAGGAATAGCGTCCACGCAAACCGCGTCCCCCGGCTTGGTGACTTCTTGTTAACAAAGTCTGTAACACAGACTCCACACAGGTTGCGACCTCCTGAATTTCAGCGGGATTCCCACCGGGCCAGCGTGCCGTTCCCGGAATATCGCGGTCCGCGGCCGCGCTTAAAATTGGAAATCACCGATCTCAGAGTCGCGGAGAGGCTGTCCCGGTCCACCCCATTGACGATTCTCGGGCGACCTGCCGTCGAGTGAGTGCCTAAAATTCAAACTTCTATCGCCAATTGTGCACATTTTTCGATCCGCGCGCTGTCGGTGTACCGGCCTGATGCGGTGCGGGAGGCATCTTTAGTTTCTCCTATGTTGTCTTGGAAAAATACGATATAAGCTATCAAAGCGTGTTTATCATAGTAATATTCAAAATCAGGAGGACCCTATGGCGTCACGCTTTGCGACCGGACCCGCCGAAAAGTGCGGATTGACCGACGGTAGCGGATCGCGACTGGCAGGCGCTCGACCGCATCCGTCCCCTACGTGTTCACCAACTCAGGCTTCAGTGGTTGCGACCGCACGTCGCAGGTTGGTCGATGCCCTGATGGATGCGGCCAGGCTGAGGTCGATCCTTTCGGCGGCGCAGCAAACATTGGGCGATCAGGCGGTCCCTATCCACAGTGTTGCCGGTGGTGGCCTCAGGCAGGAGTCGAGGACGGCCATTTCCGCACCTCTCGGGGCCGCCGATTTCATCGGGCTGGCGCTGACAGCCGTGGCCGGGCGTACTGTACCCGCGGCAGGCGGACGCGAGACGAGCGCCGATTTGATGCCGGCGACGCCGGCGCTGGACTGCCTGACGGCCTGCTACGTAGCTCTGGGCAGTGGTTGGATTTCAGCCGCGCCGCCCCACCGGTACGCGCCCGGCGCGGTTAGACAGGAGATGGAGAGGCTCTGCCGCGTCGCGGCATTGCCCCGGGTCGGCGCGCGCGCGGTGGTCTCGACCGCTCCGGAAATCGCGGCGATCCTGACCGAACTGTCGGATGCGGCGGATGCGGGAGGCATCGGGCCCGGACGATTTGCGCGGATGCGGCCGACAGGGTCGTCGGCGCGGACCGGTCTGACCCTTGGAGCGGCGGCACCGGAAGTGGGCATGTCCGGAACGACGGTCGGACCGAGGGGAGACAATCATCCCGACGCTGTTGTGCTGACAAGACTGTTTTTGAAGCGGCTTCCGGCCGGGCCGTCCCCGGTGGCGCGGTCTGGTCAGCCGCTGCCTCACGATGCGTTCTCCGAACGGTCCGGTGCGGTGGCTGACTTGGGGCGTCTGACGGCGCCGGCGTTTCCTGCGGTCGACGACGCCCTGTTTCGAGCAATCGGGCGCTGGCGTTCCGAACAGTTGCCTCCGGCTCTGCGGCGGGCGGCTGACGTCGAACTGCGGATGCCGGTCGCTCGCTGGAGCCCCGAATTGATCGTTCTGGCCACCTTGACCGTGGGCGCGCCGGACTGGACCAGTCTTCGCATTCAGGCGGGTTGCGCCGGCCTTCGTCTATGGGTGATGGCGGGCACGGCGATCGTCCTGGTCGACCGGAAACTCGGCGCGGTCCGCGATGCCGTGCGCGACGCAAGTTGGACGCTGGCCCGTCGACATGCGATGGGGCTGGCACCGTCGGCCTGCGATGCCCTCATGTCGGCGGCGATCGGGTTTTATGTGGCGACCGGGCAGATACTGGTGCCGCGCTGCTTGGAGGGGTGTGTCCTGCAGATGGCGCTCGATATCGACTGGTTCGAGCCGCATGGCGGCCGCCGGCACGACCCGGAGGCGGTCGAAATGATCGCGGATACCGCCCCCCTGGCGGCCAAGCGTCTGCTTGACCTTGCGCGTGCCGCCCTGGCAGCCGACGCGCCGCCCTGGAAACTGATTGGCGGCCGCCGGACCGGCAGATGCCGGCGGCTCGCTGTCCGCTTGGATGAGGCCATGTTGGTCCCGGGCGGTGGATAGGCCCGACCGCAGAACCGCCGTCATCAGAACCGCCGCCAACAGGACGGCCGGAGACCGGATAAGCGAACGCGAGTCAGGGACGCTTGGCGATGACCACGAAATCGCCGGATCGGGCCGACCATAGCGGCACGCCTGTGAACGGATCGCGTTGGGCGATCGGGAACTGCGGATCCTCCAGACGCGAGGGGCCACGCAGTGTGGCGACCACCTTGAGGCCGCGGTTGCCGAGCTGCTGGTCCAGATATCTGGGGGTGAGTACCTGGAGCGTGCGGCCGCCGAGAATGGGGAGTGTTCCTCCCGATACCGTGTCGCTCTGGCCGAGCGTCTCGCCGTTCCGCGCGACGATCATGAGGTACCCGTTCTTTGCCACCATCCGGCACAGGCTCTCGATCACTCGACCCAATTCAGGGGTGCGATCCAGACCCAGATCGCAGGTGACGCAAGTGGCGCTTTCGGCAGGTGCCGCCTCCAATTCAGCGCGATCGCCGCTCACGGCATTGAGGCCGAAGACCTCGCGGGCATACGCGGCGCTGGAGGAGTCGTCCTCAAAGCCCTGCGCGCGCATGCCTGTCGCTGCATGATGGGCCAGAGACGCTCCGGAACCGCACCCGAACTCGTAGACGGCGGCGCCGGTCCATAACTCGCTCCGGCTCCACGCGAGGTGGGGCAGGAGTACCTGTTCGAACGCCGACAGGAAGGTCATGCCGACGCCTCCTTCATAGCCCGCCCCGGCCGGACCGCTGCCGGGGCTGTCGAGAGCGTCCGGCTCTCTGAACCGATAGGCCACGAAGGTCAGCGCGCATTTCGAGCAGCGCGCGACGGGAACACTGAGGCCTTCGCGCGCCGCCAGCATCAGCATGATCTGCAGCGTCGTTCGGGTGTCCGCCGTGGTGTTTGAGATGTCGTTGTGCAGGGCATCGACCAGCGGCTTCGGATCGAGATAGCGGGTGAGGGCGCGGCATTTCTGGTCCTGCGACGACTGGCCATCATCCGGGTGCACCAGCTTGGCCCGGCCGATCTGCGCCGCGTCTTTCTCTCCGCAGCCAGGACAGACGGCGGCCCCGGTCGCCCGTTGGGCGATCTGGTGCCGGACCTCGTCGAGCATGGCCTTCTGGGTGTCGTGAAAAACCGTCGTCTCCGATCCGGGCGCATCGGACTGCGGCTGCGGCCTGGCCCAGATCCGGTCGATCGGGATCGTCGCGCCGAGCTCGCGCAGCCGCGCGTGAACCTGGATGGACTGCTGCAGAGCGGCGAGCGGCTTCTGGATCGGGTCGGTCAGCGATAAATTCTGCCGTCCGGTCGCGACGGTGGCACGCGCCTGGACGAGGTTTCCGTCGATCGCCTCTCGGATCGCCTGGCCGAGCACGGCGACCGCCTCGCTCGGCATGCGTTTCACGATCTCGAGGAAGATCGGTTCTGCCTTTGCCGGATCGAACACGGGGCGCTCCTTCTACCTGACTGCTTGCCGCCGGACAGGCGGCCGGACTCGGCGCCGCGGACCGGCGCAAAGCGATAGGGTGCCTGATTAACGATGTCGCATCGCAAGTGCAATCGGCCTGGCCCGCAAGCGGGTCACGAACGGCCTTTCTCTTGACCTTCCTGACGCTGCGTGCAACGTGGCGGCCGTCCCCCGCTACGCACTGATGACGCCATGCACCGCTATCGTACCCACACCTGTTCCGACCTCCGCGACACCCATGTCGGAGAGACCGTCCGCCTGTCCGGTTGGATCCATCGCCGCCGCGACCACGGTCAACTGGTGTTCCTGGATCTGCGCGACCACTACGGGATCACCCAGTGTGTGACCGATGTCGAGGACCCCGCGTTCCAGCAGGTCGAGAAGTATCGCCTGGAGAGCGTGGTCTGCATCACCGGCCGGGTGGTCAAGCGTAGCGACGAGACGATCAACACAAAACTGCCGACCGGCCAGATCGAGGTCCGGATCGACGATTTCGAGGTGCTGTCCGCCGCTGATCAGGTGCCGCTGCAGGTCAATTCCGAGGAGGATGCCGGCGAGGAGACCCGCCTACGCTATCGCTACCTCGACCTGCGCCGCGAGCGGGTGCACAACAACATCATCCTGCGCTCCAAGATCATCGCGTCGATCCGCCGCCGGATGATCGAGCAGGACTTCATGGAATTCCAGACGCCGATCCTGACCGCGTCCTCGCCGGAGGGGGCTCGCGACTTCCTGGTCCCGTCCCGCCTGCATCCCGGCAAGTTCTACGCGCTGCCCCAGGCGCCGCAGCAGTTCAAGCAGCTGATCATGGTGTCCGGCTTCGACCGCTACTTCCAGATCGCCCCCTGCTTCCGCGACGAGGACAGCCGCGCCGATCGGAGCCCGGGCGAATTCTACCAGCTCGACCTGGAGATGAGCTTCGTCGAGCAGGAAGATGTGTTCGCCGCCGTCGAGCCCGTGCTGGCGGGTGTCTTCAAGGAATTCTCCGACTGGACCGTGCCGGACCCGTTCCCGCGCATCCCGTACCGGGAGTCGATGCTGAAATACGGCTCCGACAAGCCGGACCTGCGCATCCCGATCGAGATCGCCGACGTCAGCGAGATCTTCCGCGGCTCCGACTTCGCGATCTTCGCCAAGCTGGTGGATAGCGGCGGTGTTGTCCGTGCCGTGCCGGGGCCGAAATGCGGCAGCCGCGCGATCTGCGACCGCATGAACTCCTGGGCGCAGGGCCAGGGCGCACCGGGTCTCGGCTATATGATCCTGGGCGACGGCGAGGCCCGCGGCCCGATCGCCAACCGCCTGCCGGCCGAGAAGATCGAGGAGTTGAAGGCGATCACCGGCATGGGCGATGGCGACGCCATCTTCTTCGCTGCCGGCAAGGAGCTGGAGGCCGCCAAGCTGGCTGGCCAGGCCCGCCTGAAGCTCGGCGCCGATCTCGACATCGTCGAGCAGGGCGTCTTCAAGCTGTGCTGGATCGTCGACTTCCCGATGTACGAGGCGGACGAGAAGACCGGCGAGATCGACTTCTCGCACAACCCGTTCTCGATGCCCCAGGGCGGTCTCGAGGCGTTGGAGACCATGGATCCGCTGGACATCATGGCCTATCAATACGACGTCGTGTGCAACGGCGTGGAACTGTCCTCGGGCGCGATCCGGAACCATCGCCCGGACATCATGTACAAGGCATTCGAGATCGCCGGCTACGGTCCGGAAGTCGTCGACGACAAATTCGCCGGCATGATCAACGCGTTCAAGTTCGGCGCCCCGCCGCATGGTGGCATCGCGCCGGGCATCGACCGCATCGTCATGCTGCTGGCGGGCGAACAGAACCTGCGCGAAGTCATCCTGTTCCCGATGAACCAGCGGGCCGAGGACCTGATGATGAACGCGCCGAGCGAGGTGCGTCCGGAGCAGCTTCGCGACCTGCATATCAAGCTCGCCCTGCCGCCGAAGGTCGCGCCCAAGGCCGACGGATAAAACGGGATGGCGGCCGGCAGATCCTACGTCCTGCAGGATCAGATCGGCCACCTGCTGCGCCGTGCCCACCAGCGGAACACGCAGATCTTCCTGGAGGCCTTCGAGGCGGCCGGCCTGACGCCGACCCAATGGGCGGCACTGGCAATGCTGTCGCAGGAAGGAGCCGCCAGCCAGAACGCGCTCGGACGGATGACGGCGATGGACCCGGCAACGATCCAGGGCGTGATTCGCCGCCTGGAGGAGCGCGGCCTGATCACCCGGGAGGCCGATCCCGACGACAAGCGGCGCACGATGCTGCGCCTGTCGCCCGACGGCGAGGCTATGACGGACGCGATGGCCGAGGCGGCGACGTCGGTGTCGGAGCGGCAATTGGACCAGCTCACCGCCAGCGAGCGCGAGCAGCTCCTGGCCTTGCTGCGGAAAGTTTCCTAGCCCCATCACGTTGACTGCAATCGCGAATCAACATGAGAGCGCTCCGTATCCAATTGTATTAAAATGAACTTTCCGGATCATTAAGAGACGCCTTTCGCGTCTGACGGGCGGGTCGCGTCGGTCATCGGGATGTATGGCGCTTCCACGATGGACGGACCCGCTCTAGCCTTTCCGCAGTTTCCACCAGTCGGGGACGGCCTCGTGTGCGCCCCCGATCGTTCAGGCGTGGAGACCTGCGCCCATGGGGAAGGTGGCTACGATGAGACTGTCCGATTATGCCTGCGGGCGCTGGCCGGCGTCGCTGCGCGGGGTCAGAGCCTCCGTTGCCGTGGCCATGATGAGCGGTGCCATCGCCCTTGCCGCCTCGCCGGGTGCGGCGGAGATAATCCGGGGACAGGTCTCGTCCACCTTCAAGAAGGACGGCAGCCAGCACACCGTCTGCCTCGCGGTCTCCGGCACGCCGTCCGACCACGCCGAGGTGATGGCGGTCGCGTGCGACCCCTTGGCCCCGGTCTGGTCGATCGAAGATTGGACCGCTGATGGCACGTTCCGGATCGCCTACGGGCCGTACGGCCCCGGAACCGGCCTGGTCGCCGGGTATTGCCTCGATGTCGATACCGGCCACCCCTACAGCTACGAGAGCACGGGGATCTATTTCTGCGCGCCAAGTCTTGACGCGAATACGGTCTGGCAGTGGAGCGCGCCGCCAACGTCCCAACACCCAATGGACGCAATCGTCCTGAAGTCCAATGGCAAGTGCCTGATCCCGGACGTGGTGGGCCAGGAACTGAAAGCCGGCCCCTGCGGCGCCGCCGCCCCGTGGAAGATGCTGGACGAGCCGCCGACCGGGGTCGTCTTCGGCACGATCCAGCACACTCGCGCAGACGGCCGCACGGTGTGCCTCGGCACGGACGGCCCCCCCGTCGCCGGCGCAAAGATCATTGGCAAGGATTGCTTGGAAGGCGACGCCTGGCATCTGAAGCACTGGGCGCCGTCGTCTCCCTTCGGGCACATCGGGCACGGGCGCGGAGAGGATCTGACGGACCTGTGTCTGTCTAACACCGGCAACACGGTCGAATTGCTGGCGTGCGAGGATGTGACCAACCAGAACGCGATGTTTCAATGGAACGCCGCCAACCCCGCCGCAGTCAAGCCGGACGGACCGATCATCCTGCTCATGCGCAGCCAATGCATCGCCGCCGCCAAGGAAGGTGAGCACCCTCTGCTGGCGGCGTGCGAGACTGGAGGGAACGACTGGACGCTGGGGCCGATCACAACCATCGATCCGGTGGACGCCGACATCTTCAGGATGTCCGGCACCTTCATCGCCGATCTCGACACGACGTACCGGGTCTTCGCCGTTGGCGGTGGTGCCGGTGGCGGGGCGGATGAAGGAGGCGGAGGAGGCTCCGGCTTCGTGGCCTACTTCGAGGTCGACCTCTACGCCGGCCAGGAGGTCGAGGTCATCGTCGGCACCGGCGGGCTGGGTGGACGGATGTCGCTGACCACGAACGGGTCGGGAGCTCCCGGCGGCGCCACCGAATTCGGAGAGTTCGTCGCGGCGCCGGGTGGCGACGGCGGCGGGTTCAACAACCGCGACGGAGGCTACGGCGGGTCCGGCGGCGGTGCCGACGGCGCCGATGGCGGCACCGGCGGATCGGACGGTCACTCCCGGGGGGTCGTGAACGGCGGTAAAGGCCAGGGGCCAAGCGCGATCGCCGATCTGTGCAAAATCCTGACGTTCGAACTCACCGCCGGACCCGGCGGCACCGTGCCCGCCAAGAACGGCCTCGGTGGCGGCGGCGGTGGCGGAATCGTCGTCGGTTCCGAGACGGTCGCCGGTCAGCCCAACCCGGCCGGCACGGCCACCGGGGGGACGGGTTTCGGCGGCGGCGGCGCCGGAGGAGACGGCACCGTGCGGACCGGCTCGCAGCGCAATGGCGGCGCGGGCGCGTCCGGCGTGGTGATCGTCGAGCACGGAGGCAAACCACCGCACAGCTGCGAGTAGCGTGCCCGCCGAGCCGGTAAGCGCACCGACGTCAGCTCGCGGTGGCGGGTTCCAGGCCCGTATGCCCGCCCCCGAGAAGACATCCATGGCGCTGGAATATAAAGCGAAATTACATGCCATAAATGAAGACGAACAATTGCATTCGGAGTGAGTGTCCAGAGTATCCGACCGCATTGGCGACGCAGCCATGGCCGGACCGGCGTCGGATAAACTGTCCAATGGACAGATCCGGCGGTTCTCTGATTGACGCTCTGCAAGGCCCGCACTAGCTTCCCCGCGCTTTCAACCCCACCCCATGAGGAGCCGATCCAATGTCTGCCGACCCGATGCACGCCCTCGCCACGAACGCCCGCGCCTGGCCGTTCGAGGAGGCGCGCAAACTGGTCGAGCGGTACAAGGACGCGCCGCCGAAAAAGGGCTACGTGCTGCTGGAGACCGGCTACGGCCCGTCCGGCCTGCCGCATATCGGCACGTTCGGCGAGGTCGCCCGCACCACCATGGTGCGCCGCGCCTTTGAGATGATGAGCGATATCCCGACCAAGCTCGTTGCCTTCTCCGACGACATGGACGGCCTGCGCAAGGTGCCGACCAACATCCCCAATCAGGAGGCGATGGTCCCCTACCTGAACAAGCCGCTCACCCGCGTGCCGGATCCGTTCGGCACACATGAGAGCTTCGGTCATCACAACAACGCCCGCCTGCGCGGCTTCCTCGACAGCTTCGGCTTCGAGTACGAGTTCTATTCGGCCACCGAGTGCTATACCTCGGGCCGCTTCGACGCCGCATTGCTGCAGGTGCTGCGCAACTACGACGCCGTGACCAACGTCGTTCTGCCGACCCTCGGACCCGACCGCCGGGCAACCTATTCGCCGTTCCTGCCGGTCTGCCCGCGTACCGGCAACGTCCTGCAGGTGCCGATCACCGGCCGCGACGTCGAGGCCGGGACCGTCTCCTATGACGATCCCGAGACCGGCGAGGCCATGACCGTCCCGGTCACCGGTGGTAACTGCAAACTGCAGTGGAAGTGCGATTGGGCGATGCGGTGGTATGCGCTCGGCGTCGACTACGAGATGGCCGGCAAGGACCTCATCGACTCGGTCAAGCTGTCCTCGCAGATCACCAGGATCCTCGGGGCACCGGCGCCGGAGGGCTTCAATTACGAGCTGTTCCTCGACGCCGACGGGCAGAAGATCTCGAAGTCGAAGGGCAACGGCCTGTCGGTCGAGGAGTGGCTGACCTACGGTCCGCCGGAGAGCCTGTCGCTGTTCATGTATCAGCAGCCGCGTCGGGCCAAGCGCCTGTATTTCGACGTGATCCCGAAGACCGTGGACGACTATCTCACCTTCCTCGCCAAGTTTCCGGACGAGGACACCGAGAAGCGGATCGAGAACCCGGTCTGGCACATCCATCGCGGCCAGCCACCCGCCCCGGAAAGCTCGGGCCTGTCGTTCTCGTTGCTGCTGAATCTGGCCAGTGTGTGCCACGCCGAGGAGAAGAGCGTGGTCTGGGGCTATGTGAGCCGCTACGCGCCGGAGGCGAGCCCGCAAGCCAATCCGCTGCTCGACACCCTGGTCGGCTTTGCCGTGCGCTACTACCAGGACTTCGTGCGCCCGGAGAAGCAATACCGCGCGCCGACCGAGATCGAGCGGGCGGCCCTTGTGGAACTGAAGGGCGTGCTGGAAGGCCTCGCTCCCAGCACCTCGGCCGAGGACATCCAGACCCAGGTCTACGAAGTCGGCAAGGCGCACCCGTTCGAGAATCTGCGCGACTGGTTCAAGGCGCTGTACGAGATCCTGCTCGGCCAGTCCCAAGGCCCGCGCTTCGGCTCGTTCATCGCGCTCTACGGCGTCGAGGAGACGGTGGCCCTGATGGACAAGGCGCTGAACGGCGAGGACATGGCGGCGTAGTCGCGCTTCGCTCTTGCTCGAGCCCAAACGAACAATCCTGGGAGCGCGGGAGCGCTGCCCGGGACCCAGCCCCGTCGATCGAGTGAAACGGCGCTGGGTCCCGGTCCGGCCCTGCGGGCCGACCGGGACGGCAACGGGGTAGGGCGGTTAGTCCGCGGCGTCCTGATACGCCTCGATCGGCGGACAGGTGCAGATGACGTTGCGGTCGCCGTGGACGTTGTCGATGCGCGATACCGGCGGCCAGTATTTCGACGCCTCCATGCCCGGCAGCGGAAAGGCCGCCTGACGGCGGCTGTACGGCCGGTCCCAGACGTCGACCAGCAGATCCTCGCTGGTATGCGGCGCGTGGCGCAGGGCCGAGGCCTCCACATCCACCTGGCCCGCCTCGATCGCCCGGATCTCGTCACGGATGGCGATCATGGCGTCGCAGAACCGATCGATCTCCGCCTGACTCTCGCTCTCGGTCGGCTCGATCATCAGTGTGCCGGCGACCGGGAAGCTCATGGTCGGCGCGTGGAAACCGTAATCCATCAGCCGCTTGGCCACATCATCCACGCTGACTCCGCAATCGTCCTTGATCGGGCGCAGATCGATGATGCATTCGTGGGCGACCAGCCCGTCCGGGCCGGTATAGAGCACCGGGTAGTGGTCGGAGAGCCGTTTGGCCAGGTAGTTGGCGTTCAGAATCGCCGTCTGGGTCGCCTTCTTCAGACCCTCGGCCCCCATCATCCGGATATAGGCCCAGCTGATCGCCAGGATGCCGGCGCTGCCGTAAGGGGCGGCCGAGACCGCGCCGATAGCGTTCTCGCCGCTGTCCAGCTCCTCGTGGCCCGGCAGGAACGGGACCAGATGCTGGGCGACGCCGATCGGGCCGACGCCCGGCCCGCCGCCGCCATGGGGGATGCAGAAGGTCTTGTGCAGGTTCATGTGGCTCACGTCGGAGCCGAATTCGCACGGGCTGCACAGTCCGACCAGGGCGTTCAGATTGGCGCCGTCGGTATACACCTGCCCGCCATTGTCATGGACGATCTGGCAGATCTCGCGGACCTGGAGCTCGAACACGCCGTGGGTCGAGGGGTAGGTGATCATCAGCGCCGCCAGGGTCTCGGCGTGCGCCTCGGCCTTGGCCTTGAGGTCGGCGACGTCGACATTGCCCTTATCGTCGCAGGCGACCACGACCACCTTCATGCCCGCCATCGCCGCCGAGGCCGGGTTGGTGCCGTGGGCGGAGGACGGGATCAGGCAGACGTCACGATGCGCGTCGCCGCGCGCCCGGTGATAGGCCCGGATCACTAGCAGCCCGGCATACTCTCCCTGGGCGCCGGAATTCGGCTGCAGGGACACGGCGGCATAGCCGGTCGCGGATGCCAGCATCCGCTCCAGCTCGCCGATCAGCCGCAGATAGCCCTGGGTCTGATCCGAGGGGGCGAAGGGATGGATGTCGGCGAATTCGGGCCAGGTGACCGCCGCCATCTCGGTGGTGGCGTTCAGTTTCATGGTGCAGGAGCCGAGCGGAATCATCGAGCGGTCGAGCGCGATGTCCTTGTCCGAAAGCCGGCGCAGATAGCGCAGCATCTCGGTCTCCGAGCGGTGCTGGTGGAACACCGGGTGGGTGAGGAAATCGGAGGTCCGGCGCAGCGCTTGCGGCACGGTACTGCCGATCGCCGCCTCGATCTCGTCGAACGTGAATTCTGCCTTCGAGCCCTGCCAGAAACAGGACCAGATCGTTTCCACCGTCTGTCGTGTCGAGGTCTCGTCCAGGCTGATGCCGACCGCACCGTCGAGAATGCGCAGGTTCAGACCCTCGACCCGGGCCGATTCCCAGACCGTCGCTGCATAGTCCGGGGCGGTCACGGTCACGGTGTCGAAGAAGGCGTCGCTGTCCAGCTTGTAACCGAGGCGGCGCAGCCCTTCGGCCAGGATCGCCGCGAGCCGGTTCACCCGCGTGGCGATCCGGGTCAGTCCGTCGGGCCCGTGATAGACCGCGTACATGGAGGCGATGACCGCCAGCAGTACCTGGGCGGTGCAGATATTGGACGTCGCCTTCTCGCGGCGGATGTGCTGCTCGCGGGTCTGCAGGGCGAGCCGGTAGGCGGGCCGGCCGGCGGCATCGATCGAGACGCCGACGATGCGGCCCGGCATGTTGCGCTTATGAGCGTCGCGCGTGGCGAAGTAGGCGGCGTGCGGACCGCCGAAGCCCATGGGCACGCCGAAGCGTTGGGTGGTGCCGACGACCATGTCCGCGCCCCAGTCACCCGGCGGGATGAGCAGGGTCAGCGCCAGCAGATCGGCCGCCACCACGACGACGGCGCCGTTGCCGTGAATCCGATCGGCGATGTCGCGGTAGTCGTTCACCGACCCCCGGCTTGCCGGATATTGCAGCAGGAAGCCGAAGGCGTTGGCCGGTAGCCCGGCGAACTCGTCGCCGACCACGATCTCGATGCCGATCGGCTCGGCCCGGGTGCGCAGCACGTCGATGGTCTGCGGATGTACCCGCTCGGAAACGAAGAAGACCTCGCCCTTGTTCTTCGCCAGTTTGCGCCCGAGCGCCATGGCCTCGGCCGCTGCCGTCGCCTCATCCAGCAGGGAGGCGTTGGCGATGTCCATGCCGGTCAGGTCGCTGACCATGGTCTGGAAATTGATCAGCGCCTCCAGCCGACCCTGGCTGATCTCGGCCTGGTAGGGCGTGTAGGCCGTGTACCAGGATGGGTTCTCCAGCACGTTGCGCTTGATCACCGCCGGCGTGACGGTGCCGTAGTAGCCCATGCCGATCAGCGAGGTCGCGACCTTGTTCTGAGCGGCGATCTCGGCCAGTTCGGCCAGGGTCTCCGCTTCGCCCCTTGGGGTGTCCAGCGTCAGCGGTTGATCCAACTGGATCGCGCTCGGCAGGGCCTCGTCGCTCAGGGCGTCGAGGCTTGGATAGCCGAGCAGCTTCAGCATGGCGGCAGTCTCGTCGGCGCTCGGTCCGATGTGCCGGCCGATGAAGGCGCCCTGGTCGTGCAACTGATCGACGGTGACAGGGGTATCGGTCATGGGTTTCTCCACGCGGGATCGCGCTTTCTGGTCTCAGGTCAGCCGATGAGGTCTTTGTACGCCGCTTCGTCCATCAGGCCGTCGAGTTCGCCCATGTCGCTGAGCTTGATCTTGAAGAACCAGCCGGTGCCGGTCGGGTCGGTGTTCGCGGTGCCGGGCGCATCGGCCAGCGCCTCGTTGACCGCGACGATCTCGCCGGAGACGGGGGCGTAGATCTCGCTCGCCGCCTTGACCGATTCGACCACGCCGGCCTCGTCGCCCTTGACGACCGCCTTGCCGACATCCGGCAGTTCGACGAAGACGATGTCGCCGAGCTGCTCCTGGGCGTGCTCGGTGATGCCGACGGTGCCGACATCGCCGTCGACAGCGACCCATTCGTGGTCCTCAGTGTACTTCACAGCCATGGTCCCGCTCCTAAGCGATTGTTTCAGCGTTTATATCCGGGGGTGACGAAAGGCATTTTGACGACGGTGGCGGGCAGGGGCTTGCCACGGACCATCAGGGACAGGGAGGTGCCGATCGCGGCATGGTCGCGCGCGACATAGCCCATGGCCACCGGGCCTTCGACGCTGGGGCCGAAGCCGCCGCTGGTGACCCGACCGACCGGCGTGCCGTCGGCATCGACGATCTCGGTCCCTTCGCGGGCCGGGGCGCGGCCCTCGGGACGCAGGCCGACGCGCTTGCGGGTCGTGCCCTCGGCGATCTCCTTCTGGATCCGCGCGGCGCCGGGGAAGCCGCCTTCCTCGCGCCGGCGCTTGCCGATCGACCAGGTCAGCGCCGCCTCGACCGGCGAGGTCGTGGTGTCGATGTCGTGCCCATAGAGGCAGAGACCGGCCTCCAGTCGCAGCGAATCGCGCGCGCCGAGGCCGATCGCCTCGACATCCGCGTGCTCCAGCAGTTTACGGGCGAGGGCGTCGGCGCCGTCGGCCGGGACCGAGATCTCATAGCCGTCCTCGCCGGTATAGCCGGAGCGGGTGACGAAGCAGGGCTGGCCGGCGACATCCATCGCAGCACCGGTCATGAAGGTGAGATCGGCGGCCTGCGGCGCCAGGGCCGCCAGGACATCCACCGCCATCGGCCCCTGGAGGGCAAGCAGGGCGCGGTCGGCAAGTTCGGTAAGCGTGTCGCCGAACGCCTCGCGCATCAGCGCGATGTCCTGACCCTTGCAGGCGGCATTGACGACGACGAACAGGTGGTCGCCGCCATGGGTGACCATCAGGTCGTCCAGGATGCCGCCGTCCGCGTCGGTGAACTGTGTGTAGCGCATACGGCCGGCCGTGAGCCCGGCGATGTCGCCCGGCACCAGCGTTTCCAGCATCCGGGCCGCCCGGTCTCCGTCGACCCGGACCTGGCCCATGTGCGAGACGTCGAACAGCCCGGCCTTGGCGCGGGTGTGTTTGTGCTCGCCGAGTACGCCGAGCGGAAACTGCACCGGCATGTCGTAGCCGGCGAACGGCACCATCTTGGCGCCGAGGTCGCGGTGCAATGCGTTGAGCGGGGTGGATTTCAGCGTGGCATCGGTCATCGAGACTCCGTACGAAGAGGTGCATGCAGCCGGGGCTCCGGCGCACACCCCCCTCTGTCCCGATACCTGAAAGATTGACCGCGGATCCGCCGCGGCTTTCCTCGTCGGTGGGGCGATTGCTCGCCCACTCTCCAGAGTTACCTCACCTCGGGGTGCGGGTGCCTGAGAGTTTCCGGGGGCGGTTGCTCCTTCGGCGGCGGCCGCGATCCGGGGAGTCTGAAACGGCCGGATCCGCCGCTCTCTCCCCCGAGGGTCGTGGGTTATGTCGACTCAGAGGATAGCGGAGTTGCGCTCGCTTGCAAGTCCGCGGCTACTGACCCTTGGTCCGGCGGTTGAAGTCGACCTGCTCCGCTGTGATCTGCAGGCCGATCAGGATCCGTATCTCGGCGAAGTTCTTGTCGGCGGGCGTCGGGATCATGATGTCGACCTCCTCGACGATGCCGACCCGGCGGCGGTTGCCCTCGAACGGCATGGAGACGTCATAAATCTTCTTCGCCGTGAAATTGCCGGAGCCGTTTTCGATCGCGACGAAATACTGGAGGTCGGCCTGTCGCGCGGTGTCGGCGGGGCCGCGCTCGGCGACGAGGCGGACATTCATCGCCACCTCGACCCCGTCATCGTCGTATTGGCAGACCGACTCGACCGAATCGACACGGGCGGTGAACTGCACCTCGGTCAGGTCCTCCCCGCCGCCCGGACGGAAGCTGGTCATCCGCTCGACGCCGGCGACGGCGCCGGCCGGCGGGCAGGCCTTCGGTTCCGGTTTGCTGGCGCAGGCGGAGACGGCAAGCGCGGCGGTCGCCGCCAGAACGAATTTTGCCAGAATGATTTTTGAACGCATCAGAGTCCGTTATGGGTTCCGTCGCACATCGGCGAGTCGCCGGTCCGTTTGCAGCCGCAGAAGAAGACCTGTTCGGCCCGCTCGGCGGAGTAACGGGTCGGGGTGATGCCCGTGCCCTTATGCGAGAAATCGCAGAACGGCTGGGTTTTGGAAAGGCCGCAGGCGCACCAGAGATAGGTTTTACCCTTCTCGACATCGACCGCGAACGGCGCTTTTTGAGCTATGACGGACTCTGCTATGGCTGCCTCCCGGGTTCCGGTGATCCTGTAGCCCGACGATAGCCCGCGCCTCCGCCGCACGCAATTGGACCGGCGGTCGGGGCGGGCGATGCACCGACGATTGACGTCACCCCCGTATTCGTCGGAAAACGGGCGCCATGACCGTCCAGCAGAAACAGCCCCTGACCATTGTGCTCGCGGCCCCGCGCGGGTTCTGCGCCGGTGTCGACCGCGCGATCCAGATCGTCGAGCAGGCGCTGGAGAAATGGGGCGCGCCCGTCTTTGTCCGCCACGAGATCGTGCACAACCGCTATGTGGTCGAAAGCTTGGAGGCGAAGGGCGCGGTGTTCGTCGAGGAACTGGACGAGTGTCCGGTCGACCGGCCGGTGGTGTTCAGCGCCCATGGCGTTCCGAAATCTGTTCCGGCGGAAGCCGCCCGGCGCGAGATGATCTATGTCGATGCCACCTGCCCGCTGGTCAGCAAGGTGCATCTGGAGGCCGAACGGCATCACCGTCAGGGGCGCCATATCGTCCTGATCGGTCATGCCGGCCATCCCGAGGTGATCGGGACCATGGGCCAGCTGCCCGACGGGGTGATCAGTCTGGTCGAGGACGAGGCCCAGGCGGAGACCTTTGCGCCGCCGCCGAGCACCGGCGGCCTTGCCTTCGTCACCCAGACGACGCTCTCCGTCGATGACACCGCCCGCATCGTCGAGGTGTTGCGCCGACGCTTCCCCGAGGTGGCGGCGCCGAAAAAGGAAGACATCTGCTACGCCACCACCAACCGCCAGGAAGCGGTGAAGGCGATCGCACCTCAGGTGGATGCCATGCTGGTGATCGGCGCGCCGAACTCGTCCAACTCCAAGCGGCTGGTCGAGGTCGGCAAGGTGGCGGGCTGTATCGATTCGCATTTGATCCAGAAGGCGGCCGATCTGGACATGGCCCGGCTGGCCGGCGTGCGTCGGCTTGGCATCACCGCCGGCGCCTCCGCCCCTGAGGTACTGGTCGAGCAGGTCATCCAAGCCTGCCGGATGCATTTCTCCGTGACGGTGGAGGAAGTGGAGGTTGCCCGCGAGGACGTCCGCTTCAAGCTGCCGCGCGCCGTCGCGCCTACCTGAGGGAGAGGCGCGCACGCCATGGCGGTCTACACACAGATCTCCGACGAGGAGATGGAAGCCTTTCTCGGCGAATACGACATCGGCGCGCTGGTCTCGTTCTCCGGCATCGCCGAGGGGGTCGAGAACTCCAACTTCCTGGTCCGCACGACCGCCGACACGTTCATCCTGACGATCTACGAGAAGCGGGTGAATCCGGACGATCTGCCGTTCTTCATCGAGCTGATGCGGCACCTCGCCAGGAAGGGCCTGAACGTGCCGAGTCCGGTGCCGGGCCGCGACGGCGGTACCTTGCGCGAGTTGAACGGCCGACCGGCGGCAATCGTTACCTTCGTCGAAGGGGTGTGGCGCCGGCGGATCCAGCCGTCCTGCTGCCGCGAACTCGGCGCCGGGATGGCGGCGATGCACGTCGCCGGGCTCGACTACGGCCGGGTGCGCGAGAACAACCTGTCCGTCGCCGGGTGGCGGCCGCTGTTCGACAGTTGCGAGCTGGCATCGCGCGAGATCTATCACGCGATGCACAACCAACTGAACATGGAGCTGCGTCACCTGGAGGCGCACTGGCCCCAGGGTCTGCCGGCCGGCACGATCCATGCCGATCTGTTTCCCGACAATGTGTTCTTCCTTGGCGACAAGTTGTCCGGTTTCATCGACTTCTATTTCGCCTGCACCGACCTGCTGGCCTACGACCTGGGAATCTGCATCAACGCCTGGTGTTTCGAGAAGGACGGCAGCTTCAACGTGACCAAGGCCCAGAACCTGATCTCGGGCTACGAGAGCGTGCGCCCGCTGACCGCCGCCGAGCGCGGGGCCCTGCCGATCCTGGCGCGCGGGGCGGCGATCCGTTTCCTGCTGACCCGTCTCTATGACTGGCTCAACCACCCGGAAGGGGCGCTGGTGAAACCCAAGGACCCCATGGAGTACCATCAGAAGCTCCGCTTCCATCAGGCCGCGTCCGGCCCCGCGGCCTATGGCCTGTCGTCGTGAGCGTCGAGACGGACGGCGAACGGGTGCAGGTCTTCACCGACGGGGCTTGCAGCGGTAATCCGGGTCCCGGCGGCTGGGGCGCGATCCTGCGCTGGCGCGGCAACGAGAAGGAACTCTCGGGCGGCGAGGCGGACACCACCAACAACCGCATGGAATTGATGGCGGCGATCTCGGCACTCGAGGCGCTGACCCGCCATATGCAGGTCGACCTGACCACCGACAGCACCTATGTGCGCGACGGCATCACCAAATGGGTGAAGGCCTGGAAAGCGCGCGACTGGCGCACCGCCGACAAGAAACCGGTGAAGAACCGCGATCTCTGGGAGCGGCTCGACCAAGCGGTGCAGCGCCACGACGTCGACTGGCACTGGGTCAAGGGCCATGCCGGCCATGCCGAGAACGAACGCTGCGACGAACTGGCCCGCGAGGCGATCAAGGCGATGCGGGAGGGGTGAGATCCCGTTTCCGTTCCTGAAACTTCCCCTTCTCACATTCCCCGGAATAAATCCGGGGAATGAGGTGGAGTTACCCCCGCAGCAGCATGGGCGCCATCGAGAACACCAGCAGGACTGCCATCGCGACATTGAACACCGCGATCCGGTTGCCTTGGGCGAGCACGCCGCGCAGCGCCGTGCCGGAGATCGCCCACACACTGATGGACGGGATGTTCACCACCGCGAAGACCGCGATCATCGCCACCAGGCTGGCGAGATAATCCGCCTGCGAGGTGTAGGAGACGGTCAGGATCAGGGCCACCGCCCAGGCCTTGGGATTGAGGAGCTGAAGCAGGGCGGCCTGCACGAAGCACACCGGCGTCTCGATCCGGTCCGAAGCGGAAGGGCCGAGTGCGCGGCTGCGGGCGATCTTCAGGGCGAGCCAGATCACGTAAGCCCCGCAGGCAAACTTCAGCGCGACGGTTACGACCGGGAAACGCTCCAGCACCTCGCCGAGGCCAATCCCGATCAGGAACACCATCGCGAGGAACCCCAGGCTGATGCCGAGCACCGTCGGCACGGTTCGCCGGAAGCCGAAATTGGCGCCCGAGGCCAGCAGCAGGAAATTGCCGGGGCCGGGCGAAATCGACATGACGAAGGCGAAGCCGATTAGGGCAAGGGCGGTTTCTGGCGTCATCGGGATCCTCCATGGGTGACACCGCGAGCCTATCGGCATGCCTGGCGCAGAGAATGCCAGTTAGTCGATTGTTCTTATCCAATCGTCCAAATAGATTGTTCCAATGGAACAGCCTGATATCCTGTCGGAGGTCTTTTCGACCCTACGTCTGAGCAGTGCGCTGTATTTCCGTGCGGCCCTGGCAGGGCGGTTCGCGGTCGAGGTGCCCGAGGAGGCGCGTCGGATCCGCTTCCATCTGGTGCGCCACGGAAGCTGCTGGGTGTCGGTGCCGGGGACCGCTCCGGTCCGGCTCGCGCCGGGCGATGTGGCGCTGATCCCCAACGGTGCACGTCAGACGCTCTCGGCCGACCCCGACCTGACGCCGGTGCCGCTGGCCGAACTGATGGTGGCGGGTGCGGTGTCCGACGGCGTACTGCGTTATGGCGATGGGGCGGGTGGCGGCGGGGCGGGTGGCGCTGACCTGCTCTGCGGCTTCTGTGCCTTCGACGAGCACCTGGATCATCCGGTGCTGCGCGACCTGCCGGCACTGATCGTGCTGCGGCCGGGCGATCTTGGGGCGGAACCCTGGATGGCGGCCGGCCTGCGCCTGCTGCAGTTGGAAGCCGATCTGGCGGGACCCGGCGGTACGGCGATCCTGTCGCGGCTGATCGAGGTGATCGTGATCCAGGCGAGCCGGCGGGCGGCCGATGCGCTGCGCGATCGGACCCATGGATTTCTGGTAGCCCTCGCCGACCCCGCGCTCGCCAAGGTTCTGACGGCGATCCACGGCGCGCCGGAACGGGACTGGCGGGTGGTCGATCTGGCGCGGATCGCCGCCCTGTCGCGGGCCGGCTTCGCGCGGCGCTTCGCCGATACGCTCGGCGTGACCCCGATCGACTATCTGACCGACTGGCGTCTGGCCAAGGCGCGCGGCCTGCTCGCCGATACGCGGCTGTCCATGGACGACATCGCCGAGCGCTGCGGATATCGCTCGGTCCCTTCCTTCACCCGGCGCTTCAAGGCCCGGTTCGATGAAGGGCCGGGCCGGTTCCGCAGATCTCGGCTGGACGGCTGATCGGTCGTTTGGGCTGACGGCCTTTTTCGTGTAGAACCGCGCCCCATGACGACAACGCCCGCCCCTTTCGACCGACGCTTCAGCGTGGCACCGATGATGGATTGGACGGATCGGCATTGCCGCGTCCTGCATCGTCTGCTCACGCGCCGCGCCGTGCTCTATACCGAGATGGTGACGGCGGATGCGGTGCGGTTCGGCGACCGCAAGCGCCTGATCGGGTTTTCCCCGCAGGAGCATCCGCTCGCCTTGCAGCTCGGCGGCTCGGAGCCCGAGGCGATGGCCGAGGCGGCACGGATCGCCGAGGACTGGGGCTATGGTGAAGTGAACATCAATGTCGGCTGCCCGTCCGACAGGGTGCAGTCGGGACGGTTCGGTGCCTGCCTGATGCGCGAGCCGGAGACCGTCGCCCGGGTGGTCGCGGCCATGGGGGCTGCGGTGTCGATCCCGGTCACCGTCAAGTGCAGGATCGGCGTCGACGATCAGGATCCCGAGACCGCCCTCGACGGGCTCGTCGACCGGGTGGTCGAAGCCGGATGCACCACAGTGATCGTCCATGCCCGCAAGGCCTGGCTCCAAGGCCTGTCGCCGAAGGAAAACCGCGACGTGCCGCCGCTCGACTACGACCGGGTGCGCCGGCTGAAGGCCGCCCGACCGGAGCTTGAGATCCTGCTGAACGGCGGGCTCGGCGACCTGGACGGCGCCATCGTCGAGAGCGCCGGGCTTGATGGGATGATGGTCGGCCGCGCCGCCTATCAGACGCCGTGGATGCTGTCGGAGGTGGATGCACGGGTCTATGGCGAGGCCACCGATGCGCTGGACCGCCATGCGGTGGTCGGTGCCATGGCCGAGTATGCGGACCGGATGCGCGTCGAAGTCGGCACGCCGTTGAAGTCGATTGGCCGGCATATGCTCGGCCTGTTCCAGGGCCTGCCGGGTGCACGCGGATGGCGGCGCCGGCTGGCCGAAACCATGTATGCCGACGACGCCACCGGCGCCGAGCTGCGGGAGGCCGCGACCCTGGTCCCCACCGACAGCGCTCGTCGCGCCGCCTGAAGGAGATTGCGATGACCCGGACCCGGGCCCTTACCGAGTACGGCCCTCTTGTCGTGTTCTTCGTCAGCAACCTCGTCTGGGGGATCATGCCGGCGACGGCGGTACTGGTTGCCGCCACGGTCGTCGCCACCGTCTACACGGTCTATGCCGAGCGGCGGGTGCCGTGGATGCCGGTGATCGGCGCCGTGCTGGTGTCAATCTTCGGCGGGTTGGCGCTGGTGTTCGACGATGCCTTCTTCCTGAAGATCAAGCCGACGGTGGCCACTTTGCTGATCGCGTCCGGCCTCGCCTTCGGCCTGCTGATCCGCCGCTACTTTCTGCGCACGGTCCTGTCCGGGATGCTGGAGCTGGACGATACCGGCTGGCGCAACCTGACGATCTACTGGATCTGCGTGTTCTGTGTCATGGCCGCGGCGAACGAGATCGCCTGGCGGTCGCTCTCCACGGACGGGTGGGTGACCTTCAAGACATTCGGGCTGACCGGGCTGTCGGTGTTGGGGGCGATCGGCGCGGCGCCGATCATGAAGTCGGCGCGGAGCCTGGACTCCTGACCCGCCTGGCAACGGTGGTCAGGCCTGGAGCATCTTCCTCAGGATAAGCGCGAAGCCGAGTCCGGTCGCACCGAGGCCGCCCATCGCGATATAGGCAAGCTGGCCGTAGCCCTCGTAGAACACGCCGGCGACCGGCATCGCCATGCCCATGATCACACCGGAAACCAGCGCGTAGTAGAAGGCCTGGGCGGTGGCCTCCAGGCCTTCGGGCGCGTTGTCCTGCAGATATCGCATGGCGCCGAGATGGGCGGCGCCGAAGGTGAGGCCGTGCAGCAACTGAAGACCGGCGACGAGGAACAGATCGTCGGTGACCGCGGTCAACGGCCAGCGGATCAGGGCGCCGATCCCCGCCAGGGCCAGAAGCGCCGGGGCCGCGGCGAAGCGCCCGAGCCGGGCGGCCAGGGCGAAAACCACGATTTCCGCCACCACGCCGAGCGACCAGAGGATGCCGATCGCGCTGTCGCTGAACCCGTTGGCCCGCCAGGCGATGGTGCCGAATCCGTAGAACACGGCGTGGCTCGCCTGGGCGGAACCGGCGGCGGCGATGAAGACGAGATAGCGCCGGTTCGCCACCAGCCGCGCCGTGGCGGTCCAGGACCAGGGCCGGCGCACCGTGCCGCCGCGGGCCGGCAACCACAGGCAGCAGATCACCAGGGCAAGCGTGGCGGCGATGACGAGGGTGAGGATCACCGGGTTGCCGAAACGCTCCGCGGCCCATCCGGCGCTGAAGGCGGCGGCGATGAAGGACAGCGATCCCCAGATGCGGATCGGGCCGTAGTCGAGGCCACGCAGCTTGATCTCGCTGAGCGCAAGTGCCTCGCCCAACGGCATGATGCTCTGGAAGGTGAACCCCATCAGAAATGCCAGGGCGAGATAGCTCCAGAACGGATCGGCGACCGAGAAGGTGGCGAACACGGCGAGCGCGGCGAGAGCCAGCAGAACGGTGGTGCGTTTCAACGCCCCGGTCGCGTCGGCCACGGTCGCCAGCAGCGGGTGGGCGACCAGTTTCACCCAGAAACCAACCGACAGCACAGCGCCGATCGCCACCGGCGACAGGCCCCGGCTCTCCAGCCAGGCCGGCCAGTAGGGCAGAGTGATCCCGATCACCGCGAAATAGGCGGCGTAGAACAGGGACAGGCGCACCGCGATCGGGTTCAGGGTCATCGGTCGGCCTTCGACGGACGTCTCTCGATTGAGGGGAGGTCGCCGGGACACTGGCGACACCCGCAGACGAGGCCATATAGTGTCGCCAGGAGGTCGGCAATGACCGAACGACATGACGACCAGGGCAGCACAAGCGACCGTCGCCTGACGGCGGTGTTCTATCTTACCTTCGCGGTGATGTTGACCGCGGCGCTGGCGGTTCTGCCCCTGGTCGCCGATACATACCGCCTGTCCGGTATGTGGATCACCTTCTGCGCGGCGATCGGCATCGACTGAGGCACGGGCCCTCATTCTCTCGCGAGAAGCCATGGAGTTTTCACGCTTCCGTGAGGCTCCCTGTGGAAGCGGCCGCCTTTGTTGACAGTGCAATTCATTCTCATTAGTGAAATCGGCGAGCGAAGCGCAGAGGCCACGGGTCGGTCCCGCTCGCGCTGCTCCGCGAGGCGGGGCCGAACCATGAATGGAGAGCAATAAAATGAACCGCTTGGGAGGATTGCGAGGCGTCCGGGTGTCCGGCCTTCTCGCCCGTATCGGTGCCGCCGCCCTGCTGATGGCCGCCGCAAATGGGTTTGCCGCGACAGGCGCGCAAGCCTCCGGCGAGCTGAACCTCTACTCCTCGCGTCACTACGATACCGACGAGCGGCTCTACTCCGAGTTCGAGGAGAAGACCGGCATCACCATCAACCGGATCGAGGGCAATGCCGACGAATTGATCCAGCGGATCAAGAGCGAAGGGGCCAACAGCCCCGCCGACGTGCTGCTGACCGTCGATGCCGGCCGGATCTGGCGAGCCCAGCAGATGGACATTTTCCAGCCGGTGCACACCGATTTCCTGGAGGCGCGCATCCCCTCCTATCTGCGCCATCCGGACGGTCTCTGGTACGGTTTCTCCCAGCGGGCGCGGATCATCTTCTACGACAAGGCGCGGATTTCCCCGACTCAGATCCAGACCTATGACGCGCTGGCGGATCCGGCGCTCAAGGGCATGGTGT
Organism: Thalassobaculaceae bacterium; assembly: GCA_029212785.1. GTDB lineage: Bacteria > Pseudomonadota > Alphaproteobacteria > Thalassobaculales > Thalassobaculaceae > Thalassobaculum. Next base: position 47,495 of record JARGOG010000018.1, read on the forward strand.
GCACGCGCTCCAGCTCGAACATCTACATGCTGTCGCTGATGGCCGCGCAGATCGAGCACAAGGGCGAGGAAGGGGCGAAGACCTGGGCTGCCGGCGTCTACGCCAACCGCGCCCGCGAGCCGCAGGGCGGCGACACCGACCAGTTGCGCGGCATCGCGTCCGGCGAGTGCGCCGTGGCGGTCGCCAACACCTATTACTTCGCGCGCACCCTGCGCAGCGAGGTCAAGGGGCTGGACGAGACCCAGGTTGCCAAGATCGGCTGGGTTTTCCCGAACCAGAGCACCACCGGGGCGCATGTGAACATCTCCGGCGCCGGCGTGATCAAGACCGCGCCGAACAAGGAGAACGCGATCAAGTTCCTGGAGTATCTGGCCTCCGACAGTGCGCAGGCCTATTTCTCCGCGGGCAACGACGAATACCCGGCAGTTCCCGGTGTCGAGCTCAGCGAGTCCGTGGCCAAGCTCGGCCTGTTCCGTCAGGACACCATGAACCTGGCCAAGCTCGGCGAGAATCAGCCGCTGGCGCAGAAAGTCTACGACGAGGTCGGCTACAAGTGACGGCAAGCGCCGGCTTATCGTCATCCTGAACCCAATTCAGTATCCCCCTTCCGGTAACAGCGCCCGGCCGACCGTCGGGCGCTGATTCGGCTTCAGGGCGGTGTGCCGTGGGGGCGGGGCCTGACCCCGGTGCGGCACGCTCTTTATTCCCCGCCCGTCCCGGTGTAGGAACGTCAGCCTTCCTGTCCGGAGTTTCCCCATGACCGAGTTCGGCGGCGATCTCGCCACCTATATTCCGTCCATTGTCGTCCTGATGTTCACCGGCGCGGTGGCCGGCCTGCTCGCCGGCTTGCTCGGTGTCGGGGGTGGCATCGTCATCGTGCCGGTGCTGTTCAACATGTTCGGCGTGCTGCACCTGCCGCAGGAGACGGCGATGCACATGGCGATCGGCACCTCGTTGGCGACCATCATCCCGACCTCGATCTTCTCCATGCGGGCCCATTGGAAGAAGGGCAACGTGGATGTCGACCTGCTGAAGGTCTGGGCGGTATGGGCGCTGATCGGCGCGCTGATCGGCACTGCCATCGCCGGACAGTTCAAAGGCTGGGTGCTGACCGCGATCTTTGCCGTCATCGCCTCTCTGGTGGCGATCAACATGGCGACCCGGGACGGCCTGAAGATTTCCGATACGCTGCCAGTCTCGCGGGCGAAGAACGCGGTCATGGCGTTCTTCATCGGCGGCTTCTCGGTGACCATGGGGATCGGTGGCGGAACACTGACCGTGCCGACCCTCTCGGCCTTCAACTATCCGATCCACCGGGCCGTCGGCTCGGCCGCCGCGCTCGGCCTGCCGATCGCCATCCCGGGCGTGATCGGCTTCGCCATTGCCGGCTGGGGACTGGAGAACCGGCCGCCGATGTCGATCGGCTACATCAACATCATCGGCTTCCTGCTGATCTTCCCACTTTCCTCGTTCATGGCGCCCTATGGCGCGGCCATTGCTCACAAGCTGAACCGAGTCTGGCTGCGGCGGGCATTCGCGCTATTCTTAGGGGTAACGGCGGTGCGCATGTTCCTGCGTCTATACGAGACGTTCAGCTAAGACACACGCCGGGGGACAGGGAGACTGTAATGACCGACAGCATCAGCGCCGGAGTGATCGGGCTCGGCTCCATGGGCATGGGCGTGGCGCGGTCGCTGCGCCGGGCCGGGATCGAGACCTGGGGCTGCGACGTGGTCGACACGCGCCGCGCCGAACTCGAGGAGATCGGCGGACACTGGGCCACCAGCCCATGGGAACTCGGCAAGAAGGTCGACGTCGCCGTCGTCCTGGTGGTCAATGCCGAACAGACCCGCAGCGTGCTCTTCGCCGATGCCGGAGCCGCTGCGACCATGGCGGCGGACACCGTCGTCATCGCCAGCGCCACCGTCCCCGCCGCCGAGGCCATCGCCATCGGCCAGGACCTGGCGGATCGCGGCATCTACATGATCGACGGTCCGGTCTCGGGCGGCGCGGTCGGGGCCAATGCGGGCGAGTTGTCGATCATGGGCTCCGGTCCCGATGTCGCGTTCAATCTGGCTCAGCCGGTGCTCGACGCCATTGCCAAGAAGGTCTACCGGCTGGGCGATGCCCATGGTGTCGGCTCGTCGGTGAAGACCATCAATCAGTTGCTGGCCGGCGTGCATATCGCCGCCGCCTGTGAAGCGATGGCGCTTGGCGTGCGCGCCGGGGTGGATCCGAGCATGTTGTACGAGGTGATCTCGAATTCCGCCGGCGCGTCGTGGATGTTCAACAACCGGGTGCCGCACATTCTCGACGGCGACTACGCGCCGAAAAGTGCCGTCGACATCTTCGTCAAGGATCTCGGAATCGTGCTGGAGACCGGCAAGCGGCACACGTTCCCGCTGCCGCTGACCGCCGCCGCCCACCAGCAGTTTCTTGCTGCCGCCGCCGCCGGCCTCGGCCGCGAGGACGACAGCGCCGTGATCAAGGTGTTCCAGAAGCTGGCCGGGATCGAGCTGCCCGAGAGCAAGGACAACTGAGCCGCCTTGGCGCGGGCATAGCGGCCGTCGACGTCTGCAACCCGCACGAACACGCCGAAGCGGGCGCCCGACCACGGGCGGGGCGACGGTCAACCCGAAACCGGTGAGATCCCGTCCACCCGCGAACCGAGCCGGTGCTACGCCCTATAGCCCGGCTCTTCTGTGTCCAGCATCCGACGGAGTGCGGTGAAGTGCCGGTCGGCCACCGCCTGGCGCTCCGTCTCCATCTGCCCCTTTACCCTGGCGCGCACGTTGTCGCCGATCCGCCGCAGCGTTCCGCCGGTCGACCTGGCATGCACCTGAAACATGCAGGCACGTTCCAGGTAATAGAGATCGTTGAACGCGTCGCCGACGGTCGATCCGGTGACCATGATGCCGTGCGAGGCGAGCATCAGGATCGGCTTGCCGTCCATCTGCGCCGCCATGCGGTCGCCTTCCTCCGTCGCCAGCGCCAGCCCCTCGTAATCGTCGTCATAGGCGATGCGGTCGTCGAACATCAGCGCGTTCTGCTCGACCATCTCCAGCCGCCCGCCTTCCAGCAGGGTCAGGGCCGTCGCATAGGGCTGGTGGGTGTGCAGCACCACGGCGGCGTTCGGGTGGTTGATATGAATGCGCGAGTGGATGCAGAACGCCGTCGCCTCCACCGTCTCGCTGCCTTCCAGCACGGTGCCGTCGACATCGCACAGCACCAGGGACGACGCGGTGACTTCCGACCAGTGCCAGCCGAACGGATTGATCAGGAATTTGTCGCCCTTGATGGTTCCGTCGGGTTCCGGCACGGCGGCGGAAAAGTGGTTGTCGACGCCCTCGTTCAGTCCCATCCGCGCGGCCCAGCGCAGGGCGCAGGCGAGATCGACGCGGAGTTGCTGGATCGCACTCTTCTGGCTCATCTCGTTCATGGTCGAGTCTCCTCAGCCGTGGCCTATGCGGAAGTCGTTCCGACCGCAGACATCCGTGCCGCGCAGCAGCCACAGCGGTCGGGTGGTGAAATCGACCAGGTTGCCCTTGGCCTGAAGGTCGCGCCCGATCTCCCGGTCGAAATGCGAAGTGGTCGGCATGTAGCGGCAGACATAGCCGGCGCGCCGCTTGTCGGACACGTTCGGCTCGGAGCCGTGCACCAGATAAACGTCGTGTAGCGAGACCTGACCGGCCTTGAGCACGAAGTCGACGGCCGCGGCCTCGTCGTATTCTTCCGGCGACAGCACCTGGTTCAACGCCAGCGCGTCGCTGTCGTCCTGGGCGTGGGCGCGCAGCCGCTGCTGCTTGTGCGAGCCGGGAATGACCCGCAGACATCCGTTCTCCGGCGTGGCGTCGTCCATGGCGATCCAGGCGGAGCAGGTCGCGAGTGGTCGGATCGGCCAGTACTCACCGTCCTGATGCCAGGGCACGCGCTTGCCGGTGCCAGGCGGCTTGCCGAAGACGGTGGTGCCCCACAGGGCGATGTCGGAGCCGATCAATTGTCCGACCATGTCCAGAATCTCGGGGATGCGCGCGTAGTCGAGCCATACGCCGGAACCGTTGAGCCCCTGCACCCCGCCGGACGGCACATGCGGGCAGATCATGTTGTCGGAGCCGATGTCGGGGTTGGCGGCCTTCAGGGCCTCGAAATCGGATCGCATCCGCTCCAGCACCGCCGGCGGCAGGCGCCAGTTCGGAATGACATAGCCATGGTCATGGTAATGGGCGATCTCGGCATCGGACAGAAGATGCGAGGTCTCGGACTGTACGTTCATGATGGCGCCTCCTCTTTTTTTCCCCATGCTAGGCCGACTACCTCGCCGGGTGAAGAGGAGGACGTCGCCTCTGTTATCGGGCGCGCGCGATTGTCTTCACGGCTTGATCGGCATCAGCGGCTCGATTTCCTCGGGAATGGCGTAGAGCGTCGCCTCGGCGAACTGGCCGCTATAGTGGTGGAAGTAGAACCGGTAGCCGGTGCTTTCCGTCATCATGCGGTGCGGGATGTCGAAGAACTGTTGGATGGTGTGATAGATCGAGATCTCGATCTGCGGGCGGTGGGTCCGCATGACTTCGATGACCTGATCGAGCAGAAAGCCCTCGCCGCCCTCAATGTCGAGCTTGATGTGATCGATACGGTCCAGCTTCTGCTCGGCGATCAGGGTGTCGAGCCGCTTCGAGGGAAGCACGGTCATCTGGTGTTCGGGACGTTTCGAGAGACGCGTATCCTCCCAGTGGCCGCCGGTCTGCATCCGGATCTCGCCGTCGACGTCGCTCATTGCGAAGCGGTGGACATGAACCGCGCAGTCCGTCGCCTCGATCCAGGCCCGCGCCGGTTCGCCGAGCCGGTCATGGCCGTCGGGGTCGATGTTGTGCAGCGCGCCGCCGGGCGAGACGAGGGCCAGATAGGCGGGGATCTCGAACCCTTCGGCCACCCCCATGCTGAGGATCACGTCACCGGGCCGGTAGACGGCGTAGTCGAAATACTGGGCGCGATGTCCCGCCTCGGTGAAGAACCGGCGCAGGAAGGTTGGCCGGTCGGCCGCCATCGTCTCCAGGTATCCCTCCCGGCTGGCCGCGTCGCCCATGCGCGCGGCGATCTCCCGACCGAGGCCCTCATGCTCCGCGATGTAGGCGCGCTCGCTGCCGTCGCCGGACCAGAAAGTGATGTTCTGGCCGGTGCGCAGGCCGAAGGTCCGGGCCCGCTCGAGGCTCGGCCGGCCGTCCACATCCAGAATGGCCGGCAGCACCGTCCACCAGATATGCGGATGTCCCCACAGACAAGGCAAGTACCAGGCGCCCGCCTCGTCGCACGGTACCAGCGATAGAATGCGTGCGCCGTCGGCCGGCGCGTCCGTGGACAGGATCGTCGCCCGCGGATTGTAATGGCGCAGCACCCCTTCGGCGCGTTCGACCTGATCGGCGGGGCCGCGCAGGCGCCACACGCCGTCATCCGGCAGTTTTGGGTGGAGCAGAACGCGGGTGCCGAAGATCCGCGGCTTGAAATCGGTATCGAGGGTGAATGGCGCCAGGCCTTCGATCTCGGCCGCGAATGTTTCGAGCGCCACGCGGCTCTTGCGGGAGGCGCGGCCCTTGCCGGCGGCGGCGCTATGCAGGCGAGCCCAGTGGCCGACGGTCTTCAGCGCCTCCAGGTCGCCGGTGCGCCGGAAGGCGCCCTCCAGGGCCGGTCTCGCGGTGCCGAGATCGCCCTCCAGGAGCACCCAGCGCCGAAGGCTGTTTCGCAGCAGGGGGGAGACGGCGGCATCGTAGATGACGTCGTCGAGCAGAACGCCGGCGAGTGCGCGGTGAGCGCCGGCGAGGTCGGGGCGCAGAACGGCCGCCCGGCGCGCCGGTCCTGTGGCGCTGGCCCTGTCGACATTGCTGTCGCGGTACAGGCTGACCGACAGCCGGATCGACGCGCCGGGGCGGTTGGGATCCAGCACCATCACCCGTCGCAGGCATCGCCGTTCTGCGGCCGGATCGTCGGTTTCGGCGCGGGCGGCCGCCTTCAGCAGCCAGAACTCGGGTCGGGCAGGGAACAGCCGGCAGATTCGGTCCAGGGCGATTGACCGGCGGGGCGAAGCCGCGGCGGCGTTGAGCAGCCGAGCGGTGACGTCGGCGTTGTTCTCGACCAGGGTCCGGCCGACCGCACCGGCGCAGGACGCGGCGGCTGAGAACCAGGCGAGGGCGGGTCCCAGCGCATCATGCGAGATCTGCGGGCGTCGGGCCTTCTGCAGTCGCACCGACAGTCGCAGCAGCTCGAGCGCGTCGCTTGGTGCCTGAAGGACGGCCGCGATGCTGTCGCGCATCTCGGGGCCGGACTCTCGAAGGTGTGTCGGCGACGGCATGGTGACCTCTTGGCGGCGCGGCAGCGACCGTCATCACTAGAGAGCGTCTCCGCGATTGTCGAGCTTCGGACGCCTCAGGGTTTGATCGGCAGCAGAGGCTCGATCTCCTCGGGAATTGCGTACAGGGTGCCTTCGCCGAAATGCCCACAATAGTGGTGGAAGAAGAACCGATACCCTTTGGCTTCCCGCATCATCCTGTCCGGGATCTCGAAGAACTGCTCGATGGTGTGATAGATCGAGATCTCGATCTGCGGGCGATGGCTGTGCATCACCGCGATGAGCTGATCGAGCAGAAAACCCTCGCCACCCTCGATGTCGAGCTTGATGTGATCGATCCGGTCGATCCGCTCTTCGGCGATGAAGGAATCCAGTCGCTTGGACGGTAATGTCTTGATCTGGCCAAGCTGACGTTTGGACACCCGCGCGTCCTCCCAGCAGCCGCCGGTCTCCATCTCGACGTCGCCGTCGACGTCGCTCAATGCCAGTTCGTGGAAATGGATCTGGCAGGAGGTTCCCTCGATCCATGCCCGAGCGGGCTCGCCGAGTGTCGAATGCCCCTCCGGGTCGATATTGTGCAGCACGCCGGACGGCGCGATCAGCGCAAGATAGGCCGGTACCTCGAAGCCCTCGGCGACGCCGAGATTCAGGATCACATCGCCCGGCCGGTAGACCGCGTAGTCGAAGTATTGAAGGCGATGGGCGGTCTCGGTGAAGAACCGCCTGATATAGGTTGGACGGTCCGCCGACAGGGTCTGAAGATAGCTTTCCCGGCTCGCCGCGTCGGACATCCGCTCGGCGATCGACGATCCGAGCGACCTGTGGGCGTCGATATAGGCCCGCTCGTGGCCCTTGGCGTACCAGAAGGTGACGAACTGCCGCGTCCGGACGCTATAGTTCAGGACCTGATCGAGGCTCGGGCGGCCATTCGCATCCAGCACGGCGGGCATCACCGACCACCAGACATGCCAGTGCCCCCACAAGCAGGGCAGGTACCAGCAGTCCGGAGCGTCGCTTGGCACCAAAGACAGCACGCGCGCCTCTTCCGCGCCGTCATCCGCCGGGCGCAGGATCGTAGCATCGGGGTTTGCGTAGCTGAGAACCCTAAAGGCCCGGTCGACATGCTCGTCCGGACCGTGAAGGACCCAAGGTCCTGCATCCGGAAGCCGGGGGTGTAGCAGAACGCGTGTTCCGAAGACCCGCGCTTCGAAATCGACGTCGATCGTGTAGGGGGCGAGGCTCCTGATCTCGTCGTCGAATCTGTCGATGGCGGCCCGTGATCCGCGCGCTGGACCGTCGTTTCCAGGTTGGGCGAGGAGAATATCGAACCAGTCGGAGACGGCGCGCATGCCATGCCAGTTACCGATCCGGCGGAAGGCGACCTTCACTTCCTTTGCCCACCGTTCTATCTGGGGATCTGTCAGGATCCATCGCTTCAGCTTGTTGGCAAGTCGTTGGGATGCCTGCTTGTCGACGCTCAATTCGGAAAGATCCAGGCCGATCGATCTTCGATACGTATCTGTGCCCAGCGGGTCGAGAATGATGGCGCGATCGAAAAGGGCTGCGGTATCCATCTTATCAGTTGAACCGAGCTTCACTTGATTGTGGGCGTACCCCGACCATCTCCGGGCTCCACCACAATCCAGGATCAGAGCGCGGATCAAGCAGGTCGCCTCTTCGGTGTCATTGTCCTTTCGCCGCCAGATCCCTTCGAGGTCCCAGAATGTCGCCGACGTCGGCGCGGCAACGCAGAGTCGACGCAAGGCCGTCGACGTGATCGCATCGGTGTCACAAGCTGCGAACAACCGGCTGATCAACCCGCTGTTCACGTCGAGAACCCGCGACGTCTGCGCGCCCATTTGCGGAGCCGCGACGGTGAACCAGGTGACGAGTTTTGCGAGGGTTTCCCGGCGCTTCACCTGATGGAGAGCGACGGCGGTCCGCAACAGCAAGAGCGGATCGGACGGGCTTCCCATCAACGTTATCAGGGTTCGCAGAAGGTCTTTGGGGTCTATGAGGGGAGCTTCCCGCGCCACCTGCGATCTCCATGTTCGCTCGGACAATGATGGCCTATACAACTTTCTGGTATCCGTCGATGGTGCGAATGCTTCGACCTACTACCCAACCCGCGCGATTTCGGGCATAACCCGACGCCATGACGAGTGACCTTTCACATATCCGAAATTTCGCGATCATCGCCCATATCGACCACGGCAAGTCGACGCTTGCCGACCGGCTGATTCAGATGTGCGGTGGCCTCACCGATCGTGAGATGAAGCAGCAGGTTCTCGACTCGATGGATATCGAGCGCGAACGCGGCATCACGATCAAGGCGCAGACCGTCCGGCTGATCTATGACGCCAAGGACGGTCGACGCTACACCCTCAACCTGATCGACACGCCGGGTCATGTTGACTTCGCCTATGAGGTCAGCCGCTCTCTGGCGGCCTGCGAGGGATCGATCCTCGTGGTCGATGCCGCCCAGGGCGTGGAGGCGCAGACGCTGGCGAACGTCTACCAGGCGATCGAGGTCAATCACGAGATCATTCCGGTCCTGAACAAGGTCGACCTGCCGGCGGCCGAGCCGGAGCGGGTGAAGGAACAGATCGAGGACGTGATCGGTCTCGACGCGTCCAACGCGATCATGATCTCGGCCAAGACCGGTCTTGGCGTCGACGAACTGCTGGAAGCGATCATCGAGCGCCTGCCGCCGCCGAAGGGCGACCGGGAGGCGCCGCTGAAAGCCATGCTGGTCGACAGCTGGTACGACAGCTATCTCGGCGTGACCTGTCTGGTGCGTGTCCATGACGGCGCCCTGAAGAAGGGCCAGCGGATCAAGATGATGCAGGCCGGGGCCTTGCATCTGGTCGAGCGGGTCGGTGTGCTGACGCCCAAGGGGCTTGCCGTCGACGAACTCGGCCCCGGCGAGGTTGGCTTCATCAACGCCTCGATCAAGACCGTGGCCGATACCAATGTCGGCGACACCATCACCGAGGAAAAGCGGCCGACCGCCAAGGCGCTGCCCGGCTTCAAGCCGAGCGTGCCGGTGGTGTTCTGCGGCATGTATCCGGTCGACGCGGCCGATTTCGAGGACCTGCGCGACAGCTTGGAGAAGCTGCGGCTGAACGACGCCAGCTTCCAGTTCGAGGCGGAGACCTCCGCCGCGTTGGGCTTCGGCTTCCGGTGCGGATTCCTCGGGCTGCTGCACCTGGAGATCATTCAGGAGCGGCTGGAGCGCGAGTTCGACCTCGACCTGATCACCACCGCGCCAAGCGTGATCTACAAGATCCACAAGACCGACCGCACGATGATCGAACTGCACAACCCGGCCGACATGCCGGAGGTGATGAAGATCGATCACATTGAGGAGCCGTGGATCAAGGCGACGATCTTCGTCCCGGACGAGTATCTCGGCCCGATCCTGGCGCTGTGCACCGATCGGCGTGGCGAGCAGATCGAGCTGACCTATGCCGGCAATCGGGCGATGGTGGTCTACCGCCTGCCGCTGAACGAGGTGGTGTTCGACTTCTATGACCGCCTGAAATCGATCAGCCGCGGCTATGCCAGTTTCGACTATCAGATGGACGGCTATGCCGAGAGCGATCTGGTGAAGCTGTCGATCATGGTGAATGCCGAGCCGGTGGACGCGCTGTCGATGATCGTGCACCGCGGCCAGGCGGACCCGCGTGGCCGGGCGATGTGCGCTCGGCTGAAGGAACTGATCCCACGGCAGCTCTTCAAGATCGCCATCCAGGCGGCGATCGGCGGCAAGGTGATCGCCCGCGAGACCGTCAGCGCGATGCGCAAGGACGTGACCGCGAAGTGCTACGGCGGTGACATCACCCGTAAGAAGAAGCTTTTGGAGAAGCAGAAGGAAGGCAAGAAGAAGATGCGGCAGTTCGGCCAGGTCGAAATCCCGCAATCCGCCTTCATCGCCGCCCTGAAGATGGACGCCTGAAAACGTCCCCATCCGTCATCCCGGTGGCCGCCGGGATGACGGGATTGGGGATCGCGGGACCGTCTACCCCCGGTGCCCCGCGCGGGACTTCGCGATCTGCCGGCTCAGGATGATCACCGGCAGCAGGCCGACCGCGACGATGGTGAGCGCCGGCGTGGAGGCCTGGGTCAGCCGCTCGTCGGCCGCCAGGTTGTGCGCCTGCACCGCCAGCGTGTCGAAATTGAACGGCCGCAGGATCATCGTCGCCGGCAATTCCTTCATCACGTCGACGAACACGATCAGCCCCGCGGTCAGCAGGCTGCTGCGCAGCATCGGCAGGTGCACCCGTTTCAGGGTGGCGCGCGGCGGATGGCCGAGCACGCGGGCCGCCTGATCCATGCTCGGCGTGATCTTGGTCAGCCCCGCCTCGGCGGTCTGCAGCGACACCGCCAGGAAGCGGACGAGATAAGCATAGACCAATGCGACGATCGTCCCGGTGACCAGCAGGCCAGTTGAATGACCGAACAGGCCGCGGGCCGCGTCATCCACCGTGCGGTCGACGATCGAGAACGGGATCAGGATACCGATGGCGATGACCGAGCCCGGCACCGCGTAGCCGAGGGCCGCCAGGCGCGTTAGGATCCGGGTGCCCTGATCTTTGGATAGCCGGTTGGCATAGGCCAGCAGCAGCGAGACGGCGACCGCCAGCACTGCCGTGATCGCGGCGAGGGTCACGCTGTTCAGGGTCAGCATCAGATAGCGGGTGCCGAACAGCTTATGCCCGCCGGTCGCCGTCATCTGCATCAGCAGGATCGTCGGCAACAGAAATCCGACGATAACGGGCAGCACACAAGCCAGCACTGCGCCCCAGGCCTTCCAGCCGGTGAGCCGATAGCCGGGCAGGGCGCGATGGGTGTTGGTCGTATGGTCGAACCGCCGACGGCCGCGCGAGAACCGCTCCAGCGCCAGGATCAGAATGACGAAGGCGAGCAGGCCGGTGGCGAGTTGGGCGGCGGCCACCCGGTCGCCGAAGGAGAAGATCGCCCGATAGATGCCGGTGGTGAAGGTCTGCACCCCGAAATAGGAGACCGTGCCGTAGTCGGCCAGCGTCTCCATCAGGGCCAACGCCACGCCGGCGGCGATCGCCGGGCGCGCCAGCGGCAGGGCCACCCGCAGGAAGGCGCGGGCGGGGCTGTGTCCAAGCGTCCGGCTGACCTCGATCACGCAGACCGACTGCTCGATGAAGGCGGCGCGGGCCAGCAGGTAGACATAGGGGAACAGGGTTGCCGTCAGCATGACGATCGCCCCGCCGAGCGAGCGCACCTCGGGAAACCAGTAGTCGCGCGGGCCGAGATCGAAGACCTGGCGCAGGAGTTCCTGGACCGGCCCCGCATGCTCCAGGAAGTTCGTATAGGTATAGGCCAGCACATAGGCTGGCGCGGCCAGCGGCAGGACCAGCGCCCATTCCAGGGCCCCGCGTCCCGGGAAGCGGCACATGGTCACCAGCCAGGCCGTACCGACACCGATCACCCCGGTGCCGATCATCACGCCCAGCGCCAGCAGGGCGGTGTTGGCGATGTAGTCCGGCAGGACGGTGTTCGCCAGGTGGGTGATCAGGTCGGTGCGGGCCAGACCGTGCAGTGCCACGGCCAGGATCGGCGTGGCGACGAGCGCGCAGATCACGGCGGGGGCAAGGAAGAATCGGTCGCGAAAGGGCATGCGGTATCCTGGCGCGCGAACCTGTCTGGTAACCCCGATCGCGCGTGGGCTATTTGCGAGGCGCTCGCAACAGTCAGTGGCGCGTTATGGCAACCGTCCCGAAAAGTGTCAACTTCTCGCGGTCATTGGAACCGCCTAGACTCCGCTCAAACAGCGACCGGAGATGGCGATGACGCCGAACGATATCTTTGCCGAAGGGTTCAAGACCGAGCCGTACTGGTGGGAACTGGCCCCGCCGGATGACGAGGGCGACGCGCCGCCGCCGGACCAGGTCGACGTCGCCATCATCGGCAGCGGATACACCGGCATGTCGGCGGCCCTGGAACTCGCCCGCAACGGCGTCAACGTGGTGATCCTGGAGGCCGAGCGCTTCGGCGAGGGCGCCAGCACCCGCAGCGGCGGCATGGTCTCCGGCGGGGTGAATGTCGGCAAGGGCGGCGATATCGAGCAGCTCTACGGCCGGGCCCGCGTCGACGACATGCTGGCCGAGGCGCGCGACAGCTACGATCATCTCGAACACATCATCCAGCGCGAGAACATCGACTGTTTCTACAGCCGAACCGGTCGCTTCGTCGGCGCCCATACGCCGACGGCCTTCGGGGACATGGCGGCCAAGGTCGAGGATCTCAACAATCATGCGGATGCCGGGGCCGCCCTGGTCCCGCGGGAGCGCCAGACCGGCCACGTGAATACCCAGTATTATCACGGCGGCATGACCATCGACCGGTCCGGAGGCGTCCATCCGGCGCTGTATCACAAGGGGCTGCGCCAGGCCTGCCGCAACGCCGGGGTTAAGCTGTCCGCCCACACCCGGGTCCAGGGGATCGACGGGGTCGCGGGCGACCTCACCGTGCGCACCTCCCGCGGACCGGTGCGGGCCAAGGAGGTCGTGCTCGGCACCAACGGCTATACCGGCAAGGCGACGCCCTGGCACCGGCGCCGGGTCATCCCGATCGCCAGCTACATCATCGCCACCGAGCCGCTTGGCGAGCAGCGGGTGCGTGAACTGTTCCCGGACCTGCGAATGATCGCAGACACCAAGCGGGTCCTGTACTATTTCCGGCCGTCGCCGGACGGCACGCGGGTGATCTTCGGCGGGCGGGCGAGCTTCCGGTCGCGCACCGCGCTGGAAACCGCTCCGGTTCTGTACAACTACATGCTCGGGATCTTCCCGCAGCTTGCCGGCGTGAAGATCACCCACGCCTGGACTGGCAACGTCGCCTTCACCTTCGACCGGGTGCCGCATATGGGCGACGACAACGGCGTCCATTACGCGATGGGCTGCAACGGCAGCGGCGTGGTCATGATGAGCCATCTCGGCCACCGGGTGGCACTGAAGATCCTGGGCAAGACCAACCGGGCAAGCGCGTTCGACGGCCTGCCGTTCGAGACCAGGCCGTTCTACACCGGCGTGCCCTGGTTCCTGCCCACGGTCGGCGCCTGGTACAAGTTCCGCGATTGGATCGACCGCCGGGCGGCGTAGCCCCCGCGCCCTACTCCTTGATGTCGCGGGTGTCCGGCGCTCCGGGGTCGAACGGATTGACCAGGGTGCGCTGGCGCTGCTGCTGGCCGGCATAGAGTGCGTCGCGCTTTTCCGAGAGTTTCTTCGCCAGATACTGCAGGTCTCCCTGCAGCATCTCGAATTCGCGGTTCAGCATTTCCTGCCACAGGTCGTGGATCTTGCGGATCGACTCGTCGCCGGGCTGCAGCTTGGCGATGTCCGCCTCGACCTTGGAGATCCAGTCGAGCGAGTCCTGCCGCGCACCCTTGGCGTCGCTGATCAAGGCGCTGAGCTTGGAGGCGATCTTGTCGGCGACATCGGCTTCGAAGGTTCCGCACTGCGGCCACAACTCCCGAAGATAGGAGATGTCGCTCGGGGTGAGGGCATAGAGCGGCATCTCGAAATAGGTCAGTTCGAGGTTGCGCACGGACATTCCGCCCTGCAGCCGGGCCATGCGCTGCAGCGGCGCGTTGCCGCCGGGAATCTTGGCACAGTCGGCATTGTCGGCCGTCGCCGGATTGGGCTTCTGCGCGGCCGGCTGCTGCGCCAGCGACGCCCCCGACAGGGTCACGGTCAGGGCCAGGGTCGCGGCGACGGCGCCGATTGGCCGCACCGCACCTCGAAGGCTGGACAATAGGATTCCGACCGCCATACCGTATCCGCTCCTTTCGGTCCCGCCCGCCGTCTTACCATGTGCGCGTCGTTGCTTCGACGATCAAGCGCTGCCGGCGGCGGACACCGCACACAATCAGGAGGGCGGCATGCCCGCGATCACGCTCCCGGAGACCTCGCCCATAGAAACCTGGACTCAGTCCAAGCCGCCCGTGCGCGGGACCAAGGGCGTTGTGGCGTCTCAGAACGTCCAGGCTTCCGAGGTCGGCGCGGCCGTGCTGGCGGCCGGTGGCAATGCCGCCGATGCGGCAGTGGCGACGGCGCTGGCGCTTAGCGTCGCCGAGCCATGGATGAGCGGGCTTGGCGGGGGCGGATACGCCATTGTCTACGACGCCAAGTCCGGCATGACGCGTTGCATCGATTTCGGCATGCAGGCCGGCGGTAAACTCGATCCGGCGGATTATCCGATCGACACCGGTCGGGTGGCGCCGCCGGACCTGTTCGGCTGGCCGGCGGTGGTCGAGGACCGCAATCTCCAGGGCTTCCACTCGATCTCGGTGCCGGGCTCCTGCGCCGGCTATGCCAAGCTGCTGTCGGCGTTCGGGTCATGGACTTGGGCCGATGCGATTTCCCCGGCGGTGACGATGGCCGAGCGTGGCCACCGCATGACATGGTGGACGACCCTGAACGTCGCCTCCGAGATTGCCTGGCTGCGCCAGTACCCGGGCTCGAGTGCCGTCTGGCTGCCGACCGGGGAAGTGCCGGTCATCTCCGACCACACCAACCGGGGCCTGCCGATGGGCGGGTTCGCGGACACGCTCAAGCGGTTGCGCGACGCCGGACCCGAAGATTTCTACACCGGCGAGATCGCCAAGGCGCTGGTCGCCGACCTGCAGGCCGGCGGCTCGAAGATCACCCTGGAGGATCTGGCGGGCTATGAGGTCAAGATCGTGGATCCGCTGACCCGGACCCGGGGCGATATCGAGATCAATCTGGCGCCCGGATACACCGCCGGGCCGACCTTCGCCGGCGCGCTGTCGCGCCTGCCGGACTTCAGCGGACCGATCGATGCGGCTGTCTACAAGGCGCATGCCGAGGCGATGATCGAAGCCTACAAGGTCCGCTTCGCGACCATGGGACATGCCGGCGATGTCGGTGACCGCAGCTGCACCACCCATCTCTCGGTGCTGGACGCAGAAGGCAACATGGTGGTCATGACCACCACGCTGCTGTCGCGCTTCGGTTCGCGCGTGGTGCTGCCCAAGACCGGCGTCCTGATGAATAACGGGATCAACTGGTTCGACCCGCGCCCGGGCCTCCCTAACTCGCTCGCCGCCGGTCAGAAGCCGCTGTCCAACATGTGCCCGATGCTGGCAACCCGCGATGGCAAGGCGGTGTTCGGTCTGGGCGCGTCCGGCGGGCGCAAGATCATGCCGGCGATCTTCCAGCTCACCTCCTTCATCAATGATTTCGGCATGGATCTGGAGGCGGCGTTCCAGCAGCCGCGGATCGATATCAGCCTGGTCGAGAAGATCATCGCTGACGAGCGGGTCGGCGCCGACGTGGTGGCGGCCCTCGAGAGTCTGGTGCCGGTCGAGCAGGCGAGCCCGAGTGCGTTCCCCGGATCCTGGGCGATCCCCTGCGGCGTCATGGTGACGCCGGACGGACCGATGGCGGCGGCCCATGTGTTCGGGCCGCTGAACGCCGCCGTTCCGGCCTGACGATCCGGATCGCCGGCCCCGGGACCCGGGGTCGGCGTTCTCCAGGTCACCTCGTGGCGGGCGCCACATAGGTGAGCACCATGAGATGGTCGGTTTGACCCTGATCGTGTGACAGGGGCAGGGCGACCGCATCCCACTTTGCGATGGTCCTGTCCGCCATCTCGGTCCGGCAATGCACCTCCGCCGGCGCCCGGGTCCGGACCACGCGGTCGTAGAGCAGAATGCGCGGGGCCGACTGGGCCGGCGACAGGGCTTCGCTCAGGTACAGGCCACAGTAGTCGCCGCCTTCGACAGCCGAGGCGGCGGGGCCGATCGAGTGGTACCTGTAGCCGGGGCTCCCAAGCACCGTACGCTCGACGTTCAGGATGATCAGATTGTCGAGCCAGGCCCGGAGCTCCAGGCTGTCGAAGTGACCGAGGGCGGGCAGTCCGCGGCGTGTCGGCCGTTTGGCGATCCAGAGATCGATCAGCATTCGAAGATTTTCGGCCGCGAAGTCGACCGCTGACCCGTGACGCGCGCCCGGAGCCGGCGCGTAGCTGTGCGGCGTCGGCATCAGGATTTCGGCGTTGCTGTCCATCTCTGTCACAGGCACGCGACATGCACCTTTCGGTCAGGCAGCGACTTCTCGAAAGGAGCCGCCAAAGCTCTCTGTGGTGTAACGGTGAATGGTGAGGCCGGGCGACCAGTGGTCCATGCTCAGCCCCGACTTGTTCTTCAGCCGCCGCACGAAATCCTCCGCCTTCGGGATCCCCGACCACACACTGGGCAGGAAAATGCCCCGATGGTCGCGGCCGTCGATCCGGTCGCTCATGATCAGTCCGTCGATGTCCGGTCGGGTCTGGCGCACCAGATCGCCCTCATCGGCGAAGCTCATCGGCCGCGGCGTCGACAGCACGGAAACCGACACCTCCATCCGCTCCGCCTCTTCGGGCGTGAGTTGGGCGAAGCGGCGGTCGGCGAAGGCGGCCTTGAAGGCGTTGTCGGCGACGTCGGCGATCAGGGGGCGGTGGGCGATGACCGAGCCGATGCAGCCGCGCAGGTTGCCGTCCAGGGTCAGGGTGACGAAGGCGGCGCGCTGGGCCGACAGGGACGGCGACAGGCCGCTGCCGATGCCGACGCTGGGGGCGCGGCCGTGCTGCAGGCCGAAGGTCACGCCGAAGCAAGCGGCCTCGACCAGGCGGCGGCGGTCGTCATCGCCGATGCGGGCGGATTCCGCGTATTCGAGGCCGAAGGCGCCGTAGCCGACCACGCGCTCCCGGCCGCCGACCATGTCGCCGGAGTTGCGAACGTCCAGCGCGGTCGCCCGCAGGTCGCGCTTGCGGGCCTGGTCGAGCACGCCGGCCAGGGCGCGGTGACCGCAGGCCCCCTGGCCGTCGATCCGATCGCCGCGCAGCAGCTCGATGCTGGCCGCGGTCGCGCCGTCCAGCTTGCGGGCGGTGTCGTAGTCGTGGAAATGCGACAGGTCGGAGGAGACGACGATCAGCGTCTCCGGACCGCCCCAGAGCGCCTCGACGACCTGCGAGACCAGGGCGGGCGGCGCATCGCCGACCAGCAGCGGCACGATGACGGCATTGTCGAACACCCGCTGGATGAAGGGCAGGTGGACCTCCAGGCTGTGCTCCTGGACGAAGGCACTGTCCTCGACCGTCACGCCGGGGATGTGCAGCACCGTGCGCAGGGCGGCCCAGTCCACCGGCACGGTGCCGAGCGGCGTGGCCCAGGCATCGGCACTGGTGGTGGTGATGCCCTTGAACGCGACCCGGTGGGCCGGGCCGAGCAGGACGATGCGGGTGATGTCCTCAGAGCGGGCGCGCAGCCCAGCATAGGCGGTGCCGGCGATGTCGCCGGAGAAGCGGTAGCCCGCATGCGGTGCGACCAGAACCTTCGGCGTCACCCCACCGTCGGGCCGGGCAGCGGCGAGGCAGCGCTCCACCGTATCGGCGAGCGCATTATGCCCGTCCGGATAGAACATGCCTGCCACTTCGGGGGCGCGGACCCTGGCACCGGACCGGAAGGCGGAAGTCTGTGACGTGTCAGGTGCGGACATAGCATTGCGTAGCTACCATATGAGGAGTGTGGGTTCCACTGCGGGTTGGTTAACACGGACGATTTGCGACACCCGCGATGCTGTTTGGGATATCCGGTAGACTTCGCCATGACTGACGCCACCCCCACCCTCGCCGAGACCCGTCCGCCGCAGATATTCGGCAAGGGGCCGATCGTGCCGACCAGGCACTGGCGCATGCTCGACGACGGCCGGGTTCAGTGCGAGATGTGCCCGCGCTACTGCAAGCTGAAGGAAGGGGCGCGCGGCCTCTGCTTCGTGCGGGCGCGACAGGGTGACGCCATCGTGCTGACCACCTATGGCCGGTCCAGCGGGTTCTGCATCGATCCGATCGAGAAGAAGCCGCTCAACCACTTCCTGCCCGGCACGCCGGTGCTGTCCTTCGGCACGGCCGGCTGCAACCTCGCCTGCAACTTCTGTCAGAACCACGACATCTCCAAAAGCCGGGAGATGGACGCCATGCAGGCCGAAGCACAACCCGAGGCGCTGGCCGAGACTGCTGCGCGGCTCGGTTGCCGGTCGGTCGCCTTCACTTACAACGACCCGGTGATCTTCCACGAATATGCCGACGACGTCGCCCAGGCCTGCCACGACCGCGGGATCAAGAACGTCGCGGTCACCGCCGGCTACATCACCGAACGGGCGCGCGAGGATTTCTTCCGCCATATCGACGCCGCCAATGTCGACCTCAAGGCCTTCACCGAGCGGTTCTATCGCGACGTGACAAAGAGCGAGCTGCGGGTGGTGCTGGAAACCCTGGAATACCTGGTGCACGAGACCGATGTCTGGGTCGAGATCACCAACCTGATCATCCCCGGCGAGAATGACGGCGCGGCGGAGCTGGAGGCCATGACTGAGTGGGTGGTCGAGCATCTCGGTCCCGACGTGCCGATGCATTTCTCCGCCTTCCACCCCGACTACCGCATGCTCGACAAGCAGCGCACGCCGTTCGCGACCCTGGCCATGGCCCGACGCATCGCCCGCAAGAACGGGGTGCGCCACGCCTATACCGGCAACGTCCACGATATCGGCCGGCAGTCGAGCTACTGCCACACCTGTGGTGAGCGGGTGATCGAGCGCGACTGGTACGAGCTCGGCGCCTGGAAACTGGACGGGACGGGCGCCTGCCTGTCCTGCGGCACAAAGCTCCCCGGCGTGTTCGATGGCCCGCCGGGTGTGTGGGGGCGCAAGCGGATGCCGGTCGGGAT
>JARGOG010000116.1 GCA_029212785.1 Thalassobaculaceae bacterium
TGACCGAAGCCCCAAAACTCTAGCCACGGCTGGGGGCACGTTCGGGAGCACTCCATCGATGCCAGGGCACTACCAATAGCCGGAGGAAACTCGGGGCTCAGGTCATCAGACACTTAGCGGTGCCTGGGAGATGGAATGGTGTCCCCGACAGGATTCGAACCTGTGACCCCCAGATTAGGAATCTGGTGCTCTATCCAGCTGAGCTACGAGGACAGCCTGTGCCGTTCTACCGCAGGCGGGGCCTCGATTCCACCGTCGCGGCGCTTGCCAGCCGGTGCAATCGGGCCGATCATTCCCGCAACGGCCCGACAATGGGCACCTGCGACGGGTTTGGGCCGTTCTTGCCGCTTCGGAACGGGCGCGGCCGAGCATAGGGAGTGGTCGCATCGACGTTCCGTTGGGTCGTAAGAACGGCCCGCCCGCTTCGCGCAAGCGGGAGGAAGACATGCTTGTTTCCGATATCCTGAAGACCAAGGGCAACAACGTCGTCACCGTGGCGCCGGACACGTCCGTCACCACGGCGGTCGCGACCCTCGCGGAGAAGCGGATCGGCTGCATCGTCGTCACCACGGACGGTGGCACGCTCGCCGGCATCCTGTCCGAGCGCGATGTTGTGCGGATGCTGGCGGAGAAGGGCGGCGATGTGCTGGACGAGCCGGTCAGCGCCCTGATGACGGCCAAGGTCGTCACCTGTACCGCGACCCAGACCATATCCGACGTGATGGAGTTGATGACAACCGGCCGGTTCCGACACGTACCGGTGGTGGAGGATGGGCGGCTCGCCGGCATGATCTCGATCGGCGACGTGGTCAAATTTCGCCTGGAGGAGACCGAGGAGGAGGTGCGGCAACTCTCGGCCTATGTTGCCGGCGGGTAACGTCCAGCCGCTTGGGCGGCGGGGCGATGCGGCTTGCCGGTGGCCAGGCAATCGGGTATCCGCTCGCCATGGACATCGCGCAGTTCTTCGCCTCGCCCGAGCACGCGGTCGCCGATACGGTCTCGGGACCGATGGTCTGCTTCCGCAACGACACCGGAGTGTCGGACACCCTGATCCGGTTCGGCGAGTATGCGGCCGGCGAGCGGTTCCTGTATCGGTCACTGCTGGCGCCGGGGGATGTCTTCGTCGATGTCGGGGCCAATATCGGCGCGATCTCCGCCGCCCTGCTTCGCGGACCTGTCGACTACGAGATCTGGGCCTTCGAGCCGCAACCGGTCTGCCAGGCCGTCGCCGCCGCCAACCTGCTGGGCGGCTTGGGTGCGCGGGTGCTGCCCTTTGCGGTGGGCGACCGCGACGGCATGGTGGATGTCCCCGAACTCGACCTTCGGCGGCGCGGCAACTATGGGCAGATGTCGGTCGGTGATACCGCCGGCCGGACGGTCCCGGCCCCGATCGTCCGCCTCGACAGTTTCCTGAAGGACCGCGCGCCGGCGCCGCGGCTGATCAAGATCGATGTGGAGGGGCTGGAGAGGGCGGTCATTGCCGGTGCCGAGGGGCTGTTCCACCCGCGCCTGGTCCTGTCGATCGAGGCCGACCGGCCGGAGGTGGTTGAGACCTGGCTGCCGGCGCTGGTGACGCGGGGCATGGCCTGCTACCTGTTGTTCCTGAGCAATGTCGCACCGAGCAATCCGCGCTTCGACGCCACCGCGGCGAAATGTCGGGTGCGGTTTCCCCAGATCGTCGCCTTCGCCGGCGCGCCGGAGGCGGATTTCGCCACCCGCTACGCCATGATGCGGCTGACCGGCATGGACGAGTACCGTGCCCGCATGACTCCTACCGGCGGTGCTCAGCCCGCGTCGGTGAGCACTGATTCGCCATAGGCGAACAGCGACGGCTGACCGCCGGTGTGGATGAACAGCGCGGTCTCCCCCGCCCGGACCACGCCGCCACGCAACTCGGCGATCATGCCGGCCAGCACCTTGCCGGTATAGACCGGGTCGACGAACAGGCCTTCCCTGGCGCCGGCGAGCGAGATCGCCTCGCGGATCGGGTCGGTCACGCGGCCGTATCCGGGACCGAGCGAAACGTCCGTCACCACCACGTCGTCCTCGCTGAACTCGGGCGCATGGTTGAGCAGGGCGGAGAGCTTGTCGAGATTGCCGCGCACCCGCGGCCCCTGCTGGGCGGCGGGGCGGCGCACGCAGACGCCGGTCACCGGAATCGTCGACCCGAAGGCGCGTAGTCCCCAGAGCAGGCCGGTATGGGTCGCCGCCGAACCGGAGCCGACATAGATCCGGTCGACAGTCTCGCCGCGTTCTTCCAACTGGCCCAACAGTTCGCGGGCGGCATCGACATAGCCGACCGCACCGATCGGCGGATGGGTCGGGCTCAAGTGGATGACATAGGGCTTTCTGCCGTCCGCGCGCAGCCGGTCGGCCAGATCCTCGACCGAGCGGTCGGCTCCGGCTTCGTCCTCGCCGTCGGCATAGCTGTGCAGGATGGCACCGGTGATCCGATCCAACAGCACGTTGCCGTTGGTGCGGTAGAGCGGGTCGTTCTTCGGGACCCGCTCCTCCATCTGCAGGTGGCATTCGAGGCCGAGCCGCGCCGACATGGCGGCGCAGGTGCGCATGTAGTTCGACTGCACGGCACTGGTGATGAGGATGGTGTCGGCGCCCTTCTCCAGTGCGTCGCCCAGATAGTATTCGAGCTGCCGGACCTTGTTTCCGCCCATGGCGATGCCGGTATTGTCGTCGCGCTTGACCAGCAGACGCGGTCCGTCGCCGTCCGGAAACAGGGCCCGACGCAGGTTCCCCATCTCCTCGATCCCCGTCGGCAGATGCGCCATCCGCACCCGGGGTAGGGCGTCGAGGCGCGGAATGCCGGTCTCTGTCACGCCGTCCGCTCCCGGATCGCATCGCGGATCCGCACCAGCGCCTCGTCAAGCACGCCACGCGGGCAGGCGAGGTTGATCCGCTCGAAGCCCGCGCCCTCCTCGCCGAAGATATAGCCTTCGTCGAAATAGACCTTGGCCTTGTTCAGCATCAGGTCCTCCAGCGCGTCCTTGTCGAGACCGAGCGCGCGGCAGTCGAACCACTGCAGATACGTGCCTTCGGGCCGAATTGCCCGGATCTCCGGCACTTCCTGTCCGAAGAAGGCGATCAGCCGGTCGGCGTTGCCGGCGACATAGGCCATCACCGCGTCGAGCCAGTCGGCGGCGCCCCGATAGGCGGCGATGGTGGCGGCGATGCCGAACGGGTTCATCCCCGGCAGCGAGTGGATCGCGTAGGTGGCGGCGAACTGCTCGCGCAGCTTGGGGTTGGGAATGAAGATGTTGGACGTGTGCAGGCCGGCGAGGTTGAAGGTCTTCGACGGGGCCGTGCAAACGATGGTGTTCTGGGCCGCGGTCTCGCCCAGGGTGGCGAAGGGCGTGAATGCGACGCCCGGGAACATCAGGTCGCCATGGATCTCGTCGGCGACGACGATGACGCCGTGCCGCGCGCAGATTTCGGCCACGGCGATGAGATCCTCCCGGCTCCAGACCTTGCCGATCGGGTTGTGCGGCGAGCACAGGATCAGCAGCTTCGCCTTCGGATCCTTCGCCTTCGTCTCCAGATCCTCGAGATCCATGCGATAGGCGCCGTCCTCCAGGATCAGGGTGTTGGAGACCACCTCGCAGCCATTGTTATGGGTAACCCGGAAGAACGGGTAGTAGACCGGCCGCTGCACGATCACCTTGTCGCCGGGCTGGGTGAAGGCCCGCACCACCACGTTCAGGGTCGGCACCACGCCGGGCGCGGTCAGCATCCAGTCACCCTGGACGTCCCAGCCCTGGCGGGTGCGGAACCAGTTGCACACCGCGTCGACATAGTCGTCGGTCTTGGCCGAGTAGCCGAAGATCCCGTGGGCGGCGAGATCGCCCAGCGCCTTGGTCACCGCCGGCGGGCAGCGGAAGTCCATGTCGGCGACCCACATGGGCAGCACCCGGTCGGCCCCGTTGTGTCGGTAGGTCTTGTCCCAGGCAGCGAAGGCGCCGTGGTTGTGATAGTCCCATTTAACCGAGTGGGTATTCTCGCGATCGATGATCTCGTCGAAGTCGAACGGCATGTGGGCTCCCCAGCCTTGTTGTTTTCATTCTTAGTACCGTGCGGAACGGGCGTCGACCAGACGTCGTCTCTTGCGCCGCTCTCAGGGCCCCAGTGGCCGGCCGAGACCGCGGCAGGTGGCGAGCACGGCGTCGATCCACCAGCCTTCCAGCAGATCCTCCTCCAGCTCCCAACGCTGCTTGGTGGCGCGCCAGCGGGCGGCATAGGGGCACCAGTAGCCGAGCGCCGGCGGCATCCAGGACAGCGGATCGCCGTCGCCCTTGGACCGGTTGGCGCTGCTGTCCACGGCGATCAGCGTGTCGGGATGGGAGAGGTCGTTGGCGAAGGCCTCGCGCCGGGCAGCGTCCCAGCGGTGGGCGCCGGAACGGTGGGCTTCCGACAGCGGTACCCGGTGGTCGACATCGAGGCCCCCCGGATCGGTGACGGTGGCGCCGGTGAACGGGTCGTACCAGCGCCCGGAGATCACCTTGCAGCCGTCGGGGCTGAGGGTCGGCGGATCCAGGCTTTCGGCGATCAGCACCTCCTGGCGGGTGTCCTGGCAGTCGCCGTCGGCGTCGCTCCAGTGCCGGTAGAGCGCGCGCTCGAAGGGCTCGTCCACCGGGTAGAACAGCTCCGACTGCCGCGACCCGGCGATGGCGGCGACCACGACCCCGATCACCGCGACCCAGCGGGTGAGGCGCCCGGTGCGGCGGCGCCAGAAACCGATGCGCTGGCGGTTGGCGGCCTTGCGGGAGCGCGGGCGCGCCACGGTCAGACCCCGATCGGCGGATAGACCAGCAGCAGCCCGGTTACCGTCAGCAGCGACAGGCCGGTCGCCGCCAGGATGCCGGCGGAGGCGGCGGTCACGGAGATCCCGTAATGCTGGGCGAAGACATAGACGTTCGCGCCGACCGGACAGGCGGCGAAGATCACCGCCGCCTGCACCCAGAACGGATCGGCGCCGACCACATAGGCCAGGATCACGAAGGTGACGGCCGGATGCACGAACAGCTTGAAGACCACCATCATGGTCGCCGGACCGACGCTGCCGGCAACCCGTCGGTAGGCCAGCGTCGCGCCGAGCGCGAACAGGGCCGCCGGCGGGCCGGCCTGGCCGATGAAGCCGAAGCTCCTGTCGATCAGATCCGGCACCGGTAGGCCGGCGATGCCCCACAGGATGCCGATCAGCGTCGACATCAGGATCGGATTCTTCAGCATCGCCCGCAGGGACATGCGGACGGCCCGCCAGCCGCCGCCCGGCCGATCCCCGCCACGGGCGATCTCCAACATCATGGTGACGATGCTGAACAGCAGGACGTCGAGGGTGAACAGCAGAACCGCCGGCGTCGCCCCGCGCTCGCCGAACAGGCCGATCAGCAGCGGCAGGGCAAGCAGCACGCCGTTGGAAAAACAGGAGCCGAACCCCTGCATGGTCATCTCGGCGAAACGCTGGCGGAACAGCAGGCCGCCGAGTACGGCTCCGGCGGTGAACACCAGGACCTCGCTGTAGAAGAAGCCGGCCACGAACGACCATTCGCCGATCGACGTCACGTCGGTCTTCGCCATCAGCCGGAACAGCATCGGCGGCATGGCGAAGGTGAAGACGAAGGCATTCAGGCCGCGTACCCATTCCTCTGCCAGCACGCGCGACTTGCCGGCGATGAAGCCGGCGAAGATCACGGCAAACAGAGGAACGACGGCGTTAAGGATGGCATCCAAGCGTCGGCTCCCCGGAAGACGCGCCATGTAGCGGTGGTCCTGCGGTGGCGTCAACGCGTAGACTGTTGCGATGCCGACTGCCGCCATGCCGAGAGTTATTCCGCGTCGCCCCCTGCTTGCCGCCCTGGTCCTGCTGCCGGCCGCCGCTTGCGCCAGCGGACCCGGCCGGGATGTCTGGCGGCGCACCGACCCGGGGTCGAAACGGGTTGTCGATCACCGGGTCTGGCAGGTCTTTCTCGACCGCAACACCCGCGACTGGCCGGATGGCATCACCCGGGTCGACTATGCGCGGGTGTCGACGGCCGACCGCGAACTGCTGGAGGCCTATATCCGCGAACAGGCCGCGATCCCCGTCGCGGCGCTGTCCAGACGCGAGCAACTGGCGTTCTGGCTGAATCTGTACAACGCGCTCGTCGTGCGTCTGGTGCTGACTCATCTGATCGTGCGCAGTCCCGACGATATCGAGACCGGCGGCCTGTTCTCGCGCCGGCCGTGGGACGTTCCGCTGGTCACCGTCGCCGGCCGTGACCTCTCGCTCGAAGGAATTGTCGGCGAGGCCCTGTCGCCGGTGTTCCACGATCCGCGCTGGCACTACGGCCTGTGCGACGGAACGCTCGGCGCGCCGAGCCTGCGCCGTCAGGCCTTTGTCGGCGCCGACGTGGACCGCCGACTAGAGGATGCGGCGATCGACTATATCGGGCATCCGCGCGCCGTCGCCCTGTCTGCGGGCCGGCCGAATAGTGTGCGCCTTAACACTCTCTGGCGCCGGAACATGGATGATTTCGGCGGCTCTATTCAGGGTGTTTTTGCCAGTATCGATCTCTATGCGGAGGCAGAGCTTCGCGCTGCCCTGGCGATGGCATCGAAAGTTGAATGGATGGACGACCGGGCGTTGAATGATTTTCAAATCTAAATAGCATTCCGTACCGGCATCAAAACCTCATTTCTTGTATATACCCTCGGCTTCTAGGGATTTAGAGTTAAGAAGCATTACAAATCCAGGTGGGGACGTGGACCGAGCGAGAAGCCGGAGGGATCATGCGCGTTCGCGAGGATTATCGTGGAATAAACGGACCTGAGAAGGCCGCCATCCTGCTGATGTCGTTGGGCGAGGAGCACGCGGCAAAACTGTTCAGCCAGATGGATGACGAGGAGATCAAGGAGATCTCCCAGGTGATGGCCGGTCTCGGCACGGTCTCTTCGAATATCGTCGAACGGTTGTTTGTCGAATTCGCCGAGCAGGTGTCCTCCACCGGCTCGCTGATCGGCTCGCTCGACAGTACGGAACGTCTGCTGACCAAGGTGCTCGGCGAGGATCGCGTCTCCGACATCATGGAGGAGATCCGCGGCCCCGCGGGCCGCACCATGTGGGACAAGCTCGCCAACGTGAACGAGAACGTTCTGGCGAACTACCTGAAGAACGAGTACCCGCAGACCGTCGCCGTCATCCTGGCCAAGATCCAGCAGGGCCACGCCGCCAAGGTGCTGGCGACCCTGCCGGAGAATTTCGCCATGGAAGTGGTCATGCGCATGTTGCGCATGGAGGCGGTCAACAAGGAGATCGAGCGCGACGTCGAGCGGGTGCTGCGCACCGAGTTCATGTCCAACCTGGCGCGCACCAACCGCCGCGACAGCCATGAGATGATGGCGGAGATCTTCAACAGTCTCGACCGCGCGACGGAGAGCCGGTTCCTGTCGGCGCTCGAGGAGCGCAACAAGGACAGCGCCGAGAAGATCCGCTCGCTGATGTTCACCTTCGAGGACCTGAACCGTCTCGACCCGGCCGGCGTGCAGACCCTGCTGCGGGCGGTCGACAAGGACAAGATGACCGTCGCCCTGAAGGGCGCGTCGGAGGAACTGCGCGATCTGTTCTTCTCCAACATGTCCGAACGCGCCGCCAAGTTGCTGCGCGAGGATATGCAGGCGATGGGACCGATCCGCCTCAAGGATGTCGAGGACGCGCAGAATGCCATGGTGCAGTCGGCCAAGGACCTCGCCGACCGTGGCGAGATCGTGCTCGGTGGGTCGTCGGGCGAGGATCAACTGGTCTACTAGCGGGAGAGGGAGGCTGCGCGGCCCGCTTGGCAGCAGCCATCCTCATCGAATCCCCTGGCCCTGTGGCGGGGGTCGCATATCCGCATTTCGATTGCCGCAGATGGGTCCCGAGTGTCGGATATGCCCAGCCGTCGACCCCGGCAAAAAAGCCGCGGCGAGAACGGGAGAAAAGGTCACAGGTGACGCGGCGCTGTTGCGGGTGCATGATCCCGTCATGACAGCCATGACCTTCGATCCGGACGACGATGATGCGGTACGCCGCGTACTGATTGAACGCCGGGAGGAGATCGAAACGCTGGTCGCCGGCTCCAAGGAGGCACGGGACGCGGTCGAACTCGACCAATCCCGTGTCGGACGGCTCTCCCGAATGGATGCGATCCAGGATCAGGCGATGGCGCTGGAAACTGATCGCCGCCGTGGCCTGGAGCTGCAGCGGATCGGTTCCGCGCTGAAGCGCCTCGACGCCGGCGAATATGGAACCTGCGTGCGCTGCGGCGAGGAGATCGAACCTCCCCGCCTCATCTCCGATCCGGCGTCGACGATCTGCATCGACTGCGCCGAGAGCTGAGCGGGCTCGCGGACTGTTACGGTCCGCTTCGCTTCACCTGTGAGACGAAACGCCAGACTTCGGCCATGGTGTCGAGGTCTCGGTTGATCTTCCGCTTGGGGTCATCGCGAACCGGTGCGTCCAGGGCAGGGACGCTGTGGCCGCCGCCCTTGACCTTGAACAGAAGGACGTTCGGGTCGCGGGCGCACCCGGTCCATTCCAGTTTGAGGACTGTGCTGCCGTCGTCGGGGTCGATGTCCTCCAGGCGTTCGCCCTTCTGGCCCGTACAGCCATGGCGTCTGCGCCAATGGTCCATGACTTCCGCGACGGACACTTCGCGCCCGCTGCGGAAGATCCATCCCTCATATGGCAGCACAGAATCGTTATCGCCGTGCACCTGCATCACGGCGGGTGAATACGACGGATCGCAGTCGCCGATGTGATCTTCGTGGGCGGTACCGATCAGCGCAGCCGCGGCGGCGAAGGGCGAATCGTTCCGGCAGATCAGCCGGTGGGTCATTATCGCGCCGTCGGAGATGCCGGTTAGGTAGAGGCGCTCCGGGTCGGCGAGGTTGTCGGCGACGAAAGCCGCCACGAGGCTCAGGAGAAATCCGACATCGTCGATCGGGCTGCCATCCTCCTGCTTGGCGTTCTCTAGCCCTGGAACGAGACTCCACTTACCACGATAGGCGGCGGGAAAGACGACAATGAAGCCGTTCTCACGGGCAAGAGCGGCCAGCCGATCCCAGCCCAGCCTCGCCGGTTCCGCTCGGAGGGTCAGCGCTTCTTCGGGCTTCCGGTAGCCATGCAGCGCCACGATCAATGGTGCTGGGGAGGCGGTGTCCAGGCGGCCGTCGACGAGCCAGGCAAGACGCTCCAGGCCATCCTGGTTCACCCGGATTTCCCTGTCCGCCGCGCCGGCCGACCCGTTGCACAGCAGGCCGATCAGGACAGCGACCGTCGACAGGAAGCGAGGGTTGGCCGCCATCATCGATCCGACCTCAATCATGGAGAGTGGTTATGTGTGAGATATACCGTCTTTCATGGCCGCGGTCATCAAGCGCGTTGCCTCCGTTTCGCCCCGGTGGCAGTGTCCGGTCATGGCGATAGACGGGAACGAATTCCTCCGCGACATCTGGTACTTCGCGATGCCCTCGGCGGCGCTGAAGGTGGGTGCGATGCGTGACAAGACGCTGCTGGGCGAGCCGCTGGTGTTCGCGCGGACCAGCGAAGGCACGGTCTTCGCCCTGCGCGACGTCTGCCCGCACCGGGGCATTCCGCTGTCGGACGGCTGGTTCGACGGCAAGGAAGTGGAGTGCTGCTACCAC
>JARGOG010000019.1:0-5418 GCA_029212785.1 Thalassobaculaceae bacterium
CCGCGCCTACCGCGTCGCTTCGACCATCGACTTGCGCTGGCCATTGCACAGTCGCCGGGCCACACGGGCAATCTGCTGCACGGACTGACAAGTATGTTCAGGCTGGCCGATCCGGAGGTCACCCGGGATTGGTGTCGCCGTTGCGCCACAGTCGCCGATTTTCCGACACCGGACCTTCGCCAAACCGCCAATCTGACCAAGCGACTCGGAACGGGAGAAAAGCTCCGCTCCGAGTATCGTCGGCCCACTCAACGTGTCTTCAAATTGGCAACGCCGGTTGGCGATGTGCTCTACGCGATTGACGACCCGCTGAACCAGCAGTTTTTCAGCAGGCTCATGCCCACCGGCAAGCCGCACGAGCCAGGGATCGTTGACTACCTGTGCAGGACCCTCACCGACCGGGATCTCTTCGTCGATATCGGCGCCCATACAGGCTATCTGAGCTGTATTGCCGGGGTCGCCGGCGCGACGGTTGTCACGATGGAGTTTCAGCGTCCGTTGAATCAGATCATCGAGCGAAACCTCTCCCTGAACGGCATCCGTCGCTGCCAGGTGCTGGAGATGGGCGCCAGCGATCGGGATGGCATCACGATGGTGCCCACCTTGAACGCTCAGTTCGGCGCGAAACTCTACGACGAGCAGCTCGATCGGCAGGACCACAAGTTACCGGCCGACAGTCCGAACGTTCAGATGGTTCCAACGATGCGACTGGATACGCTGTTCGCGGATATGGCCGAGCCTCCGACCGTCATCAAGATTGATGCCGAAGGCTTCGAACTGAAGATCCTGCAGGGTGCGCAGCGGCTCATCTCCGCCGGAAAGACCACCTTCCTTGTGGAGTACCACGTTGGGCTGGTGGGCCAGTTCGGCGGCAGCGAGTCCGATCTGGACGCCCTTTTTCCGGCCGGTCAATGGCAGGTATTCCGCCTTCAGGACCACGGCCTCACCGACCTGGACGGGGCTTCCGTAAAATCGCAGATCGAAACCGCCTCTCAGGCAGACGGCATCCACTTCGTCTTTAGGCCCCGCTGATCCGTCAGGGATCCTTGAGCTCGGCCAGCAGCGTGTCGATCCGGCTGTCGTCGAGATCGCGGATGCGGGCCGCCAGCAGGTTTGCCAGCTCCGTCGCCTTCGGGCTGAGGCCGCCGGTGTCGAGCACGACACGGGGCCGGGAGATCTCCGACAGGCGACGCAGCTCCTCCGCCTCCTCCCAGTCCAGGTTCAGACACGCGTTCACCAGCTCCAGAAATCCGGATCGCGGCCGCGCCCGCTTGCCGTGCTCCACCGCCGACAGATAGGCCGCCGATACCCCCAGCCCTTCCGCCATGACGGCCAGGGTGAGGCCTCGATCCTCGCGGAGTTCCCGCAGGCGCAAGCCAAGCGGAGTCATGTCTCGTCCCGCCCGCCGCGGGCCCGCGCGCGACGGCGCCGGAGCAGCACGTACCACGCGCCCTTGCCGCCATCCTGGGGCTGGGCCGGGGTGAAGGCCAGGATCCGCTCCTTGTTCGGATACTCGCCGAGCCAGCCCGGCAGGGCCCGGCGGATCACGCCGATTTCCCGCTCATCGCCGCCCCAGGGCCTGTCCTGGCCGGTGTGTTGCCAGTCCGGGCGGCGCCCCTTGCCGGTGATAACCAGCACGCAGCGCCGGCCGAGGGCCTCCTGGCGGGCGAGAAATCCGTTCAGCGCCACATGCGCCTTCTCCCGGGTCAGTCCGTGCAGGTCGATGCGGGCCTCAATCGGCACCTGCCCGCGCTTGAGGCGAAGCTGCAGGCGGCGGTCGACGCCCGGGGCGGCTCCATGGGCGTGATCCTGCAGATCCGACGGCACGATATCGGGCACGGATTGCGGCGGCGGCGGCGTGGCTGCACGCGTGTGCCCGGCAGGTTCCTGCAGGATCTGCGGCTTTTCAGGAGGGGGATTCGGCACCGGGTCCGGTGCGATCGCGTGTTCGGCGTGACGCTCGCTTTCGATCGGTTTGGCGTCCTTCAACACCCTGCCGAACAGGTCGAGTTCGTCGGAGGTGGGCCGCCTGGATTTGCGCGCGCCCGCCACCTGCCGCCTCAGTCGGCGACGATGATGACGTGCAGGCGCCGGGGGCCGTGCGCGCCCATCTGGATCTTCTGCTCGATATCGCCGGTGCGCGACGGGCCGGTGATCAGGTTGACCGTGCGCGGCATGACAAAGCCATCTTCAGGTCCGGCGCCGCCCGCCTTGGCCCGCGCGGCCCGGAAACGGCCCCATGCATCCTCCAGCGGACCGACAACCTGGCTGCGGCGGACGACGGCGATGTGATTTTCCGGCAGGAAATTCAGGCCGGTTGGGGTTGCCGTATCCGACGTCAGCATCAGCGTACCGGTCTCGGCGACCGCGGCGAAAACCGGCGTCACGCTGGTGTCTTCAGAGCCATCGGAAGTGCCCGTCTTGACCTCCAGCGTCGGCGTCTTCGACCAGTCCAGACCCCCGTCCGGACCTTGCGCCAGCGCCGGTGCCTGCACCACGCGGGCCGGCAGGTTCTCGCGGGACAGATAGGCGCGGACCGCTTCCGGAACCGCGTCCAGGCTGTCGACCTCGTCGACGGTGCAGGCAACCTCCCGCGACTTGTCGGCGAACTGCGCCGTCAGGCCCTCGGTATCGCGCCCGGCGGTGCGGTCCGGGATCAGGTTGCGCTGGGGTTGGGCGAGGCGCTGGTGCAGCTGGGCGGCAGGCTCGCCGGTCAGCGGGCCGCGCCCGAGCGACTTGCGGATCGAGCCGAGGATATCGTCGCGCGCGCTCATGCCCGGCCTCCCTTGGCCTGCCGTTCCCGGTACAGGTCGTGGAAGGTGCGTCCCTCGGGGGCGGGCAGGTCGCGCACCGAGGTCCAGCCGGACGCCAGCGGCAAACTGGTGAACCGCCCGTTTACCTTTCCGAGCCGACCCAGCAGACCGGAAGCGATCCGGGTGGCCAGGCGGTACAGGCCCGGTCGCGTCGCGAAGTATGACCAGAGCGCCAGCCCCGCTCTAGCCTTCTGAGGATTAAGGCCTTTTTCGTGCTCGCGCTGGCGGTAGTGACGCATCATCTTCGGTAGTGGAATGCGCATCGGGCACACGCTCTCGCAACGCCCGCAGAAGGTCGAGGCGTTGGGCAGGTGGCCAGCTTCTTCGACGCCGATCAGCGACGGGGTGAGAACCGAGCCCATCGGGCCCGGATAGACCCAGCCATAGGCATGACCACCGACCGCGGCATAGACCGGGCAGTGGTTCATGCAGGCCGCACAGCGGATACAGCGCAGCATGTCCTGGAATTCGGTGCCCAGCATGGCACTGCGGCCATTGTCCAGCAGGACCACGTGGAATTCCTCGGGCCCGTCCATGTCTTCCGACCGGCGCGGCCCGGTGGAGAAGGAAGTGTAGACCGACATCTCCTGTCCGGTTGCCGAGCGGGCGAGCAGACGCAGGATGGTGGAAGCGTCCTCCAGGGTCGGAACAATCTTCTCCAGGCTGGCGATGACCACATGGGCCTTGCCCAGCAGTTGGGTCATGTCGCCGTTGCCCTCGTTGGTCACGATGACGGTCGAGCCGGTCTCGGCAATCAGGAAGTTCGCGCCCGTGATGCCAACATCGGCGGCGAAGTACCGATCGCGCAGCTTGGCCCGCGCCTCGTCGGTGAAATCGCGGGGTTCCTCCAGACGGCGGTTCGGGTCGAGATCGGTGTGCTCCCGGCGGAAATCCTCGGCGATCTGCTCGCGGGTCACGTGGATCGCCGGGGCGATGATGTGGCTCGGCGGCTCGTGGCGGAGCTGGATGATGTATTCGCCGAGATCGGTCTCGATCGGCTCGACGCCGTTTTCTTCCAGGTACTCGTTGAGGCCGATCTCCTCGGCAACCATCGACTTGCCCTTGGTGACGGTCTTGGCCTCGCGCCGCTTGCAGATCTCCAGGATCTTCTCGCGCGCCTCGGCCGGGGTGCGGCACCAGTGCACATGGCCGCCATTCGCGGTGACGTTCTCCTCGAACCGCTCCAGATAGAAGTCGAGATTGGCCAGCACGTGATTCTTGATGTCGCGGCCGGTGTCGCGCAGCGCCTCGAACTCGGGCAGACCGGCGACCACCTGGGCCCGCTTCTCCTGAAACCCGGTCTTCACGTTCAGCAAGGCGCGCTGCAGGGTCGCATCATTCAGGGCGTGGTGGGCGTTGTCCTTGAATTGCTTGCTGGTGGATTGCATGGCTCAGCGCTCCTCGCCCGACACAGAGCCGGCGGGATCGCCGATCGCCGGGCCGTCGGTCATCCCGGCCAGCACCTCGGCGACGTGGCGCACCTTGGTGGGCGCGCCCAGGCGCTTGAGCTTACCGGCCATATTCAGCAGGCAGCCGAGATCGCCGGCCAGCAACGTGTCGGCGCCGGTGGCGACGATCTCCTCGGCCTTGTTGGTGACCATCTTGTCGGAAATTTCCGGGTATTTGACGCAGAACGTCCCGCCGAAGCCGCAGCACACCTCCGCCCCCGGCAGTTCGGCGAGCTTCAGCCCCGTCACCCCGGAGAGCAGACGGCGCGGCTGTGCCTTCACCTCCAGTTCGCGCAGGCCCGAGCAGCTGTCGTGATAGGTGACGGTGGCTTTCAGGGCGGCGTCGACCTTGGTGACGCCGAGCACGTCGACCAGGAACGAGGTCAGCTCGTAGGTCCGCTTGGCCACATGCTGGGCGCGCTGAGCCATGGCCGGGTCGTCCGCGAACAGTTCCGGGTAATGCTCGCGGATCATCCCGGCACAGGAGCCCGACGGGGCGACAACGTAGTCGAGCCCCTCGAACGCCGCGATCACCTGGGCGGCGACCGCACGGGTATCCTTGTTGTCACCGGAATTGAACGCCGGCTGGCCGCAGCAGGTCTGCTCCGCCGGCACGATGACGGTACACCCGGCATCCTCCAGCAGCTTGAGGGCGGCGAACCCGACCGAGGGGCGGAACATGTCGACCAGGCAGGTGACGAACAGCCCGACCTTGGGCGATCCGGCCGGTTTGGGGCTCGGCGGATCGGAGTCAGGCGACTGGGGATGGGCCATCGACGCCCCTTCGCAGGCGGTGAACGGTCAAGCCTTTGAGCTATCACGCAGGCCGGGGGGCGGCAAGGTACGGCGGGTGTGTGCCCATATCCTCCCCGCCATCGTCCTCGCGGTCATCCGTTCCGGGTCCCGGTCTCGCCGATCGGCGAACCGGGATGACAGGGGGTTGGGCGGGCGCATCCCTCTTGCCGCCCTAGCGGTGCCACTCATAGATTGCAGGAATGGACAATCCGACACCAAGCGACGTCGAGACCGATCCGTCCACCCTGGCGGCGCAGGAACGTTGGCTCGACCTCGCGCGGCTTGGAAAGGACGCGTGGAACACCTGGGCGGAAGCGGAGCTGAAGAAGCCGGAAGAGGACCGCGCCGACATCGATCTCTCC
>JARGOG010000019.1:5518-49827 GCA_029212785.1 Thalassobaculaceae bacterium
ACGCCTCCTTCAGCAGGACCACGGTTCAGTCTGTTTTGCAGATGGAGAACGCGAGGATCTCCGGCTCGTTAGTTGCCCAAAGTGCCGATATCCAGGGCCACGCTTATTTCACCGGTATTGCATTCGGTGTTCCGCCGGATCTGATCTCGACCGCATTTTCGCAGCCGCCCTCCTTTCTCGGGTCGACATTCGAGTATCCGTGTTCCAACCGGTTCGTCGGGAAATGCAGCGTCGCGGACGGCGAGGCCCGGTTCCGACGCCTCAAGCAGCTCGCGGCCGATACCCACGACCATGAGCTGGAGCTTTCGCTGTTCGCGTCCGAAGTCCGGGCGAAACGCTTTCATTCCCTGAAGCCCGACCGCGTCCGCGATCTGCCGCGCCTCGCCCTGAACTACATCTACGAATGGGTCTCCGATTTCGGACAGAGCTGGGTGCGGCCGCTTGGCTGGCTGATGTTGACCGTACTCTGTGCGCTCTATGCTTATGAGGCGATGCTGGGAACGCCGGACCTCCTGGCCAGAGGGTTTGTCGAATTCAGCAGCATCGGACGTGTCGCCTCCTTCGCGAACATCTTCCCCTTCGCGGGCCAAGCCGTCGTCGGACGCGAGATCATGGTCACAGGTCTGTGCCCGATGCCGGAAACCGACCCGCAATATCTCGACTGTCTCACCCGGCTCTATACGATCAGTGCGGTTGAAGGGGTGTTCGGACTGATCTTCCTGTTTCTCATCGGTCTCGGGCTGCGCAACCGGTTCCGCATCAAATAGCGTCCGAGGAGACGGCGGGAATGGACGACAAGAGCCCGCATCTGACCCCGACGCAGGTCCGGCAACTGGTCGACGAACTGGAGAGTGCGGAGGGACAGGCGCGGCGGGATCTGATGACCCGGCTCGCCTGGCGGCCGGCCTGGGCGATCCGCAGCCGGCGACGGGCAGCAGGGGAAATCTGGGCGTGGGCGCGGGGGTGGCTCGGGCGGCGATAGGAAAATCGCTCGTCCACAGCCCTAACCGACTTCCTGGCGAAAGCCAGGATCCACCCGATGCGCCGTATTCTGGGTCCGCGATGAGGTGGCGCGCCCCGACACGAAAAAGGCCGACCCGAAGGCCGGCCTGTTCCGGATATACGTCTGAAAGACCGACCCGTCAGGAATTCATCTGGTCGAAGAAGTCCTGGTTGGTCTTGGAGTGCTTGAGCTTGTCGAGCAGGAACTCCATGCCGTCGACCGTGCCCATCTGCATGAGGATGCGGCGCAGGACCCACATCTTCGACAGGGTCGCCTTGTCGACCAGCAGCTCTTCCTTACGGGTGCCCGACTTGGTGATGTCGATCGCCGGGAAGGTGCGCTTGTCGGACAGCTTGCGGTCGAGGATGACCTCGGAGTTACCGGTACCCTTGAACTCCTCGAAGATAACCTCGTCCATGCGCGAGCCGGTATCGATCAGCGCGGTCGCGATGATCGTCAGCGAGCCGCCTTCCTCGATGTTACGGGCCGCACCGAAGAAGCGCTTGGGGCGCTGCAGGGCGTTGGCGTCGACACCACCGGTCAGCACCTTGCCCGAGGACGGCACCACCGTGTTGTAGGCGCGGGCCAGGCGGGTGATGGAGTCCAGCAGGATCACCACGTCGCGCTTGTGCTCGACCAGGCGCTTGGCCTTCTCGATCACCATCTCGGTGACCTGGACGTGACGCGAGGCCGGCTCGTCGAAAGTCGAGGAGATCACCTCGCCCTTCACCGAGCGCACCATGTCGGTCACTTCCTCCGGCCGCTCGTCGATGAGCAGGACGATGAGGTAGACCTCCGGATTGCCCTCGGAGATGGCGTGGGCGACGTTCTGCAGCATCACCGTCTTACCGGTGCGCGGCGGCGCCACCATCAGCGCGCGCTGGCCCTTGCCGAGCGGCGAGATCAGGTCGATGACCCGGGCGGTGAAATCCTTGTTCTCCGGCCGGAACTCGGTCTCGAGCTTCAGCTTCTCGTTCGGGAACAGCGGGGTGAGGTTGTCGAAGTTGATCCGGTGACGGACCGCTTCGGGATCCTCGAAGTTGATCTGGTTCACCTTGAGGAGGGCGAAATACCGCTCGCCTTCCTTCGGTGCGCGGATCTGACCCTCGACGGTGTCGCCGGTGCGCAGGCCGAAGCGGCGTACCTGGCTCGGCGAGACGTAGATGTCATCCGGTCCTGGCAGGTAGTTGGATTCCGGCGCACGCAGGAAGCCGAACCCGTCTGGCAGGATCTCGAGCACGCCCTGGCCGGAAATCGGAACGTCATTTTCCGCCAGTTGCTTGAGGATCGCGAACATCATGTCTTGCTTGCGCAATGTGCTCGCGTTCTCAACTTCAAGCTCCTCAGCGTAAGTGAGGAGATCGGCGGGGGTTTTCGCTTTGAGTTCTTGGAGATTCATCTGCTGTGAATTGCCTTCAGGGAAGGGACCGGACCATGCCCGATGCAAAGGGTTTTTCGCTTTACCCATAAGCCCACCCGAACGGGGGCCGTCTGCAACACATGCAATGTTCCGGAGAAAAGCGGTCGCGCCCGGCGACCGGAAACAGGCCTTACCCGACCCACTCGGCAGTGTCAACGTCGTTAACCGTACCGTAGGTCTTAAAACGGCTTCGTGATCACCAGGAAGACCACCACGACCATCACTAAAGTGGGGATTTCGTTCGCGATTCGGTAGTAGCGGGCGGATTTATTGTTTTCATCGGCCGCGAAAGCCCGGCACCAGCGTCCCATCGCGTGATGCATGGCGGTCATCACCAGCACCAGAAACAACTTGGCATGCATCCAGCCGTCCTCGAGCCATCCGGGGACCAGCCAGAGCATCAGGATGCCGAAGATCCAGGTCGCCCCCATGGCCGGACTCATGATCGCCTTGTAGAGCCGGCGTTCCATCACTTTGAAGGTCTCGGAGGTCGCCGAGCCCGGGGGCTCGTCGGCGTGATAGACGAACAGCCGCGGCAAATAGAGCAGCCCGGCCATCCAGGCGATGACGCTGATCACGTGCAGCGATTTGACGACCCCGTACCCGTCCACGACCCGGTCAGCCCCTGATCTGCTTCAGCAACGCCGTGACATGCTCCGGCGGGGTCTGCGGCACGATGCCGTGGCCGAGATTGAAGATGAACGGCCCACCGGTCAGCGCCTCCAGGATCCTGTCCGTCTCCGCCGTCAACGCATCGCCGCCGGTGACGAGCGCGATCGGATCGAGATTACCCTGCACCGGGATCTCGGCCTGCAGCGCACAGGCCATGGCGAGCGGGATGGAACTGTCGAGGGCCAACGCGTCGATCCCCGTGGCGGCGGCATAGCTCCGCGTCATGGCACCGGCGCCGCGGGCGAAACCGATGACCTTCACCGTCGGATGGCGCGCCTTCAGGCGGCGCACGATCTCGGCCGTCGGCTCGACCACCGCGCGCTGGAAGACCGTCTCCGGCGCGGCCCCGGCCCAACTGTCGAACAGTTTGACGACCTGCGCGCCCGCGCTCACCTGTCGGTCCAGATATTCGACCGTGGCATCGACCAGGAGGTCCATCAGTCGGGCGAAGCCGGCCGGCCGACCATAGGCCCAGCCCTTGAGTTTGGCATAGTCCCGGCTGCTGCCGCCCTCGACCATGTAGGAGGCGACGGTCCAAGGGCTGCCGGCGAACCCGATCAGCGCGACCTCGGTTGGCAGGGCGGCGCGCAATCGGGCGACGGTCTCGTAGACATTGCCGATCCGGGCATGGAACGCATCGGCGTCGAACACCGGGATATCGGCCTCGCTCTCGATCGGATCGAGCACCGGGCCCCGGCCCTCCTGGAACTCCAGATGCTGGCCGACGCCGTAGGGCACCATCAGGATATCGGAGAACAGGATCGCCGCGTCGAACCCAAAGCGCCGGATCGGCTGCAGGGTCACTTCGCAGGCAAGTTCCGGATTGAGGCAGAGGTCGACGAAACCGCCGGCCAGCTTACGCGTTTCCTTGTATTCGGGCAGATAACGCCCGGCCTGACGCATCAGCCAAACCGGCGGCGGCGATCCGATCCGACCATTCAGCGTATCCAATAGCGGGACGCCCGACATGCATTGCTCCCTCGCATTCTGGATAACCTCTCTACCCTAATATCTTTTTTAAAAGATAGGTAGGAGAGGTAGTTGGGGGGTGGAAACCCGGGGATCAAATCCCGTCCACCGGTCATCCACAGATCCGTCGATTTCCAGATTCAGCGGCACCGCCTGGGGAGCGAATCCCATGAGACCAGCTTGCAAGCCGCGCTGTGGCTCGCCGGATCTGCGGACTTGAATGACGGGGATAACGTGGACAGTCTCGCCAAGTGCATCGGCGATGACGTTATACCGCGGGGCCGGTAAAGTTGTTCACCCTCGGATAGGCGGGGGTAGTGAATCGAGGTGAGCGGTGAGCGTTTTCGACGGCGAGGTGAAGAAGCCGACTTATCCCGATCTCGACGGGAGTTCTCCCCAGGAAGCCGGTGGACAACCGGGTTCCGAGCAGAGGACTAGGGGATGAGCGTCACTGACCTGTTGCACCTGCATCTTGTGTCCGACGCCACGGGCGAGACCAACCATCAGATAGCCCGGGCCTGCCTGGTCCAGTTCGAGGATGTGCGGGCCAAGGAGCATGTCTGGTCGCTGGTGCGAACCTCCAGCTACCTCGAGAAGGTGATCGCGGGCATCGAAACCAATCCGGGCCCGGTGCTGTTCACCCTGGTCGACCCGGAGCTGCGCCGGCGGCTTGAAGAGGCCTGCCGGCGGATCGAGGTTCCGGCCCTTCCGGTGCTGGATCCGATCGTGATGACGCTGGCTTCGTATATGGGCCGGGAATCCCATCCCCGGCCAGGTCGGCAGCACGAAATGGATGCGGCCTATTTCAATCGGATCGAAGCGATGGACTACACCCTCGCCCATGATGACGGGCAGCAGGTGCACGATCTTGAGGAGGCCGATATCGTCATCGTTGGCGTGTCGCGCACATCCAAGACCCCGACCTCGCTTTATCTGGCCAACCGAGGCTTCAAGACCGCGAATGTACCGATCGTGCCCGACGTGCCGCCGCCGGACGAGATCTTCACCCTGAAACATCCGTTGGTGGTGGCCTTCACCACCGATCCGGCCCGCCTGATCCAGGTGCGGCGCAACCGGGTTCTGATGTTGAAGCAGCGTGAGGAGACGGACTATGTCGCGATGGAGCAGGTGCGCAAGGAGGTGGCGGAGGCCCGCCGCATGTTCACCAGGAACGGCTGGCCGGTGATCGACGTCACCCGCCGGTCGATCGAGGAGACCTCGGCCGCGGTCCTGCAGCATCTGGAAGAGCGCGAGGCGAACAATGGCTGAGAGAGAGGCGCCGGCGGTGCTGCTGGGGAACGGGGCGGCGACGGTGCCGGTCGTTCTCGCGTCGGGTAGCCGGTTCCGCGCGGAGATGCTGCGCAATGCCGGCGTTCCGTTCACGGTCGATGTGCCGGGTGTGGACGAGGGGTCGGTGCGGGAGTCGCTCCGGGCGGAGAACGCCGCGACCGAGGATGTCGCCACTGTCCTGGCCGAGCTCAAGGCGATGGCGATCTCCCGCCGACATCCCAACGCGCTGGTCATCGGTTCCGATCAGATGCTGGATTGCGGCGGTGTGTGGTTCGAGAAACCGGTTGATCGCGATCACGCCCATGCCACGCTGACAGCACTGTCCGGGAAAACCCATCGGCTGGTGACCGCGGTCGTCGTCGCCCGCGCCGGGAGTCGGATCTGGCATGCCATGGACAGTGTGACCATGCGTATGCGGCCGCTCTCCGAGGCGTATATCGAGCGCTATCTGGACGTGGTCGGTGACGAGGTCTGCGCGTCGGTCGGGGCTTATCAGCTTGAGGGGCTGGGGGCGCAGCTCTTCGCCGGGGTCGAGGGCGACTATTTTACCGTCCTCGGTCTGCCGCTGCTGCCGCTGCTCGAGTTTCTGCGGGCCCATGGTGTCCTGGCGCGATGATCGTCATCGGCCTGACCGGGTCCATCGGCATGGGAAAGAGCACGACGGCGACCATGTTCCGCCGTCTCGGTGTCGCGGTGCATGATTCGGATGCGGCCATTCACGCGATGATGCGGCGCGGCGGCGCGGCTGTTGGTCCGGTCGGGGCGGCTTTTCCCGAGACGGTGCGGGACGGGGCGATCGACCGCCCGACCCTGGGCGCGCGGGTGTTCGGCGACCCGGACGCGTTGAAACTGCTGGAATCCATCGTCCATCCGCTGGTGGCCGTCCAGACCCGCGGGTTTCTCGCCGGATGCCGGTTGCAGCGTCGCCCGATCGTGGTGCTGGATGTGCCGCTGCTGCTCGAAGGGCGCAGCCACCGGCGCTGCGACCTGGTGGTCGTAGTCAGCGCTCCGGCCTTCATTCAACGTCAGCGGGTCATGGTCCGGTCCGGGATGACGGAAGCCCGCCTGGTGAGTATTCTGGCGAAGCAGATGCCAGATACCGAGAAGCGACGCCGGGCCGATCTGGTCATTCCCACCGGCCTCGGTCGCGCGGTCGCCATGCGGGCGGTGACGCGGCTGGTCACGGGGCTTCGGCGTGGCCTGAACCAGGGAAAGAGGACAGCATGCGCGAGATCGTGCTCGATACGGAGACAACGGGCCTGGATCCCGAAACCGGCGACCGGGTCGTCGAAATCGGCTGTCTCGAGCTGATCAACCACGTGCCCACCGGGCGGACTCTGCACCATTACTTCAATCCGGAACGGGACATGCCCGAGGAGGCCTTCCGGGTGCATGGCCTGTCGGCTGAGTTTCTCGCAGGTCATCCGGTCTTCGGGTCGCTGGTGGACGAGGTTTTGGCGTTTCTCGGCGACGCGACGCTGGTGATCCACAACGCCAGTTTCGACATGCGCTTCCTCAACAAGGAATTGCAACTGCTGAACCGACCGCCGATCCCGATGGACCGGGCGTTGGACACCGTTGCCCTGGCGCGGCGCAAATACCCGGGCGCTCAGGTCAGTCTGGACGCACTGTGCCGCCGCTTTGAAATCGACAACTCCAACCGCTCCCTGCATGGCGCGCTGATCGACGCCGATCTGCTGGCATCGGTCTATCTGGAACTCATTGGCGGACGGCAGCCGGATCTCATGGCCCCGCCCTCCGACGAGAGCAAGACATCGCCGAGCTCCGGGGCGGGGGCGGAAACCATCGAGACGATCGAGCGGATCTATCGGACGCCGCGCGTGCATGCACCGACCGAGGAGGAAGCGGCGGCCCATGCCGCTTTCCTAGAGAAACTGTCGAAACCGATCTGGAACAGCGACGCGGCCGAATGACAGCGGCCGCGTCGTCGGATCAGACGGTCGCGATCGACGTCTCCTTGCTCTGGCGGTACATCGCGGCGAAATCCACCGGCTGGATCAGCAGCGGCGGGAAGCCGCCATCGCGGGTGGCGTCGGCCACGATCGCCCGGGCGAAGGGAAACAGCAGGCGCGGGCACTCGACCAGCAGGGTCGCGTGCAGGGCGTCCTCGTCCATGTTCTGCAGCACGAACAGGCCCGCATAGGTTAGATCCGCCAGAAACAGCGGGTCGTTCTCCACCTTGCCGCTGGCGGTGATCTTCAGGACGACCTCGTAGAGCTCCTCGTCCTTGGAGACCTTGGCTGCCTGGACATCGACATTCACATCGATCCGCGGTTGCGAGCTCTGCGGACGCAGACTGGCCGGCGCGCGGGGATTCTCGAAGGAGAAATCCTTGATGTACTGCGCGTTGATCTGCAGCGGCATCGACGTCGCTTGCATCAGCTTCGGCTCGGCGGCGGGGGGGAGGTCGGACATGAGAGTTCCTGGGTCAAAGGTCCAAGGTCGGACTGGAGAGTCGCAGCTTCGCTATCACGACTGGGACGTGTGGACAATAGTGGCGGCCAGGCCCCGGTCGAGGGCGAGAACGGTACCGTTCGGCACCGTCATGCCGGTCAGTCCGCGGATGAACGCCCAGTGGGAAACGAAGACCGTATCGTCCCAACTCGGGGCCGAGGTCAGCTTTTCACGGAAGGCCGTGCACCGTATGCCGAGCGCGTCCTCGTTCTCGCCACCCTCGGGCCACCACTGCTCCGGAAGGTCGCCGAAGGAGATCCCGGGCCAATCTGAGCGCAGGCGCGATGTCGGCGTGCCGATATCGCAGACGAACCAGCACCGTTCTCGGACCAGGGGCTCGATCTCGATCCCGAGACCCAGACGGCCGGCCACGATCTCGGCGGTCTGCAGGGCCCGGCGATAGGGGCTGGCGACGACCCGCCGGACAGCCCGATCCGCCAGATGTTCCGCGGCGGCGGCGGCCTGGGCCCGGCCGGTATCCGTCAGGCCCGGATCCTCGATCCCCGGATCGATGCGGGTCTTCGAGAAGTGGACGTTGAACTCGCTTTCGCCATGGCGCAGCAGAAACATGGGCGTCAGTCCCTCGGTCGGTCGAGCGGCGGCGGCGGCGTGCCGGGGGTTGATTTGCCGTCGCTGGGAGGTTGATCGGAGAGATCCTCGAATTCGCCATCGATGATGTCGCCAGGCCCGCTGCCACCGGAGCCACGCCCGCCCCGCAGATCGACGAACACCGCGGAACCGCCCCGGGCGACGATATAGGCGATCAGCAAGCCAGCCAGCCATCGCCGCAGCGGCGGGACGAACAGCAGAAAGCCGAGTGCGTCGGTCGCGAAACCGGGAATGAGAAGCAGCAGGCCGGCAAACAGCAGTCCGAAACCCGACACCACTTCGGCGACCGGTGCCTCCTTTCGGGCGACATGCATGCGCAGCCGCTCGAGGGTGGCGAGGCCCTGGACCCGGAACAGCATCGTGCCGAGCACGGCCGTCAGGATGATCAGAGCGATCGTCGGCGCGGCTCCGATCTCGGTGCCGACCTCAATCAGCAGCCAGAGTTCGACGGCCGGAACGCCGATCAGAATCAAAAGAACGACTAAGCCCATGCTTGCCCTTCGGATATCGAGGCCTTATCTACTCCAGAGGCGTCGGGATTAAGATCCGGATGCCCGTCGAAGCGATGCCCGCCACCATCTTGGTTGCACCGGCGCCGCGACCGCCGTGGCCACCGCTGTCCGGGGCGGGCACTCTAAACGGGAGGGTGCGGCTCGGTCCACCCGGGGACGCAACACGCATGGGAAGCAGTTTTCCACTCTTCGAAATCATCTTGTACGCAATGATCGCCGGCTTCCTCATCCTGAAGCTGCGTGGCGTACTCGGCCGACGTACTGGTGAGGAGAAACAGCGTCCGGATCCCTTCAGCGCTCCGGAAGCGGCAAACGAAAGCGAACAGGACAACGTCATCTCGCTGCCGGACCGGGCGACGGTCGATGCGGCGGATATCGACGATCTCGATCCGCTGTCCGCCACTCTGATGCGCATCAAGCTCGCCGATCCCGACTTTGACGACAAGGAATTCGCCGGTGGGGCGCGTGGCGCGTTCGAGATGATCGTCCAGGCTTTTGCCGCCGGCGACGTGGATACGCTGAAATCGCTGATTTCCGGCCCGCTCTATGGCGGCTTCGTCCAGGCCATCGAGGAACGGGAGCAGGCGAACGAGTCCCAGGAGACCACCATCGTCACGTTCCGGTCCGCCGATATCACCGAGGCGGAGTTGGACGGTCACGAGGCCCGGGTGACGGTCGAGTTCGTCACCGAGCAGGTGAAGGTGACGCGGGACGCCGATGGTAAAGTGGTCGATGGAGACCCCGACAAGATCGAGGTTCTGACGGATATCTGGACCTTCGAGCGCGATGTCCGGTCCAGCGACCCGAATTGGGAGCTGGTCGCCGCTCGTGTTCCCGAGGAATAAGCCAGGATTCAGGTCTATCGCGGCCTTGTCGATCCTGGCCGCTGTCGCCGCATGTTCCCCAGAGCTGACAACCAGTGCCGATAAGGACACCTTGGTTCTGTCCGAGGCGGGCTTTGCCGACCTGCCGGGTTGGTCGGATGACGACGTCGCCGCGGCCCTGCCGGCCATGCGTCGGTCTTGTTCACGCATGCTCCGGGGCGACGACGCGCGGATGATCGGTCCTGACAGCCGCTTCGGTACCGTTGCCGAATGGCGGCCGGTCTGCGAGGCGCTGGCGGTTGCGGTCGAGGGCGACACCCCAGCGGCGCGCGCCTTCTTCGAGAAGCGTTTCGCCGTCTGGACGGCGTCGGACGGTGCGTCGGATGACGATCTCTTCACCGGATACTACGAGCCCGAGCTGCGGGGCGCCCGACAGCCGGACGCGACCTACGACGTGCCGATCTATCCGCGGCCGAGCGACCTTGTGCTTGTCGATCTCGGAGATTTCCGCGAGAGCATGAAGGGCGAACGGATCGCCGGCCGGCTGGAGGGCTTCCGCCTCAAACCCTATGACAGCCGCGCCGATATCGAGGCCGGATCCCTGGTCGGCAAGGTCGAGCCGATCATGTGGCTCGCCGATCCGATCGACTCGTTTTTCCTGC
The DNA here is from genome assembly GCA_029212785.1 of Thalassobaculaceae bacterium. Taxonomy (GTDB): domain Bacteria; phylum Pseudomonadota; class Alphaproteobacteria; order Thalassobaculales; family Thalassobaculaceae; genus Thalassobaculum. Next base: position 15,955 of record JARGOG010000019.1, read on the forward strand.
ATATCCAAGGCTCCGGGCTGATCCGGCTGGCGGATGGCACCCGCACCCGTGTCGGCTATGACGGCCATAACGGCCATATCTATTTTCCCATCGGCCGCTATCTGATCGGGGCCGGCCATGTGCCGAAGGAAGAGATGTCGATGCAGGCGATCCGCGCTTGGCTTGACGCCAATCCGGATCAGATGGATGCGGTGATGAACCGCAATCCCTCCTATATCTTCTTCCGCGAACTTAAGGGCGATGGACCGATCGGCGCCCAGGGCGTGGCGCTGACCGCCGGGCGCTCGCTTGCCGTAGACCGCACCAAGCATGCGCTGGGAGTACCGATCTGGGTCGATATCGATTATGGCGAGGGTGGTCTCCGGCGCCTGATGGTGGCTCAGGACACTGGTGGCGCGATCCGTGGGCCGGTTCGGGGCGACTTCTTCTGGGGCTCGGGCGACGCGGCCGGCGAGAAGGCCGGTGCGATGGCGGCCAAGGGCAGGATGTGGTTGCTGTTGCCGGTCGGTGTGGACCCGAACGCCGTGCATCCGTCCTCCGAGCATCCGCCGCCATCCAGCTGAAGCCGTCCAGCTGAAGAGGCCGGGCGAGCTCAGTCGGGCTGGTTCAGGCCAAGTTGTCGCTGAAGCTTCCGGGTCAGCCCCCGGGACACCAGACGATGGGATTCCGCCACATAGGCCTGGAGATCGGCGTCACTCAGCCCCGGCGCGGCATAGTGCTGGATCCATTTCATCCCGCGCGATGCCAGATAGGGTGCCGGGCGCAGGCCGGGTTCTTCACGCAGCATTTCGTAGGCGACGGGCGAGACTTTGAAGGTGTAGCCGGGATGCTCACCGTCGCCCCATCCGGCGATGGCGAATACCTTGCTCTGCTCGGCGGTACCGACCTTCCAGACCGTTGCCCCACCCCACTGCACCACATGAAACGAGGCGGGCAGGCTTTGGCAAAAGGCGTTGAACGCGTCTCGGGTCATCATGGACGCAAGGCTATCGACATAGCGGGTGGGCTGCCACTGTTGCGATCGGTTAGACGATCGATCGCTGAACATGCCGATCGAGGTCGGCGACGCGCTCGACTTCACGGGTGCAGAATTCCGTGATTGGTGGCTGGAGGCGGGGGTCGCGCGGGTTGAACTCCTGCCCCTGACCGCCACCGCCAATGCGGCGGTGGCGTATAAGGGTGCAGGTTAAGTGCCTACGGCACCATGTTTCACGTGAAACATGGTTTGCTCATTACGGTAGCAGAATGGTCGAGCCCGTGGTCTTGCGGCCTTCCAGGTCGATATGCGCCTGGACCGCATCGGCCAGGGCGTATTCCTGGTTGATCGACACACTGACCGCGCCCTTGCCGACCACGTCGAACAGGTCCGCCGCGGAAGCCGCGAGCAGGTCCTTGGTTGCCGTGTAGGTCATCAGGGTCGGCCGGGTGAACTTCAGCGACCCTTTGGCGGCGAAGATACCGAGATCGACCGGCGCGATCGGGCCCGAGGCCTGGCCGAAGCTGACCATCAAGCCGGTGGGCGCGAGACAGTCGAGACTCATCGGCCAGGTGTCCTTGCCGATCGAGTCGTAGACCACAGGCACCTTCTTGCCGCCGGTGATCTCGATCACCCGCTCAACGAAGTTCTCACGGGTATAGATGATCGGGTGGTCGCAACCGTTCTTCTTGGCGAGCGCGGCCTTCTCGTCGGAACTGACGGTGCCGATCACCGTGGCGCCCAGGTGCTTCGCCCACTGGCAGAGGATCAGGCCGACGCCACCGGCGGCGGCGTGGATAAGAATCGTGTCGCCCGGGCCGACCTTGTAGATCTGACGGATCAGATACTGCACCGTCATGCCCTGGAGCATCATCGCGGCGGCGAGCTTGTCACTGACCGAGTCCGGAACCTTGACGACCTTGGTCGCTTCCAGATTCCGCGCCTCGGCGTAGGAGCCCGGAGGCGGGGCCGCATAGGCCACGCGGTCGCCCACGGCGAAGTCACTGACGCCGGCGCCGATCGCCTCGACCGTGCCCGCCGCTTCCATCCCGATGCCCGAGGGCAGGGGGAGGGGATAGAGGCCGGAGCGGTGATAGGTATCGATATAATTCAGACCGATTACCGAATGCTTGATCTGGACCTGCCCGGCGTCAGGCTTGGGCAGATCGACGTCCTCGAGCTTCATCACCTCGGGGCCGCCTTGCTCGTGCATGCGTATGGCTTTGACCATGGGATGTCCTCCCTTTCCCTGTTCTCGTTTCGCTTGGCTACGACAGGTTCGGTGAAGCGTGAACAGGCCTCGCGGGAACCACTGCCGTGCCGGTCTGCGCCTTGATACTTCCGTGCGTGGGGACGCTCGGGTCGTTGGATCAGCCCAGATGGGCCTTGAAGAAGTCGGCGGTGCGGCCATTCGCGAGATCGGCCGATGCTTTGTCATAGTGCTCCCCGCCCACCCGGGCGAAGGCGTGGTCCTGTCCGTTGTAGACCTGGACCGTCGTGTGCGCATTGGCCGCGAGAACCGGGATGAAGGTGTCCTGGGCCTCTTTCGGCACGAACCCGTCGTTCTCGGCGACGTGGCAGAGATAGGGTTTGGCGATCTTTGCGGCCTCGCCGATCAGCGCATCCAAACCAACGCCGTAGAAGCTGACATTGGCGTCGGCGTCGGAGCGGGTCGCCATGAGATAGGCGAGCTTGCCGCCGAGACAGTAGCCGACCGTTCCCGCCTTGCCGTTGCAGCCGTCCATGCCCCGGACTTGGTTCAGGGTGGCGATCAGGTCCAGGACTCCGAGGTCGACGTCGAACTTGCCGAACAGATCGAACGCCTGCTGCCATTCGGCCTCGCTCTTATCCGTGATGTCGATGCCGGGCTCGATCCGCCAGAAAAGATCCGGGCAGATGGCAAGGTAACCCTGGGCGGCGTAGGCGTCGGTCAGGTCGCGCATGACGGCGTTGACGCCGAAGATCTCCTGAATGACGACGACCGCGGCGGCCGGCTTGGCAGAGGGTTGGGCGACATAGGCGCTGAAACTACCGCCGTCGGCGGCGGAAATGGAAACGGTGGACATAGGGCTCCCCTGTGGTTCGCGGGTGGATCCGGCTTGTATGGGCCGGACCGTAGCAAAGGCGCGGTTGCCTGAACAACGTGGACAGATTATCGGGGTGGCCGGCACTGTGCGCCGGTCAGAACAGCGAGGCTTGGCCGCGTTCCAGATCGAGCAGCTGCCGCTTGCTTTCCACGCCCTCGCCACCGGAAAAGCCGACGAGACGACCGCTGGAGCCCACCACCCGGTGGCAGGGGACCACAACCGGGATCGGGTTCCGCCCGCAGGCGCCGCCGACGGCCCGGGCTACGCCGCCCACCCGATCCGCCAGATCGCCGTAGGTCCAGGTCTCGCCATATGGGATGGCGCGCATGCCCTCCCACACGCTGCGTTCGAAATCCGAGCCGCCGAGGAAGACGATCGGCAGATCAAAGGCGGTGAGGCGCCGGTGGAAATAAGCGTCGAGCTGCCGCACGGTTTCACGTGAAACGGCATCCTCCTGCTCTTCGCCGGGTGTCGTATCGCGCGCGCCGACCCAGGTGACGCGCACCAGGGTCTCACCGTCGCTGACGGCGCGCAGGCGTCCAACCGGGGTGTCGAGATCGCTGGCGGGCATGGCGGGGAGCCTGATAAGAGGGCGGAAGGACCACAGATTAAGGCTGAGACGGTGGATCAGGATACCATCTTTGCCCCGGCGACGGCACCGGGCAGGGCGGCGTTGGCGATCGTCCGGATCTCCGGGGCGGCGGCCTTCGATGCGCTCCGCGATCTGGCGGGGGACGTCCCGCCGCCGCGACGTCTGTCCCGCCGTATCCTGCAGGATTCCGGCAATGGCGAAATGCTGGACGAAGCCATGGTGGTGGCGTTTCCCGGACCGCGAACCGCGACCGGGGAGGATGTCGTCGAGTTGCATCTGCATGGCGGGCGGGCGGTTGTTTCGGCGATCTGCGACCGGCTGTCGGCGCGGGCCGGAACGCGGCTGGCGGAACCGGGTGAATTCACCCGGCGGGCATTTCTGAACGATCGCCTCGACCTGACCCGGGCGGAAGGCGTGCTGGATCTGGTCGACGCCGAAACGGAGGCACAGCGCCGTCAGGCGGTGCGCCAGGCGACCGGCGGGCTGACGGCGGCCCTGGATGATTGGCGCGACAGACTGGTCGGTGCCATGGCCCGGCTCGAAGCATTCATCGATTTTCCCGACGAGGATCTGCCGGGAGACCTTCAATCGCAGATCCGGGAAGACCTGTCCGCGGTGATCCGGGAGATGCGGACCGCCTTGGCGGACGGGCACCGCGCGGAACGGGTACGGGAAGGACTGCGGATCGCGATTGTGGGAGTGCCGAATGCAGGCAAGTCATCGCTCCTTAACTGGTTGGCAAAACGCGATGTTGCTATCGTGAATGCGGCCGCCGGCACGACCCGGGATGTCTTGGAGGTACACCTCGATATCAATGGGTATGCCGCTACGGTAGCGGACACGGCGGGACTGCGTGAGACCCCCGATGAAGTGGAGGCGGAAGGCGTGCGCCGGGCCCTGGCCCGAGCCGAGGCGGCGGATCTCACCCTGGTTCTGGCCGACGCGAGTGCGGGCGCGGCAGGGCGCGCGGCCATGCGCCGGCATCTGGGGGAGAACGCCTTGGCGCTGGCGACCAAGGTCGATCTGATCGACGCGCCGGTTCCCGCTCCCTGGATCGGGTTGTCGACTCTGTCGGGGGCGGGTACCGACGTGTTTCTGGCGGCACTGGGGGCGGCAATGGCCGAACGCATGGACCGGGTCGGCGCCGTGGCGCTGACACGGGCGCGCCATCGCGCGGCAGTGGTGACGGCCGAGGCGGCCGTGGCGCGCTGCGTCTCCGGACTGGAGGGCGGGGAACCATTGGAGATTTCCGCGGAAGACCTGCGGGTGGCGGCCGGGTCTCTCGGTCGGATCCTGGGGAGGGTCGATGTGGAACAGATCCTCGATCGGATCTTCGGCGAATTCTGTCTCGGGAAATGATCGGCCGGCGTTGCCCGTCGTTTCACGTGAAACGCGATGGCGGCATCGGACGGCGGAATCTTTGACAGGGGCGGTGCCTCTGCGTATCTCAGGATCATGAGCTCCTTTGACATCATCATTGTGGGTGGTGGCCATGCCGGGTCGGAAGCGGCCGCGGCCGCCGCCCGCTTGGGCGCGCGCACCGCGCTGGTGACCCATCGCCGGGAGACCGTGGGGGTGATGTCGTGCAATCCCGCGATCGGCGGTCTTGGCAAGGGCCATCTGGTGCGGGAGATCGATGCCCTGGACGGCATCATGGGGCGGGCGATCGACCGCTCCGGTATCCAGTTCCGCATGCTCAACCGGTCCAAGGGACCGGCCGTGCGGGGCCCGCGGGCCCAAGCGGATCGCGCGCTATACCGTGCCGCCATCCAGGACATCCTGGGCGGGTACGAGTCCCTGGAGATCGTCGAGGCCGGTGTCGAGGATCTGATCCTGCGGGACGGACGCTGTGCCGGCGTGGTCCTGGGGGACGGACGGGCGTTGACCGCCGGGGCGGTGGTGCTGACGACCGGCACGTTCCTGCGGGGCGAAATCCATCTCGGGGACGAACGGCGGCCGGCGGGGCGCGTTGGAGATGCGCCCGCCATCGGATTGGCCAGGACCCTGGAACGGCTCGGCCTGCCCCTCGGGCGACTCAAGACCGGCACGCCCCCGAGGCTCGACGGTACGACAATCGACTGGAGCGGGCTCGAGGTCCAGCCCGGGGACGATCCGCCGGAGCCGTTCTCGACCCTGACCGAACGTATCACCGTGCCGCAGATTCCCTGCCATATCACCTATACCAACGCGGCGACCCATGCGGCGATCCGCGACAATCTCGATCGCGCGCCGATCTATAGCGGCCAGATCGGCAGCACGGGCCCACGCTATTGTCCGTCGATCGAGGACAAGGTTGTGCGCTTTGCCGACAAGGAGAGCCATCAGATCTTCTTGGAACCGGAAGGACTGGAGGATCCGACCATCTATCCGAACGGGATATCGACCTCGATGCCGCGCGATGTGCAGGATCGGATCGTGGCCTCGATCCCTGGACTGGAACGCGCCCGGATCCAGCAATATGGCTATGCGATCGAATATGATTATGTGGACCCGCGAGCGCTCTCGAATAGCTTGGAGGTGAGGGCGTTGCCGGGGCTCTATCTGGCCGGTCAGATCAATGGAACCACCGGTTACGAGGAGGCCGCGGCCCAGGGTCTGGTGGCTGCTACCAACGCTACCTTGGTAGCGGGCGGATCGGATGACTCACTATATATAGACAGAGCTACCGGGTATATGGGGGTGATGATCGACGATTTGGTGTCTCGGGGGGCCCCAGAGCCCTACCGGATGTTCACGTCCCGGGCGGAGTATCGACTGCGGTTGCGGGCCGACAATGCGGACCTTCGTCTCACCCCTCTGGGGCAGCGCGTGGGTCTGGTCGGATCGCGGCGGAGAGAGGCTTTCGCGACACGGAAGGCGTTGCTCGATGTTTCACGTGAAACACTGGGCGCCCTTGGCGGCTCTCCCCAGGCCCTCGCGAGGCTTGGATTCACGGTCAATCAGGATGGTCAGCGGCGATCGGCCCTTGATCTGCTGACCTATCCGGACATCCCGTGGGACCGGATTGTTGCCGCCTGGCCCGAGAAGCTCTCCGAAATCCCCGCGAGCGTGGTCGAACAGATCGCAACCGAGGCCCGATACGCCGGATATCTGGCGCGGCAGGAGGCGGATATCCGCGCTTACCGTCGGGATGAGACGTTGGAGCTCCCGGAAGACCTGGATCCGGAAACGATCGGCTCGCTCTCGACTGAAATCCGCGCGCTGTTGCGTCGAGAGAAGCCTCGTACCCTGGGTCAGGCGAGCCGGTTACCCGGAATGACACCGGCAGCGGCCGTCGCCTTGCTGCGTCACGTGAAAAAAACCGATAAGAAGACGGCGGCGTGACCCCTCAGGACCTCCAGAACCGTCTGTCCCTCGACGCGGCGCAGCGCAAGGCACTCGAATCCTACGCGGAGCTGCTCCGGAAATGGCAGGCCAAGATCAATCTGGTCGCGCCGGCGACGCTTCCGGACCTTTGGTCGCGCCATTTTCTCGACTCCGCCCAGCTCCTGCCCCATCTGGAGGGCCTGCCGGGTCCGATTCTCGATTTCGGGTCGGGCGCCGGGTTCCCGGGCCTGATCCTGTCGATCCTGGGGCGGGATGACGTCATCATGGTCGAATCCGATCGGCGGAAAGTCGCTTTCCTTCAGGAAGTCGCCCGGGTGACCGGGGTCAAACCGGCCATCGAATGCTGTCGAATCGAATCACTACGCCCGATTCGCGCCGGTATTATCACCGCAAGGGCACTTGCACCGGTCGAAAAGCTGTTGCGCTACGCCGAGCCATACGCCGGTCAGGCAACGGTCTTTCTGTTCCTGAAAGGGGAGCAGGTAGACGCCGAGTTGACTACCGCGCAAAAGACCTGGAAAATGGCTGTCACCAAGGCTCCCAGCATTTCTGACTCCCGGGGGGTCGTGCTGAAGCTGGAGGAGGTTAGCCGTGCTTGACGGACAGACCAATCAGGTAGTGGCCCCGCGTATTCTGGCGATCGTGAACCAGAAGGGCGGCGTTGGTAAGACGACGACCGCAGTGAACCTGGCCACGGCCATGGCCGCCTGCAACAAGAAGGTCCTGGTGATCGATCTCGATCCCCAGGGCAACGCGTCGACCGGATTCGGAGTGCCGCGCAAGGGGCGGGACGCGGATTCCTATGCCGTGCTGATCGGCCAGGCGACGATCGCCGAGGCGGCGATCGAGACGCCGGTGCCGGGTCTGGAGGTCGTGCCGGCCTCCTCGGACCTGTCCGGCGCCGAGATCGAGCTGGTCGATATGGACCATCGTGAGTTCCGATTGCGCGAGGCCGTGGTGCGGCACGCGGCGACCTCGCCTTACGATTACATCCTGATCGACTGCCCGCCGTCCCTCGGACTGCTGACGTTGAACGCCCTGGTCGCGGCCGATGCCGTCCTGGTGCCGCTGCAGTGCGAGTTCTATGCGCTGGAGGGTCTGTCGCAGCTGGTCCGCACCGTCGAGCGGGTGCGCAAGGCGTTGAACCCCGGCCTGGACATCCAGGGCGTGGTGCTGACCATGTTCGATCGCCGCAACAATCTGTCGGAACAGGTGGCGGCCGATGTGCGCGACTATTTCGGCGACACCGTGTACCGCACGGTGATTCCGCGCAACGTCCGGGTCTCCGAGGCGCCGTCCTACGGCAAGCCGGTGATTGTCTATGACATGGCATGCAGCGGGGCGAGGGCGTATATCTCTCTGGCCCGTGAGGTGCTGGCGCGCGAGTCCGCCCTGGCGGCGCGCCCGGTCGCGGCCTGACCGTGGCGGTCTGAACCAACCTGGATCAGCGGGCGGCGCGCTGCCCGTTTCCGACCCCAGAATCCCGACCCCGATCCCGGCCAGCCTGAGGTGTGATGAGCGAAGAAACCGGTAAACGCCGCAGCAACAAGCTGGGACGCGGTCTGTCCGCGCTCCTCGGCGAAGACGAGAACGAGCAGGAGCAGCTCGAACGGTTGCGTCAGTCCCGCGCCCTGCCGGTCGAGCAGCTGACCCCGGGCCCGTTCCAGCCCCGCCGCCGCTTCGATCAGGAAGACCTGCGGGAACTGGCCGACAGTGTGCGCGAGCAGGGCGTCATCCAGCCGATCCTGGTGCGCCGGGACCCGGATGGTGACAAGTACCAGATCATCGCCGGTGAGCGTCGGTGGCGGGCGGCCCAGCTGGCCCAGCTGCACGAGGTTCCGGTTCTCATTCGGGAATTCGACGACCAGACGGCGATGGAGATCGCCCTGGTCGAGAACGTCCAGCGCCGGGATCTTACCGCGCTGGAGGAGGCCGAGGGCTATCGCCGGCTGATCGACGAATACAGCCACTCCCAGGACGATATCGCGCGGGCCGTCGGCAAGAGCCGGAGCCATGTCGCTAACACCCTGCGGCTGCTCAACCTGCCGGACGAGGTCCGGGTTCTGCTGGATGACGGGCAGCTCAGCGCAGGGCATGCGCGCGCGCTGCTGTCGGCGGAGGACCCCGCGGCCCTGGCCCGGGATGTGGTGACGCGGAAGCTGAACGTGCGCGACACCGAGCGCCTCGTGCAGCGTGAGAAGACGTCCACGCCATCACCGGCCGCAGCGAAACAGAAGGATGCGGACACCCGTATCTTGGAACAGGACCTGTCCGATCGGACAGGTCTAGTGGTAGCGATCAGCCATAACGCCACTTCCGGGGCTGGTAGCGTGACGCTTCGCTACCGCGATCTGGACCAGCTTGACCTTATTGTCGAGCGGCTTTCCGCCCATGCCAACCAGCGCCCGGACTCCTATCTGGCACCGGACGGCGACGAGGAGGCGGACTCCACGGGCGCGCCCGATGACGGCGACTGGTCAACATTCTCGGCAGTCGGCGACGAGGACGCAATCGCCGATGAGGAGGGATTGCCGCCGGCAATCGACCTTGATGAGGACAGCGAACCGATTGGTGGCATGGACCCGGCCGGGCCGCTTGAGGGCTTGCCGATGACCGAGGACGCGCCGGAGCGCGATTTCATCGCCCCGATATCCGAGGACACCGATGCCGGGAGCGGCGCTGTCCCGGACGATCCGACGGAAACCCGGTGGGACTTCGACGATGACGATGAAGACGACGATCCCCTGGTCCCCAAGCTCTGAGCGTCGAACCGCGCCGCGGAAGATCCGCCAGCGGTCGACGGGCGGCGGGTTGACCGATGAAGAATAGCACCGGATTTCCCGGGTCCGCGCTGCCCCGTCCGCATCACCCGCCGGCATCTGATTTCCTGTATTGGCCGCCGCAGTTCCAGGCATATGGATATCGGATCATCGACCGCCTGTTCTTCTCGCGGCCGGTCGCCGCGAGCGGATCGGGGAGCCCGCTTCCCTATGGGCCGGAACTGCGGGTGCGGTACCGGAGCGCGGGGGTGGAGCGGTCCATCGACGCGTTCATGGACCATAACGTCGTCTCCGGCCTCCTGGTCGTGAAAGACGGTCGGATCGTCCTCGAACGCTACGGGCTCGGACTGACGCCGTCGGATCGCTGGAGCACCATGTCGACGGTGAAGTCGGTCACCGCCATGCTTGTCGGCGCGGCGATCCAGGATGGGGCGATCGGCGGTATCGACGATCCGGCCGACCGCTATCTACCGCCCCTGGCGGGGTCCGGCTATGAAGGCGTGACGATCCGCCAGCTGCTCACCATGTCCTCGGGCATGGATTGGAGCGAGGTGTATTCCGATCCGGCTTCGAATGTGAACCAATATAGCCGCCACCTCGCCGCAGGCACGCCAGACGGTGTGATATCGATGTTATGTGGCCTTGATCGACGTTGGAACGCCGGCACGCGGTGGCATTACAACACCGGCGACACTTACCTTCTCGGTCGGGTCCTGGTCGCCGCGCTGGGGCGTCCCCTGGCGGGATATCTTTCGGACAAGATCTGGAAGCCCGCCGGCATGGAATTCGATGCGTTCTATACGCTGGACGCGCCGGACGGACATGAGATCGGCGGCAGCCGGGCAGGCATGGCGCTCAGGGATTTCGGCCGCTTTGCCCAGGTCATCCTGGATGACGGGGTGATCGGCGGTACCCGTATCCTGCCGGAGGGTTGGGTCGATGCAGCGCTGCGCCCCAGCTTCCTGTTCGGGTCGCAGGATCAGGATTTCGGATCGATCCGCAGCTCCCGGCTGAAGGGCTATGGTTACTCCTGGTGGATCGGTGAAGACGGCAGCGCCCAAGCCCATGGATTCGCCGGTCAGCGGATCTTTCTCGACCGCGGCGCGCACCTTGCGGTCATCACGTTATCGGCCTTTCCGCAGTTGCCGCATGTCCCTGAACCCCTCCCGGATCGCCATGGCGAACTCAGGCTGTTCACAGAGGCCGTTCGCGACGCTTTGACGGCGTGATCCCAGTTGGCGGCGGTGTTTCAGCGCCGCTGTGCCGCGCCGGCGCGACGTCCGGCCATCACCGCCATCCGGGCGACGTCGATCAGCGCCTGACCACACTCCGCCTCGTCCGGATAACCGGTGGTTTTACAGTGAATTTCCGCTTCTCCGAGCCGGGCGAGGGCCGAGGCGAGGCCACGGGTATTCCAGCGTGACACCTGGCGGGTCATCGCATCGGCCGTGCGGAAAAACGGCGGCGGGCGCAGGGACTTGACCGCATCGGCCGCATTCCGCCCGTCGCCGACCCGTGAACAGGCGAGATGAAGCCGCTGGAAATAGGTGATCGCGCCGCGGATGATCCGCACCGAAGCCTCACCTTGGCGGAATGCCCGATCGAGCCCGGTCAGGATCGCGTCGGGACGACCGTCGGCGGCGGCGGAGATCAGGGCGTCGATGTCGAGCGCGGCGCTGTCGCCGATGGCTTCGACGACCATGTCGAGATCCAAGGTCGATCCCGGTCCCGCCAAAAGGGCAAGCTTCTCGACCTCCATGCGGCTCGCCATGCGGTCGCCGCCGAGATGCTCGACCAAAAACCGTTCCGCGTCGGCGTCGATGCGCACGGAACTGGTGGCAAGCGTCTCCCGCACCATCGTCGAGAGATCGCGGTCGCTGTCGGCATAGCAGGCGAGGGCGGCCAGATCCTCGCGTTTGGCCTCGAACAGTTTGCGCAGCCCGCCCGCCGGCTTCAGGTCGCCGCCTTCGACGATCAGCAAGGTATCTCCGGTATCCCCGTCCAGCGCGTTGGCGACCACTTCGGCACTGTTGTCCCGCGCGTTGCGCAGGCGGACCAGGCGCCGTCCGCCCATGAGGGAGCGGGCATGCATCTCGTCCGACAGGCGGGCCGGGTCGCCGGCAGCGGCGTCCCCGTCGAGTTCGCAGACATTGAAAGGGTCGTCGAGATCTTCGACCGCCGTGCGGGCGAAACGTTTGGCGAATTCCAGAACCTTTCCGGTATCCGGCCCATAGATCAGCGCGGCACGGACCCCCGGTGGCGGGTTCCCGATAAACCGCTCCACACCGTTGGCCGGCACTTTCATCGCCGCGTCACCCCGCCATGCGCTGAAAATACAGGGCCAGCCTAAGGCGGATGTCCTCCGCGAGCTCGGTCGCCGCACGCTGGCGCGCATCCTTCTCGGCCTGAAGAATGGCGTATTCGGACGAGCTGATCGAAAAGCTGGATGTACGCTGGTTGTTCCCGCGGGTCAGAACCTCGTTGGTCTCCCGGTCGACCAGTCGCCATTTCGCCTCGACGATGAACTTGGCGAAGGTGGCGGTCGAATCCCGCAGAATTACGATGTCCGAGCGGCGCTCCGCGGCCGAGACCTCAAGACGGTACAGGGGCGACCGGGCAACACCGCGCGGGTTGATCCGGTCGAGCAGTTCGTTGTGCAGGATCTGGCCGAGCCGGTCGTTGATCGGCGCGACATCGACCAGGGGAAAGCCCTGATTGTAGACCGTGCTCTCCGTCGTCCGCTTGGCATAGAGCGGCTGAAAACCGCAGCCCGACAGGGTTCCGCCGGCCAGGAGCACCGCCAGTACGGCGCTTCGGATCACCGATTTCCGGACGGCCCGGCCCACGCTCACGCCACCACGTTGACGATCTTGTTGGGCACGGCGATGACTTTGCGTGGATCCCTGCCATCCAGCAGCTTGAGCACGTTCGGCTGGGTCAACGCCTGTTCGATCATCGCATCCTTGGAACTGTCCTTCGCCATTTCGATCGTGGCGCGCAGCTTACCATTGACCTGAATAGCGATGGTGACGGTCTCGTCCTCGGCCAGGCTGGCATCGGCGTCTGGCCAGGATGCCGTCGCCAGCATCGTGTCCTGGCCGAGATGGCGCCACAGCTCCTCGCAGATATGCGGGGTCATCGGTGCGAGGAGTTGAACCAGGGTCTCGAAGCCGAAGCGCAGGGCCCAATCCTCGCCGGCGCCCTTGCCCGACAATGCGAAGATCTGGTTCGACAATTCGCGCACTTGGGCCACGGCGCTGTTGAAACGGAACCGCTCGATACTGTCGGCGACCGACAGAACCGTCTTGTGGCAGGCCCGGTACACGGCCTCGGCCTCGGTGGAGAGGGAGGCCGGTTTCGGTGTGCCCCGCGGGGGCAGAGCGGTCGCGCATTCGGTGATCTCGCGCCAGACCCGGTTGATATAGCGCCAGGCGCCGTCGACGCCGGACTCCGTCCATTCGAGATCGCGTTCCGGCGGGCTGTCGGACAGCATGAAAAGGCGGGCGGTGTCGGCGCCGTAGCTGTCGATGATGTTGGCCGGGTCCACCGTATTGCGCTTGGACTTCGACATCTTCTCGACGCGGCCCACGGTCACCGGCGCGCCGCCGTCCACCATGACCCAGTCGCCGCCGTCTACCCGGGTTATCTCGTCCGGATAGAGCCAGCGGCCGTCGGGACTCTTATAGGTCTCGTGACAGACCATGCCCTGGGTCACCAGACCGTCGAACGGCTCGGCGATCGACAGATAGCCGCAGTCGCGCAGGGCGCGGGTGAAGAAGCGGGAATAGAGCAGGTGCAGCACCGCGTGCTCGACGCCGCCGATGTACTGATCGACCGGCAGCCAGTAATCGACACTGGCTCGGTCGAAGGCGGTGTCGCCCTTGGGATCGGTGTACCGCGCGAAGTACCAGGAAGACTCGAAGAACGTGTCGAACGTGTCGGTCTCCCGCGTCGCCTTGGCGCCGCAGTTCGGGCAGGTGGTGTGTTTCCAGGTCGGGTGGCGGTCCAGCGGATTGCCCGGCGAGTCGAATTCCACATCCTCGGGCAGGGTGACCGGAAGCTGATCGTCCGGCACCGGCACGACACCGCAGCTGGCGCAATGGATCATCGGAACCGGGCAGCCCCAGTACCGCTGGCGCGACACGCCCCAGTCGCGCAGGCGCCAGGTGGTCGTGCTCTCGCCGCGGCCGATCTCTCCAAGGCGCTTGGCCACGGCCGATTTCGCCGCCTCGATCTCCATCCCGTCGAGGAACTCAGAATTATAAATCTTGCCGGGCCCGACATAGGCCTCGGTGCCGATTTCGAAGCGCGCGGCATCGGCGTCCGCGGGCAGGACGACGGGGACGACCGGCAGATCGTATTTGCGGGCGAAGTCCAGGTCGCGCTGATCATGGGCGGGACAGCCGAAGATCGCGCCGGTTCCGTATTCCATCAGCACGAAATTGGCGACATAGACCGGCAGGGTCTTGCCCGGAACGAACGGGTGCTCGACCTCCAGCGCGGTGCGATATCCACGCTTCTCGGCGGTCTCGATGTCGGCTTCGCTGGTACCCATGCGGTTGCATTCGGCGATGAAGGCCTGCAGCTCCGCATTGCCTTCGGCCATCTCCGCGGCGAGCGGGTGGTTGGCCGACACCGCACAGAAGCTGGCGCCAAAGAGCGTGTCCGGGCGGGTGGTGAACACCTCCAGCGTGTCATCGCGTCCGACCAACTGAAAGCGAACCCGCGCGCCTTCGGAACGACCGATCCAGTTGTGCTGCATCAGCCGGACCTTGTCCGGCCATTTGCCTTCCAGACCCGCCAGTGCGCCGAGCAGATCCTCGGCATACTGGGTGATCTTCAGGAACCACTGATTCAACTTGCGCTTCTCGACGGGGGCGCCCGAGCGCCAGCCCTTGCCGTCGATCACCTGTTCGTTCGCCAGCACGGTGTTCTCGACCGGGTCCCAGTTGACCCAGCTCTCCTTGCGGTAGGCGAGCCCGGCCTTGACGAAATCCAGGAACATCTTCTGTTCGTGCCGGTAGTAGCCCGGATCGCAGGTCGCGATCTCCCGACGCCAGTCGTAGCTCAGGCCCATGCCCTGGAGCTGGGTGCGCATCGCGTCGATATTCTCGTGCGTCCACTTGTGCGGATGGACCCGACGCTCGATCGCCGCATTCTCCGCCGGCAGACCAAAAGCGTCCCATCCCATCGGATGCAGGACATTGAACCCGCGCGCCGTCTTGTACCGGGCAACCACGTCGCCGAGCGTGTAGTTGCGCACGTGGCCCATATGGATCCGGCCGGACGGATACGGAAACATCTCCAGGACATAGTATTTCGGTCGCGAGGGATCGGCCTCGACCTCGAAGCACCCATCCTGCGCCCAGCGGGACTGCCACCGGGCCTCGGTCTCCTTGACGTTGTAGCGCGCCATAACGTGCTGCTCTCTTAGTGACGGCGGTGGGTCGCGGCTCCGGGCGGCGCCTTTAACGGCATTGCCTTGTGCGGCGCCCTATCTACTGCGACGCCTGTTGAATGCGGATCTGACGGGCACGGGTGAGGATCGTGTTCTCGAGATCCTTGCCAAGCCCCTCATCGACCGCCGCGTCGCGCCACTCGCCGGCCGAGCCGCGGGTCTGGCGGAAGACATTCGCCCGGATCCCGTCGGAGCGCAGCGCGCGGTCGAGAATGTAGACGGTTATCTTGAACCGCTCATTCGGACTTTCCGGCGGATTGTACCAGTCGGTGATGATCACACCGCCGAACGGATCGGCCGAGGCCAGCGGCAGGAAGGAAAGCGTATCCAGCGATGCGCGCCAGAGGAACGCGTTGACGGCCACGCCGCCACCGCCGCTCTGGCCCTCGTTCCCGCTCTTGCCGAGCGAAAACAGGTCGAGTCCGCTTGGCCCCGCCAGGCTTTCCGGCTTTTTGTAGGTCGGCAGGCCGTCGGCACCCTTGGTCGGGTACTCGTACTCTACCGGCACATCAGAGCCGCAGGCCGTCAGCGCCAGAAGGCTGAAAACGCTTGCCGCCACACCATTCGTCAAGATCGATCGAAAACCGGCCATCACCATCATATCCAAAGGTCGCCGCCACCTCTTTACCGATGCTGGAGCCCGGGCGCAATGATCCGGGCGCAATGTCAGGCACAGCAATGATCCGATGGCCCTCCGGCTGTATGATCGCTGTGTCCATGTTGTGACAATTTCGCCACAATGAGACAGTTTTGCACTCCCCACAGCGTCAGCCGAGTTGACGGTGGTCCGTCGTCGCCTGTAGCAATTGGCCATCGGTCAGGGATGGCGAGCGTGCTGTTTCGCTTTTTCCAGATGGACCGAGGACCCAAAACACCTCGAACTCGGGAGATGGGGAATGAAGAAGGTTCTTCTCGGCTCGACGGCCCTCGTTGCCGCCGGCCTGATCGCTGCCCCCTCCGCCATGGCCGCTGAGCGGATCCAGGTGGGGGTTGGTGGTTACATGGAGCAGTGGTTCGGTTACTCGTCGGTTGACGAAGATAACAGCACCCGCGACGTGGACGGCCTGGACGTCAAGTCCGACTCCGAAATTCACTTCAAGGGCTCGACGACCCTGGACAACGGCATCGAGTTCGGTGTCAACGTTCAGCTCGAAGCCAACAGCAACTCCGGCGACCAGATCGACGAGTCGTATCTGATCGTCAAGGGCTCGTTCGGTGAGATCAATCTCGGTTCCGAAAACTCGGCAATGTACAAGATGCATTACGCGCCGAGCGACTTCGGTATCGGCATCAACTCCGGTGACCAGGGTGACTGGGCTGCCATCTCCGGCAGCAGCGTCTCCAGCTCGGGCTACTTCCGCGGCGTTCTGGGTTCGACCTATGTCGAGCCGAACCGTGCGAACGACTCCGAGAAGCTGACCTACTACACCCCGCGTTTCGCGGGCTTCCAGATCGGTGCGTCCTACTCGCCGGACACCAACCAGGACAGCAATGCCCCGGTTGATCGCGACACCGGTGTCTCCGATATGGTCGCTTTCGGCGCCAACTACTCGGGCGACTTCGGTGGCGCTTCCCTGGGCGTGTCCCTGGGTTACGGCACCTTCCTGGAGTCCGCTTCGGGCACCAACGAGCCGGAGGCCTACAGCGCCGGCATCACCGTCGGTATCGGCGGCTTCGGCATCGGCGCTTCCTATGCCGGTGCTGACGACAGCAACGCGGACGGCAACGCCTACAACCTGGGCGTCTCCTACGAGACCGGCCCGTTCGGCGTGAGCCTGAGCTACTTCCACGGCGAAGTTGAGAACAGCTCCGAGCAGGACACTGTGCACCTGTCGGGCAAGTATGCTCTCGGCCCGGGCGTGTCCGCCAATGCGACCATCGGTTATGCCAACTTTGCCGACGAAGGCACTGCTGGTTCCGACGAAGTCGAGGCGACCTATGTCGTCACCGGTATCCGTCTGTCCTTCTAATCCAGAACGACAGTCTGAAATCGGGGGGAGCCGCCTTTGGGCGGCTCCCTTCTTTTTTGCGTTCGAATAGGTTATCGGTGGGCCCGCCACCTCTGATCCCGTGACCAAGACCAGGGCTCCCATGACCGACGTCACCTTCGATCGGCTTTTCCGCGGGATCGACCGCGAGCGCTTCCTCAGCCAGTATTTTGACAGCGCCCCATATTTCGAAGCGGGCGCGGTGACCGACGTCCAGGGATTGTTCTCCTGGTCACGGATGAACGATCTGCTGGAGCGCCCGAAACTCTGGGATGCCTCGACAATCGAGATGGCACTCGACGGCAGAGTGCTGCCGCCGGCGCAATATTGCCGTGCGGGTCATGACCGCAAAGGCCAGCAGGGCATGCGGCCGGACCGCGGTAAGGTCACCGCGCTGCTGCAGAAGGGCGCCACCTTCGTCCTCGATTTTCTTGAAGGCGTCGATCCCGAGGTTTCGGCGGTCGCACGGACGCTGGAGCGGCTGACCGGTGCGAACACCTCCTGCAATGCCTATTGCTCCTGGAAGGCGGTGCGCGGATACGCGTCGCATTTCGACTGCATGGATGTCTTCGCCCTGCAGATCGAGGGCGAGAAGACCTGGAACCTCTATGAAGGCCGGTTTCCGGAGGCCGCCTTCGTGCCCGGCAGCCGGCCAAGCGATTTCACCACCGAGCAGCATGACCGCATGAAGGGCAAGCTGGCCCAGCAGGTCACCGCACGCCCGGGCGACATCCTGTATCTGCCGCGGGGCCTCTACCATGATGCGATGGCGACGGACACGGCGTCGCTGCACCTGTCCTTTGGCTCCACCCCCGCGGTCGGTGTCGCCGTGCTGGAGATGCTCGCCCGGGAGATGCAGGGCCAGGAGTATTTCCGCAAGCGTTTGCCGCATTTCGAGGATCGCGGCGATCTGGCGGCCTATCTCCAGGGCATCGGCCAGACCGTGACCAAGGTGCTGGCCGACCCGGCCTTCCACGAATTCGTCGCGACATTCCAGAAGGACCGCATCTTCGACAAGGTCAGCGACTACCGCTTTCCGGAGCGTGATGCCGACGGGTATTTCTTCGTCTCCCGCCATGGTCCGGAAATTCAGGAGACGCCGGCCGGTCTGGCGGTCACCCATCGCGGTGCGAGTTTCCAACTCGCCGCCGCTGACCGCGAGATGCTCGCCTGGATCCTCGACCGGGAGGATTTCTGGCTTTCCCAACTTTCCGAGGCCCACGGCCAGCGCGGCGAAGCGGGTCGTCAGCTCATCCAGACCCTGATCCAGCATCGGGTCATCTTCCCGGTCCAGGTGTAAGCAATGGCCGGTGGCATCCTGTGGCTCGCCTCCTATCCGAAGTCCGGCAATACCTGGGTCCGGATCTTTCTGGAGAACCTGTTCCGCAACGGAACCGAGCCGGTGTCGATCAACGAGCTCAACGTGGTCTCTTTCGGCGACGCCCAGCGCCACCTCTACCAGACCCTCACCGACCGGCCGGTTGACGCGCTGTCGGATCTCGACCTCCAGAGGCTGAGGCCGGCCCTGCAACGGAAACTGGCGAGCCGAAACGAGACCTCGATCGTCAAGACCCATAACCGCATCGGCTTTGTCGACGACATCCCGATCATCAGCCTCGACCATACGATGGGCGCGATCTATGTCGTGCGGAACGTGTTCGACGTCGCCGTATCCTTCGCCGCCCATTACAACGGTACTATGGAACAGGTCGTCGACGGACTGTGCCGGGAGTCGATGCACACGCCGACGACGCAGGCGGCGATCGTCCAGTATCTCGGGCCTTGGGGCGAACATTACCGGGGCTGGACCAGCGTCCCGGGGTTTCAGCCGTTGGTTCTGCGCTACGAGGACCTGCGAGCGCGGCCATTCAAGGAATTCTCCCGTGTCGTCAAGTTCCTGAACCTCCCCCAGAACCCGGAACGGGTCAAAAAAGCGATCCGGTTCAGTAATTTCGACGAAGTGTCCCGCCAGGAGAAGCAGGGCGGATTCCGCGAACGGGTCCGGACGGACCAGACATTTTTCCGCGAGGGAAAGGTCGGCGGTTGGCGCAAGCAGCTCTCGGCCGACCACATCGCCCGGCTGATCGAGGCCCATGGCGATGTTCTGCGGGAGCTGCGCTACATCGACAAGCACGGCAAACCGACGGTCTAGAGACGATGGCCGGACCGCTTCCGCCCAAGGTCAGAGGGGCGCTGGAGACCGCGCTCAAATCCGGCAACCCCGCGGGCGCCCGCCGGTTTCACGAGATCCTGGCCAAAAGCCCGTCGGTGCCGGCAGCGGCGTTGTTTCGCCTGGCGATGCTGGAAGCGGGGGCTGGCGGATTTCCGGCCGCCGACCGACTGCTCGCCGCGGCGTCCAGGAAAGCCCCGGACGACCCGC
The DNA here is from genome assembly GCA_029212785.1 of Thalassobaculaceae bacterium. GTDB lineage: Bacteria > Pseudomonadota > Alphaproteobacteria > Thalassobaculales > Thalassobaculaceae > Thalassobaculum. The sequence goes on from JARGOG010000019.1 coordinate 35,543, forward strand.
GGATCCTGGTGAACCACGCCCAGGTCCGTCTGGCGCTGGACGACTCGCCGGGCGCGCTTCGTCTACTCGACCGGTTACCGGAGCAGGTCAGGTCGAACCCGTCTGTCGCTCGCCTGATCGGCGACGCGGCGCTTTCCACCGACCGGCTGGAAGATGCGGTGGCGGCCTATGACCGGCTGGCGGCGGCTGATGGCGCCGGCGATCCCGCCATGCTGACCAATCACGGCACCGCATTGCGGCGCCTGGGCCGGTTCGAGGCGGCGGCGGCCAAGTTCGCGCAGGCGGTCCAGCGCGGGGCCGGACGGGAAGCGGTGATCGGCCTTGCCGGGCTGTACGGCCAGCTGAACCGACACGATCGGGCGGTCGACCTGTTGTATGCACAGCTTCAGCGGACGCCGGACGACAGTGCGCTTCTGCGCCAGTTGGCATCCACCCATCGCGCGGCGGGCGACGGTGGGGCGGCACAGCAGGTGATCCGGCGTGCGGTTCTTGTCGCTCCGCAGGACGCATCGGCTCTGACGCTTGCCGCCGAGCTGGCGGAGAATGCGGCCGATCTCGTCAGCGCCGATCTTTGGGCACGGCGGGCCCTGACCGCGGCGCCGGATACCGCCGGCGCGGGCCTCGTGCGGGCGGCGGTCGCCCGGCGTCGCGGCGATCCCGCGGCCGGGCTCGCGTTGGTCGCGGCCTGGATCGACCGGGCGCCCGTGTCCGTCCACCATCTGCTGCTGTTCGAGCATGCCCGATGCCTGGAGGCGGAGAAGCGCACCGACGAGGCCTTTGCCGCGTTTGCCGGCGCCAATGCCCAACAGGTGGCGGCCGCCCGTCCGCGCCGGGATCCCGGGCGCGCCCTGGCTCAGCTCGACGCGCTGATCGCGCTGCATCGGGCCGGTCCGCCGGTCGGCGACGGCGATGACGGGGCCGATCTGCTCTTCGTCGTCGGGTTTCCGCGCTCCGGCACCACGCTGCTCGACCAGGTGCTCGATGCCCATCCAGAGATCGAGGTGATTGAGGAGCGGCCGCTGATTGCCGCGATGATCGCCGACATCACCACATCCGGGAAACGCTACCCGGAAGATCTGGCGATGCTGACCGCGGCTGAGATCGGTGATCTGAGCCGGCACTACCGTGAGCGGATATCGGATCATACCAAGCGGAATGGGGTACGGTATACCGTCGATAAGATGCCCTTGAACATGGTTCATGCGGCGTTGATCCGCCGGGTCTTCCCGGGCGCCCGGTTCATCCTGGCGCTGCGCCATCCCTGCGATGTGGTGCTGTCCTGCTTCATGCAGAACTTCGTACTCAACGACTGGATGGCGGCGTTCGCCACCCTGGAGGGGGCGGCGGAAATGTACGGCGCCGCCTTCGCCGCCTGGGAAAGCTATGTGGCAACGGTGCCGACGCCGGCCCTCACCGTGCGCTACGAGGATGTGGTGGCCGATCTTGAGCGTGAAGCGCGGCGGATCACCGATTTTCTCGATCTGCCCTTCGATCCGACGATGCTGGCCTTCCACGAACATGCGCGGACCCGCGGCGTGCTGGCCACACCCAGCGCGTCCCAGGTGACCCAGCCAATCTATCGCACCGCCCTCGCCCGCTGGCGGCGCTATAATGGGGTGATGGCGCCGATCGCCGCGCGGTTGTCGGCGGAAATTCAACGCTATGGGTATGCGGAGGAGCAGGAATGAGCACGGCCCCGGGTGAAAGCAGCGCGACCAGCGCCGATCCGATCGAGGTCGACCCGTATCTCGCGCGACAGGTCGCGGACAATATTGAGTCCGTCCGCCGGTCGATCGCCCGGGCCGCCGGCGCCGCCGAGCGCGGCCCCGACGATGTGACGCTGATCGCCGTCGGCAAGGTTCAGCCGCTGGAGCGGGTCGAGGCCGCGCTGCTGGCGGGGCAGAGGGTGTTCGGCGAGAACCGCGTGCAGGAGGCCCACGGCAAGTGGCCGAACTTCCGCTCCCGGTATTCCGATGTCGAGCTGCACCTGATCGGTCCGCTGCAGACCAACAAGGTGCGAGAGGCGGTGGAGCTGTTCGACGTGATCCAAACGGTCGATCGCCCGAAACTCGCCCGGGAACTCGCCAAGGAGATGGAGAAGCAGGGCCGCCGCCTCGAGTGCTATATCCAGATCAATACCGGCGAAGAAGAACAGAAGGCCGGAGCGGCGCCCGCCGAGGCGGATGCTTTCATCGCCGAATGCCGGGATGATCTCGGCCTGCCGGTGGTCGGGCTGATGTGCATTCCGCCGGTGGACGACAATCCCGCCCTGCATTTCGCCATGCTGCGCGAGATCGCCAAGCGCAACGGTCTCGAGAAGCTGTCGATGGGCATGAGCGGCGATTACGAGACCGCCGTCGAACTCGGCGCCACCCATGTGCGGGTGGGCACCGCCATCTTCGGCGCTCGCGACTACGGCTGAGGGCGATCGTCCGCGGGTCGGGATTTCTAGGACTGCTCGTGGGACTTCATGGTCTCGTAACGGTCGAGGGCGCGCATCATCCAGTTCGCCACATCCGTATTGCCGTCGGTTGCCAGTTTCAGCGGGGCCGCACTTTCCGCCTGCGGGGCCTTGGCGACGGCCTGTTCCGCTGGAGGCTGCGCCGGCTTGAGCGCGGTGGCGGAGGCCGTCATTCCTGGGTTGGGGCGGCTGACGGCCAGCCCCTGGGCCGGACCGCGCGCCGGAGCCAGGGCCGGTGTGCGCACGGCATTCGCACTCTGAATGAAGGCATCGAGGCGGCTGGCGGCCGACCCGGAGAATTCCTGCGACTGAGCGGATCCCTGCGGCGCGGCGGCGATCATGCCGGGAGCGGTCGAAACGGACGTGACGGCGGGCTCGGCGGCGGCAAATCGGGCAATGGCGTCGGATGGCGGGCCCAGCAGCGACGCCGGGTCACTGCCGCTGCCCTGCGGCGCTGGCGCCGCCGCCATCACCGTTGCGTCCTGCAGCGGATCACCGGACCCGGTGTCGTCGCCCTGGACGTAGGCCAGCGCGGTGGCGCCGATGTCGGCGCCGGTCTCGCGCTCGGTGATGGTGTTGGCCAGGGCGCCGATCAATCCGGCCGGCCCGCCCCAAAGGGCGCCCCCGGTCATGCGGGCGGTCTCCGAGATCGTGTCGCCGGTCAGTTCGCGGTACAGGGTGCTTACGACCGGGATGTGCTGCAGCGGGTTGAGCACGTCCAGAAGATCGCCGAAACCGAACGAGTCGTCCGAGCCACCGGTATCGGCGCTGGCCGGGTCGGCCTCGCCGCTCGGGCCCGCTGACTGCCCCCACCAACTGGGGTTCGCCTGGGTTGTGGCTTCCGTCACGCTCATCGCACACTCCTTCGTCGCAGAAGGAAGAAGCAAGCACCGTGCCAGCGGTGGAATGGGGCCGACAGGGAATAAACCCCAGGAAACCCGGTCATTCCCCCGAAACTACGGTGGCTGATTCTGCCGCCCCGTGCGCCACCCCGACGATCTCGCGGGTGTCGTCGGCAGAGACTGCCGGGCGCGGCGGAATCTTTCGCCGTGGGCTAGATCATGTGGCCGGACCGGGCGGCTTTAGTGGCCAGGTACCGTTCGTTGTGTCGGTTCGAGGCGAATACATGGGCTACCCGCTCCGCGACTTCGACGCCGCAGGCCGCGAGCTGGTCGATCTTGGCGGGATTGTTGGTCATCAGCCGCACCCGATCGATCCCGAGCTGGCGCAGCATCTCGGCGGCCGGGAAATACACCCGCTCATCGTCGTCGAAGCCGAGTGTCGTGTTGGCGTCCACGGTGTCGGCGCCCAGATCCTGCAACGAATAGGCCCGCAGCTTGTTGATCAGGCCGATATCCCGGCCCTCCTGCGCCAGATACAGCAGCACGCCACCGCCGGCCGCGGCGATCTCCCGGATTGCGCCGCGCAGCTGGTCGCCGCAATCGCAGCGCAGGCTGCCCAGAAGGTCGCCGGTCAGGCAGGCCGAATGGATGCGGATCAGCACGGGGCCGGCACTGGAATCCGGCTCGCCAATGCGGATCGCCACATGCTCGGTCCCGCCATCCATCGGCCGGAAGGCGGTCAGTTCGCAGAGTTCGGCATCGGCCAGGGGCACTTTCGCCGAGGCAGCGCGAATCAGGCGGTGGGCACTGGTCTCGGCATAGCGCTCAATCTCGCCGGCCTCGACCACGAGCAGAGCCCGCTCGCGCGCCCAGGCGGTGATCGTCGACGCCGAAATACCGTGCACCGAGGCGACCAGCGCGCTCGGCAACAGCCGGGCGAGCTTGACCAGGCGCACGGCGGCGACGGCGGGGGTGTCCTCGCGCTCCGGCAGAGCGGTCAGGCCGGTCGGGGTTTCCGCCCCGCGGGTCGGATCCGAGAGATCCAGCACCGCGTCCACGTCCAGCGTCCTGGCCAACGCGATGGAGATCGCCGGGGCCGCCGTACCGGACCCGAGAACCGCGGCCCGGTTGCGGGTCACGACCAGCCGCGGCTCGGAGCCGGCGATCGCCGACATCTGACCCATAAGCTCGCGTGTCGCCATCTCGCTTCCGGCGGCGACGGCCAGTCGGTCGAGGTCGCGTCCGGCCCGAATCGCGATCAGCCCGCCGCGCCGTAACTCGGCGATGGCGCGGTCGACGGCAAGCTGGCCGGTGGCGCGGACGAAGGGGCGGGCAGCCGGAGGGGCGGCGGAGGCCGTATCCCGAGCCTCTGCTGAGGGGTCGCGGTCGTTGGGCATGGCGGGCATATTGATCGCCGCGCCCGCGAGGTCAAGCCGATAGGGTGCGGCGACGTCGGAACAGCGGGATGATAGAACCGCCCGGCGAGGCGGAAACAAGCCGGGGAGGCAGGCATGACGGTGTTCGGACCCTACGATCAGGCGGCGCTGGACGCCCAGTACAACAATCAGGCCAAGGTCGCGGATGTCGCCGCCATCGCCCAGCGCTGGCTGGCCAGGGGCGAGGAAGCACGCAATCAGCTGTCCTGCGACCTGGACCTGGCCTATGGTCCGCATGAGCGCCACCGGCTGGACGTGTTCCCGGCCGCCCGGCCCGACGCGCCGATCCTGGCCTTCATCCATGGCGGCTACTGGCACTCCCGGGACAAGACCCTGGGCCACTACCTGGCGCCGACCTATGTCGCCGCCGACGTGACCTTCGTGTCGGTCGGCTACCGGCTCTGCCCCGAGGTCACCATCGCCGATGTGGTGGCGGACGTGACCGCGGCGATCGACTGGATACACGCCAATTCCGAGCGGGTTGGCGGCCGGGCCGACAAGCTGCATGTGGCCGGCCATTCCGCCGGCGGACATCTGGCGGCGATGCTCTGTGGTCCGGGTGGCCGGCCCGGTCTTCTGAAGGGCGGCTGCTCGGTCTCCGGCCTGCACGATCTGGAGCCGATCCGGCTCTGCTACCTCAATCAGCATCTGCATCTGCGGCCGGGCGACGTCGCGCCGCTCAGCCCCATCGCGCGGGCCCGTGGTCTGAAGAAGGGTGGCGACCGGCTGCCGCCGCTGATCGCCACGGTCGGCCTGGACGAGGGCCCCGAGTACCTGCGCCAGCGCGACGACCTGGTCGCCGCCCTGCACGCCGCAGGTCAGCCCGCCCTGTCGATCGATGTCGCCGCAGGCAATCACTTCACCGCCCTGGAGGCGCTCGGCGATCCGCATCACGACCTCTGCCTCGCCATGCTACGGCAGATGCTGTCGCCGGGCTTCTGATCCGGCCCGCTCGAGGTCACGCACCGCTCACGGAGATCTGATGCCGACTGCAACGTTCAATGGCGTAGTCATCGCCGAGGCCGATGAGGTCATCTCCATCGAGAGCGTGGCGTATTTCCCGCCCGAGAGTGTGCGCCTCGACTTGCTGGAGGAGACCGCGACCCGCACCGGCTGCCCGTGGCGCGGGATGGCGACCTACTACACGGTCCGGGCGGGAGACCGGGAGGAACGGGACGCCGCCTGGCGCTATCTGGAGCCGAAGCGTAAGGCGCGGCGGATCGCCGGATGGGTGGCGTTCTGGAAGGGTGTGGAGGTGGACGGGGTCGAAGACGGCCCGGTTGAGTGAGAAATGAGGTAACCTGTTGCTTCGCCGCAGCATTGGCGTCGCAGGAAAACCGGATGGGAACGACGATGACGACGGGACGCAAGGTTCTTCTGGTGGACGACGACGAGGCGCTGCGCACCACGCTCGCCGAGCAACTCCAGCTTCACGAGGAGTTCGACACCAGCGAGGCGGGCGACGGGGCCGGGGGTCTGGAGGCGGTGAAGGCCGCAACCTTCGATCTGATCCTGCTGGATGTCGGTCTGCCGGACATGGATGGCCGCGACCTGTGCCGCCTGATGCGCAAGGCCGGGGTTAAGTCGCCGGTCATCATGCTCACCGCCCAGGACAGCGACGCCGACACCATTCTCGGCCTCGATGCCGGCGCCAACGACTACGTCACCAAGCCATTCAAGGTGGCGGTCCTGCTCGCCCGCATGCGCGCCCAGCTGCGCCAGCACGAGCAGAGCGACGATGCGGTGTTCTCCATTGGCCCCTATGCCTTCAAGCCGGCCGCCAAGCTGATGGTCGACGAGACCAAGAACCGCAAGATCCGCTTGACCGAGAAGGAGACGGCGATCCTGAAATACCTCTACCGGGCCGGCGACCGCATGGTGAAGCGCGAGACCCTGCTGAACGAGGTCTGGGGCTACAACGCCGGGGTGACGACCCACACGCTGGAGACCCATGTCTACCGGTTGCGCCAGAAGATCGAGCCGGACCCGTCGCGGGCCGAGATCCTGGTGACCGATACCGGCGGTTACCGGCTGGTGCCGTAACCGCGACGGCGCCGGTCGGATCGGCTCAATCCGGCCGATACCGGCCCATCCGCGCGAGACCGAGACCGAGCAGCAGGGCGCCGAAGGCGCACAGCGTGGTCAGTGCGGCGAAGACCCAGGTCACGTCGGCCCAGACCTGCATCACCAGCAGGATCTGCGGCAACAGGATCGGGCCGATCAGCACCCCGAGATTGCGCCCGGTCATCAGCACCGCGAAGGCCCCCGGCCCTGACCGCGACGAGCCGAGAATGGTGCTCGGCAGGGCGAATAGGCAGACCGGTGTCACACCGATCCCGAGCCCGTAGGCGACCAGCGAGATGATGCCCGTCGTCAGGGTCGTGGTGTAGGGGATGGTCCACCACACGATGCTCTGCAGGATGATCGAGCCGACGAACATCGGCGCCAGCGGCAGGCCGCGCCGGATCGCGATCGAGGTCAGCAGGCCGACGACGATCAGAATGACCACCGGTACCGAATAGCCGACCGTCGCCCAGTCCTCGGACAGGCCATGGGCTTCGACCAGAAACTGCGGCAACCAGGTCATGTAGGCGAAATACTGGGTCGACCAGAGCGTGAAGATCAGGGCCGCGAGGGACAGCGCCCAGCGCTCATCGCCGGTCAGCGGAGCATGCGGCGTCCCGACTGGTCGGCGCAGATCGAGATCGGCCGAACCGCGCAGGCGGATGGTGATCATCCATACCGCCAGCAGCAGCGTCGCCAGGGCGGTCGCCAGCCAGGACAGCCGCCACCCGCCCCACGCCCAGGCCTCGAAGGCGTGGCCGAGCGGTACGAGGAGATTGGCGGAGATCTGGCCGAGCGGAATCCAGATCGCCGAGAGCGCGATCGCCAGCGGCAGATGGGACGGGCCGGCGCTGCGGTTGGTGTAGACCGGCCCGGCGATGGCGAAGACGGCGAAGGCCAGACCCTCCAGCCCGCGGGCGGTCAGCATGATCATCGCGCTCTCCGGCTGGAACAGGGCGAGCACGTTGCCGCTTATCGCCGTCGCGAACGCGGCCAGCAGGATCGGCACCGTGCCCAGGCGCTGCAGCATCCAGCCGAGGCCGAAGGATACCGCGAGGCCGACCACGGCGTAGACCGACATGAAGGCGCCGGCCATCACCTTGGGATAGGCGAACTCGGCCAGCAGCGCCGGCAGCAGCGGCGGCAGCTTGAACTGCTGGAAGGCGGCCAGGGTCGCCAGCAGGAAGCCGAACAGAATGCCGGTCCAGTTCGTCGGTTTCATGTCGTGTCGGACCAGGGGCCGGTGTGGTTGCGGTAAGCGGGCGGGTGGGTTGGCGGTCGGAAGGGTTGCCAATGTGAGCCATCGGCGCCCGGGCGACAACCGCACACGTTCCAGTGTTCCACACCACGTTTTTCCGGCACCATGACTGTGCTATGGGAGTCGGGTGAGCCGAAGCGGCAGGGTATCCGAGACAGCGGGACGGGAGACGTCGGTTGGCGGATGACGCGATGGTCGTCAAGGTCTGGGGAGCACGCGGGAGCGTGCCGTGCCCTGGGCCGCGGACCGTGCAGTACGGCGGCAATACGTCGTGTATCGAGGTGCGCTGCGGCGGGCATCGGATCGTTCTGGACGGCGGAACCGGCATCCGTGAGCTGGGCCACGCCATGGCGGACGAACCGCCGAGCGCCGTCGATGTGCTGCTGACCCATTTCCACCTGGATCACATCGCCGGCCTGCCGTTCTGGGGCCCGGCCTATACGCCCGGCAACTCCATCGTGTTCCGCGCCGCCCGCCTGCAGCAGACCTTCGGGCTGCGCGAAATCCTGCATAAGATGATGTCGCCGCCGCTGTTCCCGATCCCGCTGGACGAGTTCCGCGCCGATGTGCGCTTCGAGGATTTCGCCTGCGGCGCGACGTTCGAACCGGTTCCGGGCGTGCTAGTGGAAACCCGCGCGCTGAACCATCCGGGCGGGGCCTGCGGCTATCGGATCAGCCATGCCGGACGGTGCGTTGCCTATGTCACCGACACCGAGCATGCGGCAGGGCAGGACGACGGTAACGTTCTCGACCTGATGCGGGGTGCCGATCTGGTTTTCTACGACGCGACCTATACCGAAGAGGAACTCCCGGCCCATATCGGCTGGGGGCATTCGACCTGGGAGGAGGCGGTGCGTCTGGCGGACATCGCCGGCGTGTCGACCCTGGTGCTGTTCCATCATGACCCCAAGCATGAGGATGCGGCACTGGACCGGATCGGGGTCCTGGCCGCGAAGGCGCGCCCGGGAACCGTCGTCGCCCGGGAAGGCAGTGAATTCCATTTGTGATCTTCCCCTCGGTAGTGAGGTTTAACTTATTGAAAAAACGCTTGATAGCGATTGCTACGACCCTTGGTATTGCCGAGGGCGGCGTGTTTGTTCCGCACCGGTATGCCGCGTCGCTACGCCCACCGACCGGCTATCCGGTCTTGGAGCCGCTGTTTGCCGCGGCCCGACCGGCGATGGCCGAGGTCCTCTCCGCGATCGACCGTTATTCCGATATCGTCGAGCGTTTCGACGGCGCCGCGCCGCCGATGCCGCGCTGGGGACAGGACTGGTTTCCCGGTCTGGACGGGGCGGCGGCCTATGCGATCGTGCGGGCCGGCCGGCCGGGCCGGATCCTGGAGATCGGATCCGGTCACTCGACCCGGTTCATGGCCCAGGCCGTGGCGGATGGCGACCTCGACACGGAGATCCATTGCATCGATCCGGCGCCGCGGGCCGACATCTCGGCGCTGAAGGTGCGGTTGCGGCGCAAAACCCTGCAGGATATCGACCTGACCAGCCTGCCGGATCTGGTCCCGGGCGACGTGCTGTTCATCGATTCCAGTCACCTCGCCCTGCCGGGTTCCGACGTGGATCTGCTGTTCTCCGAGATCATCCCGGGGCTCGAACCCGGCGTGCTGATCCATATTCATGACGTGCTGCTGCCGGACGGCTACCCGAAGGCCTGGGCCTGGCGGGCCTATTCGGAGCATCAGGTCGTCGCCGCCTGGCTTGCCGCGGGTGGGCTGGAACCGCTGTTCTCCAGCCATTTCGCCCGAACCCGTCTGGCCGGGCCGGTGGCGCAGTCGGCGGCGGGCCGGATCCCGGTTTCTCCCGGCGCGTTCGAGACGTCGCTGTGGTGCGTGAAACGCTCGCCGAAACGCGGACCGTTTAGCGCGCCGCCGGCCGGGTGAGGGCGGTGCCGTGATCGGGACCCCGTCGCCCCCTTCTCCGCCGCCCCCTTCTCCGCCGGCCCCGCCCGAGGCGATACCGGAAGCGGAAAGACGTCACCAGACCAAGGCACAGAACCCGGCGGCTCACCTGGTGCCCCACGCCGTTGTCCTGCCGGCCCCGGTGCGCGCGGCGATGGCGGAACAGCAGGAATCCAGCGAGATCCTGATCGGCTGGATCCAGCTCGCGGTGGTCGTCGGCTTCGGATCGCTCTACGCCCTGTCGCCGAAGACCTTCCCGCCTGAGGCCACGCTCCATCCGATCCCCTGGGTGCTGGGGGCCTACACCGTCTTCACCCTGCTGCGGCTGTATCTGGCCTACCGCCGACAGCTCGCCAACTGGTTTCTCGGCCTTTCCGTCGTCGCCGACATGATGCTGCTGCTCGGCACGATCTGGAGCTTCCACGTGCAGTACATGCAGCCGGCCGCCTTCTATCTGAAGGCGCCGACGCTCCTGTACCTCTTCATCTTCATCGCCATCCGCACCTTGCGCTTCGAGCCGCGCTACGTGATCCTGTCGGGAGTGGCGGCGGCGCTTGGCTGGGTCGCCATGGTGGTCTATGCGGTGTTCCTTGATGGCATGCATTCGCCGATCACCCGCGATTACGTGCAGTACCTGACCACCAACGCGATCCTGATCGGCGCGGAGTTCGACAAGATCGTCTCCATTCTGGTCGTTACCGCGATCCTGGCGATCGCCATCGTGCGGGCGCGTCGACTGCTCGTCCAGTCGGTGCGGGAAAGCCTGGCCGCGCGGGAGCTGTCGCGGTTCTTCGCCCGCGACGTGGCCGATCGGATCACCGACCTCGATCATGCGGTCCGGGCGGGCGGCGGCGAGATCCGGGATGCGGCGATCCTGTATGTCGATATCCGCGGGTTCTCGCAGGTCGCGACCGAAATCCCACCGGATGAGCTCCTGTCCCTGCTGTCGGAATACCAGCACCTCGTCGTCCCGCTGATCCAGCACCACGGCGGCAGCATCGACAAGTTTCTCGGCGACGGGATCATGGCTACCTTCGGGGCGACGCGGGTCAGCCCGACCGCGGAGGCGGATGCGCTTCGCGCCGTCGATGCCGTCATGCAGGCAACCGCCGATTGGCGGGAGGTCCGGCGGGCCAAGGGGATGCCGGCGCCGGTGGTCGGCGCGGCGGTTGCCGCCGGGCCGGTGGTGTTCGGCGCGGTCGGTGACGACACCCGCCTCGAATACACGGTGATCGGCGCCGCGGTGAACCTCGCGGCGAAGCTGGAGAAGCACACCAAGATCGAAGGCGTTCGGGCCCTCACCGACCAGGCCAGCTTCGAGCGGGCCGGTGATCAGGGCTACACAAGCAATCCGGGGCAGAAAGCACGCAACGGTCGGCAGGTGATGGGGCTGGAGCAACCGGTGGATCTGGTCATCCTCGCCCCCTGAGAGCGAACCGGTCTCGTGCCTGGCTGGGGCGGCAGGGATCGAACCTGCGAATGGCGGTACCAAAAACCGCTGCCTTACCACTTGGCTACGCCCCAGACGAGCCGGACCATACGCAACTCACGCCATTTCAAGCAAGGGCCAGGTTGCGATATCATGGCGTCAGCGTCCGCCCCTAGCCGGAGACTGCCCGTGGCTTCGCGAAGCAAGGCCAAACTGCCCTGGAGTGTCAAAGGCGTGACCGCCGAATCGCGGGATCTCGCTAAATCCGCCGCCGCCGACCATGAAGCGACCATGGGCGAATGGTTGAGCCATGTCATCCGTCGCGTCGGGGCGGCGGAGGCCTCAGGTCGACCGTTGCAGCCGGCCGATACTCTGAGGAGCGATGGAGCGGGAAGTGCTCTCGTCGCCAGTGGCGGAGAGGACGAGGTGGTTGAGGATGCGGCGCTGATCGCCGGCGTGCACCAGCGCCTTGAGCGCAGCGAGACCCGCCTGCTGGATGTGTTGGACGGTCTGGAGGATGTGGTCGAGAAACTGGCGGATCGCATCGGCCGCCTCGAGCGCCGCGGCAACCATTCCGGCGAACGCGGGGACTGACGTCGGAGGCGACCGCCGACGACCGCGGTAGGTCGGTGTGTCCTACGCCAATTCTATGCCATTTTCCGCCGAATTCTGTATACTGAAGACCAAAGTCGTACCGGGTAGTAGTCCCGGTACCGGGCCGTGAGGGATCGGCCGATAGGGGGACGACGGCCGATGTCCGGATCTTCACCGTGGAGCATCAAGGGGGTTTCGCGACAGGATCGCGAGATTGCCAAGGAAGAGGCCCGTAAGAGCGGCGAGCCGATCGGGGTGTGGTTGTCGCGGCGGATTCGGGATGCATCGGCCGATGATCCCGCCGGCGCTGATCGCAGGATCGAGGATCGCAGGGCGGTGCCGGCGGTTCATTCCGGCGGTGAGCCGGCGTCGGGCATTCCCGCCGAAGGCGACCGCCGCCAGGTCGTGCGCGGCATGGGGCGACGGACGACCGATCATCCGGATTTCGGCTTTGGACCTGGCAACTGGCGCCAGGCGCGGGAGACCATCCTGGCCCGCGAGGATTCCCGATTTTCGGAAGGGGTCGCGGCGCTGCGCGATCGGGTGCGGACGGTGGAGAACCGGCTGGCCGCGCGCCCGGACGCAATGGCCGAGGTCGAGGAGCGGATCCGCACGCTGACAGGCCGGATCGCCGAGATGGCCGGCCGGCTGGAGACGCTGGAAACCGATCGCGGTGTGATAACGGTGGAACGCAAGCTCGACCGGCTTGAGACCGATGTTATGGAGCTCGACCGGTTTGCCCGAAATCTGCCGGGCGAGACCTCCGAATTGATGGACGGGCTGGAGCGGCGCATCGAGCAGCTGCTGGACCGGATGCGGGTGGTCGAGGAATTCGTGCTGCCGGGACGTCGCAAGGGTGGATTCTTCCGGCGGATGTTCGGACGGAAATCCCGCTAATCCCTTATTGTTTCTGGTTGCTTTCAAGATCATCGCTACCAAGTTATGATGCGGTATTGATACCGGTAGTGAGGGTAAGGTGTCCCGAGACACCACGGCGTGGAGCGTAAAGGGAATCGACCAGGCGACGCGCGACATCGCGCGCCGGGCCGCTGCGTCTTCCGGGATGACGATCGGCGAATGGATCGATCACGCGATCAAGTCCGATTCCGCCAATCGAGGCGTGCCGGTTCCCCTCGATCCTGGCGATCGTGGTGGCGGTCCGGGCGCCGCCCCGCGCCGCCGGGTCGATGGAATCAGCGCGGACACCGTCGAAGCGATCTTCAGCCGCATCTCCGACGGCGAAAGGCTGTTCGAAGCCCGCCTGCGGCCGATCGGCTATGCCCTGAAGGATGTCGCGGAGCGGGTCGTCGCCCTGGAACGGGGCGCCGAACAGTTACCGCCGCCGGGTCGGCAGGGCATTGACGTCGAGCCCCGGCAGCCGGAACCGCCGGTCCGTACGCCGATCCCGTTCCGTCCAATCGCTCAGGCGCCGACCCAACAGTCTTCGGATCGCGAACCAGAGGACGACATCTGGTCCAGTGACCCGCCGACTCCGGCGTCGGAACCCCGGGGTGACCGACCGACGCCGACACCGATCACTTTCCGTCCTATTGCATCTCCCGAACCAGAACTTGCAGATAAAAAAGAAGATTTCGGTCCGGTATCCCAATCAGAGGATCCACAGCCGACCGCGCCGAACGGACCTCCGGAGGCCTGGAAGCCCGAGATCGACATCGATCGAGCGGCACTGAGCAGGGCGGCGGCGGATATCGGCACAACGCCCGAGGAACCGGGATATCCGGAACCGGTAGGGCCCGGTATGGAACCTGTCCAGGCGGCAGATGAGGCTGAAATCGCCGATGCCGAACCGGACGAGATCCCTCCGGCACCGGCCCAGCGTCTCGACGGGGCGCGACGTCCCGAAATTGATGACGATCCGACGACATTGCGCGAACGGCCGGAGGCGATCCCGCCCACGGCCGATTTTCCGGCAGATCCGATTGACACCCGGTCGCTGGGACTTTCCGGCGAGCCGATCCCCACGGCCTTGCCGCCTCGCCGCCTCGCCGGCGCCGGCCGGCTCGCGATTGCGGCGTCGGTCGTGCTGGCCCTGGTCGCCGGGGCGGCCTGGACAATTCACCGCGAAGGCGTCGTCAGCCTCGGCGCCATCGGTGATCGCCTGACCCAGGCGGAGAATGCCGTTCATATCGCATTGGTTGAAACGACCGATTGGGTCGTGCACCTGGTGGCAACGACGGAACACGCGCGGGAAGACACCGAGTCTCCGCATGGCGATCCCGGGACGACAGCCCCGTCGGGGACGCTGGCGTCGGCCGACCCGACCCA
>JARGOG010000019.1:49927-66304 GCA_029212785.1 Thalassobaculaceae bacterium
GCAAACCCGCGTGGCATCCGCCCCTGCGGGCGCCGCGTCGACCGACACAAAGGTCGCGCCGCCGTTGCCGGAGAAGGCCATCGACGTGGATCCGCGCCCGGTCGCCCCGCCGCCGGCGCCCCACCTCACGCGGCCGCCGGCGCAGACCTCTTCCGCAGCCGCTCCCAGCCGACAGGGCGCGCCGCCGCTGAGCCGGGCGGAAGCCGGGAATCCGGCGGCACAGTTCGAGGTCGCCGCCGGCATGATGCGGGCGGCCGTGCCGCGTCCGGAGGAAGCCGCGACCTGGTTCCGCGAGGCCGCGATCAACGGTCTGGATGTGGCGCAGTTCAACCTTGGCGTCATGTACGAGATGGGTCTCGGCGTCCCGGAGGACGAGACACGGGCGCTGCTCTGGTACCACAGCGCGGCCGAGCAGGGGCATCCGCTGGCCCAGTACAATCTCGGACGTCTCTATGCGCTCGGGAAGGGGATTCCGCAGTCCGATGCGGAATCGAAACGATGGTTTCAGCGGGCCGCCGACCGTGGAGTCTCGGCAGCCCTCTATGCGATGGCGACCTTCGAGCCGGGTGAGCTGGAGCGCGAGCGGATGATGTACACGGCCGCCAAGGCCGGTGCGGAGGAGGCCCAGGCATGGCTGCGGGAGAAGTCGTCCGGCGGCACGCCGCCGGCACCCCTCGGCGGTCCGGCCGGTCTGGTGCTCGACCCGCCCACGGGCGCTCCCGATATCGCGGCGATCCAGGAAGGTCTGGCCGCCCTCGGCTATTATGTGGGTCCGATCGACGGCATCGCCGGTCCGGTAACCCGGGCGGCGATCGGCAAGTTCCAAAACGACAACGGCCTGCCGGCGACCGGCCTGCCGTCGCGCAGTCTGCGTCAGCGGCTGAACTGAGAGCCGTCGATCAGGCCAGCAGATTTGCGGCGCGGACCCACCAGGATGGCTGGGATGCGCCGAGCCGGACGGCGGCCCGGTCCGCGGACGGACGGTCGCCGAAATAGCCGACGACCGTCGATCCACTCCCCGACATGCGCGCGACCCGGCACCCGTCGCATGCCTGCAGCGACGCGAGCGCCGCGCCGACCGCGGGCAGAAGCCGGCGGGCCGGATCTTCCAGGTCGTTACGCAGCGCTGAGATCGCGGTCAGCGGATCGCATTCCAGGGCGTCGATTACGGGACCGGGGATGGCGGCGCCGTCACCGTGCCGTCGGGCCTTGAAGACCTCCGGGGTCGACAACCCGGAACCGGGCCATACCAGAACCACCGGCAGCGGTCCGGCGAGGGATAGGGAGGAGATCCGCTCGCCCACCCCCTCGACCCGCGACGGACGCGCGGCGAGACAGACCGGCAGATCGGCGCCGAGGGCCAGGGCCGCTGCCCGCAGGATCTCTTCATCCGGCGCCGTGTCGCCAAGCACGGCACGTAGTGTCGCCGCCGCGTCACTCGATCCGCCGCCGATTCCGGCGCCCGACGGGAGGTTCTTGACCACCGTCAAAGTCCCGGCGAGCGGCGTCGTCCCGAGCTGCCCGGCCAGGGCCAGGGCCCGCCAGGCGAGATTGTCGGTGCTGTCGGGGATCGGTTCGGGTCGGATCAGCCGGTCTTCGATCCGCAGCCGGCACGCATCGCCACCGGGCTTCCAGGACACATGGTCGCCGATATCGGCGAAGGCGACGAGCATGTCGAGGAGGTGATAGCCATCGTCGCGGCGACCGACGACGTGGA
The DNA here is from genome assembly GCA_029212785.1 of Thalassobaculaceae bacterium. Classification (GTDB taxonomy): domain Bacteria; phylum Pseudomonadota; class Alphaproteobacteria; order Thalassobaculales; family Thalassobaculaceae; genus Thalassobaculum. The sequence goes on from JARGOG010000019.1 coordinate 51,645, forward strand.
GCGCCAGGTTGACCTTGGCCGGTGCGAAGCGGCGTTGCGGGAACGGGTCCTGCGCCGCGTCCGCCGGATCAGCCTTCGGTATCCGCATTGGAACCGGCGGTCTTTACGGTCTGCGACTGCACCGCCGGCAGCCCTGCCTGCAGCTTGTGCTCGATCGTGGCGGCCAGATCCCCGGCCGGGTCGAAGCTTAAGGCTCGACGCCACTGGAACCGCGCCTCGTGATGTCGCCCGACGCGCCAATACGCATCGCCCAGGTGGTCGTTGATCGTCGGGTCGGTCGGCAGCAGTTCGACCGCGCGCTCGAGATGCTCGACCGCCTCCGCGAACCGGTCCTGGCGGTACATCGCCCAGCCGAGGCTGTCGACGATGTAGCCGTCATTCGGCCGCAGGGCCACCGCCTGTTCGATCATCTTCGTCGCCCGGGGCAGATTGCGGCCCTGATCGATCCAGGTATAGCCAAGATAGTTCAGCACGTAGGGCTGTTCGGGACGAATCTCCAACGCCTTCAGGAAATTCTCCTCGGCCTGCTGCCATTGCGCATTGCGCTCGAGAGCAATGCCCCGCGAGTAGTACAGCGACCAGGACCCGGACTCGCCCTTCGGCAGGCGGGCGACCGCCCGGTCATAGGCCGAAACGGCGCCGCTCCAGTTCTCCGTCGCGCGGTGCAGATCGCCGAGGCGAACCAGGGGATCGATCAGATAGGGCCTATGGTCGGCAAGATTGTTCAGCCGGGCGACGGCCTCGTCCGTCCGGCCCAGATCCTGCAGACTGCTGATCGCTCGCAGCACTGCCATCAGGCGGTAGGCCGACGTGGTCGGCACCTTATCGTAGAGCGCCAGCGCCTCCGCGTGTTGCGCGCGGTCGTCCAAAATCTCGGCAACCAGCAGCGTGGCCAGATCGAAATCCGGATCGAGCCACAGGGCCAGCCGGGAGAACAGCATGCCGAGTTCGGAGCGACGGTCGCGCTGCAGGGCGCTGCCGAGATCGAAGAACGCCTGGGCCAAGCCGTCGGCGGCGCTGGGATGGGTGCCCTTGCGGGTTTCGGCGACGCGTTGCAGATAGGCTTCCACATCGACCGGATCGGCGGCGCTGGCATCGGTGACGACCGCCGCCGCCATCGCGGCCTCGACGCTGTCGAACCGCGCCTTGAACTCCGCGGCCATCAGGCGCACGCGCAGCGGCGGATCGACCATGGCCGACACCGCCGCGTCATACCGCTCGGCGGCCAAACCGGTCTCGCCGGCGGCATCCGCGATCAGGGCGCTGTGCAGGGCGTGGAGCACGGCGAACCCGTCGAGTTCAAGCACGCCGTCGATCGCCTGCTCGGCCTCTTCGCGGTTGCCCTGGCCGAGTGCGATCCAACCTTCGAGCAGCGGGCTGAGGATCCGGTTCAGTCGGTTGTCCGGCAACTGGCCGATCATGTCCGCCGCGCGGTTGAAATCACCGGCCCGGGCCGCCTGCACCGCCAGGAAGATATTGGCGATCGGCGCGTTGGAATCGAGGGTGTCGACGATCTCCGGCGCCAGGCGCGCGGCGTCGTCGTAGCGGCCGGCCTCAAGGCGCAGCAGGAAGGCCCGTCGCTTCAGGGCGATGCCGGTATCGCCGCCGGCAACTACCCGGTCCATGAGGAGGCTGGCGGGGCCGACATCGCGCATGTGATCGGCGTGCCGTCCGGCGAGATAGGCGCCTGAAATCGACATCGCTTCGGGCACGATCCGCACGGAGGCCGCGTCGCCAGCATTGGGGCCGGCGGTCGCGCATGCCGACAGGCCCAGTGCTACGCAGAGCGCCGGGGCAAACATGCGAAGGCCGCCGGGAGTGCCAGGCCGAGAACCGGCGGCGGTAGCGGCGCGCGTGGCGGAGTGTCGCGGGGCAGTTCGGAGCAAAGGCTCAGCCTCACATGTTCGGGTAGACCGGACCTCCCCCTCCTTCCGGTACGACCCAGTGGATATTCTGTGTGGGATCCTTGATGTCGCACGTCTTGCAGTGCACGCAATTCTGAGCGTTGATCTGCAGGCGCGCATTCCCACCATCATCGTCGCGTACGATCTCATAAACGCCTGCCGGACAATAGCGTTGTTCCGGAGCGTCGTAGAGCCGCAGATTATAGTCGATCGGGATCGAGGCATCTTTCAGGGTCAGATGCGCCGGCTGGTTCTCTTCATGATTGGTGTTGGAGAGGAACACCGAGGAGAGCCGGTCGAAGCTGATCTTGCCGTCCGGCTTCGGATAGCTGATCGGCGCGGCCTGGGCCGCCGGCGTCAGGCTCTCGTGATCCGGATGGTGATGCAGGGTCCAGGGCGCCTTGCCCCGGAAGAGATAGGTGTCGAGCGCCGAATAGGCGAGGCCCGCCAGCAGGCCGGCGCGGAATGACGGGCGGATGTTGCGGACCTTGTAGAGCTCTTCGTACACCCAGGTCTTCTTCAGCATCTCCGGATAGGCGGTCGGCTCCACGCCCTGCGGCGCGTCGCCATCCTTCAGCGCCTCGAAGATCGCCTCGGCCGCGGTCATCCCGGACTTCATGGCGTTGTGGCTGCCCTTGATCTTCGGCACGTTCAGGAAACCCGCCGCACAACCAATGAGGGCGCCGCCCGGGAAGGTGAGTTTCGGGATCGACTGCCAGCCGCCCTCGTTGATGGCACGCGCACCATAGGCAATGCGTCGCCCACCTTCGAAGGTCGGGCGAATCGATGGGTGCTGCTTGAACCGCTGGAACTCCTCGAACGGGGAGAGATGCGGATTCTTGTAGTCGAGCCCGATGACGAAGCCGACGGCCACCTGGTTGTCCTCCAGATGATAGAGGAAGGAGCCGCCATAGGTGTCGCCGCTGAGCGGCCAGCCGGTGGTGTGAACGATCTTGCCCGGCGTGTGCTTCTCCGGCTCGATCTCCCACAGTTCCTTGATGCCGATCCCGTAGGTTTGGGGATCGCAGTCCTTGCGCAGGTCGAACCGGTCGAACAGCCCCTTGGTCAGCGAGCCGCGGCAACCTTCGGCAAACAGCGTGACTTTGGCATGCAGCTCCATGCCCGGCTGGTAATTTGCGGTCTTCTCCCCGTCCTTGCCGATGCCCATGTCGCCGGTGGCGACACCTTTCACGCTGCCGTCCTCGTGATACAGCACCTCGGAGGCGGCGAAGCCCGGATAGATTTCGATCCCCAGCGCCTCGGCCTGCTCACCGAGCCAGCGGGCGACATTACCCAGGCTGACGATGTAGTTGCCGTGGTTGTTCATGGTCGGCGGGGTCGGCAGTCGGATCGCAGATCCCTTGGTCAGGAACAGGAACTGGTCCTCGCTCGCCGGCGTGTTCAGCGGTGCGCCCTTGTCCTTCCAGTCCGGGATCAGCTCGTCGAGGGCACGGGTCTCGATCACCGCGCCGGACAGGATGTGGGCGCCGACCTCGGCCCCCTTCTCCAGAACGACGACCGAGAGATCGACATCGTTCTCAAGACAGAGCTGCTTCAGCCGGATCGCCGCGGACAGGCCGGACGGCCCGCCACCGACAATGACGACATCGCATTCCATCGACTCCCGTTCCATCCCGTACTCCCGCTTCGAAGCAATGGCAGATTCTATCTATATACAACGCCGTGCTGTGGTCGCCGGCGCTTCGACCTGTCATATATCACCCATGTGCACGAGACCAGGGGGCCCGGGCATGCCAAGGCCACAGACCCCGATACTCGACCGGGAAAGACAATGACGGCGGCCGACATCCGAACGGCGGCGCGCGCCTTGCTGTCCTGGTATGTGGATGCTGGCGTCGACGAGGCAATACTGGCGGACCCGGTCGATCGCCTGCGCCCGCCGCTTCCACCGCCTGGCCGGATGTCCGACCAAGGAGCCGGTCAGCTTTCGGCCCGGGGTTCCGCGCCGGCGCCGGTCTCTCCGCCGCCCGCGTCTGCTTCGGCACCGGCTGCTGTTCCGCGCGCGTCCCAGGCCGGGCTTGACCGTCCGGCCGAGGCCGCCCGGGAAGCCGCCCGCGCCGCACCGTCGCTGGAGGCGCTCAAAGCGGTGATCGACGGGTTCGAGGGATGCGGGCTGAAGATCACGGCAACGAACACCGTGTTCGCCGACGGCGTCGCCGGGGCCGACGTGATGGTGATCGGCGAGGCGCCGGGCGCGGACGAGGACCGGCAGGGCAAGCCGTTCGTGGGGGTCAGTGGCCAGCTGCTCGACCGCATGCTGGCCAGCATCGGCCTGTCCCGGACGGAGTCCGTCTACATCACCAACATTCTGCCGTGGCGCCCGCCGGGAAACCGCCAGCCGACGCCGCAGGAAATCGCCACCTGCATTCCTTTCGTCGAGCGCCATATCGAACTTGCGGCCCCGAAGGTGCTGATGTTCGCCGGCGGCACGTCGGCCAAGTCGCTGATGGGTCGCAAGGAGGGCATCACCCGTCTGCGGGGCACCTGGATGGACTGGCCGCAGCCGAATGCCGGCGGGGCGATTCCGGCCCTCGCGACCTATCACCCCGCGTACCTGCTCAGGTCCCCAGGACAAAAATCCAGCGCCTGGAAGGACTTGCTCTCCTTGCGTCGCCGATTGGATGAGGTTGTGAAAAACGGGTAATTGTTGCGAATAATTACAGCCCATAAAGGTAATTAAATTACCAATATATACAAAAAATTATCATCTTCCACCAAACTGACCCATGTCGGGGGTCCCAGGACCAGTTATCCACAGAATTGGAGGATTCGAGGCGGCGACTCTCCTTGAGTTGTGCACCGAATCCGTCTAACTGGTCTGCATGCTCCCGCCACAATCCAGCCACAATGTGCCGATGTTTCATCGGGTCGGTATACGTCGCCTGGTTGCCGCTTTGGCCGGTCTCGCAATGTCGTGCGGCCTCGCATTCGGCTCCCAGGCGCAGGAAACCGCCTTGTTGCCACCGGCGGCGCTGGACGGATCCCGGCTCGAAGCGGCCCAGCCGCTACCGCGGGTCCTGACCCAGGGCGATGTCGAGCTCTATCGCAAGATTTTCGCCGAACAGGACGCCGGTCACTGGAAGACGGCCGATAAGCTGATCGCCAGGGTGCAGAACAAGATTCTGCTCGGCCACGTCAAGGCGCAGCGCTATCTGCATCCGACGGCCTACCGGTCGAGCTGGGCCGAGCTCAGAGACTGGATGGCCGACTACGCCGACCTTCCCGACGCCAGCCGGATCCATAATCTGGCTGTGCGCCGCAAGCCGGGTTCCGCCAAGGCGCCGCGCTCGCCGGAGCGCGGCTATCTGGGCGGAAATGGCGCCGATGCCGTGCGTGACGTTCACTTCTACGTATCTCCGCGCAGCCGCACCGGCGCCGAGCAGGCGGCGGTGAAGCGCCTGACCCGTGAGATTCGGCGGATGATCCGCAAGGGTTGGCCGACAGGCGCGCTGCGCAAGCTCGATACCAAGGCCGTGCGTGAGATGCTCGATCCGGTCGAGTTCGCCGAGCAGCGCGGCCGCATCGCCCAGGGTCTGTTCGTGTTCGGCAAGGATGCCGAGGCCCTGCGCCTGGCGGCGCGGAGTGCCGAAGAGGCCGGCCCCGAAATCCCGTCGGTCTATTGGACCGCCGGCCTTGCGGCCTGGCGGATCGGCAAGGTCGAGGAGGCGGAGACGTATTTTTCCGCGCTGGCCATGGCGGAAAACGCGCCGAGGACTCAGCGCGCCGCCGGTGCCTACTGGGCGGCCCGGGCCGCGCTCACGCTCCGCAAGCCCGCCGATTCGACTCGCTGGCTCGCCCGCGCGGCCCAGTATCCGCTGACCTTCTATGGCCTGCTTGGCCGCCGCGCCCTCGGTGTCGAGGTGCCGTTCGACTGGTCGCTGCCGGAGATCAGCGAGCGCAAGGCGCTGCAGTTGCTGTCCCATGACGGCGCCCGCCGGGCCATCGCGCTGATGCAGGTCGGTGAGAGCAGCCGGGCCGAGCGCGAGTGGCGCAAGCTGTTCCCGCGCCTCGATCGCTCCCTGCGCGAGCCGCTGATGACCATCGCCACCCGTCACAACATGCCGGGGCTGGCGATCCGGCTGGCGGGTATCATCCGGGTGTCGACCGGGCGGATCTATCATGCCGCCTTGTATCCGGTGCCGAGCTGGGCGCCGGCCGACGGATTCTCGATCGATCGGGCCGTGATCTACGGCATCATCCGACAGGAATCCGGTTTCGACCCGCGGGCCCGTTCGGGCCGGGGCGCGCGCGGGCTGATGCAGCTCATGCCGCGGACCGCGAACTTCATGGATTCCGACGACGATCTGGACGATCGGCACGAGCTGTACGACCCGGCCCTGAACCTGCAGCTCGGCCAGCGTTACGTCAGCCATCTGCTGGAGCTCGACCGGGTCGACGGCGATATGTTCCGCCTGCTCGTGGCGTATAACGCCGGCCCGGGCAATCTCGGCAAATGGCGGCGGACCGTGGACTTTAAGAACGATCCGCTGCTGTTCATCGAGTCGATCCCGTCGCGCGAGACGCGGGAGTTCATCGAACGGGTCTTGTCAAACGTCTGGATCTACCGACATCGTCTCGGGCAGACCGCACCGTCCCTCGACCGCGTGGCCGCGGGCGACTGGGCGATATACCGCGGTATCGATGACGCGACAGGGTTCAAGATCCGCAATGCCCGCTTCCGGCAGCAGTAACGGCACACCAGGCAACAGTGCCCCGGCGGCCCGGCTCGATGAGAGCCGGCCGTTCATTCCCGTCAACATCGCCATCCTGACGGTCTCCGACACGCGGACCTTCGAGACGGACCGCTCCGGCGACACCCTTGTCGGGCGTCTGACCGATGCCGGGCACCGGCTCGCCGACCGGGCGATCGTGGCGGACGATGTCGCCGCGATCGTTCATCACCTGCGGAGCTGGATCGCTGATGACGGCATCGATGTGGTGATCTCCACCGGCGGCACCGGCGTCACCGGCCGTGACGTCACCCCGGAGGCGTTCGAGCAGGTCTACGAGAAGCGGATCGAGGGCTTCGGCGAGGCGTTCCGCTGGATCAGCTTCCAGAAAATCGGCACCTCGGCGATGCAGAGCCGGGCGACCGCCGGTGTGGCCCGCGGCACCTACCTGTTCGCCGTGCCCGGATCGACCGGGGCCTGCCGAGACGCCTGGGACGAGATCTTCGCCTATCAGCTCGACTTCCGCTTCCGCCCCTGCAATTTCGTCGAGATCATGCCCCGCCTGCGCGAGCACGAACTGGCGCGCGAGAAGGCCAAACCCTGATCGGCCGGGCGATGCCCTAATCTCCCAGAACCTGAAGCCAGCGGATCGGGACATGCAGGCGGAACAGCACGATCCGCAGCACGCCTGCGAGGGCGCCGCCGATTCCAGTCGACCAGTCTTCGGCGCGCACCTGGGCGGCAATGTCGAACACCGCCATACGCTTGGCGCCGAGGATGCGGGCCAGGGCCAGATCCTCGCCGCGCTCCAGATCCGCCACGCCGCCGAGATGCACCAGGAACCGACGACGGATCACCAGCCCCTGAGCGCCCGACGGCAAGCCCCCCCAACGGTTTCGGAACCGCATCCGTCGGGTGGCCGCCGCGCTACCCTCGACCTGGAGCGGGAAGAACCCGCCGCGTTCCCGGTTGCGCGCATCGGCGGCGTAGACGATCAGGGTCGCATCCCAGCCGCGCTCAAGCGCGGTCTCGGCCCGGAGCAGCATCAGCCATTCCGATGTGGCGGCCTTGGCGCCGGCGGCGAAGCGGGCGCCGCGGGATACCGCCGCGACGATCAGCCTGGCGCCGTGGGTTTCCGCGACGGCGGCAATATCTGGCGCGCCCTCGCGGTCGACCACGATGAGCTCCAGGTGCAGGCCGCGCCGCCCCGCGCCGGCCAGCGACCCGAGACAGCGCTGGAGCTGGGCCGCATCGCCATTGGCCGCGACCACGACGGACAGCGCCATCTGACGGGAGCCCGGCGGACCGGTCTCTGCGGCGGCGTCGGTTCGCAGGGCGCGGGGTCGGGGGAGATGCATGGGCCGAGCCGCTCTTGGTCGAGGTTTTGCCGTCGGAGCCGATTCCGCCGGTGCGGAAAATGCGGTAAATCCGCCTGATGGTAACCGATTCAGACCTCACAGACCCTACCCGGGATACCCTGGCCCGCGCTCTGGATGTTGCGCCGGATGCGATTGCCGCCGATCCCGTCGAGGGCCGGGTGCATCGGCACTGGCGGCTGGCCGGTGGACGCATGCTGCGGGTCCCGCGGATGAGCCATCTCGGCCTCGCGCCGCGCCGGAACCTGATCTATGCCGCCGAGGCGTTCCGGCGCATGGCACCCAGTGCCGCGGTGCCGCGACTGCACCGGGTGCTGCGGGTGTCCCGTGCCCTGCCCTGGGGGGCGCTGGTCGTCGATGACATCGACGGCAGGGCGCCGCGATTGCCGGACGACCTGCCGGCGATCGGACGGGCGCTGGCGGCAATCCATCGCCTGCCCCTGCCGGAGCGCCGCACGCCCTTCATTGATCCACCGGACCCGCTTGCCTATCTGCTGACGGTCGCGGAGACCCAGCTCGGGCCGGTGCATGACCGTTTGGAGTCGACTGCGCGGCGGATCCTGACCGAGGAGATCGCCTGGGCCAGAGAGCTGGTCGCCGGCGCACCGGACCGGCCGGCGCCGTCCCTGGCGGCGGCGGACACACATCCCGGCAATTTCCGCATCCGGGCCGATGGCGAGGCGGTTCTGCTGGATGTGGAGCGGCCGGTCTATGACAGCGCCGGCGTCGACCTGGCCCATGCTTCGCTGCCGACCTCCCTCTCCTGGGACCCTTTGGTGAGCGGCGCAGCGGGCCGGGCGGATGTCGTGGCCTTTCACGCGGCCTGGCGGGCCGAGGCGCCGGCGGCGCTGGCGGAGGCCGTGCGCCCATGGGTCCTGGCCTATCGCCGGCTGATCTGGCTGCGGACCACGAGCTGGGCCTGCGCCTGGGCCGTGCGGAACGACCTCTCCGCCGCCCTGGCCTCGGCGGATGCGGCGACCTCGGGGCTCGCCCGCAGGCTTGCGCGGTTCGTTGATCCGACGATGATGGAGGAGGCTCGGGCCGGATGGATCGGCCGCCGGGCCTTCAGCGCGGAGGAACTGATCCCGTGAGCGTCAAGATCGTCAACCTGCGCACCGAGCGGAAGCGTCGGGAGCGTGCGTCGGAGTCGGAAACGGCGGCGGAGAACCGGGCGCGTCACGGCCGCACCAAGGCGGAGCGCCGTCTCGACACTCTCCAGCGCGACGAGGCCGCGCGCCGTCACGAGGGCCACAGGATCGAAGACCCGGCGGCCGGCGCCGGGCGGGTCGAACCGGACGAGGACCGGTCCGACCCGAGTTGAGACGCGGCGGTCGGTCAGGCGAGGCCGAGCGTGACCTCGATATTGCCGCGGGTGGCGTGGGAGTACGGGCACACGATATGGGCCTTGTCGACCAGTGCCTTGGCGGTCTGCGCGTCGATTCCGGGAAGCGCCACGGTAAGCGCCACCGCGATGCCGAAGCCGGTGCCGTCGTCGCGCGGTCCGATGCCGACGCTGGCGGTGACCGTGGCATCGGCCGGGATCTTCACCTTCTCCTTGCCGGCGACGAATTTCAGCGCGCCGAGGAAGCAGGCGGAGTAGCCGGCGGCGAAGAGCTGCTCGGGATTGGTGCCTTTGGCGCCGTCGCCGCCCAGTTCCTTCGGGCTCGTCAAGGTAACGTCTAGCACGCCATCGGCGGAGCGGGCCTGGCCGACACGCCCACCGGTGGCGCTGGCGGCGGTTCTGTAGAGGATGTTCATGGTGATCTCCTGAGGTTGTCGGATATCGGTCGGCCGAACCGGCATCATGGTCGGCCGCCAATTAGATTGGACAAAATTGAATTGCAGACAATTCATGATCTGGAATGGCAGACCTGCGTTTTAATTGTGATCAATTGAATTGATGATGTGATACTGATACCCGCTTGCCCGACGCAGTGCCCTAACGGAGTGCCCATGCCCGATCCGCTTTCGCCGCCGACCGCAGCGCCGCCAAAGCTCGACGACCAGCTCTGCTTCGCGCTGTATTCGGCCGGTCTGGCGCTCACCAAGGTCTATCGGCCGGTCCTGGAAGCGCTCGATCTCACCTACCCGCAATATCTGGCCATGTTGTGCCTGTGGGAGGCGGACGACGTGACCGTCAACGCGCTCGGCGCGCGTCTGCGGCTGGATTCGGGAACGCTCACGCCCCTGCTGAAACGGCTGGAGGGTCGCGGGCTGATCGTCCGGCGGCGGGATCCGGGAGATGAACGGCGGGTCCGGGTCGCGCTGACCGAGACCGGCCGGGCGCTGGGCGACAGGGCATCCGACATCCCGTTGCGGATCGGCGAAGCGTCCGGCCTGAGCCGGGAGGAGGCGCGGGCGGAACGGCGGCGGCTGGTGGCGCTGCGCGACCGGCTGGAGGCCTGGCTGGATCGGAATTGAGACTGGAAGTTCTTGATTTGTTCTCAATCGAGAACTACGCTCTCCGGCATGTCCCGCCACCGTTCAACCGCGGTCGATCCGCTCAAGATCTTCGCCGACGAGTTCGCCCAGGACCCGTCCGATGACGGATTCTCGGACGATTTCGGCCAGGCCGCGGAGACGGAAGGGCCGGTCAAGTTGATCGACAGTCCGAGCGACGTGATCCCGGCCTCTCCGGTCAAAGGTCGCGGCGCCGTGACCAACACGGTCGGGCGGTATGAGCGTTTCGTCCAGGAGCGGGTCGATGACGGCTGGCAGCGGGGCCTAGAGGATGAGGAACCGCGCCTGCGTACGACCGTGGCGATCGATTCCAGCCGCACGGTGATCGCCCGCAACCAGTCGCCCGACGTGCCGTTCGACCGCTCGATCAATCCCTATCGGGGGTGCGAGCATGGCTGTGTCTACTGTTTCGCCCGGCCGACCCATGCCTATCTCGGCCTCTCTCCGGGCCTCGATTTCGAGAGCCGGCTGCTGGCCAAGCCGGACGCGCCGGCCCTGCTGCGCAAGGAACTCGCCGCCAAGGGCTATACCTGCCAACCGATCGCGCTCGGCACCAATACCGACCCCTACCAGCCGGTGGAGCGGGAACGGCGGATCACCCGCGGGATTCTGGAGGTCCTGGCGGAGCACGAGCACCCGGTGACCATCGTGACCAAATCCGATCTGGTCGTCCGCGACCTGGACATCCTGGGACCGATGGCGGCCAAGGGGCTCGCCTCGCTCTGCCTGTCGGTCACGACTCTCGACCGCGATCTCGCCCGACTGATGGAGCCGCGGGCACCGACACCGGAGAAGCGGCTGGCAGCGATCAGCGCCTGCGCCGCGGCCGGCGTGCCGAGCGGCGTGCTGGTGGCGCCGATCATCCCGGCGGTGAACGACAGCGAGATCGAGGCGATCCTGGAGCGGGCACATGCGGCGGGGGCGCGCCACGCGGCATGGGTTCTGCTGCGCTTGCCGCTGGAGATCAAGGATCTGGTGGAAGAATGGCTGCGCGCCCATTTCCCCGACCGGGCCGACCGGGTGCTGTCGCTGGTGCGCCAGAGCCGGGGTGGCGCGCTGTACCGCTCGGACTGGGGAAAGCGGATGTCGGGGGAAGGGCCGTATGCCCATATGATCTCCCAGCGGTTCCGCCGGGCGTGCCAGCAGGTCGGGATGGTGCGTCGGTCGGTCGGACTGGACACGACCCGGTTCGCCGTGCCGGGGTCGGCCAGCCGCCAGATGTCGCTATTCGATGGGTAGGCTGGGAAGTGCCGGTAAAACCCGGATCGAGAAATATCCCATAACTATATGAATTTATTTTCAAATACCGGTAGCGCCTGTAGTGTAGACTGAAACCGCGATGTAAGTTGTCGCCGCAAGATATTGATATCCGGTACGGTTCGGAATGCCCCCAACCCCGAGATCTGGTGTTGCCCCCGTGAAGCCCTTGAAACGGTCGCCCACGGCCGATTTCGAGCGCGAGGCCGGTGCCGACCGGGGGGCCGTGGTGTTCGGCGTGGATGAGGTCGGACGCGGTCCGCTGGCGGGGCCGGTGGTGACCGGCGCGGCCTGGATCGACCTCGTCCGGCTGCCGGCGGAGGTCGCAGCCCTGATCGCCGACAGCAAGACCCTGACCGCGGAGCGTCGGGCTTTGGCGCTGGCGGCGGCGCAACCCTATGCGGTGATCGCCCTCGGTCGGGCCGAGGTGGTGGAGATCGATGCCACGAACATCCTGGCGGCGTCGCTGTCCGCCATGGCGCGGGCGGTCGACGTCCTGGTATCGGACCTGGGCAAGTGTCCGGACCGGGTGCTGGTCGACGGCAACCGCTTGCCGAAATGGCACTGGGACGCGAAAGCGATCGTGAAGGGTGATGCCCGATCGCTCTCCATCGCGCTCGCCGCCATCGCCGCCAAACAGGCCCGCGACGCCGAAATGGCGGCCCTGGCCCAAATCCATCCGGGCTATGGCTGGGAGCGCAATGCCGGCTACGGCACGGCCGAACACAAGGCCGCCCTCGCCGCTCTTGGCGTCACCCCCCATCACCGCCGTAGCTTCGCCCCGGTCCGCGCGGCGCTGGAGGCGGCGGACCGGAAGTCCGGCTGATCGGCGTGGAAGCGGGCCTCGCGGATATCCGGCGCTTGGTCTCCTACCAACCCTGTGCCGGGACCTCCAGTTCGGGGCGGCGTATCGGGGCAAACCCGCACTGACGGCGCGAAGGTGAATGTCGGCCGGGAACCCCAAATCAGATACCTATCCCGAGACTCTCCCACTACATCTTGGGTATGTCATATAACCCATTGAGTCTATTTAGTGATTCGTCCGTGAGAGTTGACGGATTCCTCGACCCGTGAAAGTCTGTATGCCTCCTTCTTGGCACGGACGGGGACGAAAAAGTGGGACAGACCAAGCTGCCGGTGGGGCAAATCCTCACCGGCGACTGCGTGGACATGCTGCGCACATTGCCGGATGCAAGCGTCGACCTGGTCTTCGCCGATCCGCCTTATAATCTGCAGCTCGGCGGCGAGCTCTATCGGCCCAACAATACGCGGGTCGCCGGGGTGGACGACGACTGGGACCGGTTCGTCGGCTTCGAGGCCTATGACGCCTTCACCCGCGCCTGGCTGGCGGAATGCCAGCGCGTGCTGAAGGATACCGGCACGCTCTGGGTGATCGGCAGCTACCACAACATCTTCCGGGTGGGCGCCACGCTTCAGGATCTCGGCTACTGGATCCTGAACGACGTGGTCTGGCGTAAGGCCAACCCGATGCCGAATTTCCGCGGCAAGCGCTTCACCAACGCCCACGAGACCATGATCTGGGCGGCGCGCAGCGAGAACGCCCGCAAATACACCTTCAACTACGACGCCATGAAGGCACTCAACGACGACCAGCAGATGCGCTCGGACTGGTTCCTGCCGATCTGCTCCGGATCGGAGCGTCTGAAGGACGAGAACGGCGACAAGGCGCATCCGACCCAGAAGCCGGAGAGCCTGCTGGCCCGCGTATTGCTGGCCTCGACCCGGCCGGACGACATCGTGCTCGATCCGTTCTTCGGCACCGGCACGACGGGTGCTGTCGCCAAGCGTCTGGGACGACGCTGGATCGGTGTGGAGCGCGAGGCGAAATACATCGCCGTCGCCAAGCGCCGCATCGCCGAGACCGAGGCGGCGGAGGATCCGCTGGCCCTGGCGCTGGCCAATAAGCGCGAGTTGCCGCGCGTACCCTTCGGCCGACTGATCGAGGAGGGGATGATCCGCCCGGGCGAGGTGCTGTTCGACGCCCGCCGCCGCTGGACCGCCAAGGTCCGCGCCGACGGCCACCTGATCAGCGCCGAGCATCGCGGGTCGATCCATTCCGTCGGCGCCGCGGTTCAGGGCGCGCCGGCCTGCAACGGCTGGACCTTCTGGCACGCCGAACGCAAGGGCATGCCGGTCCCGATCGACGCCTTCCGCTCCCAGATCCGTGCAGGCATGGGGGAGAAGGTGGGGGTGTAACGCTCTGGCATTTTCAGTGAGAGAAATAGATCACGCGTTTGTGAATCGTCTGAATCTTCCCTTTGACTCGATTGAATTGCCTAAAGCTACCGCCCTTCCAAAAACAAGTTCTCGACAAGTATCTTATTTTTGGGACCTATAAGAATGCGTTCGCAAGTTGTTCTCTTTGCTAAGGAGTCCGCTTGCGATGACCGAGCTTCCAGACAGGCACAGGCATCCTGATGAACTCGATCTCGTGATCGGGTGGACGACCTTTCGGGCGAGTGCTCGCGGTAAGTGGGCGATTGCGACGGTAGTTCTGGCGCTGCTGCTCCTCACAGCCCTAGCTTTCGGGGCTTGATCCTGACTGGCGTCAGGATGACGGAGAGGGTGGGACATCTCTCTGCCATTCGATCCACGCCCACAAGCCTCTCCCCGGCCTTGTGCCGGGGCCCACGGGTGCGGGCGTTTAGGCCCCTCAGACTTTGGCTGCGATATCGGCGCGTTCGGCGTAGGCCCCGGCACAAGGCCGGGGAGTCAGATAGGTTCGACAAAGGTGCGCCTGAACCCGCGATTTCCCCGCGCCATTCGCCGCACCGGGGCGATTTCTTCCACATCTCCCGACGCGCTCGGTGATAATTGGGTCGCTCAATCCGTTTGGGAGATCGCCCCATGGCTTTTGATCCAACCGATGCCCTCAACGGCCTGCTGGGCGGCCTGCTGATCGGTCTGGCGGCCGCCCTCTTCCTGCTGGGGAACGGCCGGATCGCGGGGAT
>JARGOG010000020.1 GCA_029212785.1 Thalassobaculaceae bacterium
CCCCTACACTGTGCTGGCGGCCATCCTGCTGCTCTACCTCGTCCTCGGCTGCTTCATGGATTCGCTGTCGATGATCCTGTTGACCGTGCCGATCTTCTTCCCGGTGGTCAGTGAGCTCGACTTCGCCATGGATCCGGAAGCCTTCGCGCTGTGGTTCGGGATCCTGGTGCTGATCGTGGTCGAGGTCGGGCTGATCACCCCGCCGGTGGGGATGAACCTGTTCGTCATCAACTCGATGGCCGGCGACGTGCCGATGGCGCAGACCTATCGCGGCACCCTCCCCTTCCTGATCAGCGACCTGGTGCGGGTGGTGATCCTGGTTCTGTTCCCGGCGATCACATTGTTCCTGGTGGGCTTTTAAGGTCAGGAAGCCTTACGCCGGCTGTCGGCGGCCTCTTCCGGCAATGTAGTGGACGATCATGGATGCGAGTCCCGACTGCAGGTCTGGTTGGCGCAAGCGGCCACGCCTCGTGGCATTGTGGATCACCCCATCAACGGCATCGGAAATCACCTGGGCGATCTTCTCGGCCGCACCGGGATAGCTGTCGCTCGTCAGACACGTTGCGGGAGATCGACCAGAGCAACGCCGGATCGCATAGGCCCCGGAACAGGCCCGGGGAGTGGTCGAAGAGAAAGCCGCCCTTGCCCGTCCCTTAAGACTTGCCCGGCTCGGTCGTGGTCGGCTCTTCCCGGTTCTCCCAAGCGCGATCCAAAGCGTCGAGGGATTCCTGGAACTTCTGCTCGGCGGCGTCATAGCCGTCCGCGCTCGCCTCCTGGAGCTTCTGCCAGTCGCGCCGGACCGCGACCCAGGCGTCTTCCAGGGCGTCGCCGGTCTTGTCAGTCGCCTTGGCGGTCGCGGTGCCGGCGGCGTCGACCTGACGCGCCGTCCAGTTTCCCACCTTGTCGGTCCAGCCCTTCATGGTGTTCGCCATGCTGTTGATATAGGCGCCCGCCGTCGATTGCGGTGCCTTGTCGTCGGCCCGCGCAACCGACCCAGCGCCACCCAGCACCATCGCCGCCAGGGCCATCGGAAGGATCAAAGACCGCATCGCACACTCTCCTGTCGCTTTACCGCAAAGGCCTCTGCCGTCGATCTGGGCGCGCGCGCGCCCGGTTCAAGGGGTCCGGTCATGGGGATCGAGACGTTCGTCACCCAAGACCGCGCCTGGATGACGATATTCCCTACCCGGCGAAAGCCGGCGATCTGCGGCGACGTGCCTCTTGAGGTCTGATAGCCTTTCGCGGACACGATCGGTGCAGCGATGATAACCAGCCCCCCGCCCCTGCCGGACCAGGACGCACGACCCACGGAACCGGCTGTGCCGCCGGTCGAGGAGCCGCTGCGCTGGGCGGGACACGGCCATGTCGGCGCCTTCCTGCTGCAGGCGGGCATCCTGATTTCCGTGAATCTGGCGCTGTGGGGCGTGGTGCTGCTGATGGCGATGAAGTTCGCCGGCGTACTCGGCGATCCGGTGTTGGGCCAGTAGCCTCAGCCGGCCGAGAGCTTCAGCAAGGCTGGAATGACGATCTCTTCCTCATCCACCAGATGACGGTCGAGCAAACCCTCAAACTCCCGCGCCGTCTCGGCGAACGGTTCCACCTGCAACGGCAGCAACGCGCCAGACTGCGCCGCCTGCAGCACGCCGTTCACCTGGTCGGCGAAACCGTGCAGACGCGCGTCGAGATCCCGGTGGTCGGCCTCCAGCAGGTCGAACCCGTGGGCGACCGACGGTTCGAGCTGGCGGAGCTGTGGGAAGTAATGCGCGTCCTCAATGGAGTGGTGGCCATGCAGCTCGCCGAGCAGCGTACTGGCGGAGCGGTGGAGTCGGGGGACGAAGGCGTCCGCCGGCATCT
Source organism: Thalassobaculaceae bacterium (assembly GCA_029212785.1). Taxonomy (GTDB): domain Bacteria; phylum Pseudomonadota; class Alphaproteobacteria; order Thalassobaculales; family Thalassobaculaceae; genus Thalassobaculum. The sequence continues at coordinate 1,855 of JARGOG010000020.1, forward strand.
CGCCCGCCACCGACGCCCCGGCATCGGCGACGATCACCGTCAGGATCTCCCGGAACGCGGCGTGGCGTTCGAGCCAGAACTGGGTCAGCCCCCCGAAGCCCGGATGCGCGGCCCAGCCGTCCGCCGGCATCGCCGCCACCAGGGTGCGCAGGGTCTCGGGCAGCGCGTGGCGCATGTCCAGGCGCAGGGTCGCATCGTCGGGGAAGTCGGTCAGGTCCATGAGGGATCAAGGCACCGGTCGGATGGGGGTCGCTGATAGACTTAGATAGCACTCCGCCCCCGGAAGTCACCCGCTGGACCTCCACCGCCCCTATTCGCCCGCCGCCGCCGCTGTCTCGCCCCGCAGCGGCAGCCGCAGACGGAACCGCGCCCCGCCGCGCCCGGTGCCGCGCCCCGGCTCCGGCAGCAGCTCCAGATCGCCCCCGAGCATGCGGGCGATGCTGCGGCTGATGGAGAGGCCGAGGCCCGCCCCCGTGCGGTGACCAGGCGTCAACTCCCGGCCGCGGGCGAACTTGGCGAAGATCCGCTCGCGGTCCTCGGCCGGGATCCCGGGGCCGTTATCGTCGACATAGGCATAGTAGGTGCCGCCGTCGATGCGGCTGCTGACCGTGACCTGCGGGGCCTCGCTGGTGTTGTACTTGATGGCGTTGGACAGGATGTTCATGAACACCTGCGCCAGCCGGTCGCCATCGGCGCGGATCGGTGCGACGGCGACGCAGGGACCGTACTCGATATCGACGCCGGCGCTCGCCGCCATGCCGCGGCTGGTCTCCACCGCATGCTCCAGGATCCGCGCGCCGTCCACATTCTCCAGACGCAGCGCGAACTGACCGCTGTCCAGATGCGAGACGTCGAGAATCTCGTCCAACAGACGCGACAGGCGCAGGGTCTCGTCCTGGATGATCTTCAGATATTTGCGTGCGCGCTCGGACTCGAGATCCGGATTATCGAGCAGGATCTCCGAGAATGAGCGGATCGAGGCCATGGGCGTGCGCACCTCGTGGCTCACCTGGCTCAGGAAGTCGTCCTTCTGGGTGTCGAGCATGCGCAGTCGCTCGTTGGCGTCCTGCAGCGCCTTGGCGGTGTCCTGCAACTCCTGGGACTTCGCCTCCAGGCGCTGGGAATACTCGATGACCTGCTGGGTCTCGTCGACCAGGCGGATCAGCTCGTCCAGGCTGATGGTCTCGCCGGTGACCACCTGACTGATCATCACCCGCGCCGAGGCCGCGCCGATGCCGCCGGCCAGCAGCCGTTCGAGATGGGCGATGAACTCGGCATCGGGACGCGGCATGTCTCCGCCGGTTCCCTGGCGCCGGGCGAATTCGGCGAAGACCCGTTGCGCCTCCTCGGCGCCCAGAATCCGCTGGGTCATGATGTAGAGATCGTCGACCGTCGCCGAGCGGGTGATGAAGCGGCCCTCGCTCTCCGCCGGATTGCGGAACACGTCGACGAACAGCGTGCCCTGCAGCCGCTCCAGAGGGTTCTGCTCGCGGATCAGCGAGACGGCGACGAACAGGACCACGTTGAAGGTCATGCTCCAGAACACCGAGTGCACCAGAGGGTCGTCGCCCGGAATGCCGAACAGCGCATGCGGCCGGAGCCACCCGATCCCCCAGGGCCCGTATTCCATCAGGCTCTGGGTGATGAACCACACGCCTTCGAAATTCGGCATGACCAGGGTGTACATCCACATGACGAAGCCGGCGAACATGCCGGCCGCCGCCCCGGCCTTGGAAGCCGAGCGCCAGTACAGGCCGCCGACCATGGCGGGCAGGATCTGCGCCGCACCGGCAAAGGCGATCAGCCCCATGGCGGCCAGCGCGTCGGACTGGGCGCTGGCGACGAAATAGCCGAAGCCGAGCAGTAGCAGCAGCGCGATGCTGACCCGTCGGCTGAACAGCAGCAGGCGTTTCACGTCGCCGCTGATCGCCTCGCTCAGGACCGGCAGGCGCAGCACGACCGGAATGACGATGTGGTTGGAGACCATGATCGACAGGGCGATGCAGGCGACGATCACCATGGAGGTCGCCGAAGAGAAGCCGCCGATGAACGCGAGCAGCGCCAGCGCGTCCTGGCCCTGGGCCATCGGCAGGGTGAGCACGAACATGTCCGGGTTCGACCCCGGCGGCAGCAGCGTCAGCCCGGCGATGGCGATCGGCAGGATCGAGCAGCACATCAGGAACAGGTACAGCGGAAACAGCCAGGAGGCCGTGCGCAGGTGCCCTTCGTCGGCATTCTCCACCACCGTCACCTGGAACTGACGCGGCAGGCAGAGAATGGCGGTGCCGGCCAGGAAGGTCATCGTCATCCAGCGCGGGCCGTACACGGTATCGGGGTCGATGACGATGGTCGCCCCCGGCATGGCGAACACTTCGTCCAGGCCACCCGCCACGCCGAACACCACGAACCCGCCGACCGCCAGCAAGGCGACCAGCTTGACCAGAGCCTCGAGCGCGATGGCGGCGACCACGCCGTGATGGCGTTCGTTCGCATCGATGTTGCGGGTGCCGAACAGGATGGTGAAGGCCGCCATGCCGGCGGCCACCCAGAACGCGGTCGAGACGTCGATCACCGCCTCGTTGCCGGCGCTGCCGACCACCGAGAAGCTGATGGTCACCGCCTTGAGCTGCAGGGCGATATAGGGGGTGCTCGCGATCACCGCGATGATCGTGACCAGCACGGCGAGTGTCGTGCTCTTGCCGTAGCGCGAGGAGACCAGATCGGCGACCGAGGAGATGCGGTGCACCCGGCCGATGCGCACCAGCTTGCGCAGGACGAACCACCAGCCGACGAAGACCAGGGTCGGCCCGAGATAGATGGTGACGAATTCCAGCCCGCTGCGTGCCGCCGATCCGACGGCGCCGTAGAACGTCCAGGACGTGCAGTAGACCGAGATTGAGAGCGTGTAGATCAGCGGAGAGTGGGCGAGGCCGACCTTGCCGCTGCGGGCTCGGCGATCGGACACGAAGGCGACCAGGAACAGCAGCGCCACATAGGCGAGTGCGGTGACGAGGACGACGTCGGCCGACAGCATCAGCCGGCCTCCCGCTCCGGATAAGTCGGTTCCTCCACCCGCGTGCTCACCCGGCCGGCCCGGCGCGCCATGACCCGGGTGAAGACGATCAACCCGCCCCACACGGCAAAGACGTAGACCACGATGCTCGGGATCCCCAGAACCGTCGTCGGCTGGTTCACCACACCGAGCATCGGCGGCATGACCAGCCAGGTTCCGAGCAACACCATCAGCGCCACGGCATCGCGGATCTTGGTGCGGGTCGGACGCGCGGCCATGATCGTCAAACCGGATCCGGCCTCAGGCCGACGCCAGGGTCAGAACCCGTTCGACGACCTCGCGGTTGGAGAACGGCTTGGTCACGAAAGCGTCGGCCCCGAGTTCTTCGGCCGTCTTGCGGTCCTTGTCCTGGCCCTTGGCGGTCAGGATCATTACCGGCATGCCGTTCAGATCCGGGTTGCTCCTGATCCATTTCAGGACCTCGAACCCGTTCATTTTCGGCAGCATCACATCGAGAATGACAAGGTTCGGCCGGATCGTCGCGATCTTGTCGATCACCGCCCGGCCATCGAAGACGGCGGTCACCTCGCACCCCTCACGGCTCAAGATGAAGCTCAGGGATTCGACGATGTTCGGTTCGTCCTCGGCGATTAGCACATGAGCCGCCACGCTGTGGTTCCTCCCCCGGGGATCGCCGGTTGCTCCGACGTCGTTTCGATCAGTGTAGCGCCGTTCCCGCCGGCACGGAACGTTTCTGAACCCGTCGACGGATCGGCGCCTGTTTAGCCTCTCAGTGTGCCTCGCTGCGCACGATCGGCTCTTCCTCGCGATGCAGGCATTCGATCCGGGGGCAGAGCCGGCAACTCGCCCCGACGCGCGCCGCCATTTCCCGCGCGCTCAGGTCCAAACCGTCGGCGTAGACGGTCTCGTCAGCGTGGACGGCCTCGCAGGCCAGCATGACCGAATGCAGCACCGGCGGCTCGTGAAAGGTGGCCGGCTGCTTGGTCACGGTGCGTGCGACGAACAGGAAACGGCCGCGATCGGGGAACTCGGCGAGCTGGCGCACCACCCGGTCCGGCGTCTGGAACGACTGGTAGATCGCCCAGAGCGGGCAGGCATGGCCATAGCGCGGCAGCGGCAGGCCCGGCAACGGAAAGCGCTTGGTCGCATGTCCCGCCGGATTCGAGCGCAGGAACGCGAACGGAATCCCCTCCGCCCCGCGACGGCGGAGCGTGATCAGCCGGTGCGCCACCTGCTCGAAGCTGGCGGCATAGCGCTGGCGCAGTACCTCGATATCGTAGCGGCAGTCGACGGCATCCTCCAGAAAGCTGTCATAGGGCAGCAGGGCGGCGCTGGCCGCATAAGAGGCGAGCGCGCGGAACGCCTGGGTCCGGGCCGCGTCCGTCGACAACCGCGGGTCGTCGATCTCCCGCGTGATGCTGTCCCCCAGCGTCAGTTCCGCCGCCACGCGCGCAAGCTGGAACCGCCGGGTCGAGATCGAGGCATTGTCGAGGAACACCAGGGTCCGGCTCTCCGGCTCGAACCGGCAGTGGTTGCGGAAGCGTTCGCCGGCAGACGGCCGGGTCGTATCGCGCCCACGGTTCACGACGGAGATCCCGTGACGGCGATCGAGATAGTCGATCAGCGCGCTCATCATCGTCTCGCCCTGGCGCTCGACCTCGGTCCGCATGGCCGCCGCCGCCGCCTCGACCTCGGGAAAGTGATTGCGCCGTTCGATCAGGAAATCGTCGACCTCCTCCGCCGGCGTCACCGAGCGGGTATCCGCCTCCGGGACCTCGAAGAAGTCGGTCAGCGCCTGGGCCACGTCGCTCAGCTTGGCGCTTTCCTCCGTCATCATGCCCTGGAACCGCTTCTGCTGCGCCGCCCCCATGTCGTCGACATTCTCCAGGATCTCCGACACCGACCGGATCGTGGTGATATGGGTCAGCACCTGGTGGATCAGATCGCCGAGAAACGGGTCGCGGCCCAATCGGTCGGACAGAGCCGCCACCGTCTCCGCCTGGTCGAGATAGGCGCGGTACAGCGCGAGCATCGACTGCGCCCAGTCGAGGTGGCGGGCGACAAGATCCTGGGCCCCCTCCTCCGGCATCCGGGCCACGCGCAGGCGCGGATCCGCCGCCATCTCGTCCAGGTCGTCGATGACCCGGCGTTCGGTGGTGCCGGCCAGGGTCTCGGCATCGAGATCCAGGGCGACGGCGATCCGGTTCAGCAGTCCTCCCGCGATGTTGCGCTTACTGGCCTCGATCAGATTGAGATAGGACGGCGAGATACCGACCGCCTTGGCGAGGCCGGCCTGGGTCAGGCCCATCTGCTTGCGCCGCTCGCGAATGCGAAAACCCGCCAGTTCCAGTGCCATTCCCGTCCCTCTCCGTACCCTCCGACAGGTTGGAAGACACACCCGTCTGTCACAAATTTACACTTTTGCAGGTGCGTTGTGTATCAAATTGACAAAATAGTCAATTCAAAACAATAACTTAGTTTGCAAATTTTCACATACCCTCTACAGTCGTAGTGCCGCCGACCGGGTTCCGAGTGTCGCATGCGTCATCAGGGCCGTCATACAGATCGAACAGAGATCGAAAGAGACGCGGCAGGGACGAAGACCGAACGGGAGGAACCAATGACCGTTTTCAATAAGGGCGTCTCACGCCGCTCGCTGATGAAGGGGGGCGTGGCACTGACAGCCGGCCTCGCCGCGCCGCACTTCTTTACGAAAGGCGCGTATGCCTATCTGAACGAACCCAAGGGCGGCAGCGTCACCCTCGGCTTCAACGTGCCGCAGTCCGGCGCCTATGCCGACGAGGGTGCGGACGAACTTCGCGCCTACCAGCTCGCCGTCAAGCACATCAACGGCGAGGGTGACGGCGGCATGCTGAACACCTTCACGTCCAAGGCGCTGAAGGGCAATGGCATCCTCGGCAAGAAGGTCGAGTACGTCACGGGCGACACCCAGACCAAGTCCGACGCCGCCCGTGCCTCCGCCAAGCGGATGATCGAAAAGGACGGCGTCGTGATGGTGACCGGTGGTTCGTCCTCCGGCGTGGCCATCGCGGTGCAGTCGCTGTGCCAGGAAGCCGGCATCATCTTCATGGCCGGTCTGACGCACTCCAACGACACCACCGGCAAGGACCGCCGTGCCAACGGCTTCCGTCACTTCTTCAACGCCTATCAGTCCGGTGCCGCCCTGGCTCCGGTGCTCGAGGCGAATTATGGCAAGGACCGCAAGGCCTACCACCTGACGGCCGACTACACCTGGGGCTGGACCCAGGAAGAGTCGATCGCCAATGCGACCGAGGCCCTTGGCTGGCAGACCGTGAACAAGGTCCGCACGCCGCTCGGCGCCGGTGACTTCTCGCAGTACATCACGCCGGTGCTGAATTCCGGCGCCGACGTGCTGATCCTGAACCACTACGGCAAGGACATGGTCAACTCGCTGACCCAGGCCGTGCAGTTCGGCCTGCGTGACAAGCAGGTCAACGGCAAGGACTTCGTCATCGTTGTGCCGCTCTACAGCCGTCTGATGGCTCAGGGTGCCGGCGAGAACGTGAAGGGGATCTTCGGGTCGACCAACTGGCACTGGTCGCTGAGCGACGAGGGCTCCCAGGCCTTCGTGAAGTCGTTCGGCGCCGAGTACGGCTTCCCGCCGTCCCAGGCCGCTCATACCTGCTATGTGCAGACCCTGCTCTATGCCGACGCGGCCGAGCGGGCGGGCACCTTCGCTCCCTGCGATCTCGGCAAGGCCCTTGAGGGCTTCGAGTTCGATGGCATGGGCAACGGTCCGACCCTGTACCGCGCCGACGATCACCAGTGCTTCAAGAAGGTGCTGGTCGTGAAGGGTAAGGAGAACCCGTCCTCGCAGTTCGACCTTCTGGAAGTCGTCCAGGAAGTCCCGCGCGAGCAGGTCACCTACGACGCGAACATCCCGCAGTTCGCCGGCAGCCTCGGCAGCTGCAACAACGGCGCCTGATCCGGCTCGGCGTCCGGAGCGAGACTGCGCCGAGATACGATGACACAACGGGGGCTCCCGCAAGGGGGCCCCCGACTTGCCCGTTCCGGCACCGTTCACCCCATGGTCGAACAGGGTCGGGACCCGCATACTTCTAGCAATCCTGCATACCCGGAGGGGGGACTGCGTCATGGACGCGATCGTTCTGCAATTCCTGGACGGGCTCGCGAAGGGCGGCAACTACGCGTTGATCGCCCTTGGGCTGACCCTGATCTTCGGCACACTCGGCGTCGTGAACTTCGCCCATGGGGCGCTGTTCATGCTCGGAGCCTTCTGTGCCGTGACTGTCCAGAAGCTGCTGACGCTGTCGGAAAGGGTGAAGGACGAGAGCATCACCTTCTTCGACGCCTACAAGGAGATTCCCTATCTGGAGACGTGGTTCGGTGACACCGGACACATGCTCATCGACTATTCGGTGCCGATATCGCTGCTCGCCGCCATACCGGTCATGCTTCTGATCGGACTGGCCATGGAGCGCGGCCTGATCCGGTTCTTCTACCACCGCTCCCACGCCGAACAGATCCTCGTGACCTTCGGCCTCGCGATCGTACTGCAGGAACTGGTTAAGGCGCAGTTCGGCGCCAACCCGATCCCCACACCGGCCCCCGAAGTCGTCGCCGGCAGCCTGGATATCGGCGTCTGGTTCAACGTCGAGGGAAGCATCGTCTACCCGTATTGGCGCCTGATCTATCTCGCCTTTTCGACCGTGGTCATTTCCGCGGTGTTCGCCTTCCTGCAGTTCACCACTTTCGGCATGGTCGTGCGCGCCGGTATGCAGGACCGGGAGACGGTCGGGCTGCTTGGGATCAACGTCCAGCGACGCTTCACCATCGTCTTCGGGATCGCGGTGATCGTCGCCGGTCTGGCGGGCGTGATGTACACGCCGATCCAGTCGCCCGACTACCACATGGGCATGGATTTCCTGGTGCTGTCCTTCGTGGTCGTCGTCGTCGGCGGCATGGGCTCGCTTCCGGGCGCCGTCCTCGCCGGCTTCCTGCTCGGCGTCTTGCAGTCCTTCGCCTCGATGAACGAGGTGAAGTCCATCATTCCCGGCATTGACCAGGTCATCATCTACCTCGTCGCCGTGATCGTTCTACAAGTCCGTCCTCGTGGCCTGCTGGGTCGCAAGGGCGTGATGGAGGGTTAACCGATGGCCCCGACCGTGTCCGCAATCGGTGGCAGTGCCCGCACCGACTTCATCTTCATGATGCTGTTCGCCGCCGCCGTCCTGACCGCCCCGTTCTGGGCGAGCTTCATCGGCGCCGGCTACCCCGATCTGCTGCAGAAATGGGCGATCTACGGCCTGTTCGCGATCGGCTTCAACATTCTGTTCGGCCTCACCGGCTATCTGTCCTTCGGCCATGCGGCGTTTCTCGGCATCGGCTCTTACGCCGCCGTGTGGTCGTTCAAGCTGCTGACCATGAATGTATTGCCGGCGATCGCCTTCGCGATCCTGTTTTCGGCTCTGTTCGCGCTGGCGATCGGCTATATCAGCCTGCGGCGAACCGGCATCTACTTCTCGATCCTGACCCTGGCTTTCGCCCAGATGTCGTACAACCTCGCCTATTCGGTCCTCACGCCGATCACCAACGGCGAGACCGGTCTCAAGGTGATCCCGACCGACCCTCGGATCCTTGAGGAACTGGCCGGGGTACGGAACACGGCGGTGGCACCGACCACTTCGCTGTTCGGCGTCGAGATGACCGGGTATCCGGGCTTCTACTTCTGCGCGGTGATCCTGATCATCGGCTTCTTCATCGCCATGAAGATCGCGCGGTCGCCCTTCGGCACCATGCTCAAGGCGATCAAGTCGAACCAGACGCGGATGAACTACACCGGGTTCAACACTCGCCCTTATACGCTGGCCGCCTTCGTGATCTCCGGCATGTATGCCGGTATGGCAGGCGCCCTGCTGGCATCGACCGACCCGCTCGCCGGGGCGGAGCGCATGCAGTGGACCGCGTCCGGCGAGGTGGTGCTGATGACCATTCTCGGCGGTGCGGGGACGCTGCTCGGCCCGGTTCTCGGCGCCGCGGTGATCAAGTATTTCGAGAACATCTTCTCGGCCTTCAACGAGCAGGTGCTCAACGCCATGTTCTCCTTCCTGCCGGAGGTACTGAAGGAAGGCGCCGTGGCAGTCGCGGGTCTGTTCGTCGGCGAAGGCTGGCACCTGACCCTCGGCGTGGTCTTCATGCTGATCGTCATCTTCCTGCCCGGCGGGATCATGGAAGGCATCCGCCGGGTGCATAAGCTGTTCAAACGCTCCGACGGCTCGTCCCGTTCGGGCGCCGCCGCCGAATCTGCCTGAGGGAGAGCGGGACCATGTCGATCCTTACCGTCCAGGGCGTGAATAAATCCTTCGCCGGCCTGAAGGCGCTCAACCAAGTCAATCTCAAGGTCGAGCAGGGCCATGTCCACGCCATCATCGGCCCCAACGGCGCCGGCAAATCGACGCTGCTGAACTGCTTCGTCGGCCGACTGGAACCGGATACAGGCACCGTCATGTTCGACGGCAACTCGCTGCTGAACCGCCGGCCGCACGAGATCAACCAGCTCGGCGTCGCCCGGGTGTTCCAGACCCCGGAGATCTTCCCGGACCTCTCCCTGCTGGAGAACGTGATGATCCCGGCCTTCGCCCATCGTGACGGCGCGTTCAAGCTGAACTGGCTGCCGCGCATCGATGGCGAGGCGGAAATCCGCGACAAGGCCGAGCACATTCTCGAAGATGTCGGCCTCGCCGACAACCGATCCGACCATGCCGGAGCGCTGTCGCGCGGCGACAAGCGGCGCCTGGAGCTCGCCATGTGTTTGGTCCAGGAACCGCGCTTGCTGCTGCTCGACGAACCGACAGCCGGCATGTCGCGGGCCGATACCAACAGCACCATCGACCTGCTGAAGCGGATCGGCGAGCGCGGGATCACCAAGATCGTGATCGAGCACGACATGCATGTCGTGTTCTCGCTGGCCCACAGGGTCTCCGTCCTGGCCCAGGGCACCGTTATCGCCGAGGGCACACCGGAGGAGATCCGGGCCAACCCCAAGGTGCAGGAAGCCTATCTGGGCGGCGCCCACCTGTAGTCTCGAGAGAGGGCCAAGAGATGAACGCCACAGCCACTGCCTATCAGGCGCCCGCCGCCGGCAGCGACGCCTTCTTCCGGGTGCAGGATATCCACGCCTATTACGGCGAGTCCTACATCGTTCAGGGCGTGTCCTTCGACGTGCAGGAACAGGACATCGTCGCCCTGCTGGGGCGCAACGGGGCCGGCAAGACCTCGACCCTGCGCACCATCGCCCGGACCGAGACGCCGGCCCTGCACCGCGGCGAAATGTGGCTGCACGGCGAGCCGCTGCATGCCATGAAATCCTTCGAGGCGGCCCGCTCCGGCATCCAGCTCGTGCCCGAGGACCGGCGCATCATCCCCGGCCTGACGGTCGAGGAGAACCTGCTGCTGTCCCAGGTGGAGGAGCCGATCGGCTGGCCGCTCGAGCGGATCTACGGGCACTTCCCGCGTCTCGCCGAGCGCCGGCGTCAGGAAGCGATCACCATGTCCGGCGGCGAGCAGCAAATGCTGGCGGTCGCCCGTGCGCTGGCCCGGGACCTCAAGCTGCTGCTGCTCGACGAGCCGTATGAAGGGCTGGCGCCGACGATCGTCAAGGAGATCGAGAACATCCTGCAGAGCGTGAAGGAACTCGGCATCACGACAATCATCGTCGAGCAGAACGCCATTGCCGCCCTCAATCTGGCGAACCGGGCGCTGATCCTCGACATGGGGCAGATCGTGTTCGACGGCTCCGCCCAGGAAGTGCTCGACAACGACGACCTGCGCCACGAGTACCTGGCGATCTGAGGCATCTCCCCTCCCCCGACAATCTCCGGTATCGGGGCCTTGGCGACGCCGCTCCGGGCCCCATATCTTGAGTTGCAGATGCTTGTATACAAAAAAATCTATGGGGAGGTATGACATGCGAATTCACAGTCTCACGGCGGCCTGTGCCGCTATCGCTCTTACCGCGACCGTGACCGTCGCGGCCTCAGCCAGTGCCCAGACCGTGAAGATCACGCCGCTGGGCAGCCATGATGGCGAGTTCTGCCCGTTCGACCGGGCGATGATCTTCGAGGACCCGGATGGCACCCGCATCCTGTACGACGCCGGACGCACCGTCGCCGGCGCCGAGGATGCCCGGCTCGGCAAGATCGACGCCGTCCTGGTCAGCCATATGCACGGCGATCATGTGGGCGACCGGCACGTGTCGGCGGTCAATGCCGGCGAATGCGGCAAACCGGACGTCACCGTCGTCGATGCCCCCAACACCAATTCGGTGAACATCGCGCTGGCCAAGGGGGCGGTCATCGTCACCGGCAGCGAGATGCCCAGCTTCTTCGCCGGCAAGCTCAAGGCGCTCGGCGGCGATCCGGGCAAATCCCAACTCGTGCGCTTCGGGGCCTCGCGCTCGGTCGGCGGGGTGGCGATCACCACCGTACCCGCTGTCCATTCCAACGGCATCAGCGGCGCCTTCATTGACGGCGATCTCGGCCACATGCTGTCGGCCGCCGGCCTGACCGCCTATGCCGGACCGCCGACCGGCTACGTGCTGACCTTCTCCAACGGGCTCGTCGCCTATCTCTCGGGCGACACCGGCGTGACGGCGGAGCAGGAGACCGTGGTCGGCCGCCAGTACAAGGCGAAGCTCGTCGTCATGAACATTGGCGATACCTACACCACCGGCCCGACCGAGGCGGCCTATGTGATCAACGAGCTGATCAAGCCGGCCTCGGTGATCCCGTCACACGCCAACGAAGTGGGGACCAAGGACGGCAAGGTGATCGCCGGCACCAAGACCGAAACTTTCATCAACGCGGTCTCCGTGCCGGCACATCTGGCCCTGAGCGGCCGGACCATGGAGTTCGACGGCGCCGGAGCCTGCACATCCGGCTGCTGATCTCCTGGACGTCGCCTGACCCACACCGCGGGCGGTGCGTCGATCGCGCGCCGCCCGTTTCCGTCTCCGCACCCTTGCCATCCCCACGGCGCACCGAATCAGCCATGCTGGGGCGTCACCTACCCCATGTTGGTTGCGCCTCCGCATGCAATGGTTCCTCGACTTCCTGGCCGGTCCCGTCGGAGCACTGATCGCCTTCATCGACGGCGACAGCGCCCGACAACCGCATAATCACGCCCTTCTCATTCTGGCGATGTTCGCCGGTTCGGTATTGTTCTGGCATCTGATCCTGTGGCGGGCGATGCACGGCAACCGACGGTTCTGGCGAGCGATCGATTACGTCTGGTATGTCGGCGCGTTTCTGTCGCTCATCCTCGGCGCCTATCAGACCGAGCGGGACACGGCGGTGACCCGCCTGCAGGCCATGGGGCGGTTGACGGAAATCGAACTCGGCCGCCAGGATTCGGTCATGGTGTCGCTGGTCATGGAATGCGACCGGCTGATTTCGGCCAGCGATCAGGGGCACGCGGCCACGTCCCGGCTGTTCGACCTCACACTCTGCCGGGCGGCGGAGCCGATCCTTCCCCAGGCGGAGCGCTATGTCTTCGACCATATCAACGGCGTCGGGTCGCTGTTCTTCGCCGAGACCAAGATGGCCCGGCTCGGCGCGATCTGCCGCGAGGTGCAGACCGGGTACGAAGCGGCGCGTGTCGACCAGGAGGCCGATGCACGCCTCGCCGAGGAGGAACTGCACACCCTGCTGTATTGCGACGACGAAGGGGCCATGCGCGTGCGGTTCGACGAGTTCAAGCGGGTGACGACGGCACAGCAGAGCACCGGTCAGTCACCGTTCGGCGCCGTCGCCCATCTTTGGCCGCTGCTGCTGTCCTTGGTCGTCGGTCTGCGCATCACCAAGACGACCGCCGAGATCCGTCAGCCCAACCGTCGAGCCTAGGCCTGGCTCGCCCGGACGTCCGCCCCTAGAGGCGACGGGGATCGTCGATGGTCTCGGTGAAGACGATGAAGTGTGTGCAGCCCTGCTCCGGCGTGCCCAAGGGTGCCACGGCGCGCACCCATTCGCGGTTCGGGATGTCGATACCGACATAGACCAGACGGCCGACGAACAGGCGCGGGCTGGCGGCAAGTGTGCGGTAGTGATCGAGGAAGACGGATCGGGTCGGTTCAATCAGGTCGGAGACCCATTGCCCGTCGAGCCCCATATTCGCCTTCTTGGCGATGCTGCGGCCATAGATCAGATAGCGGAAGTCATCCCGCTCCCGATCGACGACCAGCTTGTGCACGAGTCCGATCAGGGGGCCCAGCGCGTCGACCGGCGTAGTCGGTGGAACCATCCCGTCGATAGCATGCGTCTGATGCCAGGCCGCCAGCAGCCTCTGCCCCGCCGACCATTCGGAGCAATCGTCCATTGCCAGGATCGACCCGTCTTCCGCACCGGCAGAGTGCGGCTGCTTTTCCCTGTCATAGGGGTCGAGATAGGTATTGGACACAGCCCAGCCTCCGGATAGCCGTTGGACCGCGACGGCTGGATCAATCTACCGGGAAATGACCCTTCGGCCGCGGGTTTCCACCTGGACTAAGCAAAATGCGTGCCGACCGGCAAAGGTTACGCGTATCGCAGGCCGATATTGCGGCCGGACTTGCCGACGATGACGACCGCCCGACGGCCAAGGCTCGGAGACGAGATCTCGGCCTTGCCATCGCCGGAGATCATGTCGGCGCCCTCGGCCAATTCGATGCCGACTCCCCCCTCGGACATATTGGTCAGAGTGACCTCGTACCGGTCCGAGCCGACGGTCAGGGTCGCCGCCTCCTGGATGTCCGAGCGCGGCAGCTCGCGGCGGTTGACTTCCGGTGCCGCGGTACGGACCACCCGGACCACCACCCGCTTGAGGTTCTCGATGGAGTCCTTGACGTGCTCCGCCGCCGCCCGCACGGAGCTCGCCACCTCCTTGTTGGATCGGGCCTCCGCCGAGACCAGCTCGATGTTCGACGCCACTTCGCGTGCCGCCGACGCGGTCTCGGTCACATTGCGGGCAATCTCCCGGGTCGCTGCCTGCTGCTCTTCGACCGCCGTGGCCACCGTGGTCGAGATTTCGTCGATCGCCTGGATCCGCTCGACCATCGAACGCACCGCATCGACCGAACGCTGGGTGATCGACTGGATCTCCTGGATCTGCGTTGAGATTTCGCCGGTGGCATTGGCGGTCTGCGCCGCCAGGCTCTTCACCTCGGAGGCGACGACGGCGAAGCCCTTGCCCGCCTCGCCGGCCCGCGCCGCCTCGATCGTGGCGTTCAACGCCAGCAGACCGGTCTGCTGGGCGATGTCGTCGATCAGTACGGCGACGGTGCCGATCTGCTTTGCGGCGTCGGACAGGGTCTGGATCGTCGCCTGGCTCTCCTGGCCGACCTCCATTGCCTCCCGGGCGGTCGTGGCTCCGTCGACCACGCGGGACGAGATCTCCTCGATCGACGCGGCCAGTTCTTCAGTGGCGGCGGATACCGACTCCGCGTTGGCCAACGCTTCCTGGGCGGCGGCGGCGACGGCCTGGCTGTTCTGCTCCACCTGCTCGGCGGAGCGGGCCATCTCCTGCGCCTGGGACGCCATCTGATTGGTTTCGTCGGAGACCTGCTCGACCGCCACGCCTGACTCGGCCTCGACGGTGCGGGCCATGCTGCGCAGGGCCTCGATCCGCTCCGCCTCGTTGCGTTCGCGCATCTCCTCCTGCTCGCGACGCAGCCGCTCGGCCTCCTGGCCATTGCCCCGAAAGACCTCAAGGGCGCGGGCGATGTCGCCGACCTCATCCTTGCGGCCGGTCTCGGGAACGTTCACGTCAAAGTGTCCGGTGGAGACCGTCGACATGACGCCGATGATCCGGCTCAGCGGCGTGGTGATGGTGCGCGAGAACAGGACACCGGCCAGCAGCGCGAACAGCACGACGGCGCCGCCGATCAGCACCTCGAAGAGCACCATCTCCTTGCTTGCGGCGAACGCCTCCTCGGCGGAGGTCGATGCCATCACGCCCCAGACCGCCCCCTCGAAGTCCACCGGCGCGTAGCCGATCATCGAGTTGACGCCATTCACGTCACCTTCCAGGACACCGGCTTTGTGGTCGAGCACCGACGCGGTCCCGGGCCAGTCGATCGTCTCCTTGAGCAGGGCGCTTTCCGTGGCGAACCGTGAGTCGCTGCGGCGCAGGCCGTCCTGGCCGACAATCACCGTGTCGCCGGTCTCGCCGAGACCGGACGGGTCCTGCATGACGGCGTTCAGCCGGTCGATCGGCATCTGGAAGGCCAGCACTCCGACGGTGTCGCCATGCTCGTCCTTGACGGCAGTGGCGATGAAGCTCGCGGGCGCCCCGAAGCTCGGCGCATAGGCCTCGAAATCGTCGAAGATCACCTTGCCCGGGCTGGCCATCGCCTTCTGGTAGACACGGCCGAGGCCGGTGGCGGCGTATTCGCCGTTCACCAGGTTGGTGGCGTAGTCGAGTTCCTTGAACACCGTGTAGACGAGGTTGCCGTTCGTATCGAACAGGAAGATGTCGTAGAAGCCCTTCCCGCGCAGGAAGGCACGGTACCAGGGATGAAAATGGGCGTGGGTCGCGTGATAGCCTTCCGGGCCGTCGGCGCGGTCGAGTTCGTCCTTCGAGCCGGTCGGGTTCGGATTGTCGGTGATGTAGGCCGTTTGCAGCGCCTGGGTCGGCCCTTTGGCGAAAAACTCCGTCCAGCCGGCCTTGAACTGCGCGATCGCCTCATAGGCGGTCGGGCTGGTCGATAGGGTTACGAGGTCGATCCTGATGGAGTCCAGATAGTGCTTTAGGGCGACCGCGCGATCATTCGCGACCGTCTCGAGTTGCAGTTCGACCGCTTCCCGCTGAGCGTTCGATGACAAGTAGATACCGGTCAGACTGTTGCCCAATCCGGCCACCAGGGCCGCCAGGAACACGAGTGCGGGAATCTTGAAGGCCAGCTTGGACATGGGAACACTCACCGAAGTTCTGAAGTACAATAACATCGAGCGGAGCGGGAACTAACGCCCATCCGACCATGACGCCCCTAATCTTCGATCGGCGAAGTAACGAGGGCGTTAACAAAGCACAGACCCGCGACTGTATCGTCAAACACTGTCAGGCCTAACGTAAAAGTCACATGCCTATTGGAAGCTCGGGAGTTCGACGGTGGCAGCGCGGCATAACCGAGCCCGTCGGCCGCGTCGGGTAATGACGCCCACACCGATCCGACGGGGCCGGCGCCAGTCACCTTCGCCCAATGGTGGCCCGACCCTCTCGGACGGGAGACCCGGTGCGGTCAGGCTATGCCCGCACCGGATCCAGGCCGATGGGCTGGAGCCACGACGGTCTATTGAGCGGTCACGCCACCATCGACGACGAGGCTCGACCCGGTCATGAATCCGGCATCGTCAGACGCGAGGAAGACGATCCCGGCGGCGATATCGTCGGCCGTCCCGTGGCGGCCGATCGGGTGCATGCTGAGCGAGGCCTGCTTGGCGGCATCCACGTCGTTGGAGCCGAGGGCCCGCGCCCGCGCGCCGTAGGTCTGCTCGCCCATATCGGTCTCGATCACCCCCGGATGGACCTGATTGACCCGGATCCGATCGCCGCGTCGCCCGAAATAGAGCGCGACCGACTTGGTGAACGTAGTCACCCCGCCCTTGGTCATCGAATACAGCGGGTCGACCATCGAGCCGACCAGGCCGGCGATGGAGGACAGATTGACGATCGCACTGCCATGCGGCGTGTCCTTGGCGGCCTCACGCAGGGCGGGAGCGGCAATGCGGGTGCCAAGGAAGGTGCCGGTCAGGTTCACGTCGACCAGCTTTCGCCACTCGTCGAACGAGATCTCCTCCAGCGACCGGCCGATAAACACACCGGCATTGTTGACCAGGATGTCGAGACGGCCATAGGCCTCAAGCGTCTGATCCACCGCCGCCTGCCAGTTCTCGGGATCGGTGACGTCCAGGGTGACGAAGCGACAGACATCCTTGCCGCCGGCAATTTCCTCCGCCGCCTTGCGGCCGACATCCTCGCGCACGTCGCCGATCACGACTTTCGCTCCCTCGGCGACCATCCGCCGTGCGGTCTGCGCGCCGATACCGCGCGCGGCCCCCGAGATCAGGGCGACACGCCCCTCCAGCTTACCCATTCCTACGTCTCCTCCGACGATGTCAGTGCCAGCGTTTGTGATTGGTTCAGAGATATCTACCGGCTCCGGCCAGTACAGCAAAAGCGCGGCGGATAGACTATCCCGCATCCTGGAAATAGACTTGGCCAACGCAGAAAGAGCCGTGCCGCCGACCGCCGGCAGGCACCGCCGATGGGAGAGCAGCCATGGCCACCACGCACGCAGAGGATACCAGTCCCCCGAGCGCCGTCGCGCCGACCCGCGCGTTGGCCGAGTGGGTGGCGACGACCCCAGCCGCCGCCGTAGACGCCCGCGCACTGCGCTGGGCCCGGCACTGCCTGATGGACTGGATCGGTGTGACGGTCTCCGGCGCGCATGACCCTTTGGTCGCCATTCTGCTGGACGAGGCGCTGGCCGATGGCGGGGCCGGCGACATTCCGGTGGTGGGGCTCAACCGGAGCCTGCGGCCGTCCGACGCGATCCTGATCAACGGGGCGGCCGGTCATGCCCTGGATTTCGACGACGTGAACCGCACCATGCACGGCCACCCGACCGTCGCGGTGCTGCCCGCCGTCCTGACCGCGGCGATGCTCGAGGGTCGGACGCTGGAGGAGGCGCTGCGCTCCTTCGTCATCGGCTACGAGATCGCCTGCCGGGTCGGCGAGATGACCGGCGACGCCCATTACGATACCGGCTGGCACGCCACGGCGACGATCGGCACCTTCGGCGCGGCCGCGGGCGTGTGCCACCTGCTCGGCCTCGATGCGGAGCGTACCGCCCATGCGCTCGGCATCGCCACGACGCTGGCATCCGGGCTGAAATCCCAGTTCGGCACCATGTGCAAGCCGCTGCATGCCGGTCGGGCGGCCCAGAACGGCACCCGCGCGGCACGTTGGGCGGCGCGCGGCTTCGTCTCCCGCCCCGACGGCCTCGAATGCGTCCAGGGCTTCTGGGAGACCCAGGGGCCGGACGCCGCGCCCTATGACATGCGCTGGGCGCCGGGCGACCGCTTCCTGATCGAGAACAATCTCTTCAAGTTCCACGCCGCCTGCTACATGACCCATTCGTCGATCGAGGCGAGCCGCACGCTGCGCGTCCGTCACGACATCGACCCGGTGCAGGTCAAGAAGGTCCGCCTCAAGGTCAGCGAAGGCAGCCTGCGGATGTGCAACATCCCCGAGCCCGAGACCGGACTGCAGGTGAAGTTCAGCCTGCGCCACACCGCCGCCCTGGCGCTGGCCGGGCGCAATACCGGTGCGGTCGACACCTTCAGCGACGACATCGCCAACGATCCCGGCCTGATCGACCTGCGCCGCCGCGTCGAGGTCGAACCGGTCAAGATCGACCGCTCCGAAGCGAGCAAGGCAGAGGTCGTGATCGAACTCGATGACGGCCGGGTTCTGCACGAGATCCACGATGTGGGTGTGCCGGCGACCGACCTGGAAGACCAGGAGGCCAAGCTGTCGGACAAGTTCAGGACACTGGTGGCCCCACTGCTCGGCGCCGACCGCGCGGCGGCGCTGCGCACCGCCGCCCTGACCGGCGGCGACACTGCCCCGCGCGATCTGCTGACGGCCACGCAGCCGGGGTGACCGCCCGGAGGCGCGGCTGCGCGCCGGTTACTCGGCCGCGTCCGCCGGGGCGTCGACGATCCGGGTCTCGAAGCTCGCCGGCGAGACGATTTCCAGAAGTTCCATATCGGGGGAGCATTCGATCTCGCGGTGCGGAATCAGCGGGCGCTGGTTGATGCAGTCGCCCTCGCGGAGGGTGTGCACGCCCTCGCCTGCATATTCGAACTTCGCCCACCCCTTGAGCACATAGACCATCTGGAAGTCGCAGTCATGGACATGCCAGTGCTGCACCTCGTCGGTGGATTTTTTGCCATTGGCCTTGACGATATGCGCCACGTAGTCGCCATTGGTAGCGTCCTTCACCCCGAGGTCGCGGTACTCGAAGATCTTGCGCATACCCGCGGTGAAGACGGACTCGGCCGCCTCGTTGTGGCTGAACTTCCAGGTTTCCTTGGTCATCGCGTCCTCTCTAAGTCGATTGTTCTGATTATTGGGGAAACGATACCGCGCACGCGCCGACCCGCCAACGGGTCGGATTGCGCCGGAGACCGGGGAGCGGTGCCTATGCGTTCTAGGGAAACAGAACGGCGTCGAGGCGCGTCTTGAGCTGCTTCGGCGAAACCGGCTTCACCAGATAGCCGTCGACCCGCAGATCCTTGGCGGAGACGACCGTGTCGCGCTCGGAATCGGCGGTCAGGAAAATCACCGGAATCCGCGTTATCTCGGGCTTTCCGAGGCTGCGCAGCTTGCGCAGGAAGGTGAGTCCGTCGATCGGTTCCATATGGATGTCGCAGAGGATGACATGCGGATTGACCCGCAGCAGCTCCTTGAACCCGTCCGCGCCATTGGCGACGTCGTGGATCAGCCGGAATCCGATCTGACGCAGCAGCCGACAGATGATCTGGCGGATGTGGGTCTCGTCCTCGAGCACGAGCACCCGGACATTTTCATACGGGTTTGCCTGATTGAACTCGACCATCGAACCAACTCCACGTTTAGCGGCCTGTTGGCCTGACGAATAGGTCGAAAAATTTTCGCCCGAATACCGCATGCGTTACAACCGCATAATTTTAGGCAAAGTCTCTTGGAATTCTTCCAATGTCGGTTCCAGGATCTCCGCCATGATCGCCGCCATCTCAACATCGCCATTGTCGATGCAGTCCTGGAGATCGGTTGCAATGCGGCCGAGCCGGTTGGCGCCGACGGACAGGGTCGCTCCCTTCAGGGCATGGGCCAGATCCCGCGCGGTCTTCATATCCTCCGCCGCCAAGGCGACGCCGATATCCGCCACGCGCGTGGTCCAGGACGCCGCCGCACTGCTGATCAATTCCTTCGCCTCGTCGTCCAGCCCGCCGAACGTCCCGCCCAACGTGTCCGGATCGAAAATCTCCAGGTCCCAGTCGATCGTCGGCTTTCCGGCCGCCACCGGCGCGTCGTCCGCCGCCTCGCGGCGCAATGCCAATGCGTGGGGCAGATATCTGGCGAGCATGGCGCCGAGCTTGCGGCTGTCGATCGGCTTGGTCAGGTACCCGTCCATGCCCGCCTCCATGCAGGCGTCCTCGGTGCCCGCCAGCGCATCCGCCGTCAGCGCGACAATCGGCAGGCGCAAGCCCGTCTCCTGTTCGTTCTGGCGCAATGTGCGCGCGAGCTCGAATCCGTCCATCACCGGCATGTTGAAATCGGTCAGCAGCAGCCCGTAGCCGGGCGTTGCCAGCATGTCCAAGGCGATCTGGCCGTTCTCGGCGATCTCGCAGGCGAAGCCCATGCGCCCCAGCATCTGGCGCACGACCACCTGGTTGGTCTCGTTGTCCTCGGCGACCAGGATAAGGGCATCGGCGGCCCGTGCGGCTTCGAGGTCCGGCGGCACAAAGGCCATGTCCTCGCGAACATCGATTTCGATCTCCTCGGCCGGGCGCAGGCCGAGCCCGATCGCCACCGCCCGCCACAGGGTATCGGGAGAAATCGGCACGGTCAGCAACGCCGACGCCCGCGTCTTCAGTTCGGGCGCGAGTTCCGACATCTGGGCGCGGTAGCCGAGCAGGACGACATGGCCCTCCAACGCCGCCAGTCCGGCCATCGAGCGGTCACCAGACCGGCAGCGCACGATCCAGAGCGACCGCGTTCCGGACGCATCCTCAAGCGTCGGGAACCGCTCGACATCCTCGACCCCCGTCGCGCGCAGATAGAGCTCGGCGACCTCTGCAACAGCGTCGGACAGGCCGACCAGTCCAACAGACGCGGCGGACAGGTCCTCGGCGTAGCGCGGCGGAGCGTCGCCGACCGCTGCCAGCGGCAGTTCAAACCAGAAGGTCGAACCCTCGCCCGCAACGCTGTCAGCGCCAATCGTCCCCCCCATCAGTTCCGTCAGCTTCTGGCAGATGGAGAGCCCGAGACCGGTGCCGCCGTACTTCCGGGATGTCGAACTGTCGGCTTGGACAAATGCCTGGAACAACTTCGCCCGCTGCTCTTCGGTCAGGCCGATGCCGGTATCGCTGACCTCGAACCGTAAACACTCCGCCGGCATCGACACCCCATCGCTTTCCGTGCCCGGCAGCTCTGAGCGTTCCACCCGACGCACCCGGATGCCGATGCCGCCGCTCTCGGTGAACTTCACGGCATTGCCGCCAAGGTTCAGCAGGATCTGACGCAGCCGCGTCGGGTCGCCGATACGCCGATCGATCAAACTGGGATCGTTCCGCACGATCAGGTCGAGATCCTTGGCTTCGGCCCGGGGCGCCAGCAACTCCGCCGAGCCCCCGACCACGTCCATCAGCGAGAACTCGACGGCCTCGATCTCAAGTTTGCCGGCCTCGATCTTCGAGAAATCCAGGATGTCGTTGATGATGGTGAGCAGTGATGTCGCGGAATCGATGATGATCTTCGCCATGCGCCGCTGCTCGCCATCGAGCCTGGTGAGACCGAGCAGCTCCGCCATCGACATCACGCCATTCATCGGCGTGCGGATCTCATGGCTCATGGTGGCCAGGAAGGTGGACTTCGCCTGGGTCGCCGCCTCGGCGACATCGCGCGCCTCGATCAGCTCGGCCTCGGCCTGCTGGCGACGGCTCACCTCGACCCGCAGTTTAACGGCATAGGATGCGACCACACCGAACACCACGACCGCCAGAAATGCCATCAGCACATTGCGATAGACCACCAATCGCGCATCGGTCAGCAGGTGCTCGAGATCGCGCGCCAGATAGATCTCCATCGGCATGGCCCGTTCCGGATCGAGCTCGGTCCTGGTGGTCAAAAAACTCATGCCGCTGGCCGAAACGGTCTGAACATCCGGACCTTGCTTGAGCTGTAGAGGTGCGATGCTTTCGAACGAGGTCGGGTCCCGGTAGCGTTCCAGGAACTCCTGGGTACTGACCTGGAAGTCGCTTTGATCACTGACCAGTCCCGGATGGCCGAGGATCTTGCCGGCGAAGTCCGTGGCGAACACGATGTCGGCCGCCCCGGCCAGCGCCGACGAGGTTGTGAGCAGCGTCTGCGACAGAGACCCCAGCGACAGGTCGACGCCGACGATCGCCCAGATCGTGCCGTCCGCATTGAGGATCGGCTTGGCATAGGTCACGCCGACGCGCCCGCTGGTCGCGAAGACATAGGCTTCCGTCCAATGGGCCTCGCGATCCGCCACGACCTGCTGGTACCAGCCACGGGTGCGCGGATCGTATGGTTTGGTGGTCCGCCGCGACAGGGTCGAAAGTCCCGTCTCGGGAGCGAAGACCCGCCATCGGCCGCTGTTGTCATTCTCCGGATCGTCGATGATACGCTGGTAGATGCCCCGGCTCGTGGCCCCGCCCTTCGGCGAGCGTTTGGGCCCGGATATCTCAAGGTCCTGGACGTGTAGGAAGCGGCCATCGGGGAAGGCCAGAAAGGCGCCGTTGATCTGCTCGAACTGCCGCACCGGACCGGTCGCCACCGCGAAGAACAGCGTCGGCCAGGCCTGCGCATCGGCATGGCGGATACCGGAATCCGCCACCGTGCCGCTGAGAGTGAGCGCCGGCTCGAAGATCCCGGTCAGCGCCTGACCGAACGCGACGGTCGCATCCTTGAGATCATGGCTCGCGTCGGCGACCAACTCATCGCGCTGGGCATGATAGACCCAATACGAAAAGGCCCCGCTTCCGCAAAGAACGGAAACCGCGACGACACAGAAAACCACCCAACGGCGCGGCAACAAGCTTCGGCCCCCCGAAACCAGGAAACGGCGGAGACTGTACCGCCGAACTCCCGGCCCGGAAACCTAGATCAAATTTTATTTTTCTCCCCCGCTCCGCGCAATCAGAGGTCGGCGGCGACTTTCGTCAGCGCGGCTTCGGTCGCGGCGACAATCTTATCGGCCTCCTCGCGCGTCAGGCAGAGCGGCGGCGCCAGGCCGAGAATGTCACCCTGCGGCATCGCCCGGCCGATCACCCCCTGCTCCAGCAGGGCCGCGGCAATGCGCGCGCCGACCTTCAGCGCCGGATCGAAATAGGTCCGATCCGCCTTGTCGGCCACGAACTCGATCGCGCAGAGCAGACCCTCGCCGCGAACCTCGCCGACATTGCGATGGTCACCGACCGCGTCCGTGAGCGCCTGCTTGAGATAGGCGCCAACGGTGCCCGCGTTCTCCACCAGGCCCAGGGAGTCGATCAGCTTCAGGTTGGCGACACCCGCCGCCGCTCCGATCGGATGGGCCGAATAGGTCCAGCCATGGCCGATCGGCCCAAGTTCGTCCGTGCCCTGCTCCAGTACCTTCCACACCCGGTCGGAGACGATCGAGCCGGAGAGCGGCGCATAGGCCGAGGTCAGGCCCTTGGCGATGGTCGCGAAGTCAGGACGGATGCCGTAATGGGTCGAGCCGAACATCGAGCCGAGGCGACCGAACCCGGTGACCACCTCGTCGGCGATCATCAGAATGTCGTGCCTGTCCAGCACCGCCTGGATCGCCGGCCAGTACCCGGCGGGCGGCGGCACGAGACCACCGGTGCCGAGCGCCGGCTCGCCGATGAAGGCGGCGATGGTGTCCGCCCCTTCCCGCTCGATCATCGCTTCGAGATCCGCCACGCATTCGGCCACGAACTCGGCCTCGCTGCTGGCGAGGTTCGGGCGGCGATAGTAGACCGGCGCGGTGGTGTGCAGGATGCGGTCGAGCGGCAGGTCGAATTTCTTGTGGAACAGCTCCAGCCCGGTGAGCGAGCCGGTGACAAGGCCGGAGCCGTGATAGCCGCGCCAGCGCGAGATGATCTTCTTCTTTTCCGGACGGCCGAGGATGTTGTTGTAGTACCAGACCAGCTTGACGTTGGTTTCGTTGGCGTCCGAGCCGCCGAGGCCGAAATACACCTTCGACATGCCGGCCGGCGCGCGGTCCATGACCATCTGCGCCAGCGTGATGGAAGCCTCGGTGCCGTGGCCGACATAGGCGTGATAATAGGCCAGTTCCTTGGCCTGCGCAGCGATCGCCTCAGCGATCTCCGGGCGGCCATAGCCGACATTGACGCAGTACAGACCGGCGAAGCCGTCGAGCAACCGGTTGCCGTCGCGATCCTCGATATAGACGCCGGACCCGCCGGTGATGATCCGGTTCGGGCTCTCGCCGCGGGCATGCTGAGCCAGGTGAGTGGAGGGATGGAAGAAGGACTCCCGGTCCCACTTGTCGAGCTGGTCGTTGGTCAGCATGGCCGCGTCCTCAGAAAATTCGAAATGCCGGTTGTGACCCGGACATCGCGCAAATTACCGCCGACCGCAACCCTAGTGGCCGGAATCCGGGTTCAGGCGCGGATCATCGTCCCAGCGGCACATTGCTTGGCACGGGCGACGGCGAAGCTGGCGATGGCGGTGTCCTGGGCGCCTGTACCGGTCAGGTCGACCAAGGTGATATCGTCCAGGGATCTGCGCCCCAACGCCGGTTCGATCACCACCGCCCCGAGCTCCGCATAGGTGCGACCCTCCGGTACCGCCCCGGCCGACAGGGCGGCGCGCAGTTCTCCCTGGGTCCGGCACTGACTCTCGCGATCCGGCACATACACCGAAAGCTGCTCGAAGACGGCGGGATCGATCTCGTTCTTGCCGGGCTGATCGGAGCCCATGGCGGTGATGTGCAGGCCGGGATGCAGCCACTCCGCCCGCAGCACCGGATCGCGCGCCGGTGTCGTGGTGACGACGAGTTGGCTTTCACCGACAACCCGCGCCGGGTCGGTCTCGACCGCGACCCGGATACCACCGAGACGCTCGGCGATATCCTGAGCGCAGATCTCGGCCTTCACCGGATCGCGTCCCCACACCAGAACGCGCTCGAACGGCCGGACCAGCCGCGCCGCCTCGATCTGCAAGCGGGCCTGCACGCCGGTGCCGAGCACCCCGGCGGTCTGCACCTCCGGAGCGAGATGACGGGCGGCGACCGCACCGGCGGCGGCGGTGCGCAGATCGGTCAGGTAGCCGTTGTCGAGAAGCAGCGCCTCGACCAGACCGGTCTTGGCGGAGAACAGGATCATCAGCCCGTTCAGGCTCGGCAGGCCGAGTTTCGGATTGTCGAAGAAGCCCGGGCTGACCTTGATGGCGAAGCCGTCGAAGCCCGGGAGATACGCGGTCTTCACGTCGACCTCGCCATTGGCGGCCGGCAGATCCATCGATAGGATCGGCGGCATCACCACTCCTTCCCCGGCGAGGGCCGCGAAGGCACGCTCGACCACGTCAACCGCCGCGTCGTCGAGCGGCACCAGGTCGCGCAGGTCGGCTTCGGTCAGGACGGAAATGTCACGCATGGTAGGCTTGTCCGCTAATCGTGAGGTCGCCGAGCTTCACGTCGCGACCCTGCATGATGTCCGCATGAATGGCCATGTCGAGATTGCGCCCGGTGATGATGGTTGCGACCGGGCCCGGCGATGGTGCCAGTTTGCCGGCCTGCAACGCCGCCACACCGACGACGCAGGCGCCCTCGCAGACCAAGCGGTCCTCGTAGTAGACGGTCTGTAGCGCCCGGTAGATCTCGTCCTCGGTCACCAGCACGACGTCGTCGAGCAAGGTGCGGCAGAGGTCGAAGGAGAGCCTGTTGTCGAGGCCGATACCGCCGCCGAGGGAGTCAGCGAGGCTGGCCACCTCCTCCACCTCCACCGGATGGCCGGCGGCGATCGAGGCGTGCATCGCGGCCCCGCGGTCCATGGAGACGCCGATCACCCGGGTCGACGGGCTGACCGCCTTCACCGCGGCTGCAACCCCACCGGCGAGCCCGCCGCCCGAGAGCGGCACCAGCAGCGTGGCGAGATCGGGGCATTGCTCGATCAGTTCCAGACCGATGGTACCCTGCCCGGCGATCACATGGGCATCGTCAAAGGGCGATATCTCGACAACTCCTTCATGCTCGACCAGCCGCAGGCTCTCCGCCATCGCGTCGTCCTGGGAGCGTCCGACGATCTTCACCTCGGCGCCCAGCGCCCGAATTCCGTCGATCTTTGTCTGCGGCACCAGGGACGACATGCAGATCACCGCCCGAAGCCCCCGCCGACGGGCGGCATAGGCCACGCCCCTTCCGTGGTTGCCGGTGGAGCAACAGGTTACGCCGGCCGTGCCCTGGGGCAGGTTCAGAACGGCATTGGCGGCACCGCGCAGCTTGAAGGCGCCGATCGGCTGGATCATCTCCAACTTGAGCAGGAAGTCCTGACCGGCCAACGCGGTCAGGTATGGCGACGGCATCAGCGGTGTTTCGAGCGCCACATCGGCGATCGTGCGCCGTGCCGACTCAATCTGGTCCAGGGTGATGGACGCCATCGCCACCTCGCGCCGGCGTATGGAAAGAAATCGGGAAGGCGCACGGATGCACGCCTTCCCGCATTCGACGTCTGCAGATCAGACGGTTGCCGCCTCGCCGATATTGTCGACGCCGCGCTCTTCCAGCACGGTGGTCAACCAGTTCGGATCCATCTCCGGCACCGACGACAGCAGCAGGTCGGTATAGGGATGGTGGGGCGGGGTGAACATCTCGTTCTTCGGGCCGGCTTCCACCACTTCGCCCTGTTTCATCACCACCACCTCGTCGGCGATCGAGCGCACGGTGGCGAGATCGTGGGTGATGAACATGTAGGCGAGGTTCAGTTCCTTCTGCAGCCGGTCGAGCAGCTTCAGGATACCCTCGGCGACAAGCTGATCGAGCGCGCTCGTGACCTCGTCGCAGATGATGAAGGTCGGGTCCGCCGCCAGCGCCCGGGCGATGCCAATGCGCTGCTTCTGGCCACCGGACAGTTCCGGCGGATAGCGGTTGTAGTATTTCGACGGTTCCAACTCGATCAGGTCGAGCAGTTCGTCGACTCGGCTCTTCAGGGCCGCCCCCCGCAGTCCCATATAGAACTGCGCCGGCCGGCCGATGATGTCGCAGATCCGCACCTTCGGGTTCAGCGCGGTGTCGGCCATCTGATAGATCATCTGGGCCTTGCGCAGTTCTTCCTTGGTCCGGTCCTTGTAGCTCGGCGGCATATCAACGCCGTTCATCAGGATCTTGCCGCTGGTCGGCGGCAGCAGCCCAGTGATGCAACGTGCCGTGGTCGACTTGCCCGATCCGGACTCGCCCACGACCGCCACCGTCATGCCGGCATAGACGTCGAAGGACACATTGCTCAGAACCTTGGTGTCGCCATAGGCGGCATCCACGTTCTCCACCGACACCACCGGCACGGCATCGCCGCCTGGCCGCGACTTCTGCGGCCGCTTGAAGCTGCGCACCGCCCAGAGCGACTTGGTGTAGTCCTCCTTCGGGCTCTTCAGCATGGTCTCGGTATCCGCTTCCTCGACCTCGTTGCCCTTCAGCAGCACCTTGATGGTATCGGCCATCTGCGCCACCACGGCGAGGTCGTGGGTGATGTAGATCGCCGCGGTGTTGAACTGCTCGACGATGTCGCGGATCGCCGCCAGCACCTCGATCTGGGTGGTCACGTCGAGGGCCGTGGTCGGCTCGTCGAAGATGATCAGATCCGGACGGCAGGCCATGGCCATGGCCGTCATCGCGCGCTGGAGCTGTCCACCGGAGACCTGGTGGGGATAGCGGAATCCGATCTCCTGCGGATTCGGCAGACGCAGGCGCTCATAGAGCTCCATGGCGTCTTCCTGTGCCTCCAGCCGCTTGCGAATGCGGTAGTGGATTGGGGCTTCAGTGTGCTGGTCGATGATCTTATGCGCCGGATTGAACGACGCCGCCGCTGACTGCGCCACATAGGCGATCCGCGAGCCGCGCAGGGCCCGGCGGTCGGATTCCGATGTGGTCGTCAGTTCCATGCCGTCGAACTCGATCGATCCGCCGGAGATCCGGCAGCCGTCACGCGCGAAACCCATGGCGGCAAGACCGATGGTCGACTTGCCGGCCCCGGACTCGCCGATCAGCCCCATGACCTCACCCTTGTGCAGGGTGAGGTCGACGCCGTGGACGATTTCCAGCCATTTCTCGTCAGAGTAGCCCTCGATCCGGAGATCCCGGATCTTGAGCAGCAGATCTTTTTTCTCGTCAGCCATTTCCTTACCCCTTCAGTCCGGAGGACCGGAAAAGCATCCAGTCGACGACAAAATTCACCGCAACGGTCAGCAGGGCGATGGCGCCTGCCGGGAACAGCGGCGTGATCTCACCGAACGAGATCAAGGTGGCGTTCTCACGCACCATGGAGCCCCAATCCGCCGTCGGCGGCTGAATGCCAAGGCCGAGGAACGACAGCCCCGCCACCAGAAGGAAGACGAAGCAGAACTCGAGGCCGAATTCCGCGATCAGCGGTGCGGTCGAGTTCGGCAGGATCTCCCGCCGGATCAGGTACCAAAGCCCCTCACCGCGCAGACGGGCCGCCTCGATGTAGTCCATCACCACCACGTTGCCGGCGACCGCTCGTGTAAGTCGGAAGACGCGCGGCGAATAGATGACCGCGATGATCACGATCAGGACGAACGCGTTGGTGCCCAGAATGGACAGCAGCAACAGGGCGAAGATCAGCGACGGCACCGACATGATGACGTCGACCACCCGGCTCATCAGCTGGTCGAACCAGCCCCCGAGCGTCGCGGCGATCAGGCCTGCAAGCGCCCCCAGAACGAACGCGAACGTCGTCGCCAGGAGCGCGATACCGACCGTGTTCCGCGCGCCGAAGACAAGGCGGCTGAACAGGTCGCGGCCGAGCTGATCGGCACCGAGCAGCATGTGTTCGTCCGCCGGCGCGAAGGCCCCGGCTATCACCTCGGCCTCGCCGTAAGGGGCGATGATCGGGGCGAAGATGCCGGCGATGGCGTAGGTCATGATAACGAACAGACCGAACGTCGCGGTCAGCGGCGCGGTCTTGATCGCCTTCGAGGCCTCTGTCGGCAGAACGATCGCCAGGAATTCCCTGAACGCAAAGGCCGTTCCGCCGAACAGTGCCAGCAGGCCGGCACATATCGTGATGGTCCACAGCGAGGACTCGCCGCCGACGATGCCGACGATGAACGAGACCAACGTCAGCGAGAACAGCAGCAGGAACACCGTGCGGGCCGAGTAGTAGGCCGCGAGGCATGAAGCGCCGATGAGAAGCGCGTAGTATCCGATGACAAAGTAATTCATGACGCTTCCCTCACTTCGGATGACGCAGGCGCGGGTTCGTAAGGATCGCCCCGACATCTGCCGCGAGGTTCAACAGGATGAACGTCGCCGCGAAGATCAGGCAGCACGCCTGAACCACAGGGAAGTCACGCTTCGTCACGCTGTCGACCAGCAACTGGCCGATGCCCGGATAGACGAACACCACCTCGACCAGCACCACGCCGGTGATGAGATAGGCCAGGTTCAGCGCCACCACGTTGATGATCGGCGCCCAGGCGTTGGGCAACGCGTGCTTGACGATCACCTTCCACGCCGGCGTTCCCTTCAGGCGCGCCATCTCGATATACGGCGATGCCAGCAGGTTGATGATCGAGGCCCGGGTCATCCGCATCATGTGCGCGACCACCACGAGCACCATCGTCAGCGCCGGCAGAAACGTCTTGTAGTAGAGTTCGAAGGTGCCGACGTCCTGGAAGTTCACGTTGGCCAGGGCCGGGAACAGCGGGTTCTTGACCGCCAGGTAGAGCACCAGCACGTAGCCGAGAAAGAACTCCGGCGAGGAGATCGAGGTCAGCGTCAGCACGTTGGCGACACGGTCGAAGACGCTGTCGCGCAGCAGGGCCACGATGATGCCGAGGGTGATCGCCACCGGAACGGCGATCACCGCGGCGTAGCACGCCAGGAACAGGGTGGCCGCGAAGCGCGGGCCGATGGTGTCGGCCACGGAGCGCTGGGATATCAGCGAGACACCGAAATCACCCCGGACGGCCCCCCAAAGCCATTCCAGGTAGCGGACGATCGCGGGCTCGTTCAGGCCCATCTGCTCGCGCATCGCTTTCAGGTTCTCTGCGGTGGCACCCTGGCCCAGAACCGCCTCGGCGATGTCGCCCGGCAGCAGTTCAACCGCGAAAAAAATCAAAATGGAGATCACCAGCAATGTGATCAATCCAAGTCCGAGCCGTTTGAGCACGATGCCCAATACGTCGCCCATCCTCCGCCTCCTCTGCAATCGCTTCTACTTGGCTTGCTGCCAATGGCGCCTGCGCCGATTATCCTCGGCCTGCGGCGCGGACTAGCGACAGCCCCCCGGCCAATCGGTATTCCCAAATTCTAACCAGCAGACCTCCCGGCGCAGGCCGGAAGGTCCACCAGTATCGTCGGATTCCCGGCGGAAACCGCCGGGAATCCCTGTCAGATCAGGAGTCGAACCACCAGCGGCTGCAGGCGCGCGCGCCATCCATCTGCCAGCTCGCGGCCAGATCCTCGCCATGCGCGACCTTCTTGTTCCGGGCGTACACGAAGTTGGTGAACATCGGGATGATGGTCCCACCGTCGTCCCGCGCCAGCTGTGCCATCTCCCGGTACTGGGTGGCCCGCTTCTCCTGGTCGAGTTCCGCCTTGGCGGCCAGCAGCAGCTCGTTGAACCGCTCGTTCTGCCAGTGGCTCTCGTTCCAGGCGGCGTCATCCTTGTACGCCAAGCTCAGCATCACGTCCGGCGTCGGGCGCGCGCCCCATTGCACCATGCAGAACGGCTTCTTCAACCAGACGTCGGAGTAGTAGCCATCGTTCGGCGCACGGTTGACACTGACATTGATGCCAGCGGCCTTGGCATGCTCGGCGTAGAGCACGCACATGTCGACCGCACCGGAGTAGACGCTGTCGGCGGTGAACAGTTCGACCGACAGGTTCTCCTGGCCGGCTTTCTTCAGGTGGAACTTCGCCTTGTCCGGATCGTAGGTCCGCTGCGGCAGGTCCGGCCAGTACGGCATGCTCGGCGAGATGTGGAAGTCGTTGCCGGGGATCGCCGTGTCGAACGTGATCTTCTTGATGATGTCCTCGCGGTCCATCGCCAGCTTCAGGGCGAGCCGGACATCGGCATTGTCGAACGGCGCGACGTCGCAGAACATGGGCATGGTGATCGCCGCACCGGACGGCACGTTGTCGACCACGATGTTCGGATTGCGCTTCAGCAGCGACAGGGTCTTCAGGTCGAGCTGCGTGATGCCGTCGACCTCGCCGGTGACGAGCGCCGTCTGGCGCGCGTTCGGATCGTTCAGAACGGTCATCTCGACGGCATCGAAATAGGCGCCTTCGCCGTGCCATCCATCGTGACGCTCGAGCTTGCTGCCGACGCCGAACTCATTATGGACGATCTTGTACGGGCCGGTGCCGTCGCCCGACTGCCAGTCGATGGTGCCGTCGCTGTTCGCCGCGCACATCGCCAGGTGATAATCGGTCATCAGCCACGGCAGGTCGGCATTGCCGCTGACCAGCTTGATGGTGATGGTGTGGTCGTCGACCTTGACGATGTCGGTGACGTCCTTGAGCAGCGCCTTGGCAGCCGACGTGCTCTTTTCGCCGCGGTGGTGGTTCAGCGACGCGATGGCGTCGTCGGCCGTGAACGGCTTGCCGCTGTGGAAGGACGCGCTCTTCTGCAGCTTGAAGGTCCATTCGGCGGCATCTTCCGTGGCGCTCCACGATTCCGCCGCATCCGGGCCAAGCTCATTGGTCGGGGTGATCTGCGTCAGATAGCTGCGATAGGTGTGCGCCAGCTGGATGATGGAGAAACTGAGATAGGTGCCCGGATCATGCGTATCCGAGGTATTCCCGTCATGGGTGCCAAGACGGAACGTACCGCCCCGCTTCGGCGCGGCCAGTGCCGCCTTCGATGTCCACAGGCCAGAGGCCGCCGATGCAGTAACGCCGGCCGCGATCGCGTAGTGCATGAAGTCTCGCCGAGACAGTCGGCCTCGCTTCGCCTCGCTGGCCATGCGATCGATCAAGTCGTCGCGAATTTTGTCAGACATACTAGCTCCCTTCCGATTGGTACTCTGCGAGCGATTTTCGAGGGTCTCTGCGTGTTTGGTATTTGGATGTTTATTGGACCCTATCGTTCCCATCCGAGATCGCTACCGTAACACTGTCGGAACTGACTGTCGTCCCCGGCGGCCCATTTTCTTGCATTTTCACCTTATGCGCCGGTGGTCGACATAGCCGCCGAAAACCGGTCGCCTCGGGGTTGATCCGCCCGAAAAAACTATTCCAAAAGCGACACATGGCCACACCCGTTTGGAGGGGCCGAATGCAGGTTTACGTGCCGCTTGGAATTTCCCCCGCCTCGTCGCATCCTAGACAACAAGTACGAACGTCCGAGAACGGGCGCGGTTCCGGGAGGACCGACATGTATGCGCAGCAGATCAAGACCGGCGCGCGCCGATTGAAGTCTCTGGCCGAGATGGAACCGCAGGAACGTGCGTTTCAGGAGCACGTCGATGCCGGCTCCAAGATCGAGCCCAAGGACTGGATGCCGGACGGCTACCGCAAGACGCTGATCCGCCAGATTTCGCAGCACGCCCATTCCGAAATCGTCGGCCAGCTACCGGAGGCCAACTGGATCTCCCGGGCGCCGACGCTGGAGCGCAAGGCGATCCTGCTGGCCAAGGTCCAGGACGAAGCCGGGCACGGGCTGTATCTTTACTGCGCCGCCGAGACCCTGGGCATCAGCCGCGACCAGATGCTGGAGCAATTGCACAACGGCCAGGCCAAGTATTCGTCCATCTTCAACTACCCGACCCTGACCTGGGCCGATGTCGGCATGATCGGCTGGCTGGTCGACGGGGCGGCGATCATGAACCAGGTGCCGCTGCAGCGCTGCTCCTACGGTCCGTACAGCCGGGCGATGGTCCGGGTCTGCAAGGAGGAGAGCTTCCACCAGCGCCAGGGCTACGACAGCCTGATCAAGCTCTGCCGCCATGGCACGGCCGCGCAGAAGGAGATGGCCCAGGACGCGCTGAACCGGTGGTGGTGGCCGGCCCTGATGATGTTCGGCCCGCCGGACGGGGAATCCGTGCACTCCGCCCAGTCGATGGCGTGGAAGATCAAGCAGAACACCAATGACGAGCTGCGTCAGAAATTCGTCGATCAGACCGTTCCCCAGGCCGACTATCTGGGCCTTGAGGTTCCCGACCCCGACCTCCGATGGAACGACGCCAGGGGCAGCTACGATTTCGGCGAGATCGACTGGGAGGAGTTCCACCGAGTGCTCGGGGGTGACGGCCCCTGCAACCGCCAGCGCCTGGAGGACCGGGTGCGGGCCTGGGAGGATGGCGCGTGGTTCCGAGACGGCTTGATGGCCCATGCCAACAAGAAGGCCGACCAGAAATCACTGGGGCGTGCCGACGCCGCCTGACGGGAGAGCGCATGATGAGTGAATGGCCGCTCTGGGAGATCTTCATCCGGGGCCAGCACGGCGGCTCGCACCGTCATGTCGGCAGCCTTCACGCTCCCGATGCCGAGAAGGCGATCCTGAATGCCCGCGACGTCTACACCCGACGCAACGAAGGGGTGAGCATCTGGGCGGTGCGCGCCGGCGACATCACCGCCAGCGCTCCAGGCGACAAGGGGCCGCTGTTCGAACCGTCGAACAGCAAGGTTTACCGTCACCCCACCTTCTTCGACATTCCCGACGACGTAGGCGCCATGTGATGGACGCCCCTCCCCACGCCAACCGGACCCACTCCAATGACGCGCTGTTCGCCTACACGCTTCGGCTCGGCGACAACTGCCTGGTCCTCGCCCAGCGTCTGAGTGCGTGGGTCGGCCACGCGCCGGCGCTGGAGGAGGACATCGCCGTCGCCAATGTCGCGCTGGATATGGTTGGCCAAGCCCAGCTCTGGCTGGCGCTCGCCGCCGACCTCGAAGGCCAGGGGCGCAATGCCGACGATCTCGCCTACGGCCGCGACGCCGGCGCCTTCCGCAATCTTCTGCTGGTCGAGCAGCCGAACGGTGACTACGCCAAGACCCTGATGCGCCAGTTCCTGTTCGATGCCTGGCATCACCCGATGCTGGTGGCCCTCGCCGCGAGCAGCGAGACGCGCATAGCCGAGATCGCCGCCAAGGCGGCCAAGGAGGCGGCCTATCACCTGACGCGCAGCCGCGACCTGGTCGTCAGTCTCGGCGACGGCACCGGCGAAAGTCACGACCGCATGCAAGCCGCCCTGGCCACGCTCTGGCCCTATACCGGCGAAATGGTGCTGGCCGATCCGGTCGACGAGGCGCTGGCCGTCACCGGCGCCGCCCCCGATCTGGCCACCCTCGCAGCAATCTGGTCGGACGCCGTCGGCGCGACGCTGACCGAGGCGACGCTGGTGCGTCCGGCCGACGGATATGCCCAACGGGGCGGCAAGCAGGGTGTCCACAGCGAGCATCTCGGCTACATGCTCGCCGAAATGCAGTTCGTGCAGCGCGCCTATCCAGGCGGCACGTGGTGAAGCCGGCGATGGTGGTGACCGGCGCCCTCCCTTCGACCGAAACCGTCTGGACCTGGCTCGCCGACGTGCCGGATCCGGAGATCCCCGTCCTCAGCCTCGTCGATCTCGGCGTGATCCGCGACGTCGTCTGGCACGGCGACACGCTGGCGGTGACGCTGACGCCGACCTATTCGGGCTGTCCGGCAACCGGCGTGATCCAGTTCGAGGTGGAGCAGGCCCTGCGCCGGCATGGGATCGACCGTCTGGAGCTGAAGCGCCAGCTCTCGCCGCCCTGGACCACCGACTGGATCACGCCGCGCGGCCGGGCGGCGCTGAAAGCCTACGGCATCGCGCCGCCGGGCAGCACGGCGTGCCCGCGCTGCGGCTCGAAGACCATCACCGAGATCAGCCGCTTCGGTTCCACACCGTGCAAGGCGCAGTACCGCTGCGGCGACTGCCTGGAGCCGTTCGATCTGTTCAAGTGCCACTGATGGCGCGCTTCTATCCCCTGACGGTGACCGACATTCGGCGCGAGACCCGCGACGCCGTCGTCCTGACCCTGGCGCCGCGGCCCGAACACCGGGACGCCTTCGCCTTCACCCAAGGCCAGTACCTGACCTTCCGCCGCAGCTTCGAGGGAGAGGAGATCCGTCGGTCCTATTCCATCTGCGTCGCACGCGGAGCGGATGCCCTTCAGGTCGGCATCAAGAAGGTCGATGGCGGGTGGTTCTCGACCTGGGCCAATGACGAACTCACGGTCGGCGCCGAGCTCGAGGCGATGGCACCGATGGGCACCTTCCACGGCCCGATCGAACCGGATCGGGCGAAACGCTACCTCTGCTTCGCCGGCGGCAGCGGCATCACCCCGGTTCTCGGCATTCTCCGCACGGTCCTGGCGGAGGAACCGCAGTCGAGCGTCACGCTCGTCTATGGCAACCGATCCTCCAACACGATCATGTTCCGCGAGGGTCTGGAGGATCTGAAGAACCGGCATCTCGATCGGCTAAGCATCGTCCATGTGCTGGAAAGCGACGCCCAGGAGATCGATCTATTCGCCGGCCGCATCGACGGTGCGAAATGCGCCGCGCTGTTCAAGCACTGGATCGATGTGGGCCGGGCGGATCAGGCCTTCATCTGCGGGCCGGAGCCGATGATGCTGGCGGTCGCCGCCGCCCTCAAGTCCCACGGCATGGCCGGGGATCGCATCAAGTTCGAGCTGTTCGCCAGCGCCAGGCCGGGCCGTGCCCGCCGCCGGGAGGCCACGGCCCGCAACGCCGACAAGCAGGAAGCGATCTGCCGCGCGACGATCCTGCTGGACGGCCAGAAACGGGTCATCGAGATGCCGAAGCACGGCATGTCGGTGCTGGATGCCGGCCTTGGTGCGGATCTTGACATCCCCTATGCCTGCAAGGCCGGGGTGTGCTCGACCTGCCGGGCGATGATCGTCGAGGGCGAGGCGGAGATGGAGGCGAATTTCGCGCTTGAGGATTATGAGGTTCGGCGCGGCTATGTGCTGACCTGCCAGTGCTACCCACTGACCGATACGATCACAGTGGATTACGGCCAGTGAGCGACGCCGCCGCCCTCGACGACTATCTCGCCCAGGGCGGCAAGCTCACCGCACCGGAAAACGCCGCCCCGCGCTACCGTGGCGAGCTGATGCGGCTGATGGCGGCCTTCGTCGATTCCGAAATGGCGGGTGCCGCCGGTTTCGCCGACGGCATCAACGCCGCCCCCGGTCTCGGCGGGCGGGTCGCCGCCGCGCGGATCGTGCAGGAGAAGTTCGAACATGCCGCTCGGGTATTGAAGATCATGGGCGAGTTCGGCGCCGACACCGCCCGCTACGCCACACACCAGCCCTGGGCGGCGCGGCTGGGCCGGGATGCGGATATCGGCACGGTGCGGCGCCCGGGCGACATGCGGCTCAACGTCTTCCACTACCCGCTGGAAGGTTGGGTCGACGCGGTGATGATGAATGTGCTGATGGGACGGGCGACGGTGATCCAGCTTCAGGAGTTTACCGCACTGTCCTACCAACCGCTCGCCGACGCCTTCCGCGCAATCCTGCCGCGGGAGGCCCGGCATGCCCAGCTTGGCGAGGTCGGGCTGGGTTCAATATGCGCCGAACCCGGCGGCCGCGGCCAAGCCCAGGCCGCGGCCGGATACTGGATGCCTCGGGTCGCCGCCAGCTTCGGCACGCCGCACTCGGCCCGGTTCGACACACTCAACCGCTTCGGACTGCGCCACGAAACCAACGAAACCCTTCTGACGCGCTGGCGCACGGCCGTCTCAGCCATTCTGGCCGCCAACGGCCTCACCGCCTGACCCTCGCACGGAGCGTTCCATGGCCCAGGTCTACTCCTTCGACGGCGTCGTGCCGGTGATCGATCCCAGCGCCTTCGTCCATCCGACGGCGGTCCTGATCGGCGATGTCATCGTCGGCGCAGGCTGCTACGTCGGCCCCGGCGCCGTGCTGCGCGGGGATTTCGGGCGCATCGTCATGGAAGACGACAGCAACCTGCAGGAGACCTGCGTCGTCCACAGCTTCCCCGATGCCGAAGTGGTGATCGAAAGCTACGGCCATATCGGCCACGGCGCGATCCTGCATGGCTGCCGGATCGGCCGGAATGTGCTGGTCGGCATGAACGCGGTGGTGATGGACGGGGCGGAGATCGGCGAGAACTCAATCGTCGCCGCCCTTGCCTTCGTGAAGGCGAACGACCGGATCCCGGCGAACAGCCTCGCGGTCGGATCGCCGGCGCGGGTCGTGCGCGAACTGGACGAGAAGCAGATCGCCTGGAAGCGCGCCGGCACCGACGTCTACCGCCAGCTTGCCGCCGAGGCGCATGAGAAGCTGGTCGCCTGCGATCCCCTGGATGCGGTCGAGGCTGACCGGCGCCGGGTCCGCGCGCCGAAACACGATCCGCTCTATCTGGAACGCATGAAACTGGCGACGAAGGCAGGATGACACCGGCGGAACCGACGGGCGTTACTGGGTCTTGGTCAGCTCGACCAGGTCGCTCCACAGATCGACAAGGGTCTCCGGGACGAACTGTCCCCGCTCCATGAACTTCTGATACTGCTCGATACAGCTGTCCAGGATCGAGATCGTGCCGCCCAGGAACCAGAACAGATCCTCGGCGATGGCGAAAAACTGCCGGAATTCGGTCGGATTCTCACCTTTCACGAAGAAATCGTCATAGACCTTGTGGTAGCGGCCCATGACCGAGTTCAGGTCACTGCGATGCTCCTTGATCCGGGTCAGCGGCACCTGCCAGTCGGTCGACACACTGCCGTTGTAGATCTTCATCGTCCGGTCCTTATGCAGGCGGACCAGGAACTCCATCATCTTCGTCAATTCGGTCTGCATGTTGGAGATCTTGTAGTCGTAATAGACGATCCCCTTCCAAGAGTAGTACAGCGCGCCGGCATCCGTGGTCTCGATGCGCATCGCCATGGTCAGCGGCTTCAGCAGCTCGACATCCACCGCCTCCCACATCTTCTCCACCAGACGCAGCGTGTGCACCTCCAGGTCCTCGTCCTTGGCGGCGCCGGAGAACGCGATGCGGGCCAGCGGTCGGAACTTGGAAATGATGCTGTTCTTGATGTCCTGCCATTCCTCGAGCGGGATCTGCAGATAGACCTCGTCGATCTCCAACTCGTTGATCTCGAACTTGTCGCGAATCAGGAACGGATCGAGAGAGGGCAGCGTATCGAACATCCGCAGGATCTCGATGTCGTGCTCGCGCACCTCTTCCGGCTGAGAGCCGAGGAAATGGTCGTCGAGCTTACGCTCGAAATTCGCCTCGCCGACATAGACCGACTTGCCGCCCACCCGACCCATGACCTGGGGAACATATTCGTCGGAATACGGAAAATGGACCTTGGTCGCCAACTGATGGGGGCGCATCAGCGCCTTCATATGCGACGGCACCACCTCCTTGGAGACGATGCAGGTATTCATGGCGTCGGTGTAGAACAGCGGACGGAAGATCCGGCCTTCCTGGTTCGCGATCTTCGTCAAACGAAAACAGTTGAACACGCGGGTGTTGATGCGCGGCTGGCGGCCGGCGCCCGATTTCTGCACACGCAATGTGCGGCCTCGGGCCACCATCCGGTCCAGCAGTTCCTTGTTTCGATCGTTCATCAGCGGGCATTGCCTGTAACTTCGGCCGATGGCCACACGCTGGAATTATAGATCGATCCCACCATTACCCCCACGACGTTTGAGCGTACACTTTAGTCGCTCTAAAGGGATTTCGTAAACATTTCGAAAATGCGTCTCGAATTGAAAAAATCTCGATACCGAAACCAACGTGACGCTCCAATTTGCGGCGCACTCACGCGGATCACGATGCGGCGCTGCATTCCAACCACGCCTCGAGTGCCGCCGCGAACGGCGCCAGGCTCTTATATCCGCGCATTTCATCCGGCATTGTCCGCAGCGAACCCAGCATCGCGGCGGCCAGGTCGGGCCGATCCGCGATAACCGCGATCGGATCGACCACGGTCTTGATTCCGAAGACCAGCACGCCGGTCTTCGGCAACCGCCGGAAGGTTTGACGCTCGATTCGGATATGGACGCGCTTGGCGATCAGCTCCGGGGTGATCGAGGGGTCGACCGTCTTTCGACCGTGACCGGCCGGCTGGAACAGCGCCGGATCATCCAGAATCGACCAATTCAACCGCATATAGAGCTGCCCCTCCTCGATCCCGGCGAAAAACCGCTCCACAGGTCTGTTCAGGCGCGCATTGAAGCCGGGAACCGGGTCGTGGATCGCGGCCATCGGTCGACCGATCTTGTCCGCCAGCCGCCAGCGCGCCGGAAAACAGAGCGACGCCGCGATCAGCCGATGCCCGTCCTCGCCCGGCTGCATCAGGCAGAGATCCTCCTGCACCAGGCGGCCGGCCAGATCCAGCGGTGCTTCGGAGAAAGCGGCCCGGTCCAGCCGCTCCCCGTTCCACAGCGTTCGGACGGCCTCTCCATCCACAACCGCGATATCCGGGTGCCGCCGCACGACATGCGCCAGCACGACGTCGAGACATTCCTGCTGAGCCGGGCGACTCTCCGGCAGGGCGGCGAACACCTCTCCATGGCGCCCGGCGAGCAACCGTGCCTTCTCTGCCATATGGGCGGCGAAGTGCCGATCGACATCGATCCAGTCCGCCATCGCGATCTGCCGAATGCCGAGCGTCAGTTGGAACCGCCCTTTCTCATAGGGCGCGAAACGCGGCGATGTCGTCGTTGACGTGGTCACGGCAGCCAGTGCGGCGTCCCGAACGCGACGTCGTTGAAGCCGTGGCGCTGGACGGTGCGGATGACAAGGCGCATGCCCGGAGATACGGCCGCCGGTCGTAGAACCGCCCAGGACCAGGTTGGCGCCACCGGGCGCTTCAACTCGATCTCATCCAGGGTTCCGCCGTCGGCATCCAGCAACTTGAGCGTCGTGCCGAATGGCCAGCGCTCGGTATGGATCGGCACGAGGATTCCCCGTGCGGATCCGGGATCACCCAGCGCCACCGAGGCGGCGAAGCGGCGGTCTGCTAGGCCGAAAGACCCGAAAACCGGCGCCGCTCCGACCGGCACGTCCGCAGCCCCGACACCGCCGCTCAACGCGTGACCTTCGAAGCTCCAGGCACCCGAGTTCGCCGGCCGCGATGCTGCGGGAAGGTCCTTCAGATACCGGTCGGGTCCGGCCGCAACGGTGCCCGGCAGACGGCAACGGCTGCCATCGGCGAACACGCCCTCAACGGTGACGACATCCACCGGCGGTTCGGGTGCCTCGCCGAACGCCTGGAAGCCACGCGACAGAAACCCCGGATCCGGAACCGGGACGCGGTCCATCCTCGGCTCCAGACCGGCCCCCCAGGCGACCACCCTGCCCTCTAGAGAGCGGGCAACGACCCAGAGCGGGCTGACCCCGCTATCGGCCTTGATCAGCCATGCCGCGAAGGTGACGCCGGTCACCGGGTCGATCTGCAGCCGGTCGGCGCTGCCGTCACAGAGCGGCGCCACGACGGCTGGGCCTTCCGCCAGCGCCGCTTCGGGCGGCTGGAAGCGCTCAAGCTCGGAGAACGGGCCGAGCCCCGCGGCCTGCATTGCGTCCAGGACGCTCTGCGGGCGCGGCGGCCAGTGCGGATAAATATGGCGCAACATATCCGGCCGGTAGCCGCCGGCCAGGTGACTGACGATGGTCAGGTTGGACAGGTCCCGCGCCGCCAGCCGGTCACGCAGCCCCCGCACTCCGTGAACATCCCCCGGGACGAGCAGCAGAAGGGTCGAGACGGCCAGCGCCAACGATACGACGCGCTGGCGCTGGAGCCGTAACAGAACGTCGAAGCCAAGCAGCCCCGCCGTCACCAGGAAAACGATTGACGGCGTGGTGTAGCGCGACGAGTTCGCGGCCCCGAGGCCGAGATGCAGTCGCCCCAGCGCCGTCGCCAGCGCCGCCGCCAGGACAAAGGCGCAGACCGCGAACAACGCCATTCGGGTCGCCGACGTCCGTGCTGGCCGCAGCAGCCCGTAGACGCCCCCGGCGACGATGCAAGCGATGGCGGTGAGACCGACAAGTTCCTGCCCCAACGTGCCGATTTCGCCGATCGACGATGTCAGATAGCGCGCCACGAATCGCAGGATCGTTCCGACACCGGCTTCGGCGGTCAATCCACCGCCTCCGCCCGGCCGATGCATGAACGCCGTGACTTCGATCGCCATGACCGCACATCCGACCGCCGCCACGACCAGCGACCAGGCGATCGGCAGCCGACGCCAGAACGCGAAAACGATGAGCAGCGGCCAGACGGCCAGGCCGTTGAACATGCTGTATGTCGAGCCAAGCGCCGCGATCAATGCGCCGACAACCGACATTCCGAGCAGGACCGGCCGCTCGTCACGCGCCGGCGCCCAGGCGACCAGGGCGAAGGCGAGCGTGGCGAACAGCCAGACCTGAATGAACTGTACCTGGAAGCCCTGGAGGAGGTTCTCGTACTGTACCGGCGAGGCCATGGCGGCGGCGGCGATCAAGAACGCCACGGCGACCGCCCGCCGCGGGTGTCCGAGTCCCCGGAACAGTGCCGCCAGCAATGCCGCGTGCACCAGGCCCGATACGAAGATCACGGTCAGCAAAACCGTCTGTCGGGCGTCCACCAAAGCGACATCGGCCAGGAACCAGAGCTTCGGCAC
Source organism: Thalassobaculaceae bacterium (assembly GCA_029212785.1). Classification (GTDB taxonomy): domain Bacteria; phylum Pseudomonadota; class Alphaproteobacteria; order Thalassobaculales; family Thalassobaculaceae; genus Thalassobaculum. The sequence goes on from JARGOG010000020.1 coordinate 43,527, forward strand.
CACCAGGCGATGCTCGTTGTGCCATTGGTAAAGCTGGGAAAATCCGTAACCGGTGAAGCCGCCCGCTTCGAGAAACTGATGATAGAAGTCGATGATGTCTCCGGTCGGAGTCGAGGTCGACAGGAACACCGGGTAGGCGGCACCAAAGGCGATCGTCGCCACGGCCAGGACGAGCGACCCCGCCACCACCGCCTTCACCGGCCGTCTCCCTCGACACCGCGCTCCGCCGCGTGCGGCAAGGCCGTCGGTGTCCGCGCGGCGAAGGAGAAGTGCCGGTGGCCGAGATAACTCGTCACCGCCGGAATCACGACGCCGATCATGTGGGCGACGTCGTCGGCGTGCCAGGTGAAGTCGACCGCCGGGAACAGGTAGCGGGCCAGCCCCACGCTGACCAGCCAGACCTGGACCAGCGCCACCGCGTTGACGATGGCGAAGCGGAAGAACTCGTCCCGCGCGCTGCGCCCCGATGCCTCGAACACGAACAGCTTGGCGAGCACGTAGGCCGTCGTCATGCCGACCAGATACGCGACCACCACCGCCGCCTCGAACGGCATGACGACATTAAACAGCCAGCGCGACAGCACATTGGCACCGGCGGCAATGCCGCCGGTCACCAGGAACCGGCCGAATTCCCCAAGAACGATGGACCTCGCCACGCCCGCTCCTCCTAACCCGCGACCGATGCCGGGATCGCCGCCACCATCTCCTCGGCGACGCGAGCACTCTCGCTGATCCCGCGATCCTCCGGGTAATAGAAGCAGGTATCGGCGATCTGCAGCCCACGGATCGGCGTCTGGATCGGCGGGATCTTGGCGAGGAAACCGGGTTCGCAGACCGGCTGGGCATAGCGCAGCCGCCCGACGGTCCAGGCCTTCAGGTCGTCGTCGGTAACCTGCGGGTTCAGATGCTTCAGACAGGCCATCGACTCCTCGATGAACGCCGCGTCGTCGCGCCCGAACTTCGGATGGGTTGTCGGCATGTAGAACGGCACATACACGACCGTGTCCTCGACGGGGCGCAGGTTAGAGAACTGGATGATCCCCGGAATCTCGACATCCTTGTCATTGATATTGACCCAGAAATGCTCGGTCACCGACGTCTTGAGACGCAGCAGAACACAGACTACCCCAATATTCACGATCGCGTCGTACCGGGCTTTCCAGTCATCGGGCAGCGCCGGGACCAGGGACGAGACGAACGGGGTCGGCATGGTCGAGATCACCGCGTCGGCCGGCACTAGGCCCGCATCCGTGCGCACACCGACCACCTTGCCATCGGCGGCAACGATCTCGCGCGCCGGCGTGGACAGACGGATTACCCCGCCACGCGCCTCGATCGCCTCGACCAGGGCGGTGACGAGAGTCTCGGTCCCGCCCTCGATATAGCCGAGTTCCTCCTGCATCAGTGACCGCCGCGAGGTGCCGACACGCTTGATCCGGGTCCAGATCCAGGCGGCGGAGACGTTATCGGCGTATTCGAAGAACTTCAGCTCGAACAGCCGGCGCCAAAGCACGTCATAGGCCCGCTTGCCGGCCCCCTTCTCGATCCAGTCCTTGGCCGAGACGGCCTCCAGGTCCGACCAACCGCGGCGCTTGGTCGACAGGAACATCTGCAGGCCGTAGCGGAACTTCGAGATCCAGTCGATCTTCGGGAAGGTCAGCAGCGCGATCGGGTCGCCCCAGCGGTACATCCTGCCATCGACGAAATAACCCATGGACGTTGCGGTCCAGCGCATCTTGTCGCCGATACCGAGCCGGTCCATCAGCCGGAAGGTCGGCTGGTCCGCCTTGCAGACGAAGTGATAGAAACGTTCGATCGACAACCCGTCCAGATCCAGATGGGCCGCCATGCCGCCGGGCACGGAATCCGCCTCGTAGACAGTGACCTGATGCCCAGCCTCCAGGGCATGATAAGCAGCGGCAAGCCCCATGGCGCCGGCGCCGATGATCGCGACATTGGCCATCGCCGCCTCCTCAGAAGTCCAGGATCACGCCCGAGTATTTCGGGTCGCGGAAGGTGGCGGTCAGCGCTTCGTCCAACGGCGTCGAACGCACGTCGAAGAGCCCCGGCCAGTCGATCACCTCGAAGCTGTCCGGCGTTACCAGGGCTTCGAGTTGCGTGGTGGTGAACGGCGGATCCCGATCGAACACCGCATAGACCCTGAGCAGCAGCCAGAACAAACTGTAGGGGATGTGGACGATGGGCGTCTTCGCCCCGCTCGCCTTGCGGACCGCCTTGATCAGGTCGACATAGTCGATCTTCTCCTGCCCGGAAATGTTCCACGCACCTTCGCGCCGGCCATCGAGACAGGCGAGCACGATGTCGGAGAAGTCGCCGCCATAGAGCGGCTGACGCATGTATCGACCACTGCCCGGGATCGGGAAGACCGGCGCTTTCCGCATGAACCGGGCGAGCCAGCCAAGGTGTTTGCGGTCGAACCAGCCGTACATCAGCGTGGGGCGCAGGATCGAATGGGCGATCCCGCTCGCCGCCACCAGTGCTTCCTGCGTTTTCTTGCTCTCGGTGTAGAAGTCGACCGCCTTGGAGTTCACCACAGAGGAGGAGACGTGCACCAGATACGGCACGCTCTCGGCCTTCATGGCGTCCAGAACCAGCCGCGTGGCCCGCACGTTGTTGGCCTCGAAGGTGTCCGGGTCGAGGCCGCCGATCTGGGCATGCAACTGGATCACCGCGTCCGCGCCCTTGAACGCCCGCGTCCAGTCACCCGGTTGGGCCAGATCCGCTTCCATCACCTCGATACCCGGATGCAATCCGGCCAGCACCGACGTGTTCTTCGGATGCTTGTCGATGGCGACGATCTGCAGGTCGGCACGGTCGGCGATGCGCGCGATCAGGTTCTGGCCGACGAGTCCGGCCGCCCCGGTGATGACGATACGCGCCATGGGATCAGATCTTCATCTTATTGAAGATGGGTCGCGGCAGATGACGGATGACCAGCATCACGAAACGCCAGAACCAGCGGGTGTAGATTTCCGGCCTGCGCTTCCGGACGGCCTTCTCGATATCCTCGGCGACCTGATCCGGCGTCGCCCAGAGCGGACCGTCCCGCCCGTCGATATGGGCCGTCATCGGTGTGGCGACAAAACCTGGCTTGACGCAGATCACGGTGATCTCGGTGCCGGCGAAACGATGGGCCATGCCCTCCAGATAAGTCGACAACCCGGCCTTGGCGGCGCCGTAGGCGTAGTTGGTTCGCCGCCCCCGGTCGCCCGCCACCGAGGAGATGGCGACCAGTGTCCCGGCACCCGCCAACTCGAACGCGCGGGCGGCCAGTTCGCACCAGACCACGGCACTGGTGAAATTGGCCTGCAGCCCTCGGGCGAGCGCGGCGGTATCGCTCTGCGCTTCCTGCTGGTCGCCGAGAATGCCGTAGGCGAGGAACACCGTGTCGATCCCGCCAAGCGTTCCGGTCCAGCGCGAGAACCGGGTGTCGGCGTCCGCGGTATCGGCAAGGTCTTCGGTGGAGGTTCCCACCGTCGCCCCGCGCGCCGTCAGGTCGGCGGCGATCGCGGCGAGCTTGTCGCCGTCGCGTGCCACCAGCAGGAACGAGTCCCCCGCGGCGGCTCTCAGACGGCACCAGCGTTCGGCAATCGCCGAGGTGGCGCCCAGAACCAGAATTCGGTTTATCGCGGCCATTTCGACTTAGGCCTCCTCGGTCATGCGGCGCCAGAAACTCGACATCAGGATCGGATCGCGCGCCGCTTCCAGCTCCGTCCAGCGCGGAAAACCGGCCCGGAACATCGCCTGCGGCAGGCGTCCGTCCTTGGCGGGGTATAGACGCCCGCCGGCCTCCGCCACAACCCGGTCGAGCCGGGACAGCAGCGACAGGGTGTCCGCCCCCCGGTTCGCGAAGTCGAGCGCCAGGGTCGCGCCGGACATCGGGAAGGACAGCACGCCCGGCGACGGCGCGTCGCCGAATGTCTTGAGCACGGCGAGAAACGAGGCATCCCCGCTGGCCGCGACCGTGTCCAGCAGAACGCGCACTGCCTCCCGCATATGCGCGGTCGGGATGGCGCATTGCCACTGGTAGAAGCCGCGCGATCCGTACATCCGGTTCCAGTCGCGCAGCCGGTCGAGCGGGTAGAAGAATGGGTCGTAGTGCTGCCGGCCATGGAATCGGGCGCCCGGTCGCGCCCGGTACAAGCGGTTGAAGGCGCCGACGGTCAGACTGTTCAGCAACCCACCGGGCGCGTCCAGAGGCAGACGCGGCCCACCGCTGCGATGCGGATTCAGGCCACCGTTCCCAGCCCATCTCCCGCGCGAGAAAATACCGCGCCCGAGGCGCTCGCCACGCGCCAAGGTATCGACCCAGGCGACCGTGAACGGCCAGGAGTCCGAGCGCTCCGACAGCGAGAAGAAAGCGTCGAGGTCATCGACCGGAATGTTCTCCACCTCCAGCATCGCCGAGGCGATCCGTTCAAGCCGGACCTCGACCCAGGTGATCACCCCGGTGAGTCCGAAACCGCCGATGGTGAGCGCGAACAGATCCGCGTTCTCGTCCGGCGCGCATTCGATCTCGCCACGATCGCTCCGCCACAGACCGAAACGGGTGACATGGCTGCCGAAGGTTCCGGCGAGATGATGGTTCTTGCCGTGAACGTCGTTGGCGACGGCGCCGCCCAGGGTGACGAACTTGGTCCCCGGGGTAACCGGGACGAACCATCCGGCCGGCACCGTGACCCGCAGCAGGGCATCCAGCGACAGGCCGGCATCGGCCCGCACGATCCCGGCCGCGCGGTCGAACGCGATCAGCCGATCGAGCCCGGTCGTCCGCACCAGCCCGCCGCCGAGATTGAGACCGCTGTCGCCATAGGAGCGCCCCAGACCATGGGCGAGCGTCGAGGCGCCTGCCTCCGCCGTCTCACGGATCGCCGCGCCGACTCCATTGCGGGTCGCCGGGTCGCTGACAAAATGCCGCCCCCGATGCACCCGCCCCCAGGCGAGAACGTTGAGGTCCTCGCGCGCCGTCATGCAGCCACCAGGATGGCAAGGAAGGCGATCGCGCCGAGCATCAGGCTTGGCGGGTCCTTGAGCGCGAACACGACCGGGTCGTCATGCACGTCGCCGCGGCGCGCCAACAGCCAGACCCGGGGCAGCCAGAATCCGAGCGTCGCCGGGACAACCCAGAGCCATTCCGGATCCGCCAGCCGCCTGGCGTGGGCCGGTTCGATGGCGAGATAGATCATGAAGATCACCACCGAGGCCATGCTGGTGGTGATGCCGAAGGCCTCCACGAACCCGCTGTCTCCGGCCCGGTAGCCGCGGCCCGGAATGCTGTCCAGTCCGCGCGCCTCCAGCCCCCTCACCTCGACCAGCCGCTTCACCAGCGCCAGGCTGGTGAACAGGAACACGGAAAACCCGAGGAGCCAGACCGGCGTGCCGCCATCGACCAGTGTGTGGCCGGCGAACAGACGCAGCGTGAACAGCGCACCGAGGACGACGACGTCGACCACGGCCATCGACTTCACGCCGAAGGAATACGACAGCGTCAGCACCAGATAGACCAGCAGACAGCCGAACACGCCCCACCCGGCCATCTCCGCCAGGAGCAGACCGATCACCACCAGGGCGGGCGACGCGACCAGCCCGACGGCCACCGGAAGGCGCCCCGAGGCCAGCGCCCGGAGGCTCTTGGTCGGATGCCCGCGATCGGCGGCAAGGTCGAGCAGGTCGTTCAGCAGGTAGGTTCCGCTTGCCGCCAAAGAGAATCCGAGGAAGGCGGCGATCGCCGCGGCCACGATGTCCGGATCGGTATAGGTGCTGGTCAGCAGCAACGGCAGGAAGATCAGCCCGTTCTTCGCCCATTGGTGCAGGCGCATACCCGACCGCAAGCCCTGGAAAGTGTTGAGCGGTATCCCGAACGCCGCTTCGACCGGCGCCAGGCGCTCGATCGTCGCGCGACGCGGCAGGGCCGCGTTCACCGGTACCGCGCCGGTGGCCGCTTTCCAGACGGCGTCGTCGACGGTGCTGTCGCCGGCATAGACGAACCCGTCCGGATGGCGCGTGACGAGGGCCGCGGCCTTGGCATCGCCCTTCAGGTTGGTGATGCCGTCGCTGCCCTCGACATGGTCGAACAAGTCGCCAAATCGGGCGGCGACCTTGGCGGCCAGCGCCTGGTCGGAGGCCGAGACCAGTTCGATGCGCCGCCCGTTGGATTTCTCCGCCCGCAGATAGTCGACCAGATCCGCCGTCACCGGCAGGCTGTCGACCTCAAGCTCATTCTCGGCCACCGCCGCCAACCGCCGTTTCAGCGCGGAGCGACCGGCAGCCACCCAGAACGGCAGCAGAAAGATGATCCAGGGGCGACGGCGCAGGGCGACAAGCAACGACTCGAACAACAAGTCCGTTCGCAACAACGTGCCATCAAGATCGACGCAGAGCGGCGGCTTCATGCACTTCACGGCCCGCAAATGCCGGTCCGCCTCCTAGTGTCAGCGCGGTATTCGAGGAGCTTTCTAGAGCACCGAGGGATCAAAATGAAATCATTTGATCCGTTAATCGCGAAGCGAATCCGAGCCTTAGCAGCTCTGCGTTTCAGTTCGCGGAAACGGGCTCCGGAATGCGGCCGCCATAGGTCGTCATCCAACGGTCGGCCCGCGACTCGGCATCCGCGATCTCGGTCGGGCTCAGGAGCTGCCGAACCGCAGCCGCCATGGCCTGGCCCTGGGCCAGCCCGGTCCGGTCGGCGAGCAGCAGCCATTTCAGGGCTTCGACCAGATCCTGCTCGACCAGTTCTCCCTGGGCCAGCAGCCCGGCGAGGTTCAGGAACGCCTCGGGGATCCCCCCCTCGGCGGCGGAATGGTAGAGCGCCAGCGCGCGGTCTCCATCGGCCTCGCCGCCGTCGCCGGTTTCCAGCATAACCGCGAGATTATACTGGGCATCGGCGAGGTTCTGCGTCGCCGCCTTCTCGTACCAACTCCGCGCCGCGGTCGAATCCTGGGTCATCAGTTGGCCGAACTGATAAAGCTGGCCGAGTTTGAACTGGGCGAGCGGGAAGCCCTTGTCCGCCGACTTCTGATACCAGGCGACGGCGTCCTTCGGATCACCGCCGGCACGCAGTCCCTGCTCCAGGGTCAGGCCGAGATAGAACATCGCTTTCGGGTCACCGGCATCCGCGGCTTCGCGGTACCACTTCATGGCTTCGCCATAGGTGCGGGGCACCGGGACGTCGGCGTCCTGCGCCACTGCCGTCTGCACCGCAAGGGGGGAGGCGCAGAGGCTGAACACCATGAGCAGGACGGGAAGGCGCGTGATCACCGGAGAATCCGGCTCGAAGGCGTCGGGCGCATGAACGCGGTCACGGACTGAGTGGCCCTGTGCCGCTGCTCGCCCGCGGCGCCGGCCCCTGATAGCCGACCAGCCGGTTCGCCTCGCTCGCCGGCAGGGGCTGCGTGTAGCAATTCACCTTGCCGAGCGTCCGGTAGCAGTATCGCGGTTCCACTTCGGGCCGCGGCTCCTCTTTCGGAGGATCGAAGGCGGTCTTGACGTCGTCCACGGCCGATCGCACGGAAGCCCCCACATCCGCACAGCCGGCGAGCAGCCCGACGCAAGCGACCACCAGAACGGCCCGAGACGGACCCTGTCCCAGTGTCACCATCGCTCTCCACCCCCATTCCAGCAGAAGCGGCCCGCCGCTCCAATCCCGAGAGTGTAGAATAAACACCCAAGGTATTGAAGAGCGTAGCGAAACGCGCCCGGTGCACCGTTCAAGACGGTCAGTGCAGAGTGCGCAGCACGTCGCCGATCGTGTCGGCGATGAAGTCGATTTGCGCGCGCTCGACGATCAGCGGCGGCGACAGCGCGACGATGTCGCCGGTGGTGCGGACCAACAGCCCCTTCTCGTAGCACTGGCGGAAAGCCTCCATGGCGCGCGCGGTCGGCTTGCCCGGAATGCCCTGAAGCTCCACCGCGCCGACCATGCCGAGATTGCGGATGTCGATGACATGGTTGGTGCCCTTGAGCGAGTGCATCGCATCCTGCCAGTACGGCGCCAATTCGGCCGACCGCTCGAACAGGCCCTCGTCGCGATACAGGTCGATGGTCGCGAGACCGGCGGCGCAGGCCAGCGGATGGCCGGAATAGGTGTAGCCGTGGAACAGCTCGATCGAGCCTTCCGGCGCATCCATGAACGCGTCGTAGATGCCGTCGCGGCAGAACACCGCCCCCATCGGGACCGTGGCATTGGTGATGCCCTTGGCCGTGGTGAAGATGTCCGGCTTCACGCCGAAATAGTCGCTGGCGAATGGCGTCCCAAGACGGCCGAATCCGGTGATGACCTCGTCGAAGATCAGCAGGATGCCGTGCTTGTCGCAGATGCTTCGCAGGCGCTGCAGGTAGCCTTTCGGCGGGATCAGAACGCCGGTGGACCCGGCCACCGGCTCGACGATCACCGCGGCGATGGTCGACGCGTCATGCAGCGCCACCAGCCGCTCCAGGTCGTCGGCCAGATGCGCGCCCCATTCCGGCTCGCCCTTGGTGTAGGCGTTATGGTCCATGTCATGGGTGTGGCGGATGTGGTCGACGCCGTTCAGCAGCGTGCCGAACTGCTTGCGGTTGCCGACGATGCCGCCGACCGAGATGCCGCCGAAGCCGACGCCGTGATAGCCGCGCTCGCGGCCGATCAGTCGGGTCCGCGTCCCCTGGCCCCGAGCGCGCTGGTAGGCGAGCGCGATCTTCAGGGCGGTGTCCACCGACTCCGAACCGGAATTGGTGAAGAACACGTGGCTGAAGCCCTCGATCATCTGGGTCAGCCGCGAGGCGAACTCGAAGGACAGCGGGTGACCCATCTGGAACGCCGGCGCGAAGTCGAGCACCTCGGCCTGCTTCTTGATCGCATCGACGATCGGCTTACGCCGGTGACCGGCGTTCGAGCACCACAGCCCCGACGTCCCGTCGAGCACGCGACGCCCGTCGGCGGTGATGTAATGCATGCCCTCCGCCTCGACGAACATCCGCGGGTTCTGCTTGAAATCGCGGTTGGACGTGAACGGCATCCAGAACGAGTCGAGATCGTTCGGCTTGGTCGAGTCATTGGCCGCGAGGGACATGGCGCACTCCATGGAAGAGGTTTGCGCCGATACTAGGAGCGAATTCGCGCTCACTCCACCTCGTACTTCAGCGCGACCGCGCCGGTCTCGTAGGCATCCACCGACACCAGATGCAGGCCCAGCGCGTCGGCCTCGCCGGCGAACAGCGGGATGCCGGACCCCAGCAGCACCGGCATGACGAACAGCTCCACCGTGTCCAAGGCACCCATGGCCCGGCAGCCCTCCACCGCGGCCGGCCCGCCGACGATCCAGACCTGGGCCCCGTCCTCGCGCAGTTCGGCGATCAGCCCGGCAAGGTCGGACGTTCCCTCCACCCCTTCCGGCGCACCGGCGATCGGCCGAGAGGTCAGCACGAAACAGCGCTTGCCGGAATAGGGCCAGGCTCCGAATTCCATCACCTGATCGAAAGTCGCGCGGCCCATGATCAGGGTGTCGATTTCGGCCATGAAGGCGGCGGTGCCGTAGTCGACCCCGGTCTCGTAGTCGTTCAGCCAGTCGACCCCGCCCTCGGCGTCGGCGACATAGCCGTCCAGACTGGTCGCCATGTAGAGACGGAAGGTGGCGTCGGCCATGGATTTGCCCTTTCAGCCGCCTCGCCCGACGGCCCTGACAGATTGGCGCGCTGACGGCGCGCGGAGTCTGGTGTAGGCAGGAGCCCTGGTTCAACGCAAGGCTCACAGGGAGATCCCCGTGTCGAAGACGCTGGTCATCCAGCCCCTGCCGGGTATCGGCGACATGGTCTGGCACCTGCCGCACCTGAAGGCGATCGCCGAGGCGGCGCCGGACGGCAAGGTCACGGTGCTGACCAAGCGGCGCTCGGCGGCCGATCAGATGCTGGCGGGAGTGCCGTGGGTGTCCGACGTCCATTGGCTGGAGCGGGCCCAAGGCGACGAGCCGGCCGGGCGCCACGACGGCGCGCTCGGCGTATTCCGGCTCGCCACTGACCTGAAGCGTTTGAACGTCGACACTGTGTGGATCCTGCATCGGTCCTGGCGCTACGCGGCGGCGGCCCGGCTAGCCGGTATCCCGACGCGGATCGGATACCGGGTTCTGCCGGATGGCGGCCGCGACCTGCATCAGGCGGAGAAGGCCACCACCCTGCTCCGCGCCCATGGCATCCAGGTCGACCCGACCCCGCGCCTGACCCCGCCTGCGACGGCGAAGAAAGAGGTCACCCGGCTCTATGGCGACCTGCCCCGGCCCTGGCTGGTGCTGGGCATCGGCGCATCGGAGCCGTTCAAACGGTGGCCCGAGGCGAATTTCTCAGCCCTGGCCCGCGCGTTCACCGATCGCACCGGCGGCAGCGTCATCCTGATCGGCGGCACGGCCGAGAAGGAGAGCGCCGAGCGCATCCTGCAGAACGCCCGGGGCAACGTGGTGTTGGCGATCAACCGGCCGATCGGACTGGCGGCGGCGCTGGCGGCGGCGGCGGAGGCCTTTCTCGGCAATGACAGCGGCATGCTGAACCTGGCGGCGGCCACGGAGGCCAGGGTGATCGGCCTGTTCGGCGGCTCTCCGCCGCTCACCCTTTATCCGAACCTTGAAGCCCTGGAGCCACCGGGCGGTGCGGAATACCGGGTGGATCGCATGGCCGAGGTCGAGGTCGAGGTCGCCATGAACGCGCTGAGCCGAGCCCTCGACAGCACCCCGCCGAAGCCGTTTCCCAAACGCTGAACGAAGCCCGTCGCCGTCCTCTTCTGTCTTCCCGGCACCACGCCGGGATCCAGAACCAGCGCAGCCGGGGCGTCGGAAGGCATGTCCCACCGTTCCGGCGACCCCGCTCTGGATCGCGGGTCAGGCCCGGGAAGACGCCGGGAGGAGAGGGTTCGACAAACCCCTCTCTCCCTCACACAGTCCGCGCGACGACCCGAATCTCGATGATCGTATCGGCGCTGGCGAAGCCCGAGACTTCGATGGCGGTCCAGGCCGGATAGGGTTCGCCGACAAACTCGGACCGCACGGCGCGAAACAGATCCAGGTGGACGCGCAGCCCGATGTGATAGGTGGTCATTTCCACCACCGCGAAGAAGTCGAGCCCGGCTTCCCGGAGCACCATCTCGACCTGGCCAAAAGCGGTGCGGAACTGGGTCTCGGGATCGGCGGAGCAGCGACCGTCGGCACCCGTTCCGGTAAAGCCGGTCAGGAACACGTGGTCCCCCGAAATCAGGCCGGGCGACATCTTCCAGTCGTAATAGCTCTTCAGCGCCGCCGGGATGACCGCCTTATGATCCATGACACCCTCTATCCCTTGTCCGCCAACAGTCGCCGCGCCGCCGCCCCGACATCGGCGACCGACAAGCCGCACATTAACGCGCCAGGCTCTCGCCCAACTTCCGCAGAGCGTGCCAGCAGCGCCTCGGCACTTTCCGTCGTCCGCACCCACGCGGTGACCGCCCCGGCCGGGGCGTAGTGGGCGTCCTTGCTCGGCCCGAACAGGCCGAGGGTCGGCGCACCGGACGCCGCCGAGAGGTGCATCAGGCCGCTGTCATTGGCGACCACCAGCCGGCACCGCGCGAAGACCGCCGCCAGAGCCATCAGCGGCGCGCGGTCGACCAGATCGATCAGCCGATCGGCCGGGACCGCCGCCAGGACCGGGGCGGCCAGTTCCCGCTCGCCCGGCCCGCCGGCAACCAGCACCCGCGCGTCCGGCAGCGGGCCGTCCTGCGCCGTCAGGCGGGCGACCAACTCGGCGAACCGCTCCGCCGGCCAGGCCTTGGGCGGCCAGTTCGCCGTCGGCGCCACTGCCAGCAGCGGCCGCGGATCGTCGCCGAGGATGTCTTGCGCGCGCCGCCGGTCCGCCTCGCCGATCCACAGCCGCGGCATCAACGGCAGGTCCAGACCGAGGCTCGCCGCCATCTGCTCCAGCCGGTGCCCGTCGCCGCGCGCGGTGCGGTAGATCCGGCGCTCGCCCGCCAGCAGCGTCCAGGCCAGCGCCGACCCGCGCATGTCGACCACCCGGTCCCAGCGGGTGCCGGCCACCTCGCTCCAAAGGCGCAGCCAGTGGCGCCCCGCCTTCTCCTTGCGCCAGGGAATGACCCGCTCGACCTGGGGCGCGCCCGCGAACAGGGCGGCCGCTACCGGCCCGCAGGCGACGGTCACCTGGGCCTGCGGATGTTCGTCGAGCATCCGCGCCAGCACCGCCGTCGACAGAACGGCATCGCCCAGGCGATTGGAGGTGATGAAAAGTGCGCGCATGTCTTCGGATAACGCGGCCGGCGCCGGCGCGCGAGCCTATTCCGCCCCATCCATGCCGGCCGGACTATTCGGCCGCGGATTGCAGCGTGCGGACCGGGTGCAGGCCGAGCCGGTCGAACAGGGCGAGCGTCCAACTGCGGACACCCTCGTTGAACAGTTCCCAGCCCTTCACCTGCGCCCGCTTGGGCTGACCGCCCGGCGCTTCGAGCCGGTGGCCACCGCCCATGTTCCAGCGATGGATCATGTCGATGGTGATCTCGGGGTGGAACTGCAGACCATATGCCTTGTCGCCATAGCGGAAGGCCTGGTTCGGGAAGGAGTTGGTCCCCTCGGCCAGGAGCACGGCATCGGCTGGAACATCGAAGCCCTCGCGGTGCCACTGGTAAAAGTGGGTCGCATGCTCGAACAGGCCCTCTCGCCGGGCGATCTCGGTTGGAACGACCTTGGTGTAGCCGATCTCCACATGCTTGTCGGGATGCGGGGACACCGCCCCACCGATGGCCCGGGCCAGGATCTGGCCCCCGAGACAGAGCCCGAGATACGGCACATCGGCATCCAGCGCGCGTTTGGTGAAGTCGATCTCGAAGCGGATGCCGTCCAGCCGCTGGCAGTCATTGGCGCTCATCGGCCCGCCAAATACGGCGATGCCGGCATAATCCTTCAGGTTCTCCGGCAAGTCGTCGCCGATGCAGGGGCAGCGCCGGTCGAGACGGTATCCCCTCTCCTCCAGCAGTTGGCCGACGCGGCCGGGTGTGGAGGTCTTCTGATGAACGACGATGAGAAACCGGTCCGAGATCATGTGTCTCCTTTGCGCAGCAGGAATTCGCGGCCGACCTTCACCCGCGCCTCGCCATCGTAGTCGATGATGTCGGCAGTGGCATAGGTCTCACTCCACTTGTCGGGGAGATAGGAGCCGGTGCCGATCACGTCCACCGGAGCCCTGGCCAGCGCCATCACCCGACACTTCTCCGGCCCGAAGCCCGACGAGGCGACGATCCGCGCCTTGGGGAAGCCGGCCTCGTCCAGGCATTCGCGCATCCGCCAGATCGCCGCCGCCGACACGCCGGTGCCGATCAGGGCGCGCAGTTCCGCCTCGGTGCGGTAGCCGCGGATCGCCTCCGGCGCGTTACGGTCGAGCACCGCATAGGCTTCCGCCGTGTCCAGCCCTTCGATATAGCGCCCGCCGTGGGTGTCGAGCCGCACCGCGAGCTTGCCCTCGTCCGCCAACTCCGGAAAGCGGCGGGCGACGGCAAGCGCGTCGGTGATCTCCTGGCCGAAATAATCGACCAGCACGGTCAGGTTTTCGCTCGGGTGGGTCTCGTGGAACATCTCGGCGGCGCGGATGGTGGACCCGGCATAACCGATCAGAGCATGCGGCATGGTGCCGAAGCCGCGGTTCTGACCGAAGTACAGGGCCGTGGCATCGGTGGCATTGCCGATGAACCCGACGGCACCGACCTTGTTCTTCGCCTTGGCCGAGCCGACGCTGGCGCCGTAGGCCATGATCTCGGCCATCTCGGTCCCGGCGCAGTGCCGCGCGTCCATGGCGAGGAAGGCCGTCTTCGGCAGTTCCACGCACATGGTGTAGGCGTTGTAGGCGGCGACGCAGGCGGCCCCCAGCTTTTGCAGATACTGGGTTTCCAGGTCGACCAGATGGTAGAACGACCCGGTGATGTAGAGGATCGGTTCGCCGGCCCCGACCCAGGCGCCCTCCTTGTGCAGGACCTGGATGTCGACCTCGGCGCCGCGCTCGGCCATCACCCATTTCAGCCAGTCGACGGCAAGCCGCGTGGCACTGGTGACCGGGCGACGCATGAAGACGGCATAGGTCACCCGTTTGTCGCCGAACGCGGCAACGCAGTCCTTGGTCCGGGTGAAATACTTGTCGACATAGCCCGAGATGGTGTCGGGCGTTGGGTGACGAAGGGTCGTCGGCCAGCCGTTACCGGCCGGGTTCAACCGGTTGTCGTCATCCCGTTCAATGGCGCTCATGGGACGTTCCGCTGGTCTCAGAACCTGAAAGACTAGCGCCTACGGCCCGTAACCGAAAAGGGGGGAACGCTGTCCCCCCGCTTTTCACCGGTTCCCAAGGTGGCCTTTCGCGGCGATCGCGTCAGCTCGCCGCCTGAAGCGGCAGCGCGCCGACACCGCCACGTCGACGCTGCAGCATCTCGGCCACCAGGAAGGCCAGTTCCAGGGACTGGGCGGCGTTGAGGCGCGGATCGCAGTGGGTGTGGTAGCGGTCGCGCAGCGCCTCCTCGGTCACGCCGGTCGCCCCGCCGATGCACTCGGTGACGTCGCGGCCGGTCATCTCGAAATGCACGCCGCCGGCATAGGTCCCCTCCTCCTCATGCACCTCGAAGAACGAGCGCACCTCGGAGAGAATCCGGTCGAACGGACGGGTCTTGTAACCGGTCGACGACTTGACCGTGTTGCCGTGCATCGGGTCGCAGGACCAGACCACGTGTCTGCCTTCGCGCTCCACCGCGCGGACCAGCGGCGGCAGGCCATCGCGCACCTTGTCGGAGCCGAAACGGGCAATCAGCGTCAGTCGGCCCGGGTCGTTGTTCGGGTTCAGGGCGTCGATCAGCTTGAGCAGTTCGTCCGGATCCAGGCTCGGACCGCATTTCAGGCCGATCGGGTTATGGATGCCGCGGAAATACTCGACATGCGCCCCGTCCAGATTGCGGGTGCGGTCGCCGATCCAGACCATATGGGCGGCGGTGTTGAACCAACCGCGGTCATCGGTGATCGTGTCGCGCCGGGTCAGCGTCTCCTCATAGTCGAGCAGCAGCGCCTCGTGGCTGGTATAGACGTCGGTCTCGCGCAGCTGCTGCACACTCTCCGGCGTCACGCCGCAGGCGCGCATGAAGGCGAGACACTCTTCGATGCGCTCGGCGATCTGCTCGAACTTCTCGCCCTCGGGGCTTTTCTCCACGAAGCTCAGCGTCCAACGGTGAACGTCCTCGAGATTGGCGAGGCCGCCGGTCACGAAGGCGCGGACCAGGTTCAGGGTGGCCGCCGACTGATTGTAGACCCGCAACAGGCGCTCCGGGTCCGGCACGCGCGAGGTCTCCTCGAATTCCATACCGTTGATGATGTCGCCGCGATAGCTCGGCAGTTCGACGCCGTCGATCACCTCGGTCGGGGCGGAGCGCGGCTTGGCGAACTGGCCGGCCAGGCGGCCGATCTTCACGACCGGAAGAGCGGCGCCGAAGGTCAGCACCACCGCCATCTGCAGCATCACCTTCACGGTGTCGCGGATGTTGTCGGCGGAGAATTCGGCAAAGCTTTCGGCACAGTCGCCCCCCTGCAGCAGGAAGGCCTTGCCGGCGGCGACGTCGGCAAGCTGGGCGCGCAGGCGCTGGGTCTCGCCCGCAAAGACCAGTGGCGGAAAAGTGCGCAGAGTCGACAGCACGCCGTCCAGTTTCTCCCGGTCGGGATAGTCGGGCACCTGCCGGATCGGTCGGTCGCGCCAGGTCGTCGGTGTCCACTCGGTCGTCATCGCGCCCTCCCTCGGAGGATTGAGGTCTCGAAAGCTTGTGATTGTTTTCGGGGTTTCTATCAGCGTGGTGCCGGTACTGGAAGCCGATTCGCGCGGAAATCCGCCATCGCCCGGTCCGCCGTGCGTTGCGCGGCGTCATGGGAGCGGGCATCGTTCCCCCAATCCAACACAGCGAGGGTTCTATGACCGATACTTATCCGCCCGCGGCCTCCACCATGCATATCGATGACAAGAGCGTCCGGGTCACCGAATGGCGCCTGCCGCCGGGCTCGGCGACCGGATGGCACAAGCACGAGATGGCCTATGTGATCGTGCCAACCAGCGGCGGGCCGCTGCGCATCGCCACCCCGGACGGCGACGTCGCCGCCGAAATGGTGGTCGGCAAGCCCTATATCCGCCCCGCCGGCGTGGAGCACGACGTCATCAATGACGGGCCGGGCGAAGTCGTGTTCATGGAAGTCGAGCTGAAGTAAGCGCCCCGGAATCATGAATGAGCAGCTCACTCCGGAGAAGATCCGGCGCCTCGTCGTCACCCGCGCCAACGATGCCAGGGTCATGCACGCCTGGGCCGGGACGCGGATGGCGGAGGCGCCGCTGGAGGCGCTGGCCTGGTCGCGACGCGCACGGACGATCGATCCGTTCGCGCCGCCGCCACGGCATCGTGAAGCCCTTGCGCTCTGGTGTCTCGGTCGGACCAACGAGGCGGACCGGGCGGGATTGCCCGGCGTTCTGCTCGACCCGAGCGACTGGCATGCCTGGATCAATGTCGGCAACGTGAAAAAGCGGCTCGGCGACACGATGCTTGCCCTGCGCATCTGCGACTGGGCGCGCGCGACCGGCGCGCCGTTCCACATGTCCGGCATGAACGCCGGCGTCCTGCGCCTGAGGCGCGGCGACTATGCGGCCGGCTGGCCGCTGTACCGCGCGCGCCATCGAACCCTCGGCGTCGATCCGACGACGATCTGGCCCGAGCTGCCGGAATGGGGCGGCAAGCCGATCCGAGGCGGGCTGCGCCTCGTCACCGAGCAGGGCATCGGCGACGCGATCATGTTCATGACCCTGATCGAGGCGGTCCGCGACCGGGTTGGCCCGATCACCCTGCTGGTGACCCATCGCTTGCGGGGCCTGGTGCAGCGCAGCTTTCCCGACATCCAGGTCATTGCGCCCGACGTTAGCGGCGCCCTCGCAGAACTCCCCCAGGCCGAGGCTTGGATCTGCGCCGGCGACGTGCCGGCGGCCATCGGCCTTTTCACCACCGGGTCCGCCCGCCCACGGCCTTATCTCAAGGCCGATCCCAGGCGACGACAGCGGATCCGCGATCGGTTGCAGCGCCGGTATCCGGGCAAGCGGCTGGTCGGCATCACTTGGACCAGCCTGGCCGACGACGGCTGGCGGCGGACCGTCGCGCCAAGCCTCTGGCATCCGATCTCCGACATCGAAGACATCGTCCTGGTGTCGCTGCAGTACAAAGCGGGCAAAGGTGATCTTGCCGCCTTCGGAGACCGGCTCGCCATCGACCATGGGATCGAACCGTTTCAAGATCTTGACGGCCTCGCCGCTCTGGTCGCGGCGATGGACGTGGTCGTGTCGCCGCCCAACAACACCATCCATTTCGCGGGCGCGCTTGGCGTACCCTGCCATGTCATGCTGCCGGTCGACCCGGATTGGCGCTGGGGGGAGGACGGGTGCGGCTGCCAGTGGTATGAAAACGTCAGACTTCACCGCCAACAACGCATCGGAGACTGGGCGCCAGTCGTCGACAGCGTCGTTCAGGACCTGCGTCGATAGAGGCGGCCCGTATCCGTGAGCCAACACTCCCTCAATCTCCTCAACGAAGGCATCCGTCACCAGAAGGCGGGATTCCGCAGCAGGGCGGCGAAGCTCTATGGCAAGGTCCCCCAAGGCGACCAGTATCACGCCGACGCGCTCAACCTGCTCGGAACGATCCAGTTCGAGGAAGGCCGGCCCATCGATGCCGCCCGGCTGATCGAACAGGCGATCAGGATCAACCCGGGCAACGCCGCCGCCTGGGGCAATCTCGGCGGTGTGGCCAAGCACATGACGCGCCCGGACGTCGCCATCCCATGCTATCGGCGGGCCATCATGCTGGGCCCGGACCGCCCCGACAGCCTGATCGGACTGTCGATGACGGAGAGCGGGCGCAACCGGGCCATCGCCCTGCGCCGCCGCCTCACCCTCGCGCCGCTTGATATCGACGGCCATATCGAGATCGGCAACGACCTGTCCGAGGCCGAGGCGAAGGCCGAGGCCGCCGCCTGCTTCCGCCGGGTGCAGGTGCTCTTTCCCGCCTCGCCGGCCGGCGCCTTCAACCTCGGCAATGCCCTCCGGGACAGGGGCGATTCAGTCGGCGCGCAGCACTGCTACCACCGGGCCATGGCGATCAACCCGGCCAATCCGAACATCCAGAATAATCGCGGATTGCTGTCTTTCACCCGCGGCGAGTGGGCGGATGCGGAGCGGTATTTCAGGCGGGCCCTCAATCTGGCGGCCAACCATTCTCCCGCCAATTGGAATCTGGCCCGCACCCTGCAGAAACTTGCCCGACCGGACGAGGCGATCCGACCCTTCATGCGCGGTCTGGTCGCCGATCCGTCCAGCATCTCGGCCTATTGCGAGATCGCCGGACTGCTGGAGCAGGAACGTTGGGCCGAGCGGGCCCTGGCGTTGAACCCCTATGCCTCGGAACCCTACAACCGGCTGGCGCTGCTTTCGACCAAGGATCCGTCCCGCGCAAGGGTCCTGTACCGTTTGCGCCAGGGTGCCTGCGTGCGGCCGAACGATCCCGATGCCTGGTACAATATCGGCGTCGAGCTGGGGCGTGTCGGCGATGCGGCGTCGGCGTCGAAATTTGGCCGATACGCCACCCATATCCGCGACAATCATGCCCTCGCCCACCTCAACACCGCCCTCGCCTTGCTGGTACAGGAGCGGTTCGAGGAAGGTTGGGAGGAGCATTGCCGACGGCTGGACTCACCGGACGCCGCTCCCTTCCTGCGATACTTCCAGATTCCGGAATGGACCGGCCAGGACATCGACGGAAAGAAACTGCTGGTCTGGGGAGAACAGGGGATCGGCGACGAAGTGCAGTTCCTCACTTTGGCGCCGTATCTGATCCGCCAGGGCGCCCGGCTCACGGTGCTGACCGAACCGCGGATCCGGCCGATCCTGCGCCGCAGTCTGCCGGGGGTAGCGGTCCCCGACGTCTCAAACCCGTCGGCGGCGATCGAGGACTCCCACGGTTGTGACCTGCAGATCGCACTTGGCGACCTGCCGCACCGCCTCAAGCTGTTCTGTGGTGGCGAGGCGATGCCCGAACCGTGGATCGTGCCAGACGCGGACAGGGTTGCGACACTCAGGGCCGATCTGCAGAAACGCCACCCCGGCGAGAAACTTGTCGGCATCACCTGGCGTTCGGTCGCACCGAAGACCGGCGGCCGGCGGTCAATTCCTATCGGCCTGTGGCGGGAGATCGCCGCCACCCCCGGCGTCGCCCTCGTCTCCCTGCAATACGGATTGAAGCAGGACGATCTCGACGCCTTCGCCGCGGAAATCGACCGCCCGATCGACCACAGCCACGACATAGAACCGATCCTCGACCTGGATGGTCTCGCCGCCTTGGTCGCCGCGGTCGATCTGGTCCTGTGTCCGGCCAACAACACCGTGCATTTCGCCGGTGCCCTGGAGAAGGAATGCTGGACCCTGCTGCCGACCAGGCCGGACTGGCGTTGGGGGCTGACCCGGACCGACTCACTCTGGTATCCGAACACCCGGGTGTTCCGTCAGGCGGATGACGACGACTGGGCCTCGGTCATGAGCCATGTCGCCGCCGAATTGGGAGCTTGGGCGACGCGCGGCTAGGCCGTCCCCATCCTCCTGCCCCTCCGCTGCGAAGCGACTGGAATGGGAAACGGGAGCCGCGCCCGACAGCGGTCCCGAGCCAAACCCGGGATGCGCCGGCCGAACTATTCCGCCGCCTGCCGCTCCTCCGGGTCCGGACGCTTCTCGCGCATGGTGACGAATTCCTCGGCCGCCGTCGGGTGGATGCCGATGGTGCGGTCGAAATCCTTCTTCGTCGCCCCCATCTTCACCGCGATCGCCACGCCCTGGATGATCTCGGGGCTGTCGAGCCCGACCATATGGGCGCCGACCACCTTCTGACTCGCCCGGTCGACCACCAGCTTCATCAGCCCGCGCTCGGTATTCTCGGTCAGCGTGTACTTCATCGGCCGGAAACCGGAGACATAGACGTCCAGCGCCCCGTATGTCTCCCGCGCCTCGGCCTCACTCAGCCCGACAGTGCCGATCGGCGGCTGGCTGAACACGGCACTCGCCACGTTCTCGTGGTCCGGCGACATCGGGTTGTCGTTGAACTCGGTCTCCGCGAAGCAGCTTCCTTCCGCGAGCGCCACCGGGGTCAGGTTGATCCGGTCGGTCACATCGCCAATGGCCCAGATCGAGGGGATATTGCTGCGCGAGTATGCGTCGACCTTCACCGCCCCGTTCCTGTCCATCGCCACACCGACCTCTTCCAGACCGATGCCCTTGGTGTTGGGATGGCGGCCGGTGGCGTACATCACCGCGTCGACCTCCAGGGTCTTGCCGTTGGTCAGGTGGACCGTGTAGCCGGCCCCGGTCTTCTCGATCCGCTCCGGCAGGGTCTCGGCATGCAGGTTGATGCCCTTCTTCGCCATCTCCTCACCGAGTGCGGTGCGGACATCCTCGTCAAAGCCGCGCAGCACCTGCGGCGCGCGGTAGATCAGGTGCGTCTCGCTGCCATAGCCGTGGAAGATGCCGGCGAATTCGACGGCGATGAAGCCGCTGCCGACGATGGCCACGCGCTGCGGGCGCTCCGGCAGTTCCAGCGCCTCGTTCGAAGTGATCGCGTGCTCGATGCCCGGCACGTCCGGCAGGCTCGGCCAGCCGCCGGTGGCGATCAGGATACGCTCGGCGGTGTAGCGCTTGCCGGCGACTTCGACCGTATGCGGATCGACGATCTTGCCGCGACCGTCCAGCACGTCGTTGCCGGCACCGGACAGCAGCTTCATGTAGATGCCGTGGAGCCGGTCGAGCTCCTTCTCCTTGGCGGCGATCAAGGCTTTCCAGTCGTGGCTCACACCCTCGACCGACCAGCCATAGCCGCGCATGTCCTCGATCTCTTCCAGCAGGTGCGAGCCGTAGACCAGCAGCTTCTTGGGCACACAACCGCGCAGCACGCAGGTGCCGCCGACCCGCAGTTCCTCGACCACGGCCACGCGGGCGCCGTAGCGCCCGGCCATGCGCGAGGCCCGCACCCCGCCGGAGCCGCCACCGATGGTGATCAGGTCGTAATCGTAGTCGGCCATGCCGCTCTCCCGCCTTGGTCCGAAGTCGTTTCACCGCAACATAGTGCGCCGCAGCGCAGAAGGTTACCCCCCGCCGTTGCGGCACGGAGATTTTCCGGAATGGAATGGGCGGGTCGCCCGTTCACCTTACGTCCAGAGGATAATTCTAGTAAAAGTAAGCATCACCTTCCGATTTCCCTCGGCAGACCAATGCAGTTTGAGAAAACCTCTATGCGCCGGATGCTCATCGTTGCCACTTTGGCACTCCTGGCAGCGGGATGCGCCCGGACGTCGGTAACCACCGCCGAAGACGTGAACAAGGCCCTCGTCGATAATCAGGGTCTGGTTGTCCTAGGACTCAGCAAGCACAGGGACTACTTCGGGATTGGCATCATAGTTGGCTTGTCGGAAGTAGATCCGGTGAGTGGTCAGCCAAAAGCCGTCGGCCGGGACGCAACCGCTCGGGTGTTCTTTCCCGAAACCGACGGCCTGCTTGACGGATGGAACCCCACGCTCGATTTCGTGCGCGTTCACCGGCTCCCGCCCGGAGAGTATACGCTTGCGGGGATCACGCTCACCGCCAGGACGCCATACGGCATCCGGCCAAATCAATTCTATGATCGCGTGAAGCGCCGCAAGCTGCCGCCCTACGATCCAGCCAATCCGAAAGCGACGCGTCCGATATTCACGGTGGAAGCGGGCAAGGCCGTCTATATCGGGCACCTGATGATCGACCGGACCCGTCTTGAGCCCGAGACGGCACAGAGCGACACCAAAAGCTTGCTGGCGAAGCTGAACCCATTCTCGGGACATGGCCCGCGGACGGAGGGAACGCGCTCGTACCGCGTCATGGACCGCGAAGCCGACGCGCGCAGCGAGGTGGCCAAACTGAACATCGCTCCCTTCCTATGGACGAAGGAGCTCATCTGGATGAACGCCGACGAGCGCCCAGGTGCGACATCGTCCGGCTCCGCGGGCCGGAACCAGCTGACCATCTCGCCATCCGACGCTCGTCCGTCGTCCCCCGCAAATCCCGCTCTCGATCGCCTCCCCGCCGCCGAACTCCAGCGCCGTTTCCTGTCCGGCGAGATCAGCATGGAGGAGTACAACAAGGCACGGGCCGGACAGTGATCCCTGCCCGGCCCATGAACCTGTCCCCCAGACGTCCGGCGTTACGGCGCGCCGAGCCCGCCCATCAGGATGTATTTGATCTCGGTGAATTCCTCG
>JARGOG010000021.1 GCA_029212785.1 Thalassobaculaceae bacterium
AACGAATTCCTCCGCGACATCTGGTACTTCGCGATGCCCTCGGCGGCGCTGAAGTCCGGTGCGATGCTTGACAAGACTCTGCTGGGCGAGCCGCTGGTGTTCGCGCGGACGTCCGAGGGCGCGGTCTTCGCCCTGCGCGACATCTGCCCGCACCGCGGTATCCCTCTTTCGGATGGCTGGTTCGACGGCAAGGAGGTGGAGTGCTGCTACCACGGCTGGCGCTTCGCTCCGTCCGGCCAGTGCACCTGCATCCCGTCGCTCACCGAAGATCAGGAGATGGATGTCGGCGCGATCCGCGTGCGGCCCTATCCGGTAGAGGAGCGCGGCGGCGGCATCTGGGTCTACATGTCCGCCGACCCGCGCGGTCGCGAGGCCCCGAGGATCGCGCCGCCGGACCTGCCGGAGGTCACGGCCCGGGGGCCGGGCCTGACCGAGCGGATGCTGTTCCCGAGCCATATCGATCACGCGGTGATCGGCCTGATGGACCCGGCGCACGGCCCGTTCGTGCATCAGAGCTGGTGGTGGCGGTCCCGCCGGTCGATCCACGAGAAGGCCAAGCGGTTCGGCCCAGCCGATTTCGGCTTCGCCATGCAGCGTCATCAGCCGTCCAGCAATTCCGCCGCCTACAAGCTTCTGGGCGGCACGCCGACGACGGAGATCCGGTTCCGCCTTCCTGGCATCCGCATCGAGGATATCGAGGTCGGGACCAAGCGGGTCTGCAACCTGACCACCGTGACGCCGATCGACGCCGAGACCACCGAGATCCATCACATGATGTACTGGAACGTGGGTTGGGCGGCGCCGCTGAAGCCGATCCTGCGGATCTTCGTGCGCAATTTCCTCGGCCAGGACCGCGATGTCGTGGTCAAGCAGCAGCGCGGCCTGAAACATGATCCCAACCTGATGCTGATCAACGACGCCGACATGCAGGCCAAATGGTACTACCGCCTGAAGAAGGCCTACGGCGCCTGGACCGACGGCGCGTTCGAGAACCCGGTGCGCGAGACCACACTGCGCTGGCGGAGCTGATCCGGGCGTGCGGACCACCGCCGATGTCCTGCGCGACCGCGAGGCGACCGGAATCGCCCTCTTCATCGCTCTGCAGGTCGCCGGACTGACAATTCTGGCGAGCGGCATCATGCTGTTCGTGTCGCGCGCGGTTCCGCTGACGATCCTGGCGATCACAATCCCGGCGCTGGCCGGCCTGATCGGTCTGCTGATCATGGTGCGCCGCCGCCGCCGGGTGGCGCTGGCCGGGCATCTGGCCATTGTGGTGGCATTCCTGGCGACCGGGCCGATCGTCTTCATGGAATGGCAGGGCACGGCAACCTCGGCCGCCTATCTGGTGAAGACCGGCTATCCGATGGGGCTGATTTTGCTGGTCCTGACTGCGACGACGCTGCAGCCGCATTATCCGGCGGCGGTGACCGTGCTGCTGGTGATCTTCCACACGTTGCTGATCGCGCTCGCCGTCGACGACCCGGCGACCGTGTTCGCTCAGGCCCGGACCTGGCAGGAGCATCTGATGGGACCGGCGCTGCATCTCGGCCGGGTGGCGAGCGAGATGGCATTCCTGATCGGCACCGGGGCGGTCGTGACCTTCTCGACCTGGGTCGCGCGGCGTACGGTGCTGTCCGCCGCACGCCTCGAGCAGGCCAACGGTCAGCTGCGCCGCTACTTCTCGCCGGATGTGGCCGAGCGGGTGGCGACGGCGGATCCCGATTTTCTGCGGCCGGGCGGCAGCCTGCGCTTCGTCGCCGTCCTGGTCTCCGACATCAGCGGCTTCACCGCGCTCTCGGCGGCCCTTGGACCGGATGCGACCCTGCGGTTCCTAGCCGTTTATCAGAAGCGGATGACAGAGGTGATCTTCCGCAACGGCGGGTCGGTCGATAAATTCATCGGCGACGGCATCCTCGCCACTTTCGGCGCCACGGGCGAAGCGCCGTTACCCTGTGCCCGGGCGGTGACGGCGGCGACCGAGATGATGGACGCGCTCGATGAGATCAATGCGGCGCGTATCGTGGCCGGGGCGCCGGCAATCGCCCATCGCATCGGCGTCCATGCCGGCGAGGCCATGGTCGGCAATGTGGGAACGGAGGATCGCTTGGAGTTCACGGTGATCGGCGACGTGGTCAACCTGGCCGGGCGGATCGAGCAGGCCTGCAAGGTGACCGGCGACGCGGTCTTGCTGTCGCCGCCGGTGGTCGATGCCAGTCCGGGTGTTGCCGTCATCTCCCGTGGCCGTCCCGACCTGCCCGGTATCGACACCCCGCCCGAACTCTTCGCCCTGATCAGGCCGACCGACCGGGATGCCAGATGAAAGCGTTCGGTTCGATCGCGCTGGATTGGCGACTGCTGATCTTCGGCTTCCTGATGTCGTTCTCCTCGAGCTTCGGGCAGACCTACTTCATCTCCCTGTTCTCGGCTGAATTCCGCGCGGCTTTCGGGCTCACCCATGGCGGCTTCGGCACTCTGTATTCGGCGGCGACGCTGACCAGCGGCCTGCTGCTGCTCTGGGCCGGTGGGTTGATCGACCGGGTGGACCTGCGGCTATTCGGCAGTGTCGTGCTGATCGGCATCGCCGCTGCCTCCGCACTCGCCGCCGGGGCCATGGGCCCGGTCACCCTGGTGGTGGTCCTGTTTCTGCTGCGGTTCTTCGGCCAGGGGCTGGCCAGCCACACCGCCGTCACCGCCGTCGCCCGCTACGCGAACCCGAAGGTGCGCGGCCGGTCGGTCAGCCTCGCCGCCCTCGGATTTCCGGTCGGCGAGGCGATCTGGCCGTCGGTGGCGGTCGCCCTGATCGCCCTGATCGGCTGGCGCTGGACCTATGGCGGTGCGGCGCTGCTGGCGATTGCCGTGTTCCTGCCGCTTGCCTTGCTGCTGCTGGCGACCCACGGACGGCGCCATGCCGAACTGTTGGCGCGCACGACCGATGACGGCGACGGCGATATGCGGCAATGGACCCGAGGCGAGGTCATGCGCGACCCGACCTTCCTGTGGTCGCTGACCGCGGTGCTGGCGCCATCCTTCATCGTTACCGGCATTCTGTTCCATCAGGTGCACCTGACCGAAACCAAAGGCTGGGACTTGTCGGCCTTCGCCGCCGGGTATTTCGGCTACGCGGCCCTGCAGATCGCCGTCGCCCTCGTCACCGGTCCGACCATCGACCGCATCGGCGCCCGGCGGGTGGCGCGGGTGTATCTGGCCCCGCTGGTGCTCGGTCTGGTGCTGCTGGCCGGATACGACGATGTCTGGGCCGGGCTGTTCTTCCTCGCCATGTGCGGTGCGACCTCGGGGGCGTCCTCCACCCTGCTCGGCACCCTGTGGGCGGAGATCTACGGCGTGCGGCATCTGGGGGCGATCCGGGCCTTGATCACCGCCTGTTCCGTGGTCTCCAGCGCCCTGTCCCCGGCCCTCATGGGCTGGGGCCTGGATGCCGGGATCTCGATCGAGGCGATCGCACTGGCCTGTGCGGTCTATCTCGCCGCCGCGATCGGCGTTCTGCTGACCTTGTTCTCCGGCGCCCGCGCGTCGACGGTGTAGCGGCCGCCGCGTCACGGGCGCGACGGGTTTCGCCTACCGGGCATTGCCAAGTGCCGGGCAACCCGCTCTGATTGTCCCTCATGTCAGATTTGGAGGGTGAGATGGCCAAGGCCTACTGGATTTCCGCCTACCGCAAGATCAATGACGCCGACAAGCTGGCGGCCTACGCCAAGCTGGCGGGCCCGGCGATCGCTGCCGGTGGCGGCAAGTTTCTCGCGCGTGGCCTGCCTGCCAAGACCTACGAAGCGGGACTCTCCGAGCGAACCGTCCTGATCGAGTTCGAGAGCGTCGCCGCGGCCACCGCTGCGCATGACAGCCCGGCCTACAAGGCCGCCCTGGCCGCCCTTGGCGATGGCGCGGAGCGCGACATGCGGATCGTGGAAGGCGCTGACTGAGCATACCCGGCCCGGCGGGTCATTCGTCCGAGGCCACCATTGACGCGCCCCGCGGCCTCGGCTATCCGGCGACCGTGACTTCAGAAGCACCCATTCTCTTCATCGGCGGTCTCGGCGGATCCGGGACCCGCGCGGTGGCCGGCGCGATGATGGCGCTCGGCTACTATGCCGGCGGCTGTCTGAATGGGGCCAACGACAATCTGATCTTCACCGAGCTGTTCAAGCGCCCGGACTGGCTCCGCGGCGGCGTGGGCCCGACGGCGATCGACCGCCGCTTGGCCCTGTTCGAGCGGGTGATGCGTCAGGGGGTGGGCGCGATGTCGGTCCTGCGCTGGCCGGCGCTCTGCCGATTCCGCCGGGACCAGGGCGGCGGTCTTTCCGGACAGCCCTCGGCGGTCGGCTGGATGACCAAGGAACCGAACTGCCATCTCTTCGCCGAGCGGATTCTGGAACGCTGGCCGCAGGCCCTGTTCGCCTATGTCACGCGGCATCCCCTCGACATGGCCTATAGCGACAACAAGGGGCAGCTTGGCAACTGGGGCTGGCTTTTCGACCTGGACCCGACCGCCTTTACGGCCCCGGAAGCGGCGCAGCTCGAATACTGGATCCGCACCCAGCGGCGGCTCGACAGCCTGCTGGAACGTTATCCGGGGCGGATCCATCCGCTGAATTTCGATGCCTTCGCCGTCGATCCCAAGGCCCATGTGAAGGCGCTGGCGGACCGGCTCGGGCTCGAAATCGGGGACGCGGCCCTGACGGCGGCCGTCTCGGGCGTGGTCCGGCCCGCGACCATCGGACGGTGGCGCGATCGGGACCTGTCCGTCTTCACACCTGATCAGCTGCGTTTCTGTCAGGAGACCGGTTGGCCTGTCGATCCGACAACGGACGCGTGACGCGATCGCCTGCCGCGTCCATCGCCGGCAGGGAGATCTCCACGCGGGTACCGTGGTTGATGATGCTGTCCAGTGTCACCTGGCCGTTCATGCGCTCGGTCAGGGACTTAACGATCGCGAGGCCGAGGCCGGTTCCTTCGACCGCGTTGTCGTCCGCCGTGGCATTCATCGGATTGATACAGCGATAGAACGGGTCAAAGACGTGCGGCAGGTCGCGCGGGGCGATGCCGAGCCCGTCATCGATAATGGTCAGCGTCACTTGGTCGTTTCGAAGGCCTGTTCCCAGCTCGATCCGGCCGCCTTCTCTGCCGTACTTCGCCGCATTGGTCAGCAGATTGATCAGGATCTGCTTCACCGCGCGTGCGTCGCCCAGGATCGCTGTCGCCCGACCGGCCGTGCGGGTGACCTGCAGGTCCTGCTGACGCCGCGTCAGGATAGGACGGATGATCGCGAGGGCTTCTTCGATGACGCCGTCGAGATCGACCTCTTCCGCCGCCAGGGTCCGGTCGCGCGCGCGGATTGAGGAGAATTCGAGGATGTCCTGGATCAGATCCAGCAGGTGCTGGCCGGACCGGTTGATGTCGCCGGCGTACTCCTTGAGCTTCGCTTCCTGCAGTTGGAATTCGTCGGTGGTCATCAGTTCCGACAG
The DNA here is from genome assembly GCA_029212785.1 of Thalassobaculaceae bacterium. GTDB lineage: Bacteria > Pseudomonadota > Alphaproteobacteria > Thalassobaculales > Thalassobaculaceae > Thalassobaculum. Next base: position 5,481 of record JARGOG010000021.1, read on the forward strand.
ACCGATGATGGCATTGAGCGGGGTGCGCAACTCGTGGCTCATGCGCGCGAGGAATGCATCGGCCGCCCGGGCGGAGGCCTCGGCCTTCTCCAGCGCAGCCGTCATCGTTTCCTTGCTTGCCCGGGCCTGCGAATTGTCGAAGCCAACGATCAGCCGACCGCCATCCGGCGTGGCGCGATCGGTGATCCGGATCCAACGGTCGCCGAAGCGGAAGTCGTTGGCGGCATCGGCACCGCGATACTGCTCGAGCCGGTCCGCAACCATCCGTTCGACGGCCGCGTCGTCCAATTCCGGACTCCAGCGCCGCACCACGTAGCGGGTCAGGTCCTCGATTGTTGTCGCACGTCGATGAACCGCCTCGACGTCAATGTCAAAACTCTGCACGAAGGCCTGATTCATGAACCTGACAGTGCCGTCTCTGTCGAACAGCGCGATCATTTCCTGGATGCCTTCGAGGGCGGCAGCGACCAGCATCGCGTTGACGCGGTTCTGCTCAACGTCGGTGACGTCGCGAGACACGCCTTCATAGCCTAGGAACTGGCCGTTCTGATCGAAGCGGGGACCGCCGGAGACCGCAATCAGCCGGTCGACCGGGGTCGCGCTCACCCGATAGACGAAATCCTGATAGCGCTCGCGGCTGGCGATCGCGTCGCGGTACCGGTCCCATTTCTCCGTCGTCGTGTCTTCGGCGGCGACGTCCTCGCGCCGCAGGCCGACCCGTTTGCCGTGCGCGACCGCCGGCGCCCCCCAAACCCGCACGAAGCGGTCTTCGGTATCGGTCTCGAAATACCACTGGCCCTGCGACTCAGCGATGGCGAGCGCCCGCTTTTCGACCTCCTCCGGCGCGGCGGCGCCGGATGTGGAGCTGGCCATTTCGGAGAACAGCGACAACCAGATCACGCGACCGTATGGGTCGACATCGGGAAGTCGCTCCAGATGGACCGATTGCGTGCCGCCCCAGGCATTGGCGATCTTGATCTCGCGCCTGAAGGGCTTCATGTCGGCCATGTGCGCATCGAGCTGGGCGACGATATCCGGATTGAGCGCGGCAAATCCGAACAACTCGTCACAGATCGTTCCGAGCGCGTCCTCCTGGCGGTACCCGGTGACCCGCTCGAAGGCGGGGCTGGCCCAGAGAATTCTCTGCTCCCGGTCCGTCATGATGACCGCCCGCCGCATTTGGGCTAACGCCCGCTCGTTGCGCCAAGCCTGCAAATCGACCCCGGACCTCAGGTCGTCGGAGAGCCGGCCGCGGGTGGCGCCGATGAGGTCGAGGGTGCTGCGGATATCGGCGTCCAGGGCTTCCGCCAGAGCGGCGGAATGAAATGTCACGATAGCCGCGCGGTCCGGCCGCTTGTCATATCCGGGCAGACGGAACTCCCGCTGTTCATCCGAGAGGGGGAGGGAATGCGGAGCGAGAGTCGCCGACCGGGCGGCGGGGAGGCCCGATAACATGCGGACAAGGGTATTCGGATCCGGGAAACAGTCTGCCGATACCGCGATGCTCCCGCCTTCTCGAAGAAGATGGTGAAATGAGGGAAGAAGTCGGGTCTCCCGATCGCCAGTCGATGCAGAATCGAGGGCAGTATTGTCAGGGTATGCGACTTCAGTGTCTCCCTCAGGTTCGATGTACTCATCCACCATCAACCGGCCATGCCCTGCTTGAGCGTAAACCATATGAAGAAATTTCTTTATGATACATTAATAAACCAACGTGAGAACAGCAGACGGCGAGAGCCACCGTCATCCGGCTGTTGCCGCCGCCGGATCGGCGGTGGAGCCGCGGGACGCATGCCGGACATCCGGGGGCTCAGAGTTTCTCGGCGGCCGTCTTCAGGATCGCCTCGACATGAGTGTCGAGTTCTTTGCTCATCTCGGTCAGAGCCTCGACCTCATAGGCGCCGAAGACTTGGCTCGGTCGGCGGTAGGTCACGAGAGCGCTGCCGTCGTCGGCCTCGGTGACGTAGAGCCGGATCGGCGCCTCGATCCCGGCGGCCGTGCTGGCCTGCAGCATGCGCCGCGCATAGTCCGGGCGGAAGAACAGGAACACCCGGTTGCCTGGCACGGTCTCTTTGAACGCAGCCTTGATCGCGCAGTCGGCGCAGGCGAGGCCGACGATGTTGAACCCGTTCTCGGTGATCGCCTCCTTCACGGCGGCGACATAGGGCAGGAACGGTTGGCTGGTTTCGAGACGGATCGTTCCGGAATAGGGGGCCGGCGCCTCGGCATGTGCCACGGAGGACAGCGTCAGAAGCAGGACCAGAAGCAGGGTACGCATGGACGGCTCCGTCATGCAGGTTCACCCGGTGATACGGCACCCGTCGGCTCGCATGAACACAAGTATGCGTGAAGGCCGCGGCCGTGGCTGCCAAGGCGTCTTGAGCGTGAACCCGGGCCGATGGTGCCGGCCGCTACACCACCGCCCATTTCTGGTACAGGCGGGTGAAGACGTGGTGCAGGCGCAGCCGCTCGGGCTCGCCGGTCGCCTTCGGCAGGGCGCGAATGGCGCAGGACAGGTCATAGAGGATCTGGCGTTCCTCATGGCCCGGCACCCGGCTCTGCATCCAGGTGACCACCGCCAGGCGCTGCCCGCGGGTGACCGGATCGACCCGGTGGATATAGTGGGTCGGATAGACCACGGCGCCGCCGGCGGCGAGCCGGGTTCTGCTCTGACCGGTCGGGGTCTCCAGCACCAGATCGCCGCCGTCATAGCTGTCGAGGTCGCTCAGGAAGACGGTGACCGACAGGTCGGTGCGGGTCGCGTGGATCGGCCCGTCGCCCATCACCGGCGCGTCGACGTGATTGCCGTATTCCATCCCCGGCTCGTAGACGCTTACGATCGGCACCCGAATCTTGTGCGGCAGGGCGAATTCGCGGAAGTCCCGGCTCGCCTGCAGCGCCTTGGTCACCCGTTCGCCGACGCGCTGGATCGCCGGGTCGTCGCCGGAGACCTCGAGGTTGCGTTTGACGTTGCGGGCCACCGGGCCGGCGGTCCCCCGACCGTCCAGCAGCCGGGCCTGCGCCAGATCGTCGCGGATCGCGGCGAGGTCCCCGGTGGAAAGGAGGGTTGGCAGTTGCAGCATCGTCAGTTGTCCATCGCCGGTGCGAGCGGGTCTTGACCGCGCAATATCGCGGGAGTGACCATTCCGTCCCTAGGGAAAGAACGTCCTTATAAGGAGGCTTCCATGGCTCTGTCGATCACTCCGCTGACGCCGGTTCTCGGTGTCGAGGTCACCGGCATCGATATCGGCGATCTGAGCGAGACCGATTTCACCGCGATCGAGACCGCGTTCGAGGATCACTCGGTCCTGGTGATTCGTGGCCAGCACGGCATCGACGACATCAAGCAGGCCGCGTTCTCGCGGCGCTTCGGCGAGCTGGAGACGACGATCTCCTCCAATCCCGGCGGTGAGGGGACGAACATCGCCGTCTTCTCGAACCTGGATGCGGACGGGGGCCTGATCCCGCCCAAGGACAAGCGCATGGTGTTCAATTCGGGCAACCAGATGTGGCACACCGACAGTTCCTATAAACCGGTGCCGGCCAAGGCGTCGATGCTGTCCGGACGGGTCGTGCCGCCCGAGGGCGGGGAGACCGAATTCGCCTCCGGTCGGGCCGCCTGGGATGCGCTGACCGCGGCGGAGCAGGCCGAGTACGAGCCGCTGATCGCCGTTCATGATTTCCTCTACAGTCGCGGACTGATCGACAAGTCGCTGCTGACGGACAAGGACCGCAGGGAACTGCCGGCGGTGCGCCAGAAACTGGTGCGCACCAATCCGACGAATGGCCGCCGGGCGATCTACGCCGGCGCCCATGCCAGCCATATCGAGGGCCGGCCGGTGGAGGAGGGGCGCGCGCTGCTGCGCCGCCTCACCGACCTCGTGACCCGTGCGGACCATTGTTACGCCCACCAGTGGCGCGACGGGGATCTCGTGATGTGGGACAACCGCGCGGTTCTGCACCGGGGCAAGCCCTGGGATGAGAGCAAATATCCCCGTGTGATGCACCGCACGACCGTTGCCGGTCTCGGCCCCAGCGTGGAGGACGGAAAACCGTTGGCAGCCTAGGATTTCTTCGACACGCTGTCGGATCGATCGCCGATAGGGGCCGGCCGCGTCGGCTCCCGCAACGGGAGTGCTGGAATGACCATGTCGGCGTCTGATGCGGCGGAGCGGCCGGAGCACCGACTCCACCCGCTCTCCAGGCTGCATGACTGGGTCTATCCGTCCCGGGATGCGCTTCGCCCCGTGTCTCAAAGGCCCGCAGACCCGAGCTGGCTGACCGCGTGACCAATCGATACCGACTTTGCCTGATGCCGGTGGGTGGCCTGTGAGCGAGACCAATCCTTCGCGCGGACTCCAGCGCTACACTGGCGCCCTGGACGTCGCGGTCGGAGCGGGGAAGCTCCAGCGGTGCCATTTCACGCCGCCGATGCGCCTGTTCCGCCCCTATGTCGAGATCGGCGAGCCGCGCACGGTGGTGGTCGCCAATGTGGCTGGCGGCGTGGTCGGCGGCGACCGGCTCAGCGTGTCCCTGGAGGTCGGCGCCGACGAGGCGTTGCTGGCAACGACCCAGGCGGCGGAGAAGGTCTATCGCAGCGACGGCGCCGACGCGGTTCTGTCCAACAGCTTCCGGGTCGCGGCCGGCGGCGTGCTGGAGATGCTGTCCTCGGGCACCATCCTGTTCGACCGCTCCCAACTGACGCGGATGACGGAGATCGATATCGCCGGTGGGGGCCGTTTCGCCTATGCCGAGACCGTCGTGTTCGGCCGGATCGCCCGGGGCGAGGTCTTCGCAGACGGCAGTCTGCGCGACCGCATCCGTCTGCGGCGCGACGGCAGGCTCATGTGGGCGGACGATTTCGCGCTGTCCGGCGACATCGCCGGGTCCATGGCGGCGGCGGCCGGGCTCGGTGGGGCAAGGGCGCTCGCGACTTTGCTGCTGGTCGGCGCGGGGGCCGGGCGGGCCGTCGCCGTCGCCCGGGACACCGCGGCCGGGGACGGCCTGCGGATCGGGGCGAGCGCGCTTGCCGAGGATTGTGTGGTGATCAGGATCCTCGCACGCGAACCGGCCGCCGCGCGCACTGCGCTGGCCGATATCTGGAGCACCAGCCGTGCCGTCTGGCTCGGCCGCCCGGCGCGCATGCCGGTGATATGGTCGGTCTAGGACCCATTTCGCAGTCGCGAAAAAGGATCGACGCCGGCGGCAACCGGCGGCACCCTATACGGCAATGACGAGCGGGAGGGACTCATGCAACTCAGTCCACGTGAGAAGGACAAGCTGCTGATCGCCATGGCGGCGACGGTCGCGCGCCGGCGCCTGGAGCGCGGGGTGAAGCTCAACTACCCCGAAGCGATCGCGCTGATCACCGACTTCGTGGTCGAGGGCGCGCGCGACGGCCGCTCGGTCGCCGACCTGATGGCGGCGGGGGCGGAGGTCATCTCCAAGGACCAGGTGATGGACGGCATCGCCGACATGCTGCACGAGGTGCAGGTGGAAGCCACCTTCCCCGACGGCACCAAGCTCGTCACCGTCCACGACCCCATCCGCTGAGCGAGGAGAGAGGCCATGATTCCAGGTGAACTCATCCCCGCCGAGGGCGAGATCGAACTCAACGCCGGCGCCGATCGCGTCACCGTCACCGTCGCCAATACCGGCGACCGACCGGTACAGGTGGGCTCGCACTACCATTTCGCCGAGACCAATCCGGGTCTGGAATTCGACCGCAAGCTCGCGCTCGGCCGCCGGTTGGACATCCCGGCCGGAACCGCCGTGCGCTTCGAGCCGGGCCAGACCCGCGAGGTGACGCTGGTGCCCTATGGCGGTGCGCGCAGCGTGTTCGGCTTCAACGGGCAGGTCATGGGCGCGTTGCCCGAGGCGAGCAAGGGTCAGGGCAATGTGCCGCCACGGATGATGCCGCGGGCCGCCTATGCCGGCATGTTCGGGCCGACCACCGGCGATCGGTTCCGGCTGGCGGATACCGACATCATCATCGAGGTGGAGAAGGACTTCACCACCTATGGCGACGAGGTGAAGTTCGGCGGCGGCAAGGTGATCCGCGACGGCATGGGCCAGTCCCAGGCGACCCGCGCCGAAGGGGCGGTCGATCTGGTCATCACCAACGCGACGATCCTCGATGTCACCGGCGTGTTCAAGGCCGATATCGGCGTGCGCGACGGGCGCATCGTCGCCATCGGCAAGGCCGGCAACCCGGACGTCCAGAGCGGTGTGGACATCATCATCGGTCCCGGCACCGAAGCGATCGCCGGCGAGGGCAAGATCCTCACCGCCGGCGGGCTCGACGTGCATATCCACTTCATCTGCCCGCAGCAGGTCGACGAGGCGCTGTCGTCCGGTGTCACCACGATGATGGGCGGCGGCACCGGTCCGGCGACCGGCACCAACGCCACGACCTGCACGCCCGGGCCGTGGAACATCATGCGGATGATGCAGGCGGCCGACGCGCTGCCGATTAATCTCGGCTTTTTCGGCAAGGGCAACGCCGCCCTGCCGCAGGCGCTGGAGGAGCAGATCCGCGCCGGCGCCTGCGGACTGAAGCTGCACGAGGACTGGGGCACGACCCCGGCGGCGATCGACTGCTGCCTGTCCGTCGCCGACGTGTTCGACATCCAGGTGATGATCCATACCGACACCCTGAACGAAAGCGGCTTCGTCGAGAATTCGATCGCCGCGTTCAAGGGGCGGACCATCCACGCCTTCCACACCGAGGGGGCCGGCGGCGGCCATGCGCCGGACATCATCAAGGTCTGCGGCGAGACCAATGTGCTGCCATCCTCGACCAACCCGACCCGGCCGTTCACGGTGAACACGGTGGACGAGCATCTCGACATGCTGATGGTCTGCCACCACCTCGACCCACGCATTCCCGAGGACGTCGCCTTCGCCGAGAGCCGCATCCGCAAGGAGACCATCGCGGCGGAAGACATCCTGCACGACCTCGGCGCGTTCTCGATCATGGCCTCCGACAGCCAGGCCATGGGCCGGGTCGGCGAGGTGGTGATCCGCACCTGGCAGACCGCCGACAAGATGAAGAAGCAGTTCGGCCGGCTCGACGGCGAGACCGGCGACAACGACAACCTGCGCGCCCGCCGCTATATCGCCAAATACACGATCAACCCGGCGATCGCCCAGGGCGTGGCCCACGAGGTCGGCTCGATCGAGGTCGGCAAGCGCGCCGATCTGGTGCTGTGGTCGCCCGCCTTCTTCGGGGTGAAGCCGGACATGGTGCTGGTCGGCGGCCTGATCGCCAGCGCCCAGATGGGCGACCCGAACGCTTCCATCCCGACGCCGCAGCCGGTGCATTCCCGGCCGATGTTCGGCGCGCTGGGCGGGGCCAGGACGGCGGGTTCGGTCACCTTCATCAGTCAGGCGGCTCTGGAGCGCGATGTGCGCCACCAGTATGGCCTCGCCAAGCAGACGGTGGCGGTGGCGAATACCCGCGGTGGGATCTCGAAGCAGTCGATGCGGATGAACGACTACCTGCCGAAGATTACCGTCGACCCGGAGACCTATGAGGTCACCGCCGACGGTCGGCTGCTGACCTGTGAACCGGCGGACGTGGTCTCCATGGCGCAGCGGTATTTTCTGTTCTGAGGGGGCTAACCGATCCGACAAACCCCGTCATCCCGGCCGACCTCCGGGGCGAGCCCGGTGGTCGGCCGGGATGACGATGGAAAAAGAGATGTGGAGCGCTTTCAGTTCATCCACTGCCCGGCCTTGCGCCGGGGCAAGGCTGGGGGATGAGATAAAAATGATTGGGGAAGGAAGCCGAGAGAATGACCCGCGCCGTTGAGCATGCCCGCGCCGGGCACTGGCCGGAGACAGAGGCCACGGCCGTCGTGACCCTTGATTTCGACGCCCGCTTCCGGCGCCGCATGATGCTGACCACGGACGCGGGCGAGGACGTCCTGCTCGACCTCGCCAAGCCGGTGGCGATGGCTGGGGGCGACGGGCTGAAGCTCGACGGGGGCGGCTGGCTGAAGGTGGAAGCCGCCCCGGAAGCGCTGATCGAGGTGCGCGCCAGCTCGCCCCACGCCCTGCTGCGGCTGGCCTGGCATCTGGGCAACCGCCACCTGCCGGCGGAGATCCGCCAGGACACGATCCTGATCCGCCCGGACCATGTGATCGAGGACATGCTGAAGGGCCTGGGGGCCGCGATCGCCCGGGTGACCCAGCCGTTCCAACCCGAGGGCGGCGCCTATGGCGATCCGGCCTCGCCCGGCGGCCATCACCACGCCCATGACCACGGCCACGATCACGGGCACGGGCATCACCACGGGCATCACCACCCCCACTCGCATGAGCACTGACGGCACGACGGCCGGGCCCGAGCTCGGGTTGCTCAAGCTCGCGGCTTGGACATCGCCATCCTTCCCGGTCGGTGCCTTCGCCTACAGCCATGGTCTGGAATGGGCGGTCGAGGCCGGGCTGGTGCACAACGCCGAGAGCCTGCGCGCCTGGACCGCTCACCTGATCGCCGCCGGCGCACCGCGTCAGGATGCGGTGCTGCTCGCCCGTGCTTACCGCCAACTGGACGACGAGGTCGGGTTGCTGGAAACGGCGGAAGTCGCGGCGGCGCTGAAGGGCACGGCCGAACTGGCGCAGGAGACGGTGGTTCAGGGTGGGGCGTTTCTGCGGACCGTCCGCGCCGCCTGGCCCCAGCCACGCCTGGACGCCCTTGCCGCGATGTTCGCGCGCCAGAAGGTCGAGCTTGCCCTGCCGGTCGCGGTTGGTGTTTCGACGGCGGCGCACGGGATCGATCTGGCGGCGAGCGTGCGATTCTTTCTGCACGGCGTGGCGGCCAACACGGTGTCCGCCGCGATCCGGCTCTCCTTGATCGGCCAAACCGACGGACAACGGGTCACGGCGGCGCTGGAACCGGGTATCCTCGCCTCCGCGTCGGAAGCGCTGGCCGCCAGCCCCGACGACCTCTGGTCGGCCGTCCCCATGGTCGACTGGTGTTCAATGCGACACGAAACCCAGCACACGAGGTTGTTCCGGTCATGAGTACGGCACTGGCGAGTTCATCTGAGGGGGCCTCCTCCAACGGCCCTTTCCGCGTCGGCATCGGTGGACCGGTGGGCTCCGGCAAGACCGCGCTGGTCGAGGTGCTGTGCAAGGCGATGCGCGACGAGAACGACCTCGTGGTCGTCACCAACGACATCTATACCGATGAGGACCGCCGGATCCTGGTCCGCGCCCAGGCGCTGGAGGAGGAACGGATCATGGGCGTGGAGACGGGCGGCTGCCCGCACACCGCGATCCGCGAGGACGCCTCGATCAACCTCGCCGCGGTCGAGCGCATGGCCGGCCTGTTTCCCTCGGCGCAGATCTGTTTCATCGAAAGCGGCGGAGACAATCTGGCGGCGACCTTCAGTCCGGAACTGGCCGACATCACCATCTACGTGATCGACGTGGCGGCCGGCGAAAAGATCCCGCGCAAGGGCGGCCCCGGAATCACCCGCTCGGACCTGCTGATCATCAACAAGATCGACCTGGCCCCGATGGTCGGCGCCGATCTCAATGTGATGGCGGTGGACGCCAAGAGAATGCGGGGCGAGCGCCCGTTCCTGTTCACCAATCTGAAGGACGGTACCGGCGTGCCCGAAATCGTCTCCTTCATCCGGCGGCACGGCGGATTGGGTTGACCGAAGGCAGTCGGTGTTGATTTCAGGGGGCGAATAGAAGCAGCGTCGGGTAATATATATTCAAAATATAGAGATATTTAATCTTATTAATTACTCATTAATGCATTTCCAGTAACGTCGCGCGGACCGTCGAGGCGGCCGACCGCCCATCGGGCGCGATGAAGGACGCGGTGGACGGTTTCGTCCAGCGCGCCCAGGCGGCGTGACTTCGCCGATCGGTTGAGTTCCAAGCCAGCTCCCTCGGCGATGGCGGCGGCCGTCGGCGGCGAAATTTTTTCACAGCGGCGAAATCAAGGGCCCGGATTCTCTAACAAAAGCGCGAAAAATATGACCTTTTTTCTCTTCAGGAATATTTAATTTTCCTATTACATCCTCGTTGCAGTGGAGGAAACGAACAAGAAAGAAGGGTGTGTTAAAATGTCAGCCCATTCGTATCTGTCGAACTTCAGAATCGGCACCAGGCTTGCAGCGGGCTTCGGCATTATTATTGTGCTGTTGCTGGCACTGGCGGGCCAGGTCGGTTTCAGCCTCTGGCAGTCCAGGGGAGGCGTGTCCGACTATCGGGCGATCGCAACCAATACGAACCTGATTGCCCGAATCCAGGCGAATATCCTGACGACTCAGGTCAGGGTGAAGGATTTCGAACTCAGAGGATCCGATACGGCCATCGCGGCGGTCGAGGCGCGCCTCAGCGAAGTCCAGGCGATGCTTGATGAGGCGCAGGTGTCGATTACGGACGACAGCCAGGTCGTCCTGTTGAGCCAGCTCCAGCAGAACATGATGACCTACGGCCAGACCTTCGCTCAGGTCACCGCGTTGCAGGACAAGCGCAAGAAGATCGTGGCCGGCCTCGACGAATATGGGGAGCGGTTCACCGGCACGATCAAGGAAATGGTCCTGGACGCCAAGGAATGGGGTGACGTGGCCGCGATGGGCGACCTGTCCTACGCCCTGGAAGGTGCCCTTGAGGTCCGCTTCGCGTCGCAACGCTTCCTGGTCACAAACGATCCGGCATCTGTCGACTATGTGCGGAAGTATCTCGGTATTGCCCTGGAGATTATGACGAAGCTGGTGGATTCCGGCGATTTCCGGGCCATCACCGTGCAGGAGGATCTCACTGCCTATGGCGAGACCTTCGATTCCGTCGCCCAGATGACCCAGCAGCGCAACATGCTGATCTCCGACACGCTCAATGTGATCGGCGAGCAGTCCTCGGCCCTGATCGAGCAAATGGAGGCAAAGTATCTCGACCTGCAGAACGGTCTCGGCTCGCATATGCAGTCGTCGGCCGAGGTCTCGTTGATCGTGGCGGCGGCGGTCGCATTGGCCGCTCTCTTGATTGGGATTGGCGCCGCGTGGCTGATCGCGCGCAGCATCACCGGTCCGGTCGGCTCGCTGACTGAAAGCATGGGACACCTCGCGGAAGGCGAACTGGAAACCGAGATCCCCTCCACGGAGAACAGCGACGAGATCGGCCAGATGGCCCGGGCGGTGCAGGTCTTCAAGGAAAGCATGGTCAAGGCTCGGACGCTGGAGGACGAGCAGGCCGAGCTCGACAAGCGTCGCCAGGCCCGCGCCACCGCCCTGGAGGAGGCGATCTCCGAGTTCCAGACCGGAATCGGCGAGCGGCTGGAGAAGCTGCGCGGCGTGTCCGACGAACTGGGCGGGTCGGCCGAGACCCTGCGCCGGGTCGCCGGCGAGACCAAGGACCGCAGCTCCGAGGTCGCCTCGATCTCCGAGCAGACCTCTTCCAACGTACAGAGCGTGTCGGCGGCAGCGGAGGAAATGGACTCGTCGTTTGGCGAGATCGTCGGTCAGGTCAGCCGGTCCAACGATACTGTCCGCAATACCTCGGACAAGGCCCGGATGACGTTGTCCTCGATGGAGGACCTGGCCACGCAGTCCGAGGCGATCGCCCAGGTGGTCGAACTGATCACCAGCATCTCCGAGCAGACCAACCTGCTGGCTCTCAATGCCACCATCGAGGCGGCGCGGGCCGGTGAGGCGGGCAAGGGCTTTGCCGTCGTGGCGTCGGAGGTGAAGAGCCTGGCGACCCAGACCGGAAAGGCGACCGAGGAGATCGCCGAGAAGATCCGCCGGGTGCAGGAAGCCTGCGGAACGTCGGTCGAGGCGGTGCGCGAGATCGTCACCAGCATCGAGCAGGTCGACGAGATCTCGACCGCGATCTCCGCCGCCGTGGAGGAGCAGAAGGCCGCCACCGCGGAGATCACCCGCAACATGCAGGAGGCGGCCCGCGGCACCGAACAGCTTTCGGTCAATATCGGTGGGGTCAACGAGGCCACCGACCGCACGGTGGAAACCGTCGGAGATGTGACCGATGCGGCCGGTCGGACTCATGCCGTTTCCGGCGAACTGAAGGATGTGGTCGACCGCTTCGTCGGCAAGGTTCAGGCGGCTTAAGGCCGCCGCAACATCCACCCGGTTGGGGTGGTGGGGAACGGGCGGCGCGCCGGGAAACCGGGGCGCCGCCTTCGTCAGGTCAGCGACGCCCAGATGCGATCCATCGCGTCGCTGTCCAACGCGCCCATCAGCATCGCGGTCAGCAGCAGTCGGGCCTTCAGCGGCGGCAGGCGGCCCGCCGAGCGCACGCCACGGCGCAGCAGGTCCATCTCCGAGCCTTCCCGTTCATACGTCTTGGCCAGCAGGTATCCCGCCTGCATGCGTCCGGCCATGACCACCGGAAGGCGCGGAATCAACGCGTCCAGATGGCCGGTCACCCAGGACGGGGTATGCCCGCCGCCCATGGCGCCGAGCACCAGCCCCCGGTAGCCGAAACAGTCGGGATCGGCGGCCAATGCCGCCAGCAGGGCACCACTTTCCCCCATCCCCATCGTCATCAGCGCCACGGCAGGCAGCGGCGGCGCGACCGCGGTCAGCAGCGTTGGTCCCAGGGCGGTATCCAGCGCCGCCTTGTGATCGCGCACCGGCCGTCCGGTCAGGCGCACCCGGTCCTCGACCACGACGCCAAGCGGTCCCGCCTCCGGACTGGCGAAGGCATCGATCCGGCTGGTGTTCGTCTTGGCGACATCGACCGCGGCGTGGATCGAGTCGAGCATCACCACCATCACCCCGAGTTCGCCGGCGTCCCGGCGCACGGCCGGATCGGTCACCACCTGCATGGCGGCATAGACGTTGCCGGGGCCGTCATGGGAGATCGAGAGCGGGTTGCGCATGGCACCGGTGACGACCACCGGCACGTCGACGCGCAGGACGAGATCCAACAGGAAGGCCGATTCCTCCATCGTGTCGGTGCCCTGGGTCACGATCGCCCCCTCGGCGCCATCGGCGACCGCCGCCTCGATGGCGCGCGCGACCTCGAGGACGGCGTCAACCGACAGATCCGAACTGCCGATGGTGCTGATCGTGCGCGCCTCAATCTCGGCGAGGGCGTCGATGCCGGGTGCCGCCGCGACCAGTTGCTCCGCCGTCAGGCCGGGGCGGACGCCCGCCTCGCCCTTGACCATCGAGATCGTGCCGCCGAGTGCCAGCACCGCGATCCGGGGCTTGCCCATTGTCTTCCTCCCGTTGTTTGGCCGAAAGGTGCGCGGTCAACGTCGCCTTGTCGAGGGGCTCGGTGCCCGGTCGAGGAATGCCGCGACGAAGCGCGCCATGGTCGGATAGACGGCGTCGGGCATCGCCAGCTCGGCGCCGAATCCGGTATGGCCCAGCGCCTTGCCGCTGCGGTCGATATGCACCACGGTCTGGCCGAGCAGGTTACAGGGGCGTACATCGGCGCGCCGGCTCTGGGCGACGTGCAGCACCCGGTGTGGCGGGATTCCGCGGGCGGCGAGGTCGGTCAGCGACAGCACGAAATGGCGCAGCGACGGCTTGTAGGCGCCGGCCCGTTCGGCGGTCACGATGATCTCGAACGGGTCCTGCAGCCGTGCCCGGGACAGGGCGAAAGAGGTGTCGTCCATGTTGGTCAGCGCGCCGAGCACGAAGCGCTCTTTCAGCCGGGCGAGGGCGGTGACGCTGTCGTCATAGGCCGGCCATTCGCCGACCGAGGCGCCGAAGGCCCGCTGCGCGTCGGGGTCCACCCGGCCGCTCCACTCGCCGGCGATATAGGCGATGACGAGCTCCAGGATCCGCGGATAGGGCCGCGCCGGGGACAGCATCTGGTAATGCGCCCGGGCCCGGTCGAAGGCGTCGATCAGCTCGGCATCGGTCGGGGAGGCGCCGTGTCCGTCCGCCCAGGCGCGCAGCCGGGCCAGGATGGACGGTTCCCAGTCGATCAGGGTGCCGTAGACATCGAAGGTGATCGCGTCGAAATCGTCCGGGCGCATTTCGCTTCTCCATATTATCGATAATCGCTAAAATGATCCATGGACAGCACGCCGTCAACAATCAGGATGGCTGGATGGAGTTCAAACGCACCGTGATGCCCGGTCGCCGCTCAATGCCTGAGGAGATCGCCGGCCTGTTGCGCGAGGAGATTCTCGACGGCGTGCTGCCGCCAGAGGAGCGGTTGCGCCAGGAGCATCTGGCGCAGCGTTTCGGTACCAGCCAGGCACCGATCCGTGAGGCGTTCCGACGGTTGGAGGCGGAAGGCCTCGCCATCGCGTTGCCGAATCGGGGCGTGCGGGTCGCCGGGCTATCGGTGGCGGAAGCTGAGGAGATCGGTGCCTTGCGCCGGTCGCTGGAGCCTGAGCTGGCAGCCTGCGCGGCCGCGCGGGCGGCGGCGATTGACGTCGTGGCGGCCCGCGCGGCGATCGCGGCGATGGCCGAGGCGTCCACACCGGCGGACCTCATGGCCGCCAACGCCGCTTTCCACGACGCGCTTTACCGCGCCGCCGGTCGGCCGATCACCTTGGAGCTCGTGACCGGCTTGCGGGCCCGTTATGAGCGGTACTTGCGGCTGATGTGGCGACTGACCGGCCATGCGGCGTTGTCCAACGACGAGCATGTCGAGATCCTGGATCTGGTGCTGTCCGGCGATAGCGCCGCGGTGCGCCGGGTGATGGGGCGCCATGTCGAAGGCTCGACGGCGCAGATTCTGCGCGCGCTCGCCACCTTGACCCCTGCGCCACCGCATGGGGAAATGACCTGAACCAAGAACAACACGCGAAATCCGGGAGGATAGAATGGCAAACCGGGGGTTCGGGCCGCTCCAAGGCATGACGGTGATCGAGCTCTGCCATCACATGGCGGGGCCGACCTGCGGCCTGATGCTGGCCGATATGGGCGCCGACGTCATCAAGGTGGAGAAGATCAAGGGCGGCGACGACACCCGCCGCAACCTGCCGCCGGAGATCAATGGCGAAGCCGCCGCCTTCATGATGATGAACCGCAACAAACGCGGCGTCGTCATCGACCTGAAGACCGAGGAAGGGGCGGAAATCCTGCGCAAGCTGGTCGCAGAGGCCGATGTGTTGACCGAGAATTTCCGGCCCGGAGTGCTCGATCGGCTGGGGCTCGGCTATGACGACCTCAAGGCGATCAATCCCGGCCTGATCTACGCCTCTATCTCCGGCTTCGGACGCACCGGCCCCTATGCCAAGCGCGGCGGTTTCGATCTCGTCGCCCAGGGCATGAGCGGGCTGATGAGCATCACCGGCGAGCGGCCGGACGGCCCGCCGGTCAAGGTCGGCGCCCCGGTCTGCGACATCACCGCCGGCCTGTTGTTGGCGCTGGGCGTCTGCGCCGCCTATTCCCATCGGCTGAAGACTGGGGAGGGCCAGCGGCTCGATACCTCGCTGATGGAGGCGGGCATCACCCACACCTACTGGCAGTCGGCGATCGCCTTCGCCACCGGTGTCGCACCCCGCGCCATGGGATCGGCCCATCCGTTGAGTGCGCCTTATCAGGCGGTGAAGACCGCCGACGGCCACATCAACATCGCCGCCAATACCGGCCCGTTCTGGGCCGGCATGCTGGAGATGATCGGCGCGCCGGAGCTGGCCGAGGATCCGCGCTTCCGCAGCAACGGCGACCGCATGGCCAACCTGAAGGAACTGGAGGCGGAACTGAACGCCCGGTTCGAGACCCGCAGCAGCGCCGAGTGGCTGACCGAGTTCGAGGCCCGCGGCATTCCCGCCGGTCCGATCTTCGACGTTCTGGAGATGCACCGGGACCCTCAGACCATCGCCCGCGAGATGGTGCCGACCACCGAGCATCCGGTCGCCGGCACGGTCCAGACCATCGGCCTGCCGATCAAGTTCGAGACCACGCCCGGCAAGGTGGCGACACCATCGCCCCTGTTCGGTCAGCACACCGCGGATGTGTTGGCCGAACTCGGCTACGGCCGGGAGGATATTGCCGCGATGGCGGAGAAGGGGGCGGTCCTGTTGGGCGAATTCCCGAGCAAGGAGGCGGCGGAGTGACCGACGTGAAGGGTACGAGCGATCTGAGTGGGACCGAGGATGTGCTGGTCCATATCGAGGACCGCATCGCCACGGTGACGATCAACCGGGCGGCCAAGCACAACGCCATGAACCTGGAGGTGTTCGGCGCCCTGGGCAAGGTGTTCACCGCGCTGGACGCCGATGCGGAGCTGCGCTGCGTGGTTATCCGCGGCGCCGGCGGCAAGGCGTTCTCCGCCGGGGCCGACATCTCCGAGTTCGAGAGCGTGCGCAAGGACAAGAAGGCGGCGATCCAATACGCCAAGACGTCCAACCCGTCCGGCCATGCGGTGCTCACCTGCCGGCATCCGACCATCGCCCTGATCGAGGGGCTGTGCGTCGGCGGCGGCTTCGGGCTCGCGGCCCTGTGCGACCTGCGGATCTGCGGCGAGAGCAGCCGCTTCGGCGTGCCGGTCAAGCGGCTGGGCCTGGTGGAATCGCCCGAGGAACTGGAGTTCCAGGTGAAAAAATACGGCGCCACGGCGATGCTGGAGGTGCTGCTGGTCGGTGACCTGCTGAACGCCGAGAAGGCCTATCACTACGGCATGGTCAACAAGGTGGTGCCGGACGCGGAGGTTGAGGCGGCGGCCTATGAATGGGCTGCCAAGATCGCCGAGGGCGCACCGCTGACCGCGCGCTGGCACAAGAAGTTCGTCTACCGGCTGGTCGACCCCGCCCCGCTCAACGCCGCGGAGATCGACGAAGGCTACGACGCCTTCGACACCGAGGACTTTCAGCGCGGTTACAAGGCGTTTCTGGCCAAGGAGAAGCCGAGTTTCGTGGGGCGGTAATCTCCCTTTCCATTCCACGCGCCGATTTCCTGAGCGCGCGACGCGCGTCCCGGAAGTCGAGTGGGGCGGGAAGTGGACCGGGTGATGAAGCCGTGCTTCGTCGGCCGGTAGGGGGGCCTACTCCCCCGCCTCCGCCTTCGGCCGGTACCATTCCGGCCACATCTTCTCCACCACCGGACCCGTATCCGAGAACGCGTGGCAGGTGTTGAGCAGGCGGGGCGGACGGCCGGACCCCTCGCTCTTCTTCGGCGCCTCGCCGCGGGCCTCGGCCTCGCGCTGCATGCGGGACTTCTCGCCGAAGATCGTCTGGTAGGCGACCGTGGCGAGCGGGCCGAGCAGTTCGACCAGATGGGTGCAGCCTTCCACGCCGCCGAGCCGCTCGCGCACCTGCTTACGCCAGCCGGCGCCGATGGACAGGCCCTCCAACCGCTTGAAGTTCGGCGTGATCGACGGGCAGACCGGGAACGGCCCGGAATCGGTGCAGGCCTCGGCGCCGTGGACGGCCAGGTTCTCGTCCACCGTCAGCCGCAGCCACATGTCGTGGATCGGCTCGCCCGGCTCGACGGTGCCGCGGAACTCGTTGGGGAAGGCATAGCTCTTGGTGTCGACCAGGTGGCCTTCGATGTCCCACATTCCGTCGCTGCGCCGCCAGCCCTTGCAGACGATGGTGCGGTCATGGACGGGTTGACGCTCTACGGGAGGGCTCAGCGGCATGGGGGTCTCTCGTCGTAGCGGAAGGGCCGTGGGCGGAAGCGACGTGGCGTCGGCGGTTGTCGGATCAGCCGTTGGCCGCGTCGGTGATCGGGGTCATGCGCAGCAGGGTCATCTGATTGCGATGCCGCCGCAGGATCCGGAAGCGGAAGCCGTGGAAGGAGAATTCCTGCCCGACCTCGGGAATCTTCCGAGCTTCATATAGCACGAGCCCGGCGATGGTGGAGGCTTCTTCGTCCGGCAGGTTCCATTCGAACTCGCGGTTCAGGTCGCGCAGCGTCACCGATCCCTCGACGATGAAGGACCCGTCGGGCTGCGGACGGACACCGGCGACGGCCACGTCATGCTCGTCCAGGATGTCGCCGACGATCTCTTCGAGAATGTCTTCCAGGGTCACCACGCCCATGAAGCTGCCGTACTCGTCCACCACCACGGCGAAGTGCTCGCGGCGCTCGCGGAATGTCTGGAGCTGGTCGAGAAGGGTGGTGGTATCGGGAATGAACCAGGGCTCGGACGCGATCGACATCACGTCGAAATCCTCCGGCGTCATGCCCTTGGCGGCGCGGATCGCCCGCAGCAGCGCCTTCACGTGCAGCACGCCGACGATATTGTCCTGATCCTCGCGGTACAGCGGCAGGCGGGTGAACGGACTCTCCAGAACCTGTTCCAGCAATTCGTCGATCGGCGCGTCGGCATCGATCATCCGCACCGATCCCCGGTGGGTCATGATCTCCTCGACCTCCACATCGGCCAGATCGAGGATGCTGCGGAGCATGGCGCGCTCGTGGTCGACCTCCTGGCCGCCATCGGCATGCATCTCGATCAGGCCGCGCAGCTCCTCCTCGCGCTCGTCATGGCCGAGACCGGCGGCGACGGAGACGCCGAACAGCCGAAGCGTGGCGCCGACGATCACCCGGGTCGCCCAGGTGAAGGGTGTGAGGGCGAAGACCAGAACGCGGACCAGCGGTCCGACCACCAGCGCCATCTTGTCGGCGTTGTTGATGGCGTATGTCTTGGGCAGGACCTCGGCGAAGATCACCACCAGCACGGTCATCACCACGGTGGCGACGGCGACCCCATTCTCGCCGATGAGGGCAATCATCGCGCTGGTCGCCAGTGCCGAGGCCAGGATGTTGGCGATGTTGTTGCCGATCAGGATGGCGCCGATCAGGCTGTCGCTGTTTTCCTTGAGGTCGACCACGGTGGTGGCGCGTTCGTTGCCCTTGCGCGCGAGCTGGCTTAGCCGCGCCTTGCTGGCGGCGGTGAGCGCGGTCTCCGAACCGGAGAAGAACCCGGACAGCAGGATGAGCAGCGCGATGACCCCGAGCGTGATCGCGGTCTCCAGGTCGATGTCGATCGATGACGGAAAATCCATGACCGGTTCAGGCCGCCTTCGGTCGGGTCAGGAGCGTGCGGGCGAGGCCCGGCTCGATGTCGTCGCGGACCCTGGCGGACCCAAGGGCATCGAGCAGCACGAAAACGATGCGACCGTCGCGCGCCTTCTTGTCCTTGGTCATGTGCGCCAACAGGTCGTCTGCGGTCCAGCCGCCCGCCGGGTCGACCGCGTCGAGCTCGGTGCGTAGGCCAACGGCCGACAGATGGCGTGACAGCCGCTCAGCATCCTGACCGGTGCAGGCGCCGGTCCGGACCGAGAGACGCGCCGCCAGGATCATGCCGACCGCCACCGCTTCGCCGTGCAGCAGAGATCCGTCATAGCCGGCCATGGCTTCCAGCGCATGGGCGAACGTATGTCCGAAGTTCAGCAATGCGCGCCGGCCGCCGGCGGATTCCCGCTCGTCTCCGGCCACGACCTCGGCCTTGGCGCGGCAGGAAGCGACAATGGCCCGACGTCGGGCGGCCGGATCGCCGTCGATCACCGCCTGGCCGTGCTGTTCCAGCCATTCGAAGAAGTCGCGGTCGCCGATCGCGCCGTATTTCGCCACTTCGGCATAGCCCGATAGCAGTTCGCGCCTGGGCAGGGTGTCCAGCACGTTGGTGTCGATCAGCACCCGGCGGGGCTGGTGAAAGGCGCCGATCAGGTTCTTGCCATGGGTGGTGTTGATCCCGGTCTTTCCGCCGACCGAGCTGTCGACCTGGGCCAGCAGGGTGGTGGGGATCTGGATGAAGTCGAGGCCGCGCAGCAGGCTCGCCGCCACGAATCCGGCAAGGTCGCCGACCACGCCGCCGCCGAAGGCGACGATGATCGTGCGGCGGTCGATGCCGAGCGCCAGCGCCCGCTCCGAGACATCCTGATAGCGTGCGAAGGTCTTGCCGGCTTCGCCCGCCGGCGTGGTCAGGGTATCGACCCGGCGTGCAGCCGAGTGCCGCAGCGCGCCTTCCAGCGCGCCCAGATGCGGGCCGGCCAAGCCTTCATCGGCGATGATCACGACATGGCGACCGTCGATCAGGTCGGCCAGCTCGCGATCGGCGGCGGCGATCAGCCCCGCGCCGACGCGGATGACATATCGCCGGTCCGCGAGATCGACCTCCACGGTCTCGACTTCGCTCATCCCGGTCTCGTTCATGCCCTGATCTCGTTCATTTGCCGCCGGTCATCGAGAGGATGCGGCCTCCCGCTCAAAATGGTCGAGAACCGCGTGATAGACCTTATCGACCGTCTCCTCAATCGGAACGCGGCGGGTCTCCACGACGATATCGGCCTCGCCATAGACCGGATAGCGCTTCCGCATCAGCTCGCGCAGGGTCGCCTGCGGATCCGCGGTCTTCAGCAGAGGCCTGTTCGAGCGCTTGGACACCCGCTCGAACAGGGTCTCGAAATCGGCCTTCAGCCAGAGCGACGTGGCGCGCTCCCTGATCAGCGATCGGGTGTCCTCCGCCATGAAGGCGCCGCCACCGGTCGCCAGAATACGCGGGCCGCCGCTCTCGATCAGCCGACGGATCACCCGGCGCTCGCCGTTGCGGAACTCCTCTTCGCCGAAGGCCTCGAAGATCTCCGGGATCGAGCGGCCTGCCGCCTTCTCGATTTCGGTGTCGGCATCGGCGAAAGCGACGCCGAAGCGCTGGGCCAGGCGGCGGCCGATGCTGCTCTTGCCGGCCCCCATCAGGCCGACCAGCACCAGCGGGCGCGTCAGCAGGTCCGTGACGACGGATTCCGGTGCCTCGTCTGGTGGCGATTCGGTCAATGCTGCCGGTGTGGTCGGGCGAGCCGCCATGGTCAATGTCCCGGACATGGCCGGATCCCGTGGGTTCGTTTGCGCGTACAGTGCGCCAGCGGTTAATGTGCCACTGTCGCGCCTTAGTTAGGACCGTAGCATATGCGTCGCGACACTCGCCAGCCGACTGACGGCATGCCGTTGGCGTCTTCGGTTGAGCGGGAGTCGTTCTGAATCGATTCCGGCGACCGGGCTTTGGCCATGCGTTTTACTCTTTTTGTGTTTTTCCTTCTTCTCCTGATCATCGCCGGTGGTGCGGTGTTCCTGCTGACATGGGACATCCCGGCTCCGACGGCTCCGGTCGAGAAAGTGATTTCGAATGACCGGTTCCCGCGTTAGCCGACTATGTGCGGGTCTGGTGCGGCTCGGGGTCGGCCTGTTGGCCGGGGCGTCCCTTGTCGTACTGGTTCCGGATCGAGCGACGGCGCAGATCGGCGCGCCGATCCAGATCGGCCCTCCGCCTATCAATCCGCCGACCGATGCGCCGGGCAGCGCCCTGCCGGCCTTTCCGATCGAACCGCCGCCGGCCGGCCAGTCCGTAACGCCGGCATTCCAGGTGGCGCCGCAGCCCCGGACCACGTCGGACGGGGCGATCACCATCGACCGGCTGCAGCGGCTGACGCTGGATGCGACCGGGACGCTCACCCCGGCGATCGGCGGCCTGCGCGCCGATTACTGGAACGGCACGCCGGGTGAGATCGCACTTCGCCTCGTCGCCCTGATGCCGGCGGCGCCGGACAGCCGGGCGCTGCGGGATCTTGGTCGACGCGCCCTGCTCAGCGCCGGGCCGGCGCCGGCCGACCTGACGCCGGAAGGTGCGCTGCTGCAGGGCCGGGCGGAACGGCTGCTGGCCATGGGCGCGATCGACGACCTCGGTGTGCTGGGCGACCGGATTCCCGGCGACCGGGTGTCGCTCGGGCTGAGCCGGCCGCTGGCGGAGGCGGCCTTCGCGCGCAGCGACGATGCGTGGGCCTGCGGTCTCTACGACCGGCTTACCCAGACGGCGACGGACGCGTTCTGGATCAAGGTCGCCATGGTTTGCGACGCCCGGGCAGGGCGGCAGGCCAAGGTCGATTTCGGCGCGCGGCTGCTGTCGGAGATCGGTGAGGAGGACGAACTGATGATGGCGCTGGCCCAGGCGGCCGCTACCGGCCAGACCGGGGTCGAGTTCCGAATGGGCGGGGCCGGGCCGGTGCATCTGGCGCTGGCACGGGTCGCTGGGCTGAAGATCGATCCGGATATTCCCGCGATCCAATCGCTGCCGGTCCTGGTCGGCATCGCCCGGGGATCGGCGTCGGCACCCTTCGCGATCCGTCTCGAAGCGGCGGAGAAGGCGGAGCGGAGCGGTGCGATCGCGCCGCAGGAAGTCACCAACCTGTATAGCGAGGTTTCCGTCTCCATCGCATCGGTGGACGCGGCAATCGCCGCCGCCGAGGCCGATCCGGGGCCGCTCAGCCGGGCGATCCTGTGGCGGGTGGCGGAGGGGCAGACCGTGCCGGTCGCCCGCGCCCAGGCGGTAGCCAAAGCGATGGAGATGGCTGAAGACGACGGTGCATGGCGCCAGACCGTCCGGCTGTTCTCGCGGTTCCTGGTCTCGCTCGATCCCGGACCGGATCTGGACTGGTTCGCCGAGAACGCGGTGCGCGGGCTGGTGGCGGCGGGTGACATCCGTGCGGCGCGGCCCTGGATCGACCGGATGCGGCGGCTGTCCGCCTCCGGCTCCGACGACGCGTCCCTGGCCTGGTTGCGGCTATGGGCCGCGGTGCGGGTCGCCGGTGGCGACGAGGTGACCCCATATGACGAGGCGGCGGTTGCCCGCTGGTGGGAGCATCTGCGCTCGATCGATCCGCAGCAGGCCTCGCTGCGCGGCGCCGCGGCATTGGCGTTGATGGCGGCGCTGGGCGATCCGATCGGCAATGATGCGTGGCGGGGACTGGTGTCCGAGCCTTCCATCGATGTGAGTGCGGTGCCTGGAACCGCCTATGCCTTCGCGATCCGCGCGGCGGGCGAGAGTCAGCGGCTTGGCGAGACGGTGGCCCTGTGTGTCGCCGCCCCGGGCGAGACCGCGCTTGGCGAGATCGCGGTGCCGGCGCTTGCCGATATCGTGCGGGCGCTGGTCGCCGTTGGGCTGGAACCGGAAGCGCGCCGCTTCGCCGCCGAAGCGGCCCTGGCTCACGGGCTCTGACATGCCGGGTCCGGCACCTCTACCCGGAGCGGCTCCGGACTTCACTGTCGAAGCCTTCCTGGAGATGCTGGTGGCCGAGCGCGGGGTGTCGCGCAATACCCTGGATGCCTATCGCCGTGATCTCGCCGATGCGGGTGGCTGGCTGGCGGGGCGCAAGCGCGCGCTGGCGTCGGCCGACAGCGACGATCTGCGCGGATATCTAGACGGGCTGGAGCGCGCCGGCATGGCGCCGCGGACCGCCGCGCGCCGACTCTCGGCGCTGCGCCAGTTCTATCGCTTCCTCTATGCCGACGGGCACCGCGGCGACGATCCGACTACGGTGCTTGACGCGCCGCGCCAGGGTCGGCCACTGCCGAAGATTCTGTCCGAGGCCGAGGTCGACGCCCTGCTCGATACCGCGCGCGACGTCGATGGGCCCGAAGGGGTGCGACTGGTCTGTCTGCTCGAGGTGCTCTACGCCACCGGCTTGCGGGTCTCCGAACTGGTCGGCCTGCCCTTCGCCGCCGTCGCCCGCGACCCCCGGGTTCTGATTGTACGCGGCAAGGGCGATAAGGAACGGATGGTGCCGCTGACCGACGCCGCGATGACGGCAATTGCCGACTACAAGGCGGTGCGCGGCGTCTTCCTGACGACCAAGTCTTCGCCTTTCCTATTCCCGTCGCGCGCCGCTGAAGGGCACCTGACCCGGCGGCGGTTCGGCCAGTTGCTGGACGAAGTGGCGCTGGAGGCGGGGATCGACCGCAAGCGGGTGTCGCCCCATGTCCTGCGCCATGCCTTTGCCACACATCTGCTCGACCATGGGGCCGACCTGCGCAGCGTGCAGCAGATGCTCGGACATGCGGATATTTCAACGACGCAGATCTATACCCACGTCTTGGCCGAGCGGCTCCGGACGCTGGTCGAGAACCACCATCCGCTGGCGCAACGCCAAGGCTGAGAGATGGTAATGGGTTGCCTTGAGACGGTGGGGCCGCATCTGTATGGTGCGGCGCCGCAAACGGAGTGACTTTCCCGCATGCATCAGTTCCTCGACTTCGAAAAGCCGATCGCCGATCTGGAAGGCAAGATCGAAGAGCTCCGCCATCTGTCGAGCGACGGCGATCTGAACATCGCCGATGAGGTCTCCAAACTGGAGACCAAGGTCGAGCGTCAGCTGCGGGCCACATACCAGAAGCTTACGCCCTGGCAGAAGGTGCAGGTCGCGCGCCATCCGGAACGTCCGCACGCCCAGGCGGCGATCGACCACCTGATCGACGAATATGTGCCGCTGGCCGGTGATCGTTCGTTCGCCGACGATCCTGCCATCGTCGGTGGCGTGGGTCGCTTCAGGGGGCGTTCGGTCGTGGTGATCGGCACCGAGAAGGGGGCGACGACCGAGGAGCGGGTGAAGCGCAATTTCGGCATGGCCCGACCCGAGGGCTATCGCAAGGCGCGGCGCCTGATGCAGTTCGCCGACCGTTTCAAGATGCCGATCCTCACCTTCGTCGACACTGCCGGTGCCTATCCCGGTGTCGATGCCGAGGCACGCGGCCAGGCCGAGGCGATCGCGCGGGCGATCGAGACCTGCCTGGGTGTCCGCGTCCCGCTGATCGCCGCCATCCTCGGCGAAGGCGGATCCGGCGGCGCGGTCGCGCTGGCGGCCGGCAACCGGGTGCTGATGATGGAGCACGCGATCTATTCGGTGATCTCGCCCGAGGGCTGCGCCTCGATCCTGTGGCGCTCGGCCGAGCATGCGAAGGACGCGGCCGAGGCGTTGAAGATGACGGCGCAGGACCTGGAGAAGCTTGGCGTGATCGACGGCATCGTGCCGGAACCGCTGGGCGGCGCCCACCGAGAGCCGATAAAGGCACTGGACGCGCTGGGTGCGGCGATCGACAGGAATCTGAGCGAGCTGGCCGGCCGGGACGGCGGCCAGATCCGCGCCGAGCGCCGCGACAAGTTCCTCGCCATCGGTGCCGCGGAATAGCGCGCCGTTCACACCTCCCCTGTTATCCCGGGAGCGCGTCAGGGCTGCCCGGGACCTACACGCTATGAGCACGCCTGTCGGTCTCCCGGCTGTCGCTGCGCTCCGTCGGGATGACAGACGGGAAGGTCGAAGGTGCTACACCGCCCCTTGATGCGGTGGGGCCGGGTCGTATTCCATATTGCGCTGGACCTGACGGGCGAAAGCCGGTTCCCAGATCTCGCCGATCAGCCAGAGCGCCATGTCGATCCCGGCCGACACGCCGGCCGAGCTGACCACGTTGCCGTCGCGCACATAGCGAACGTCGTCCAGCACCTCGCCTGCCTCGCCGCGGCCGCGCACCAGATCGACCGCCCGCCAATGGGTGGTGATCCGCTTGCCCCTTGCCGGACCGGCGGCGGCCAGCAACATCGAGCCGGTGCATACCGAGGTCACCCAGGTGCAGCCTTCCGCCGTCTTGGCGATCCAGGACAGCAGGCCGGGATTGTTCACCTCGCGCCGCGTACCCTGGCCGCCCGGCACCACGAGCACGTCGAGCGGCGGGCAGTCGGCCATGGTGTGGTCGGGGCAGATCCGCATGCCCTTGGCGCAGCGCACCGGCGCCTCACCGGGGCCGATCGTCATACACTCGATCTCGGGCTTCAGGTGGCGGGCCATGGTCCAGACCTCCCACGGACCGACCATGTCCAGTTCCTCCAGATCGTCGAACATCAGGAAGCCGACGCGCATTGCACTCTCCTCGCTGGCGTGGGGATCAGATCGCGGCGCCGGATTCGGAAGACCCGAACTGGCGCCGGTATTCGGCGGGCGAGACGCCGAAGGCGCGCTGGAAGCTGCGCCGCATGCGTTCGGCGTTCATGAATCCGGTCTGGGCGGCGACCTGCTCGACCGCCGTTCCCGGCCGTTCCAGGCGGCGCCGCGCGGCGTCCAGGCGGGCGCGTTCGACGAAGGCCGCCGGCGTCTCGCCGACCGCCTCACGGAACCGCCGGGCGAAGGTCCGCGGCGACATGCCGACACGCGCCGCCAGGTCCTCGACGGACAGCCGCTTGTCCAGGTGATCGAACATCCAGGTCTGCAGCTCGGCCAGTCTGGTGTCGGGGGCGGATTGCAGGGCCAGCTCGGCGCTGTACTGACGTTGGCCGCCGCTGCGCTGCATGGCCATGACCTTGGAGCGGGCGATCCGCAGCGCCTCCTCGCGGCCGAGGTCGCGGGCGATCATCGCCAGGGCCAGATCCATGCCGGCGGTCACCCCGGCGGAACTCCAGAACCGGCCGTCCTCGACATAGATCCGATCCGGCTCGACCGAGATCTCGGGATATCTGGTGGCCAGGGTGGCGGCGTGCTGCCAGTGGGTGGTTACCCGACGCCCGTCCAGCAGCCCGGTCCGGGCCAGCAGAAAAGCGCCGGTGCAGACCGTGGCGACCCGCCGGCTCGCTTGCGCGGTGGCGATCACCCAGTCCCCGAGGGCTCCAGTGACGGTGGTCTGGCGCGCGCCTGGTCCGCCGGCGATCAGCAGTGTGTCGACCGCGCCCGGATCGAGTGACGCGATGGTCTCGTGCACTTCCAGCCGGAGCCCTGCTTCGGTCGCGACATAACGCTCTTCCGGCGACACCAGCACGACGCGATAGGCGCGGGCGGGCGAGCGGGGGCGCTGGGCGGACGCGAAGAGCTCGAACGGCCCGGTGACGTCCAGCAACTGGCTGCCGGGCACGACGAGGACGGCGACGCAAGGCAGAGAGGGCGGCGTATCGATCATGGCGCCAGACTGCGTTGTCGGCGATCTGTCCGCAATGTCAAATACCCCTCGATTTCCGCCAAGCGCTCCGCTGCGCCGGGAATGCCGTCTCGCCGTTCCATAGCGCGGTCGGCGGAGAGGCCGCCGACGGCAGAGGAGAAGGCCATGACCATGTGCGACGATGGGGCGGGGGAGGAGCGCTGGGCGCTGGCCGGGCCGGAATGGTTCGACGACCTACGCCGATACTGGGACGACCAGCGGGCCGGGGCGGCCCTGCCGGACGCGGACGAACTGTTCCTGGCCGATCTCTGCGAGATCATGCCGAACCTGCTGCTCGCCTATTTCGACCCGCTGCGCGACGCCTTCCGGATCGAGTTCGCCGGTGCCATCGCGCGCGTCCTGCTGGGCGGCGACTTGATCGGACAGTATCCCGAATGGGCCGAGCCGGGGACGGCGCTGTCCTGGATCGGGGCCGGATATGCCGGCGCCGGCCGGCTGGTGCCGCCCGGGATCGTGCAGATCCGTCTCCAGGACCTGATGGCGACGCATCTGCCGTATCGGGACGCCCGCGGCAAGGTCGGGCTGATCCTCACCGCCCTGGCCCGCAGGCCGGTGAACGCGGCGAATCAGGATGGCGCGACCGTGCTGCCGTTTCCCGGACCGTCGGAGGACCAGGAAGAGGAGTGACGGCCCCTTGAGCGGCCGGCCGAACCGTTCAGACCTTCGCGACCTCCACCCGGGCGTCGTTGAAGCAGGCACCCTCGCAGAGGTCGGCCTTGTGGGTCGGCAGCAGGGCGTTGACCGTGAGGCCGGTTTCGCTGGTGCGCATCCACGTGCCCTTGGCCGAAAACACCGTGCCCGGCCGCACCGCATCGGTGACGGTGGCGCGCAGCCGGGTCTCGCCGAGGTCGTTGTGCACGCGCACCAGGTCGCCCTCCTCGATGCCGCGGGCCGCGGCGTCCACCGGATGGATTTCCAGCGGCTGCACTCCGTCGCTCGCCGCGTGGCCGCCGAAGGTGGCGTTGGTGCGGTCGGCCGAGGACGGCGTGATCAGGGCGAGCGGATAGGCGCTCTCCACCGGACGGTAGGCCGGCACCCTGAACCCGCGCGCTTCCGCCATCCAGTCGGAGGCGAGCTCCGCCTTGCCGCTGGCGTTCTTCGGGAACACGTTGGCGAAGGGTACGATCTCCTGCGTGCCGTCGGCTGTCATGTTCAGGGCACGGTCTAGCGGCAGGGCGCTCGGCCGCAGGCCTCCGAGCCGGGGATCTGCGCCATCGATCGCATCGTCCATCAGCTCGGCGTCGCTCGCCTTGAAGCATGGTTCGTCATAGCCGAAGCGGGCGGCGAGCCGACGGAAGATCTCCATGTTCGGCAGCGCCTCGCCAACCGGCGCGATCACCGGCTCGGCCCGCTGCAGATAGGTCTGGCCATAGGCGGGGAAGATGTCGGCATGCTCGAAATGGGTGCAGGCCGGCAGGATCACGTCGACATAGCGCATGCTGTCGGTCATCTGCACGTCGCAGCCGACGACGAAGATATCCTCGCGGCTGAACGCCTTCATAACCTGCGCCTGATCCGGGAACACGGCGATCGGGTTGTGGTTGTAGACGAAGACGGCGGCGACCTTGGGATCGAGGTCGTCGCGCAGCATGTTGGCCGGCACGTCCATGATGTTCATGCGTCTTGTGCCCTCGGGAATGAGGTCCGTGCGCTGCAGCTTGGCCACGGTCTTCGGCACCGCGGCGCCGACCTTGGCGATGATCCCGCCGCCGCGCACACCCCATTTGCCGCACAGCACCGGCAGGGCGGCGATCGCCCGCACCGAATTGCCGCCGTTCTGATTGCGCTCCATGCCGTTGCCCATGCCGATCAGCGCCGGGCTGGCCCCGGCGTACCAGGACGCCAGGGTGCGGATCTGCTCCTGCGGAATTCCGCAGGTCTCGGCGGCGCGCTCGACGGTCCATTCCCGGGCGGCGGCCATGAACTCGTCGGTGCCGGCGGCCCAGCGGTCGATGAACGCTTGATCGAAAGCGCCGATCCGCTCCAGCTCAGCGGCGAGCGCGAAGGCCAGCACCACGTCGGTACCGGGCCGGATCGCCACATGCATGTCGGCCTGGTCGGCCGCCTTGATCCGCTTGGGATCGACCACGACGATCTTGGCGCCCGCGGCCTTCGCCCGGTTGATGGTGCGGATGAAGTGCAGGTTGGAGACGGTGACGTTGTTCGACCACACGATGATCAGCTCGGCCCCGATTCCCTGTTCCGGCGGGGTGCCGGGCATGGCGCCGTAGACCGAGACGAAGGCCTCGCCCTTGACGCCGCCGCACATCGGCCCGCGATCGAGCAGAGTGGCGCCCAGTTTGTGGAAGAAGCGAAAATCCATCGACCCGCCGGCCAGCATGCCGTGCGGTCCGGCATAGGCGAGCGGCACGACCGATTGCGGGCCGTGGGCGTCGATCGCCTTGGTCAGGCCGGCATGGACCAGATCCAGCGCCTCGTCCCAGGTGATCCGTTCGAATTTGTCTTCGCCGCGCCTGCCGACCCGTTTCATCGGCTGGGTCAGCCGGCCCTCGCCATGGACGAAATGCGGGTAGTAGCGCGAGACCTTGTTGCAGACCACACCCTCGGTGAGCGGGTTGGCCGTGGAGCCGCGCACACCGGTGACCTTGCCGCTCTCGACCGTGACGTCGAGGCTACAGGTGTCGGGGCAGTCGAGCGGGCACACACTGGGTTTTGTCAGAGAAGCCTGGCCGTCGGGCATGGAATGCCTCCATTGTCTTGTTGCTAACGATCCTGCGCCGCTCTTGGCCCTTCCACTAGCGCCATTCGGTCGGTTTTCGTGGTGCCATCGATGACCGCTTGGCGCCACTACACGAAACGCTCACGCCCTGTTGACTGGCGTCTGCGCGACCAGGGGGCATCTTGGCCAGGGCGTGAGGGGCGATCATCATACCGACGCGGATACGCCCAGCCGGCCACAGGCCGGAGGGCCGGCGGATGGGGGAAACTTGGGCGACGAGAAGGCCACTTCCGAGGAGACGGGTGCGGACAATGCCCGAGGCGTGGCCGTGCGCCGGATCCTGCCCGTCGGGTTGCTGATCTGCGGCCTGATCGCTTTCTTCGTCCTAGATCTCGATCGCTTCGTCTCGTTCCAGTCGCTGTCGGACAACCGCGACCTGCTGCAGGCCTGGGTCGCCGCGCATCCGGTTGCGAGCCGCTTCGGCTATGCGCTGGCCTATGCCCTGTCGATCGCCTTCTCCCTGCCGGTCGGGCTGGTGCTGACGGTGACCGGCGGGCTGCTGTTCGGGTTGATCGAGGGGACCGCCCTCACCGTGGTCGCCGCGACCGCCGGCGCGCTTGCCGTGTTCCTGGCGGCGAAGACGGCAGTCGGCGACTGCCTGCGGGCCCGGGCCGGTCCGTTCGTCGCCCGGCTGGAGGAAGGGTTCCGCGAGAACGCGCTGTGCTATCTCCTGGTCCTGAGATTGGTACCGATCTTCCCGTTCTGGCTGGTCAATATCGTGCCGGCCCTGCTTGGCGTGCCGACCCGGATCTTCCTGATCGGCACCCTGGTCGGCATCATCCCCGGCACCTTCGTGTTCGTGTCGGTCGGCAATGGTCTGGATACTGTCTTCGCCAGCGGCGAGATGCCGGGTATTGGCATCTTCCTGGAACCGGGCGTGCTGATCCCGATTGCCGGGCTGACCCTGCTGTCGCTGATCCCGGTGATCTACAAGCGGTTCCGGCGCGGAACACCGTCCTCGGTGTGATGCCGTCCGCGCGGATCTCGTCCGCATTCCTTGGCACCCACAAATCGGCGAGTATCAGGTCATGAGTCACCCCTCCAGGGAGCGAGCCGGACGATGAGCGAGACGGTGCAGGCGGATATCTGCGTGATCGGTGCCGGCGCGGGCGGTCTATCGGTCGCGGCCGGCGCCTCGCAGATGGGCGCGAGCGTCGTCCTCTTCGAAAAGGGGGCGATGGGGGGCGACTGCCTGAATGTCGGCTGCGTGCCGTCCAAGGCACTGCTCGCCGCCGGCCATGCCGCCCACGGCGCCGAACACGCCGCGCGCTTCGGCGTCGATGCCGAGGTCCACACCATCGACTGGGCGCGAGTCCGCGAGCATGTGCAGGGGGTGGTGGCCGAGATCGCGCCGATGGATTCCGTCGAACGCTATACCGGTTTCGGAGTGCGCGTGATCCAGGCCGAAGCGCGGTTCTCCGGTCCGCGCACGGTTGAAGGCGGCGACGTGAAGGTGGAGGCGAAATACGTCGTCATCGCCACCGGATCGACACCCGCGGTGCCGCCGATTCCGGGGCTGGATACCGTGCCGTTCCTGACCAACGAGACGATCTTCGATCTTACGGAGCGACCGCGCCGTCTGCTGGTGCTGGGCGGCGGGCCGATCGGCTGCGAGCTGGCTCAGGCCCATGCGCGCCTCGGTTGCGAGGTGGTGCTGGTCGAGGCCGCCCGCCTGCTCGGCCATGAGGACGAAGAGGCGGCGGAGGTGGTCCGTCTGGCGCTGCGGCGGGACGGTGTGGAGATCCACGAGGGGGCGGCGGCGGTGCATGCCGGCCCGACCAGGGACGGCATTGCGCTCACCCTCGATGGCGAGGGCGGAGAGACGGTGCTGACCGGCAGCCATCTTCTGGTCGCGGTCGGCCGGCGGGTCGGATTCGAAGGGCTCGACCTCGACCGCGCCGGCGTCGAAACCGACGAACGCGGGCGGCTGAGAGTGGATGCGCGGTTGCGCACGACCAACAAGCGGGTCTTCGCCGTCGGCGACGCGGCGGGCGGCGCGCAATTCACCCACCTCGCCGGATTCCATGCCGGCATCGTCATTCGCAATGCCTTGTTCTGGCTGCCGGCCAAGGCGGAGGTCATTCTGCCGCGGGTCACCTATACCGCGCCGGAACTGGCCAGTGTCGGCGCGGACGAAGCGACCCTGCGGGGCCGCGGCGAGGCGTTCGAGGTCCTGCGCTGGCCCTTCGCGGAGAACGATCGGGCCATGGCCGAGCGCGACATTGTGGGATTCACCAAACTTTACGTCTCGCCAAAGGGTCGTATTCTGGGCGCGGTTGTGGTTGGCACGGAGGCTGGAGAGATCGTTTCGCTGTACACCCTGGCGGTCGCCAAGAAGCTCAAGGTCTCGGACATCGCGGGCCTCGTCGTGCCGTACCCGACGCGCAGCGAAGTGGTGAAGCGGGCCGCCGGCAGTTGGTATGTGCCGAAGCTGTTCTCCACTCGCACCCGTCGCATCGTGCGCTTCCTGATGCGGTTCGCCTGATTCTCGGGCGGGTAGGTCGATGCGCTCGCTTTCCTTTCGGGTTCTGTGCCTGACCATCTTCTTCGTGATGGTCTCGGAGGTGATGATCTACACCCCGTCGATCGCACGATTTCGCCTGACCTATCTGACCGAGAAGATGGACAAGGCGCATCTGGCGGCGATGGCCATCGACGGCTCGCCGGACCGGATCATCAGCCAGGAACTGACGTTCGAACTGCTGGACCACGTCGGCGCCTATGAGATCGTCGTCACCGGCCCGGACGGTGACACCCGGTCGCTCAGCCGGCCGATGCGTCCGCCGGGTGAGGTGCAGATCTCGCTGTACTCCCCGATGGCGATGGAACTGGTTTTCGACGCGTTCGACGCGCTGTTTCAGACCGGAAACCGGATTTTGCGGGTGACCGGCCCGGCGCCGATGGAATCGGCGGCGACCGTCACGGTGACGCTTGATGAGTTTCCGCTGCGCGCGGTGATGTACGACTACTCCTGGCGCATCCTGACCCTGTCGGTGCTGATTTCGGTTTTCACCGCCGCCCTGGTTTTCGTCAGCCTGCGTTGGCTCCTGGTGCGCCCGCTGGAGCGCATCACCGGCAGTCTCGTCGCCTTCCGTAAACGCCCCGAGGACCGCTCGACGGATCTTGACGACCGGGCCCGACGGGATGAGATCGGCGTTGCCCTGCGCGAACTCGGGCTCATGAAGGAGGAGATGCGGGCCGCGCTTCGCCAGCGCACGCGGCTGGCGGCGCTTGGCACGGCGGTCAGCAAGATCAGCCACGATCTGCGCAACATGCTGGCCACGGCCACGCTGATCTCCGACCGGCTGTCGATGAGCCAGGATCCCGATGTGCAGAAAGTGACGCCGACCCTGGTGAAGGCGATCGACCGGGCGGCCGCTCTATGCTCGACCACGCTCAACTTCGCGCGCGAGACGCCGCCGCTGAAGCTGGCGCCGGTTCGTCTTGCCGAGATCGTGGCCGAACTCAACGCCGAACTCGTCGCTCCCGCAGACGGGGCGTTCCGGATCGTGCTGTCCGAGGACGCGGATTTCGTCCTGCAGGCCGATCGCGATCAGATGTACCGGGTGTTCGCCAACATTGCCTCCAATGCGGTCAATGCCGGTGCCGACACCCTGCGGCTCGTGGTGCGTGAGGAGGGGGGGCGCTTGCTGGTGGATATCGTCGATAACGGACCCGGTATCCCGGAGGAGGGACGCGGCCGCCTGTTCCAACCGTTCCAGTTTTCCAGCCGCCGGGACGGGACCGGCCTCGGCCTCACCATCGCCCGAGACCTCGTCCAGGCCCATGGCGGAACGTTGACGCTGGAGCGCACGGGCGCGAGCGGGTCGACCTTCCGGGTGAATGTGCCTCTGCGCGCCACCGCTTGACGGTTCCGGCCTGAGCAGATTTTGCTTTGCCGGGTTTCGCATGTGCGGTGTAGCCTTTGGCCAAACCGGCGGGCGGCCTCGGTCCCAAGCCGGCAATGGTGGGGCGGGCCCGCGCGGCCAAGATTCGTTGTGGTACGCCGAGCATCACTCTCGCGCCGCTGGTAGACCGGCCGGCTCCGAAACGGGAGCGGCGAAGATTTCGGTGCCCGACCGTTTCCGACCCAGCGGTCGAAGCGTCAGGACCATTGGTGAAGGCCTATGTCGAGAACGGTGGGAAAATCGGAGAACGACCTGGCTGGTGCGTATGATCCGGCGCTGTCGTTGAATCTGGACGGTGACGACGAGGCTGATGTCGAGATCGTCTCCGATCTGGAGACTCTGTCGGCATTTCTGGATGAGTGGCGCGAGGACGGGTGTTCGGTCGGGCTCGTTCCGATCCTGGGCGAGGCCCATGTCGGTCATCTGATGCTGTTGGCATTGGCGGCGCGGGAATGCGACCGCGTGGTGGTCGCGGCGGGCCCTCGCGCGGAAATCCTGACCGATCCGGTCGGTCGCACCCTGCTGTCGCGCAACGGTGCGGATATTCTCTATCTGACGCCGACGGACGTGGATCCGGTGACGGTCGAAACGCTGCCGGGATTCGCCGAATCCATGGAAGGGACGTTCGGCCGCCTGTCCCTGACCGCGGCGGTCGGCAGGATCGAGCGTCTGGTCGAACTGATCGTGCCGAACCGATTGTATCAGAGCGGCGCGGTGTTCCAGCGCGCCTGTGTCCTGGCATCCCGGCTGGCGGGGCGTCCGGGGGCACCGCTGGTCCGGGTTGTCGATGCCGCGCGCGGGCCGGGTGGGATCACGCCAGTCGCCGAGATCGATCGGTTGGACGAGGCCGGGCGCGAGCGGGTCGCCAGTCTCAGCCGCATCATCGGCCGCATGGCCGGCCGGCTCGCCGACGGAGTCAGTACTCCGGCCGGTGAGGTTGCCTGGGGGCTGGATGCGTTGACCTCGGCGGAGTTCGACGGGATCGACTATCTCGAAGTGCGCAATCCGAAGACCCTGGCGCCGGTCGAGCGCGCCGGCGCGCCGGCGCGGGTCTTCGTCGCCGTCAGGATCGGCGATCTGCGCTTCGTCGACAGTGTGCCGGTCAGGTCGCCGGACGCAGACCGATGATCGGATCGACCGGCCGCGGCTCGGTATCCCAGGGGAAATAGATCCAGGTGTCCTGGCTCACTTCGGTGACGAAGGTGTCGACCAGCGGCTTGCCGGCCGGCTTGGCGTAGATCGTCGCGAAATGCGCCTTCGGCAGCATGGCGCGCACGACTTTCGCGGTCTCGCCGGTATCGACCAGATCGTCGACGATCAGCCAGCCGGCGCCGTCGTTGGTCAGAGACGGTGGCTTGACGACGTTGAGCGCGCCGCGCGGGCCGTCATAGCCCGCGTAGCTCGACACGCCGATGGTGTCGATCAGGCGCAGCTCAAGCTCGCGGGCGACGATCGCGGCCGGCACCAGACCGCCACGGGTGATGCCGATGATGCCCTCGAAAGGACCAAAATCCAGCAACCGCCAGGCCAATGCGCGCCCGGTACGGTGCAGTTCCTCCCAGGAGACCGGAAACGACCGCCGGTGCCCGTCATCGTCGCTTGCGTCCATGTTCGATTGCCTCCGCGCGCCCATGTGGATCTCCCCGGGCTATAGCGGCCCGGTGCTGCCCTGGCAATCGGCGAGGTGTCCGGGCGACCTTATCATCGGGCGGCCTGTCTTCGGGGCGCCGGTCTTCGGTCGGATCGCCGTCAGGAGGTGCGGTCGGGCAGGGTTTCCAGAACCACGCCGTCGATCTTCCAACTGCCGTCCGGTTGTTGCTCCATGAAGTAGAGCGCGCGCCGGGCGATGCCGTCGGGCCCGACGACGAAGACCGGCTGGGTCGGGTGCCCGTTCAGGGTGGTCGCCTCTTCGAACTCGAAGACCTGGGGACGGGCGACCGCCACATAGTCGCCCATCACCATGGAGCGGAACTGCTCGCTGCTGCCGAACAGGGCGTGGATGCTGGGGGAGGCATAGGAGAAAGCCCTGTCCCAGGCGTCGGCGCGGAACGCATCGACCTGGGCGGAGATCACGCCGCGGAAGGCGGCCGCCTCTTCCGCAGTCTGAGCCGCCGCCGGTGCGGTCAGCACGAACAGCGCGACGACCGCCGCGGCGATCCTCGGGATCAGGATTGGAATCGGGACAGCAGTCCGTGTCATTGGCCACCTCCGTCGCTCTCTACGACAGACAGGACCCACTCGGATCACCCGGAAACCGGCGCGATCGACACGGCGGGGGCTGACCTCTGGCCCTCCAACCGACCACCCGCATCGACCGGTACAGACCGATCAGCGGACGTAGATGCGCACCTCGTTGGTCCGTGCGTCCGGCGCCGACTGGGCCGAGAGCGCGACGCGGCCCGGCGGCAGACCCATTTCCTGCAGGCTGCGGAACACGGTCTGGGCGTTGCGCTTGGCCTGGTTGGCGTTGAGCGCGGCGCGACCCTGATTGGTGGATTGCGGGCTGACGGCGATGACGTCGAAGATCGCCTCCGGGCGGGTCTCGAGCGCGCGGCGGACGGCGCTGTACAGCGGCTGTTCGTACTCGACGCCCGGGCGGTCGAAGCGGATCACCACCAGCGGGCGACGACCGGCGAGGCCGGCGCTGGACGGTGCCGGAAAGCTGGCGCCGCCGGCGGCCGCGGCCTGCGCGGTACCACCGCCGAAGGAGCGGTTGGCCAGGCTGGTGCCGAACAGTTCACCGTTCTTGATCGCCACGGCCATGGTGTTCAGGTCGTTGCGCTCGTTCGCGGCATAGGAGCTCTGGCGGCGGATGTCGTCGCTCAACTCGGTCAGCAGGCGGTCGATCAGCACGACGGTCTGGTTGGTTTCGTCCTCGAGCACCGATAGCTGCTCGTGATCGGCTTCAACGGCGCCGGACAGGCCATAGGCGGCGCGCACGGATTCGAGCAGATAAGTCGACAGCGCGGCGTCGGCGGAAACCCGATTGGCCAGCGCGTTCATGTTGGAGATGTCGGTATTCACCTGCTCCAGCTGGCGCTGGGCGCTGTTCCACTGGTCGACGAGCTGCGGGTTGCCCGGCGTGGTGCCGATCTGCAGCCGCGATTCGATCCCGGCAACGGTCTGATGATAGGTCAGGGCATTCTGCGCGGTCGTGCCCCGCAGCGACTGCAGGGTGCCGTTGTGGCCCCGGATGCTGTCCTGCAGGCGGACCAGATCGCCGCGGAGCTGCTGCACCTTTTCGCCGACGAAAGTGCCGGTCGGCTGCATCGGCGCCGGCGCGCGTACCTCGAAATTGGTGCTGCCGAGCGGCGGCGGGCCACCGATCAGCGGTGAGCCTGAGCGTTCGCCTGCGGACGGCTGAATGGCCACCGTCTCGGCCGGCGGAGCGTCAGCACTCGGCGCCTCTCCGGTGAGAGACGGCCACAGCGAATCACTGCTGAACGAGCACCCCGCCAGAGCGAGTACGCCGGCACTGACAACGGCCAGGCGGCGCATGGAGTCGAACGATCCGATCACCGCGTCATCCCTTTTTATTCCCAACCCGGACCCCCGAAGGACACGTGCCACTCCCCCTCGCGGCCGGACGCGTCCATGATGCGATGCGCGGTGTCGGAGCCTTTGAAATATCTCTTCCGAGAATTCCGTTGGCGATAGTCCTTCGACCTCGCTCACAAATCAGTGCTGGGATACTACTTAAACCACGGAATCCGAACAAGTTCTTTTGCCCCGAGGTTTTTCGTATCAGGCCCCTTGCCAAGCGGGAGGGGTTTGAGTAGTTTGCGCCGCCTTCGGGGGGTGCCCCCGCAAATATGCGCCCGTAGCTCAACTGGATAGAGCACCTGACTACGGATCAGGAGGTTGGGAGTTCGAATCTTCCCGGGCGCGCCATTTCTCCTTTCTGACATCTCCGGTTCACGGTAACGGCTGCGCGAAATCCTCCTCGCGCCGGGCCTCTCATTGCGCGAATCGGCGGGCAACTCCCGGCCGGCCGGCACGCTTGACCCCTTATCTAGCACCCGCCATGATTTCCTAGACAGCGGACTGTCGCAGCTAAAAAGCGGTGGCCGCACTGTCCCAAAGGGAGGAAGACATGTCCGTTACCCGTAGGGCGGCGGTTGCCGCCACGCTCGGTCTCGCGCTGGCGATGTCCGCTGGCGCGCAGGCCGCTGATTCCATCAAGATCGCCTTCATCGACCCGCTTTCCGGACCGTTCGCCACCACCGGCGAATCGGGGCTGCGGTCTTTCGAGTTCGCCGCCGACGTACTCGTCAATCATAAGGGGGGCGTACTTGGCGGCCGGATGTTCGAGATCGTGCCGCTCGACAACAAGATCAGTCCGAAGGAGAGCCTGATCCAGCTCAAGCGGGCGATCAGCGACGGCATTCAGTACATCGTCCAGGGCAATTCCTCGGGCGTGGCGAACGCTCTGACCGATGCCGTCGAGAAGCACAACAAGCGCAATCCCGATCAACGCATGCTGTTTCTGAACTACTCGGCGGTCGATCCGGCGCTGACCAATGAGAAGTGCAATTTCTGGCACTTCCGGTTCGACGCCAACGCCGACATCAAGATGGACGCGCTGACGGATGCCATCGCCGAGGATCAGGGCATCAAGAAGGTCTACATCATCGGCCAGGACTACAGCTTCGGTAAGGCCGTCGCCGCCGCCGCCGTCGACATGCTCGCCGAGAAACGACCGGATATCGAGATCGTCGGCAACGAATTGCATCCGATCGGCAAGGTGAAGGACTTCACCCCCTATGCCACCAAGATCAAGTCATCGGGGGCCCAGGCGGTGATCACCGGCAACTGGGGTGCGGACATGGTCGGCCTCGGCAAGGCGATCATCGAGGCCGGCGTGGATGCGCCGATCTACACCTATTACGGCGCCCATGACGGCATCACCGCGACGTTCGGCGAGCTCGGCGAGGGCATCATCCGCTCGATCCGCGAAGGCACGCTCAACCCGCCGACGCCGGAGTTCAAGGCGCTGAACGACGCGTTCAAGGCGAAGTATCCGGACAACGACATCAACCAGCCGCGCATCTTCAACACGATCGCGATGCTGGCGATGGCGATCGAGAAGGCGGGCACGACCGACCCGGTGAAAGTCGCCTATGCTCTCGAAGGCATGGAGTACGACACCATCATGGGGGGCAAGGTTTGGATGCGGCCCTCCGACCACCAGGCCATCCAGGATGTCCATATCTCGGTGCATACCAACAAGGACATCGTCGTCGACGCCGACAATTCCGGCTACGGCCTGAAGGACGAGAAGACCGTCACCATGGCCGGCAAGGACAGTCCGACCAGCTGCGAGATGACGCGGCCGGACGCCTGATCGCGGTGATCCGCGCGGCGCCGGGCGGCAGGCTCCGGGGAAGACCCGGGGCGGCCGTCGGCGCCACGCATCACACATCGTGACGGCGACCGGGAACCGATGGCCCGGACGGGGCGGCCCGGAAACGACGGAATGACTCCATGACCGAACTGGTGATTTTCTCGCTGCTGAACGGGCTGGTTACGGGCCTGCTGCTGTTCATGCTGTCGAGCGGGCTCACGCTGATCTTCAGCATGATGGGCGTGCTCAACTTCGCCCATGCCAGCTTCTACATGCTGGGGGCCTATTTCGCGTACACGATCTCCTCATATATCGGCTTCTGGCCGGGGCTGATCGTCGCCCCGCTGCTGGTCGGGCTCGCCGGCGCCCTGGTCGAGCGCTACGGCCTGCGCCATGTGCACCGCCACGGGCACGTGGCCGAACTGATCTTCACCTTCGGCCTCGCCTTTCTGATCGAGGAGATCGTCCAGTTTTTCTGGGGCAGGGCGACCAAGGATTATTCCGAACCGGAACTGCTGCACTTCCCGCTGTTCACGCTCTATGGCCAGAACTTCCCGGCCTATAAGGCGTTCATGATCCTGATTTCGATCGGGATCTTCATAGGCCTCTTCACCGTGCTGAGCCGCTCGCGGATCGGGCTGATCATCCAGGCGGCGATCACCCACCCGCACACGGTCTCCAACCTCGGCCACAACGTGCCGCTGGTGTTCATGGGCGTGTTCGGGGTGGGCTCGGCGCTGGCCGGGCTGGCGGGCGTGATCGCCGGACCGGCGCTCGGCACCTTCCCGGGCATGGCCTTCGTGCTCGGCTCGATCGTCTTCGTGGTGATCGTGGTCGGCGGGCTCGGCTCGCTGCCGGGGGCCTTCGTCGCCTCGCTGCTGATCGGCTGGCTGCAGACCTTCGCCATCGCGCTCGACTGGTCGGTCAACGACCTGCTCGACATCCTGGGCGTCAGCTTCGACGCCGACCATGTGCTGCGCGATCTCTGGACCCTGTCGTTGCCGCAGGTCGCGCCGATTCTGCCGTACATCCTGCTGATCCTGATCCTGATCTTCCGCCCGACCGGGCTCATGGGGAAACGCGAGACATGAGTGCCAGCGAAACCACCACGGCGCGGGTCGTGGCACCGGACACCGAACCGGCCTGGAAGCGGGTGGCGGACGACCAGATGCGCCGTGGCGCGTTCACCCGCACCCTGCCGATGTGGGTCGGCGCCTTCGCACTGCTCATGGTGATGCCGCTGCTGTTCCCGTCGGCGGTCGGCGTGACGATCATGAACCAGATGGGCATCTCGATCGTCTTCGCCCTGAGCTACAACATGCTGCTCGGCCAGGGCGGCATGCTGTCCTTCGGCCACGCCGTCTATTTCGGTCTGGGCGGCTTCCTGTCGGTCCATGTCATGAACTATGTCGAGTATGACGGTTGGTGGCTGCCGCTGCCGCTGTTGCCCTTCCTCGGCGGACTGTTCGGTCTCGCCTTCGCGATTCCGATCGCCGGATTCTCCACCCGGCGCGCCGGCACGGTCTTCGCCATGATCTCGCTCGGCGTCGGCGAACTGGTGGCGGCCTGTTCGATTATCTTCGTCGCCTTCTTCGGCGGCGAGGAGGGGGTGAGCGGCGACCGCACCATGGGGCCGCCGGTTTTCGGGTCCGAGTTTCTGAGCGAGGTCGAGGTCTATTACCTGACCGCGGTCATCGTGCTGATCTCGGCCTTGTTCATGTATCTGTTCTCTCGAACCCCGGCGGGCCGCATGGCAAACGCCGTGCGCGACAATGAGGAGCGGGCCGAGTTCGTCGGGTACAGCCAGCGCTATGTCCGCTTCGTCTCGTTCTGCGCGGCGGGATTCTTCGCCGGCGTGGCGGGCGGGCTGTTCGCCATCAACTACGAGATCCTAACTGAGGAGAACCTGAATCTGGTGACCTCTGGCTGGGTGTTGTTGATGGCCTTCATCGGCGGGGTCGGCTTCTTCATCGGCCCGATCGTCGGCGCCATTCTGCTCACGTTGCTGCAGACCGTGCTCTCCAACCACACCGAACTCTGGCAGCTCTATGTCGGCATCCTGTTCGTGCTGACGGTGATGTACGCGCCGCGCGGTCTTACCGGTCTGGTTATGATGCACGGCCCGGCCCTGCGGGCGGGGCGGCTGGGGATGTTGGCCGTGCCCTATGCTATTGCCGTCGTGCCGCTGCTGGCCCTGCTGGCGGGGACGGCCTTGCTTCTGGAAATGGGCCACACCGCCAACCAGAGTGTCGTCGGCGAGAGCGAGGCCCATGTCTTCGGCCTGACCCTCGACGTCACCACCGCCCTGCCCTGGGTCGTCGCGGCGGTCCTGGCGGTCGGCGGTGGCTATGGCCTGTACCGCATCGCCCAGTATCTGCGCGACGCGTTTGCCCAGGCCACCGGCCCGGCGGGAGGCCACCAATGACCGCGGCTCTTCAGATGCAGGGTGTGCGCAAGAACTTCGGGCCGACCGAAATCATCCGGGGCATCGACCTGGAGATCCGCGCCGGTGAACGCCACGCCATCATCGGACCGAACGGGGCCGGCAAGTCGACCCTGTTCCACCTGATCAGCGGCAAGTATTCCAAGACCGCCGGCCGGATCCTGCTGAACGGCACCGAGGTTACAGAGCTGCAGCCCTACCAGATCAACCGCATGGGGCTCAGCCGGTCGTTTCAGATCACCAATATCTTTCCGCGCCTCAGCGTGTTCGAGAACGTGCGCTGCGGCCTGCTCTGGTCGATGGACTACCGCAACAGCTTCTGGCGCCTGGTCGATACCGAACGCGCCCTGAACGAACGGGCGGCCCAGATCCTCGACCAGATCGGCCTGCTGGACCGCTGTGATCTGCCGGCCGGCGTTCTGGCCTATGCCGAGCAGCGGGCGCTGGAGATCGGCATCACCATCGCCGGCGGCGCCGACGTGATCATGCTGGACGAGCCGACCGCCGGGATGAGCCACAGCGAGACCGAGGGCGTGGTCGACCTGATCCGCCGGGTGACCGAAGGGCGGACCCTGGTCATGGTCGAGCACGACATGGGGGTGGTGTTCAACCTCGCCGACCGGATCTCGGTCCTGGTTTACGGCGAGATCATCGCGACCGGTTCGCCGGAGGAGGTCCGCGCCAGCAAGGCGGTGCAGGAAGCCTATCTCGGCACGGTGCAGGAGTCCGGCGAGGAGGTGCTCTGATGCTCCAGGTCAACGACCTTCACGCCTATTACGGCAAGAGCCACATCCTGCAGGGCGTCAGTTTCGAGGTCGGCGAGGGTGAGATCGTTAGCCTGCTCGGACGCAACGGGGTGGGGCGCAGCACGACCTGCAAGGCGATCATGGGCGAGGTCCCGCCGGTCGGCTCGATCCGCCTGCGCGGACAGGAGATCGTCGGGCTGAAGCCGCATCAGGTCGCCCATCTCGGCATCGGCTACGTGCCGGAGAACCGGGACATCTTCCCGACCCTGACCGTGCGGCAGAACCTGATCCTGGGCATGAAGTCGGGCCGGGCGCGGCCCGACGACCGCTGGTCGATCGACGACATGTTCGATCTGTTCTCCAACCTGGCGGAGCGGGCCGACGTCGTGGCGGGCGCGCTGTCCGGCGGCGAGCAGCAGATGCTGACCATGTGCCGCACGCTGATGGGCGACCCGGATCTGGTGATGGTCGACGAGCCGACCGAAGGGCTCAGCCCGCAGATGGTCGAGAAGGTCGCCGGCCTGCTGGAGGAGATAGCCCGTCGCGGGATCTCCATCCTGCTGGTCGAGCAGAAGCTGACCATCGCGCTGAAGATCTCGCACCGCCTGCTGGTGATGGGGCACGGCCATCTGGTGTTCGAAGGAACCCCGACCGACTTTGCCGCGAACGATCAGGTCCGTCGGGAATGGCTGGAGGTCTAGGGCGGGATCAGTTGCTCGCCGACCGTCGGATGACCGTGACATATCCGGCCTGAATCGCCTGATAATAGCCCGACGCACAGAGGGCGGTGACGGCCTTTTCGCCCCGGGTCATCGCCTCGCGCAGGTCTCCCAGTGCGGCCCGCTTGCTCGCGGCGCCGACATAGGAGCGGCTGTCCGGATCGCGGCCGATCCGCTCTGACAGATCACCCTTGTAGCAGTATCCCATCAGCGCCTCGTAATAGGCCGGACCAGCGCCGGAAGCGGCGGCGGTGTGGCTGAACGTAAGGAATCCAATAGCGATGAGCGCGGGCAGGCGCATGGTGCGGCACACAGGGTTTGGTGGTCACGGCAGGTGGGACACCAAAGATATCGCGGAGTGTATTAATTTTTGAATAAAATTTTCCGAAGCTTTGAGGCTATTTCAATGAGATTCCTTCATCCGATCGAGTCGTCGTCGCCTCGACCGTAGACGTCATCCAGGCGTTCGATATCCGCTTCCGACAGATGGCCGCCCGATTGCACCTCAATGATGGCAGCGGGTGCAGCGGTCGCGTTCTCCAGCCGGTGGACCCAGCCGAGCGGGATGTCGATGGATTGATGGGGCGACAGGTCGACGACCTCCAGGGCATCGACCGTGGGCCCGAGCGTCACCCGGGCCTCGCCCTCGATGACGATCCAATGCTCGGCGCGGTGGGCATGGGTTTGCAGGGAAAGCCGCCCGCCGGGTTTGATGCGGATCTGTTTCACCAGAAACCCGTCGCCGATGTCGAGATTGCGATAGGAGCCCCAAGGGCGGTGGACGTCAGCATGACCGTCGACCTCGTCGCGCCCTTCCTTCCGTAGCTGGGCGACCAGGGCACGCACCTCTTGTGCCCGATCCCGTTTGGCGACGAGCACTGCATCGGCCGTGGCCACCACAACGGTGTCTTCGAGGCCGAGAGTGGCAACCAGCGGACCGGTCGAGATCGCCAGCGTGTCGGAGCAGTCCATATGCCGAACCAGCCCCGACGCGGCATTGCCCCGGCCATCGCGGCCGAGCGCGTCGGCCAGTGAATCGAAGGATCCGATGTCGCTCCACCCCGGATCGCAGGCGATGACGCTGGCGGTATCCGTACGTTCCATGATCGCGTAGTCGATCGACACCGACGGTGAACGGGCGAAGGCGTCCGCGTCGAGCCGCAGGAAGTCGAGATCCGCGCGCGCGGCGGCCAAGGCGGCCCGGCCGGCGGCCAGAACTTCCGGCACGAACTTCGCCGCCTCCGCCTGAAGCGTCGTGGCGGCGGCCAGGAAATTTCCCGAGTTCCACAGATAGCGTCCAGCGGCGAGGTAACCGCGTGCGGTCTCCGGATCCGGCTTTTCCACGAAGCGCTCGACGGTCCGTGCGCCCGCGGTGTCCGGCGTGCCTGCGAGAATATAGCCATAGGACGTCTCCGGCCGGTCCGGCGTGATCCCGAAGGTGACGATACGGCCCGCCTTCGCCGAGGGCAGGGCCGCCCGGACGGCATCGAGGAACGCCTCGGGCCGGGTCATCGCATGATCCGCCGCCAGCAGCAGAAGCACGGCTTCGGGATCTCGGGCGGCGAGGTGGAGGGCGGCGGTCACCGCGGCGGGTGCCGAATTCCGGGCGACCGGCTCGAGCAGGATCGCCGCCGGCTCGATCCCGATCGCGCGGAGTTGCTCGGCGACGATGAAGCGGTGGTCGGCGTTGGTGACGATGACAGGTGGGGCGAACAACACCGGATCCGACACCCGAAGGGCCGTGGTCTGCAGCAGCGAGTGTTCGCCCAGCAGGGTGAGGAACTGCTTGGGGAAGGCGCTACGGGATAGGGGCCAGAGCCGGGTGCCGGCCCCGCCCGACAGTAGGACGGGATGGATCTTGGTCATGGGGTCGCCCCGGACTGCGCGTGGAGGATGTCGGCGATGAAGGTATCGAGGTTGCCGCCGGCAAACAGGTGACCGGGGATCCCCGCCGCTTCGGCGGCCTGGATGTCTGTGGCGCGATCGCCGACCATGAAGGACGCGCCGGAATCCACCGGCCAGGTCGCCATCAGGTCGAGCAGCATGCCCGGCGCCGGCTTGCGCCAGGACGCCTTGTCCGCGAACCGCTCCGTCTGATGCTCCGGGTGGAACGGGCTGTAGCGCCAGTCGTCGATCCGGGCCCCGAACTGGCGAAGCGTGTCGCCCATCCATCGGTGCAGGGTCTCCACGTCTTCCGTCTTGTACAGGCCGCGGGCGATGCCGGACTGGTTGGTGAC
Organism: Thalassobaculaceae bacterium; assembly: GCA_029212785.1. Taxonomy (GTDB): domain Bacteria; phylum Pseudomonadota; class Alphaproteobacteria; order Thalassobaculales; family Thalassobaculaceae; genus Thalassobaculum. The sequence continues at coordinate 50,263 of JARGOG010000021.1, forward strand.
GACGAACACCCGATAGCCGGCCGCGTTCAGCCTGGCGACGGCCGCGGCCGCGCCATCTACCCAGCGGATCTGGTCGGCCCGATGGGCATAGCCGGTGTCGATATTGAGAACACCGTCTCGGTCCAGAAAGGCGGCCGGGCAGGGCGCCGTTCCCATACCGGCCGATGTCTGGTCTCCGGAATTTTCGCGGGGCGGCATGCGGGAAATCCGATTCGTTTCGATGGTGCCTCTATAGGCCTTGCGATGGTGAGAGGCGACTCGCGATGGCGCAACGAGTCGCAGTCCGGCCTCTGATCGTCTGCACGTTATTCAAGTAAATATTATCCCTTAATTCGGGCTATCAGGGATGGGGACCGAAATGATGACCACGATACCTTATAAGAACCGGCTGCTGCCCAGCGTTGGATCCCTCGCCGTGCCGGAGAAGGAACTGTTCGCTGAATATTTTCTGCGATTGAACACCCAGTTCAAGCAGTACGGCCTGGAAATGGCGGTTCATGACGATATGGCGGCCTTCGATCGCGTATGCCGGGAAACCGGCAAGTTTCTGCCGAACGCCTTCAATCCGGCTGCCGTCTCGTTTCCGCGGGGGCACGCGATCTGGATGAGCGTGCACGACGAGACCTCCGAGCGGATCGCGACCTTCGCCATCCGTCTGTTCGATCTTGGGCAGCGCACGCTCGGCGACTGGCTGTCGACGCTTTCGTTCTTCTATGCGGCGCCGGCCCGCGACATGGCGAGCGGCGAGCGTTTCATCATGAGCGAGGAGGCGGATGCCTATGCCAGTGCGGTGCGGCGGCGCTGCACCTATATCGGGGGCCTGTGGCTGGCGCCGGCCTGGCGCGGCCGGACCGTTCTGGCCGAAGTGCTGACGACGGCCGGATGCGCGCTGGCGCTGGCGCGATGGGACGCGGCCCCGATGGTGTCGATCGCCGAGGACGAGGTCTACGCCAAGAACGCCTCGAAATACCGCTTCGATGAGGCGCATCCGGGTGTCAGGTGGTTGCGCCCTCACAAACCGGAGCGCAATCGGATGTGGCTTCTCGGCCGGACGCGCCGCGCCGTGGTTGCCGATGTGGCGCATTTCGTCGAGATGCCGGATGAACACGCGCTGGTCGCGGCCGAGGCGACCGCGCCGAAGGCGGCAGGCAGATCGGGAGGGTGACCCGAACGCTCCATCCGATCCGGTGCCGCCGGATCAGATGGGGGCGGCCAGTTCCAACTCGCAGGTGGAGAGCAAGGCATTGATCCGGTCGGTTCCGTCGACGCGCTGGAACAACGGTACCGTCAGCCGCGACCATTGGATGGCCTGCAGGCCATCGCTGCCGAGGACCACGCCGTTGCAGCGGTGCAAGATCGGCTCGCGGCGTTGCTGGACCGATTTCAGGTCACGCTGGACGCTGAGGCCGAGGCCACGATCGGGGACGTCGATCAGGCGCGATCCCTCCATGCCGCGATGTACCCGGTCGTCCCAGATGTTGATCTGGCCGGGCGCGTAGCGGGCGATCCGCATGTCGTCGTTCTCGTCGATCACCAGCAGTTTGGTGCGGGCCTGGAAAACACCCAGCCGTTCCAGGTCGCGTAGGATCGTATCGCTCTGACAGGCGTTGGCCTGCTCGTCCTGCCAGCGCTTGAGGGTGACCGCGAAGAGATGGTCCTCGGCCCAGCCGGTACTCGAGGCCAGGACCTGATGGATCGGGACTTCGACGCTGTCGACCATCGCCAGCGGTTCGTCATTGGCGGCGATCCGGCACAGGGCGCGCAGCCGGTCGGCCAGTTCCACCGGTCGGCCCTTCTCGCGGATCCAGGCGGTGCCGTCCCACCAGGCGAAGGTCACCTCGCCCGGCAGCATCGACCAGATGCCGCACAGGGCGACCAACTGGTTCAACGACTCCCGGCGCACCGCGGCCGGGTCGAGGGCGATGAGATCGGGCACCGAGGTGTGGAACGATTGGCCGTGCAGGCTCCAGTTACGTTTGACGCCGACCCATCCGAGGGTGCGCAGCGCAAAGCTCACCATCTCCGGCGTGGGCTCGACGAGGCGGCGGTCTCTCAGCGAGTCCGCTGTGTTCAGCGGAGCGAGCCACTCGGCCATGGCGAGGCTCCGGGCGAACCGTTCCTCGTCCACATGGGGCCGATCTGCGTCCTCGCGCAGGATCGGCGAGGCCAGCGGGTAGCGCAGCGTGTCGGACAGGGCATAGGGCACCGGCAACGGGAACGCTTCCGCGCCCCAGACCGAGAATTCGTCCTCGTCCCGGCGCTGGCGCGTAACCCGGTCCAGATACCGGCAGGCGCTTTCGGGTTCGAGAAAGGCGATATCGACAGGTTCGGCGTCGCAGTCGAGCAGCACGAGTTCGATCATTCGGCGCGGGGCGCGTTCCTCCAGCGCCGACGGGAGGGCCTGGAGGGCCTGCTCGCAGACCTTGCTTGGGTTCAGTCGGACGACGGCCCGGGCCGGCTGGATGCCGACATCGACCCAGCCGAGATGGTGCAGCATGGTGTTGAGCATGGCAGCTTCGCCGCCATTTCCATCAGAATGGCGGTCTTCGCGTCCGCACTGGGTCAACCAGAACCCCTCGCCGACGCTATTTCCGACGTTCTCCCCCATGCCCACACGCCCCTGGACAGATTGCAGCACAAAAACTGTCGCATGCGGACATCAACGCAAACAAGACCGATTCGCGTGAGAAAGGTCACATTTGTCAATGGTTGAAAAGATCAGGTGCATACTAGACGCAATGTTGTGACGGTTTGTCACCGGACCTGATCAAGAATTCGGAGTCGACGCTGACTGTATACTGTCGGGGTCGGTTTCCCGATTGAATGTTGATCGAATGATGCGTGGCCCTGCAGGCAGCACCGAAGCCGCCCGCAGGGCACAGAGTGTTAGGACGCGGCGCCGAAGATCTCGGCCACACGATCCCAGTTCACCAGGTCGTTGACGAACGCCTTGACGTAATCCGGGCGGGCGTTGCGGTAGTCGATGTAGTAGGAGTGCTCCCACACGTCGCAGCCGAGCAGGGCGGTGCCCTCGCCGGTGGCCAGCGGGTTCACGCCGTTGGCGGTCTTGGTGACGGCGAGCTTGCCGTCCTTGCCGAGGACCAGCCAGCACCAGCCGGAGCCGAACTGGGTGACGCCGGCCTGCACGAAGGCCTCCTTCATGGCATCGACGCTGCCGAAGTCGGAGACGATCTTCTTCTCCAGCTCACCCGGGATGGCGCCGCCGCCCTTCGGCTTCATCCATTTCCAGAACTCGACATGGTTCCAGTGCTGGGCCGCGTTGTTGAACAGGCCACCGCCGGCGCCGCCGTTGTAGGAAGCCACGACGATTTCCTCGAGCGACTTGCCCTCGAGACCGCTGTCCTTCAGCAGATTGTTGCCGTTGGTGACATAGGCGTTGTGGTGCTTGTCGTGGTGGAACTCCAGGGTTTCCTTGGACATGACCGGCGCCAGGGCGTCGTGCGGATACGGCAGATCGGGAAGTTCAAAGGCCATCGTGGCTCTCCTCTCGTGAAACTCGTGCCCGGCGGACAGGGGTCCGTCCGAGGGGCCGGTGCGCGGTATATCGGCAATGCGGATCCGCGTCTCTCCCGGCCGCATGTCACCATGTAATACCAAGAGATTTCTTGTCTAGTGGGAAGCGGTGTCCGCCGTCTTCTCCGACACCGCCTCCAGGAACTCTTCCAGGGTCTCCGGACCGCCGTCGATGAAGCGCTCACGGAGGCCGAGATCGGCGACCCACATTTGGCGATCACGGGTGCCGAGCGCGGTCGAGGGCTCTAATCCCAGGTCGCGCAGGGTGTCGGCGACGCTGTCCATCTCGATCGCTCGGCGTTTGCCGTGCACCGCCATGCGGCCCATGTGATACGTCGCCAGCGCGCGCCAGTCCGTATCCGGGAAGGTCGATTGAATTGATGCCAGCACCCGGTCGGCGACACCGGCCCGGTCGGCGGCGACCAGGCTCTCGCACAGGATCGCCTCGATGCCCTTCATGAAGACCGAGCGGGCCATCTTGATGGTCGAGGCCTGGCCGACGGTGTCACCGACGACCTCCACGGTCATCCCGAAGGACCGCAGGTTCTCCGCCGCCGCTTCGGCCGCCTCGCCGGCCAGCAGCATCGGCACCAGATGGCCGCGCCCCGGCACGGTGTCCATCACCGCCACGTCCACGTAGCGGGCGGCGGAGGCGCCCTCCACCGCTTTGGCCGCCTTCACCTTCTTCCCCGGCGAGCAGGAGTTGAGGTCGAGATAGAGCTGGCCCTGGCGCAGATGCGGGGCGGCCGCCTCGGCCGCCTCCAGCGCACGTTCGGAAGTGACGGTGGAGAGGATCAGGTCGGCCTCGCCGACGGCCGCCGCGGACGTGAGGCAGGCTTTCGCTCCAAAGCTCTCGGCCTTGGCCACCCAGGCGTCCCGGGTGGCGGGATCGCCGGCCAGGAGATCGTAGGCGGCGACCGACTTGGCGCCGGCACCGAGCATGCCCTGACCGATCTGCGGCCCGGCCTCGCCGAAGCCGATGAAGGCGAGATTCATGCTCATCCGATTGCTCCTGTGTCCCTGAAGGCCCGGATCGCGGCCGGATCGTAGCCAAGTTCGGCGAGCAGGGTGTCGGTATCGCCGCCAAGCTCGGGGCCGGGCCGTTTCGGCGGAGTGGAGCCGGAATTGCGGATCGGATGGGCGACCATCCGGAACGCTTCCTCAAGCCCGAGTGCCGCGCCGTTCGGGGGTGGTGGAAAATGATGGATGCCGTCGCGCTCGGCGACGAAGGGATTGTCCATGGCAGCGTCGATGTCGAGGATCGGCGAGGCCGGGACCGAGCCGCCGAACTCCACCATCCATTCGGCGGTGGTCTTTGCGCTAAGAGCCTCGTCCAGGATCTCCTGGATGGCCGGACGCTCGGCGAAGCGGGCCTTGAAGGAGACGAAGCGCGGATCCGTCGCCAGCTCCGGGCGACCGATCTTCTGGCACAGCGCCGGCCAGAACTTCTCCTTGTTGCACATCAGGTAGATCCAGCCGTCCTTGGTCTTGAAAGTCTGACACGGGGTCAGGGACGGATGGGCCGAGCGCGGCAGGCGGTCCTGCACATGGCCGGCGTTCAGGTACCAGGTCGAAAGATAGGTGACCGTGTGCAGGGCCAGATCGAACAGGCTGACATCGACGTCGCGGCCCTCGCCGGTGGTCCGGGCCTGGATGATCGCCGACGACACGCCGAAGGCCATGGTCACGCCGGTCATCAGGTCGACGACCGAAAGGCCGAAGCGGCTCGGCGGCGATCCGGGCTCGCCGGTGACCGAAAACCACCCGGCCTCGGCTTGCATCAGATAGTCGTAGCCGGGCCAGGTCTTGCGTGGTCCATCGCGGCCATAGGCCGACAGATGGGCGCAGACGATCTTCGGGTTCACCTCCCGCAGGCTCGCATAGTCGAGGCCGAGCTTCTCCGGTACGTCGCCGCGCAGATTGTTGGTGACAGCGTCGGCGGTGGCGGCCAGTTCCCGGAAGATCCGCCGGCCCTCCTCGCTGCGCAGGTCGAGGGCGACGCTGCGCTTGTTGAGGTTGAACGAGTGGAAGAACTGGCTCTGCTTGCCGTCCTCGTCGAAGAAATACGGGCCGACGGCGCGCGACATGTCGCCGCCATCGGCCGGATTCTCGACCTTGATGACCTCGGCGCCCTGGTTGGCGAGATACATGGTGCCGAACGGGCCGGCACCATATTGCTCGACAGCCAGAATACGCACGCCTTCCAGCGGTTGACCCGCCATGGCCTTCTCCTCAGTCCGTCTCCTGCCCGGTATGGTCTTCTTTTTGGTCTTGAGGCCTGTTCAGGCCTTCGGGCCCTTGAGCTTCACGGCGTTGATTTTCTCCAGGTACTCGATGGTCGCCTCGTGGTTCGTTTCAGGCATGACCTCGTTGTACTTGGTCCAGATCTGGTTCAGCTCGTGCAGCAGCGGCGCGAACATGTCCTGGTCACCGGCGAGGCCGGCGGCGATGCCGATATCCTTGGCCATCAGCGCGGTCGCGAAGCCAGAATTGTAGGTCCGCGGCAGCACCGACTGGTGATACTTGCGTTCGGTCGAGGAGTTGCGGCCGGTCGAGACGTTCAGGATGTCGACCATGGCGGCCGGATCCAGACCGAACTTCTGGCCGATCAGCAGTGCCTCGTTCGCCGCGGTCAGGCCGACGGCGGACAGATAGTTGTTCAGGCACTTCATCGCGTGGCCTGTGCCGAGCGGGCCGCAGCGGAAGATGTTCTTCCCCGTCGCCTCGAAGAACGGCATGACCTTGGCCAGCGCCGCCTCGTCGGAGCAGCCAACCATGATGGAGAGCGTCGCCTTGTCGGCGCCGGTCACGCCGCCGGAGACCGGCGCGTCGATCAGGGTCACGCCCTTGGCATGCAGTTCGTCGCCGAGCTCGCGGGTGCCCATCGGGGCGGACGAGCTCATGTCGACGACGATCTTGCCCTCGGCGAAACCGGAGGCGAGGTTGTCGCCGTCGCCGAAGCAGATCCGGCGGACCACCTTGCCGTCGGGAACGATGGTCACGAGAACGTCCGACATCTCGGACAGGGCGGCGAGGCTGGGCGCCCGCTTGGCGTCGAACTCATCGGCGAAACGGCCGAGCTTGTCCTGGTCGAGGTCGAAGACCGCGATATCGACGCCGGCCTGTTTCGCGTTGCGGGCCATCGGCCAACCCATGTTGCCGATGCCGATCCACCCGACGGTGATGTCGGACATGTCTTTCTCCGTTGCTCGTTGGTGTTCTTGGGATGGGGTGCGGGTGATGGGGATCAGTCGAGCCCCATCTCCTTGAACACCTCACGGGCGTTGCGGAAGGCGTCGATCGCCGCCGGCACGCCGCAATAGATGGCGGTCTGCAGGAAGATTTCCTTGATGTCGTCCTTGGTTAGGCCGTTGTTGATGGCGCCGCGGATGTGCAGACGCAGTTCGTGGCTGCGGCCGAGCGCCACCAGCATGCCGAGGTTCAGCATCGAACGTTGCTGACGGTTCAGGCCCGGCCGGCCCCAGACCTCGCCCCAGCAGTACTCGGTGACGAGTTCCTGCATCGGCATGTTGAAGTCGTCGGCGGATGCGATCGACTTGTCGACATACTCTGCACCCAGCACTTCGCGGCGGTTCTTCAGACCGGCCTCGAACATGGCCTTGTCGCTCATGGTACTTCCTCCGATTTGTATACAAGATTGGCCCAGACCCTAGACCTGACGCGCGTCGGCGCCAAGATAGGAAGGGTGGTAAGGCGGGTTTCGCCCCTTCGATGGCGGGTTTGGGACGACAAAGTCCCGTTCGTGCGTCTAGGGTGCGCACCGCTCGACGACACGCAACCCCCGTTTTTGGGGGTGCGACAACTGGCTGAGATGACGACCATGGCGCCCGAGGGACCGATGAGCTTCACGATCGACGAACCGCGCGCGGCGGAGACGACCGAGGTGGTGGACGCCCTTTACACGGTGCGGATCAACACGCTGGTTGTGGATTTCCAGATCGGCATTCATGCCCACGAGCAGGGTGTCCGGCAGCGCGTGCGGGTCGACATTGCCGTCGATGTGGTGCGGCCCGACGGCGGTTTCCATGAGGATTACGCCCGGGTTTATTGCTACGAACGCATCGTCAAGGCGGTCCGCGCGCTGGCTGGCGGCGGCCATGTGAAGCTGGTCGAGACCCTTGCCGACCGGGTCGCCGAAATCTGCCTGGCCGACGAGCGCGCCAAGCGGGCCGAAGTGACGATCTCCAAGCTCGACGTGTTCCACGATGCCGAAAGCGTCGGCGTGACGGTGGTGCGCCGCCGGGTGAACTAGTTGCCTGCTCCTCCGTCGGCCCTGATTGGCGTATGATGGCGGCGGATTAGGGAGTGGCCGGCCATGAGCACGCTGCAGGAACTTGACCCGGACTGCTACGACGCCGAAAACCCGGACGCCGTCGATTTGACGATCGTCCCCCGCGCCCGCGACATCGGCGGGTTCGAGGTGCGACGCGCCTTGCCGTCGGCCAAGCGGCAGATGATCGGCCCCTTCATCTTCTGGGACCAGATGGGTCCGGCCGCCTTCCCGATCGGGGAGGGGGTCAACGTCCGCCCGCACCCGCATATCGGGCTTGCGACCCTGACCTATCTCTTCGACGGCGAGATCCATCACCGTGACAGCCTCGGTTCGTCGCAGCCGATCCGACCGGGCGAGGTCAACCTGATGACTGCCGGCAAAGGCATCGTCCATTCCGAGCGCATGGATGACGCGGTCAAGGCGATGGGGCCGAACCTGTTCGGCATCCAGTCCTGGATCGCCCTGCCGAAATCCAGCGAGGAAACCGCACCCGCCTTCGAGCACCGCGCCCAGACGGAACTGCCGACGCTGGAGGCCGAGGGCAAGGCGGTGCGCATCGTCGCCGGCTCGATGTGGGGTGCTGCCTCGCCGGTCACGACCTTCTCGGAGATGATCTATGCCGACGTGGCGCTGGAGACCGGCGCGAAGCTGCCGATCCCGGCGGAGCATGAGGAACGGGCGATCTATGTCGCCGAGGGCACGGTGATCGTCTCCGGCGACCGCTTCGAATGTGGTCAGCTTCTGGTTCTGCACCCCGGCGACCCGGTCACCGTGGAGGCGGCCAGCCGGGCCCGCATTCAGGTGCTCGGTGGCGAGCCGATGGACGGTCCGCGCTTCATCTGGTGGAATTTCGTGCACTCCTCGAAGGATCGGATTGAGGCGGCCAAGGCGGACTGGAAGGCCGGCCGGTTCGACGTCGTTCCCGACGATACCGAGGAGTTCATCCCGCTGCCGGAGAAGTGAGGCCGGCTCCCGCGCTCTTTCAAATTTATTTTTTCAATCTCGAGCAAACCCGACTTCCTGGACGTGTCACGTATCCCTGGACCCGGTCCGGGGATACGTCCGGGAAATCGGACCGGATTGGATGAGGTGCCGCGGGAAACCTACCCCACCCGCACCATCGCCCCGTCGACCGGGATCGCCGCGCCGCTGATGTAGCGGGCGAGCGGCGAGGCCAGGAACACCATCAGGATCGCCAGATCCTCCGGCTCGCCGAAATATCCCGCCGGAATGTAGCGGTCGATAAAGGCCTGCCGACTCTCCTCGGTCGGATGCAGCCGGTTGTCGATCTGCTCGGAATGGATCCGGCCGGGAGCGATTGTGTTGACGGTGATCCCGAAGGGCGCCAGCTCCAGCGACATCGTGCGCGACCAGGACTGCAGCGCCGCCTTGGCCGGCATGGCGGCGTTCATCGAGCTGCCGACCATGGCACCGGTGACGTTGATGATGCGGCCCCAGCGGCGCTCCTTCATGCCGGGCACGACCGCCGCCGACAGCCGCCGCGCCGCCTCGAAGTTCAGCTTGAAGGACGCCTCCCAAAACGCCTCGTCCCACGGATCCTCCATCGGGCGCGAGCCGCCGGCATTGTTGATCAGGATGTCGACCGCACCGCCGGCCGCGTCCAGGGCGCGATCGGCGATACCGGCGCAGCCCACGACGCTGTCAAGGTCGCCGGTCACTGCCACGGGTGCTGGGGCACCGGCTTTCACCACGTCATCGATCACAGCCTGAAGAGCGGCTTCCCTGCGGCCATGGATGATCACCTTCGCCCCTTCACGGGCCAGAAGAAGGGCGGCCGACCGTCCGATGCCGGAGGAGGCGCCGGAAATCAGGGCGGTCTTGTCGGAGAGAAGGAGATCCATGTGGGTATCCTCAGATCTGGTGTCCGGGAGCGACAGGCCTGCTCCATAGCCTATCGGGCGCATCATGCCCAAAGCGACCGTCATCCGATCATGCCGGTTCGGCAAGACCGCTTTGCGCGTGCCCGTCTTTTCCGCGATCCGGGGGCGGAGTACAGTCCGACCCATCATGGATTTTCAAATCACCCCCGATACCGTCTCGTTCTTCGGTCATGGCCTCAGCCGCCCGGAATGTGTCGCCTGTACTGCGGCTGGCGCGATCTGGGTCAGTCATGCCCTGGCGACAGGCGGCGGCGGCGTGGCCCGGCTCGACGCCGACGGCACCCCGCACACGATCGTCGCATCCGATGGCGCGCCCGCCGACTTCATGCCAAACGGCTGGTCGATGGCGCCGGACGGTTCCTTCCTGATCGCCAATCTCGGTGACAGCGGCGGCGCCTGGCAGCTCTTCCCCGACGGATCCTGCAAGCCGGTGCTGCTGGAGATCGACGGCTACAAGGTGCCCCCGGTCAATTTCGTCCATCTGGACGAGGAGGGTCGGGTCTGGATTTCGATCAGCACCTGGCGCATCCCGCGCGACCGGGCCATGCATCGCGAGGTCGCCGACGGATTCGTCATCCTGATGGACGCGATCGACCGGCCGGATACCGCGCGCATCGTCGCCGACGGCATCGGCTACACCAACGAGGTCAAGGTCGACCCGACGGGCCGCTGGCTCTACGTCAACGAGACCATGGCCCGGCGGCTGTCCCGCTTCGAACTCAAGGGCGACGGGCTCGGCACCCGGCAGACGGTGGTGGACTACATCGACGCGGTGATCCCCGACGGGTTCGAATTCGACGTGGAGGGCGGGGTGTGGTGTGCCAGCGTGATGAGCAACCGCCTGGTGCGCGTGGCGCCGGATACCAGCCAGCATGTGATCCTTGAAGATTGCGATCCCGCGGAGATGGCCGATGCCATGACCCGCTGGCGCGACGGCGGCTACAGCCGCGACGACCTGATGATCGGTGCGAAGCGGTCGCTGAAGAACATCGCGAGCATCACGTTCGGCGGACCGGACCTGAAGACGGTCTATTGCGGCTCGCTTGCCGGCGAGGGGCTGGTGACATTCCGCTCCCCGGTGGCCGGCGCCGTGCCGCCCCACTGGACATTCTGACAAACGGAGGAAACGAAATGACACAGGTTCGCAAGGTGGAGGTGACCGAAGTCGGCCCCCGCGACGGCCTGCAAGCCGAGAAGCGGATGATTCCGGCGGCGGAGAAGATCGCGCTGATCAACCGGCTGATCGATGCCGGCGTGCCGCGGATCGAGGCGACGTCCTTCGTGTCGCCCAAGGCGGTGCCGCAGCTTGCCGACGCGGCGGAGGTCATGGCCGGCATCGACCGGTCGAAGGGCGCGATCATCGCCACTTTGGTCCCGAACGGCCGCGGCGCCATCCGGGCCGCCGAGTGCGAGGTCGACGAGATGGTGGTCTTCGTGTCGGCCTCCGAAAGCCACAACAAGAAGAACGTCAACCGTTCGATCGAGGAGTCGCTCAAGGGCTTCGAAGAGGTCGCGCGGATTGCCGAGGACGCCAAGATCCCGGTGCACGGTGCCATCGCCACCGCCTTCGGCTGCCCGTTCGAAGGCAATGTGCCGGCGAGCCAGCTGGCGATGATCGCCAAGCGGTATCAGGACATGGGCTTCGTCGGCATGACCTTCGGCGACACCACCGGCATGGCGACGCCGCCGACGGTGCGGGCCGGCGTGGCGGCGGTGCGCGAGGCCGCCCCGAAGCTGACCATGGGCCTGCATTTCCACAACACCCGCGGTATCGGTCTCGCCAATGTCATGGCCGGGCTCGATGAGGGAATCGACAAGTACGAGAGCTCTTTCGGCGGCACCGGCGGCTGCCCGTTCGCGCCGGGGGCGACCGGCAACATCTGCACCGAGGATCTGATCTACCTGCTGCACGAGATGGGCATCGAGACGGGCATCGATCTGCGCCAGCTCATGGCCATCGCCTGCGACGTGGAGACGGTCGTCGGCCACGCCCTGCCGGGCCAGGTGATGCGCGCCGGGCAACGCCTGGACCTGCACGACATGGACGCCGTCCGCACCGCCGAGGGGTAAGCATACGTGTCTGACAGTGACATTACGGGCGCCCCGGCCGGGGCGCTCGACGGGATCCGCGTTGTCGATCTTACCCGCATTCTGGCGGGACCGTTCTGCACCCTGATGCTCGCCGATATGGGCGCCGACGTGATCAAGGTGGAGCCGGCCGCCGGCGACCCGGTCCGCGGCCAGGGGGCGATGGTCGACGGTTACAGCTGGTACTTCGCCCAGTTCAACCGCAACAAGAAATCCGTCGTCCTCGACCTTTACACCGACGACGGCAAGGCCGACCTGACCCGACTGCTGGAGACGGCGGATGTGGTGGTGGAGAACTACCGTCCCGGCGTCTTCGCCAAGATGGGTTTCTCCGCCGAGCGGTTGGCCGAGATCAATCCCCGGCTGATCTGCGCCAGCGTCAACGGCTACGGCTCCTCCGGTCCCTATGTCGACCGACCGGCCTTCGACTTCATCGCCCAGGCGATGAGCGGCTTCATGGCGGTGAACGGCGATCCGGACGGTCCGCCGCGACGGGCCGCGCCACCAATCTCGGACCTGATCGCCGGCCTGTACTGCGCCTTCGGCGTGGTCTCGGCCCTGCAGGCGCGGCACTCCACCGGGCGCGGTCAGCAGGTCGAGAGCAGCCTGACCGGCGGCCTGATCTCCATGATGGCCTATCTTTCGGCCGAACATTTCGCCACCGGCCACAACCCGACCCGTACCGGCAACAACCATCCGATCGTCGCCCCCTATGGGCTGTTCGAGGCGGCGGATGGCGAGATCGCGGTCGCGCCGTCGAACGACACGTTCGTGGAACGCTTCCTGCGGGTGCTTGGGCTGGAAGCGCTGCTGCGAGAGCCGGAATTCGACACCAATGCCAACCGCATGGCCAATCGGACGGCGTTGAACGCCCGGGTCAACGCGGTCACCCGCGCGAAGCCGGTGCAGTATTGGATCGACGCGATCAACAAGGCGGGGTGTCCGGCGGGGCGGGTCATGGGCCTGGACGAGGTCTTCACCGATCCGCAGGTGCTGGCCCAGGAGATGGTGATCCAGTCGGAGCGTGACGGGCGCGAACCGATCAAGATGACCGGCTTCCCGGTCAAGCTGTCCGCAACGCCGGCCGCCCTTCGGCAGCCGCCTCCCGAACTGGGCGAGCATACGGATGAAATTTTAACAATTGTGAGAAAGGCCACAAAGTCGCATTGACGCTGGGGAATTCTGTCTTACGATCTTCACAAGCTCGTCATCACGGGACCACCAATGGCGCTCACCGACACCGTTTTCGTCTATCCGGATCTCGACACCAGCTCGGTCGAGTACGCGCCGGATTTCAGCACGGCCGGGGTTCGCTCGTGGCTTCGCACCATCAAGATGCGCGACGTTCTCGATTTCTGGAATGACATCCGTCAGTTCCGGCGCTGCCCGAACATGACCGATGTCGAATTCACCTCGGTTCCCGAACTTGCCAACTGGATGATCCTGCTCGAACGTCCGGTGCCCGGCGGCGAGTGTCTGTTCCGCAAGGTCGGCGCCAAGATCGTCGAGCTGTCGGAGCTCGACATCACCGGCCAGCCGTTGCTCTCCCTGCCGGATCCGGAATACCGCCGGATGTTCCAGGCGAATTGCGACGCCGTCACCCGCGCCGCCATGCCGCTCGCTTCGCGCTATCGCCGTATGCTGAAGGGGCGGAGCTTCGATTTCGAGCGACTCGACCTGCCGCTGATGCTGGAATCCGGACGGGTCGGCGGCGTTCTCGTCGGCATGCACGCCGCCGGCGCCGACTGAGCCGTCCACGCCTGCTTGCGGTTCCTGCCGCGATCTCCGAGGATGGCGGCCGGTTTCCGGATCGGTGGACGTTCCCATGAATTTCGGTCCAATCCTGCGCCGCATCCGCGCGGTGCGCCGTCTCAAGCAGCAGGCCGTCGCCGACCTGGCTGGCGTGACCCAGGCGACCGTGTCGCGGTGGGAAAGCGGCGACCTCGCCCCCAGCGGCGATCAGCGCCGCCGGCTGATGCGGCTGCTCCGCAGCTCTGCCATTCTCGGCTCCGATCACGGCCTGCGCCGTCTGGTCGAGACCTCGCCACTGCGGGTACATCTGGTCTGCGACATCACCCACCGCCTGCTCGCCGCCTCGCCCGCGCGTGAAGCCGACTGGCTGTCGGACGCACGAACATGGGAAGGCCGCTCGCTCTATCGTTTCGCCACCGACGAGATCCGCGAGGCGGAAGCGAAACTCGATGACTGCGGCTGGTTCGAGGGGCGGGTGCCGGGCGCGTTCCTCTGGACCGAGGCGAGCGGCCAAGGGACGCCCATCAGCATCCAGCAGGGGTATCTGCTCTGGGAGCGTCTGACCCTGAACGACGGCAGCCCCGTCCGGATGGCCACCACCCTAGACCGTGAAGCGGTGCCGCGCGGCGTGCTCGACAGTTTCGTCGACCTGTCCCGGCAGCCGCGGGCATCCGCATAACTTATACGTGGAGGGGGCGGCTTGCCGCCGGTAGCGTCCGCCGGGCCTGAAACGGCAGCGGAGGTCCCCCCCCCATGAAGCATCAGGCCCGAACGATCCTCGACTTTCTTGCCTTCAGCGAACAGCTGAAGCGGGAGCTGCGGCATTCGTGGCTGTCCGATGGACGGCGCGAGAGCGTGGCGGAGCATTCCTGGCAGATGGCGCTGGCGGCGATCCTGGTTGCCCCCACTCTGGAGCACCCGGTCGACCTGCTGCGCGTGCTGGAGATGATCGTCGTCCATGACCTGACCGAGGCGGTGATCGGCGATATCCCGTCCTTCGAGGTGAGCGACCGGCAGCGAGCCAAGCGGGCGCGCGAAGAGGCGGCGGCGCGGCAGATCCGCGATGCCCTGGACGCCGATGCCGGCCGTCATGTCTTCGCCCTGCTGCTGGAACTGAGCACCGGCAGCACGTCGGAGGCGAAGTTGGTGCATGCGCTGGACCGCCTGGAGGTGCAGATTCAGCATAATCTCGCCCCCGCCGAGACCTGGGAGGCGGTGGAGTATCCGATGGTCTTCACCCGATTGCGCAGCCCCTGTGCCCACGACCCGATGCTTGCCGCGCTGGCCCGCGAGGTGGAGGCCGACGGTGCCGCAAAGCTGACGGCGGCGGGCATCGACGCCGATGCCGTGCGCCGCGCCGCGAACGCCGCCTGAGGCCGACGCAATACCGTCCTTTGACTTTCGCCGGGCGCCCGACGATCCTCCCCGTCCGATGCGATGGGGAGGGGTTCTTGGACAACACCGGCAACACATTCGATTCAGCGGCCTATGGCGGTCCCGGCTGGCAGGGGCGCACCCGAACCCATCGAGACGAGATCGGCGATCTCTGGGCCGCGAGCGGCATCGACAGCGAATACGCCCCGTTGCGCTCGGTGCTGCTGCACCGTCCGGGCGGCGAGCTGGCGGCGGCGCTGGAGAATCCGAACGCGGTGCAGATGCTGGAACCGCTGGATCTCGATCTCGCCGGCGCCCAGCACGACGCCATGGCCGAGGCCTACCGCGCCAACGG
>JARGOG010000117.1 GCA_029212785.1 Thalassobaculaceae bacterium
CCCGCATTGCGAAGACCCAGACTGTGATGGTCGTATGCTACAGGTAGGCCCTCATCCGACGACGCTTTCGGATTCAGCGGCAAATCGGTCGAACCGTTAGGCCTCGAGGCAGGGACCGAGCCCGGAGATTCCGCGGCACCTGCCAGAAGCGGACCGGCGGCATGAACAACGCCCGGGAAAGCGAAACCATTTGTGCGGATCACTGGGGCGACCTCTACACTGGTCAACTGGTCCTGACCCTCGCGAGGGGAACTGCTACCGTTGACAGTAATTCCGGACCAAAAGTAACTTACTGCAAAATTTTCCTGGGAGGCAAAGGGTCACGGAAGCACATGGCTTGTGCGTTCGGGATCCTTCAAGAATGTGGGACTGACATCGCAATCGGGGATCCAACGGACGGCTGACGCGGCCCCAGGGGCATCGGCACGGGGGTTTTGCGTTCCCGTCATGGTGTCATCGACCGGTCCTGATCGCCGCCGTCGATCGACGGATCACCATGCGCCGGAAAGCTCTGGCAGGTGAGCATGTCCCGTTCCGCCAACGAGGCGACACCCTTGCCTGAACCGCGGGACGCGGTCGGCGCGGATAGGCGGTTCAGCGATGAACTGGCCCATGCCGCGGTGCTCGTCATCGATGACGAACCCGGCATGCGCAACTTTCTGTCCAAAGTCCTGATCGGTAATTGCGCCCGGGTCGATGTGATGGCGGATACCCGCGATGCCTCGCGGCTCCTGGACGAGAACACCTATGACGTCATTGTTCTGGACAACATCATGCCCGAGAAGACGGGACTCGACTGGCTGGCCGAGCAGCGCCGGATCGGCCTCTACAGTGATGCGATCCTGATCACCGCGCATGCCGATCTCGACACCGCGATTCAAGCCATCCGCGCCGGCGCCAGCGATTTTCTTCTGAAGCCGTTCCGCTCCAATCAGGTGCTGAACGCGATTGCCCGCAGCCTGGAGCGGGCCCGTTTGCGGCGTCAGAACTCGGTGCTGCGCCACGAGCTGGAGGTCGGCAACGACATCCTCAAGCATCGCGACGCGTTGCTGGGAACGTCGACGGAGATCCAGAAGACGTGCCAGGCGATTGGCCGGGCCGCCACGTCCGATGCCAATGTGGTGTTTCGCGGCGAGGTCGGGTCGGGAAAGCAGGTGGCGGGTCGCATGCTCCATGCCGCATCGCCACGTGCCGCGAAGCCCTTTGTCTGGCTGCAATGCTCCGGCATGACCGAAGAGGCCTTTCAGGAGCGCCTGTTCGGACAGTTGGGCGCGCAGGCAGACGGCTCGGTCTCCGGACAGGAAGGCATTCTGCAGAGCGCGGCCGGCGGAACCCTGTTTCTGGAAGACGTGGAGATGCTCTCCGCCGGTTGCCAGAACATCCTGGCCGAGCTCGTCAGCACCGGCAGGTTCAGCCCGTTGGGCGCGCGCCGCAGCCTGGAACTCGACATGCGGATCATAAGCTCGACGACGCGGCCGCTTGGGGACATTGCCGCCGAACGGAAATTCCGCGCGGACCTGTTCTATCTGCTGACCGTTGTCGAGATCATGCTGCCTCCGCTGCGGCAACGGACCACCGATATCATCGAACTCACGGCCTTCTTTTCCGAACGGCTGTCGCGGCGAATGGGGCTGGACATCCCGGTCTTTTCGCCGATGGCGCGACGCCGGTTCCTGTCCTACGAATGGCCGGGCAACGTCATGGAGCTGCGCAACACCGTCGAGCGCGCCTTGATCCACGGCGATTTTGACGCGGCCCTCGGCGCCGCCGCCACCACCCAGATCGACATTGAGGAGCTTGCCGCCGTCGAGCGGCGCCATATCCTCGCCGTCCTCGAGGTTTGCGACGGCAACCGCGCCGATGCGGCGCGGCGATTGGGCATCGCCCGCAAGACCATCGACCGCAAATGTCAGGCCTGGGGGTTGTGACCCGATGCATTCGGTCCGGCTGCGGCTGCTTGCCATCGCATTGTTGCCGCTAATCGTCCTGCTACCGGTCCTGCTCGGCGTGACGATGCTGCGCTGGATCAACAAGTACGACAATCTGCTGATCGCCAAGGTCGCCAGTGATCTGCGCGTGGCCGAACAGTATTTCGGCCGGATCAACGCGACCCAGGCCGCCGAGGTCGCCGCGGTGGCGCAATCCGTGGATTTCAGCGAGGCGCGGTCCCGCGGCGACGGTTTTCTGGCCGAGTATGTCGAGCGCAAACGCACCGCATTGGGGCTCGACTTCATGGTGTGGGGCACCATTTCCGACAGCGGATTGCCCGAGGCCGCGCGGCAGGTGGCCCTGGCCGCCAGCCCCGATGCGCCCAGCGCGAACCTGGTGCTGCTGAGCAGCGACGAACTAGCGACGATTTCGGCCGCGCTCGCCGAACAGGCCGCCATCCCGTTGGTCCCGACCGAGGCGGCGCGACCGATCGACCGTACCGTGGAAAGCCGGGGCATGTTCATCCTGGCGGCCCACCGGTCCGCCGGTAGCGACGAGGTGCTGATCGGCGGACGCCTGCTGAACCGTAATCTGGCCGTGATCGACACCATGAACGCGCTCGTTTATCGCGACGAGGCAGGCGAGGTCTCCCGGACCGGCACCACGACATTGTTCCTTGAGGATGTGCGGATTTCGACGAATGTGAAGCTGTTCGAAGGATCCCGCGCGCTCGGCACGCGGGTTTCGGAGGCGGTCTGGCGGCGGGTGATGGAGCACGGCCAAACGTGGCTGGACCGGGCCTTCGTCGTCAACGACTGGTATATCTCCGGCTATGTCCCGCTGGCCGACATCTCCGGCAACCGGATCGGCATGCTGTATACCGGTTTCCTCGAAGCGCCGTTCACGGCGCAGAGGAACACCACCATCATCACCCTCATCCTGGCCTTTGTCGCGGTGATCGGGCTGTCGGTGCCTCTGTTTCTTTGGCTTGCCAGAGGCGTCTTCGCTCCCCTGGAACAGATGACGGCCACCATGGCGCATGCCGAGGCCGGAGCACTGGACGCGCGCATCGGCCCGGTATCCGCCAATAACGAGATTGGTGCGGTCGCCCGCCACCTGGACCGCCTGCTTGACCAGGTGGAGGAGCGCGACGCCGCCCTGCGCGACTATGCCAACAACCTGAACGACCTGGTGGAGCAGCGCACCGAAGAACTGAAGGAGGCCAATCGGAAACTGGAGGCCACCTTTGCGCAGTTGGTGATGGCGGAGAAGCTGGCCTCGGTCGGCGAGATCACCGCGGGCGTCGCCCATGAGATCAACAATCCCGTGGCGATCATCCAGGGCAATCTCGAGATCATCCGGATGGGGCTGACACCTCGGCAGCAGGCCGAGTTCAGGAGCGAGCTGAACTTCATCGATACCCAGACACATCGCATCAACATCATGGTCGGAAAACTGCTGAACTTCACCCGGCCGGATGAAATGTCCGACGTCATGACCCGGATCGATGCCGCCAGGGCCGTGGATGACGCACTGATCCTGGTCGCGCCGGATCTGCGCAAGCACGCGATCGAGACGCGGGTGGAGCACACCCCCAGCCCTGGTTTCATGGTCGTCGAGACCGAGTTGCAGCAGGTGATGGTGAACCTCGTCATCAACGCCACTCAGGCGATGGGACTGGGGGGGAAGCTGACGATCCGGACCCGGCCTGCCGAGAGGGATGGGACGGCCGGCAGCGAGATCATCGTGGAGGACACCGGCCCGGGTATTCCGCCCGACAGGATCGACAAGGTTTTCGATCCCTTCATGACAACCAAGATGGGTTCCGGCTCCGGTCTGGGCCTGTCGATCAGCCAGGCGCTGGTGACGCGGGTCGGCGGCCTCATCAGCGTTCACAGCGTTCTTGGGGAGGGGGCCGTATTTTCCGTGTGGTTTCCTGCCGCGGACAATTAGTCCAAGAGACCTCGAAAACGGGTGCAAGAACTGGACATTTTGTCCATCGGCGCGAGGGGGATTTGCCCTTATTGGGACTTTATGACCTTGTTGCGACGCAACGTTAACGATCTATCTTATTGATTATACGAAGAAAAATATTTGACAGCTCTTCGGATTCAATTCTAGCAATACGAGAAGGGCAGCAATTGTGCCGACACGCCTCGCAAGGGGGCGATCGGCAAGTTCGGGTCATTGCACGCAAACAATTGGGGGACGACGCATCGTTGACGACAGGCAGCCTGAACGCGATCCAGAGCGCCGCGCTGCCCGTGGGTTCCCTAAACCGAGATCAGATCCCGCCGCCTTGGTCGACACCGATTGTCCGCTCGGGAAGACGGGATCCGCCGCCTAACCGGCCGGCGGCACAAAACCACTCACCGACCATCGCAACGAGTGGAAAACGGAAGCAAAGGGAGGAAATCAAAAATGTTAAGCCGACGCATACGTCTGATGACAGTTGCCGCCGCCTTTGCCGCAACGTCAACCTTAGCGCTGCCGGCTCCTGCGGCCGCACAGGAAACGCAATACTTCCCCGTCGCCAGCAGCCGTGTCGGGCCTTACTCAGCCATGGGCACCGGCTATTACGGCGCCCAGATCGACTACATGAACTACATCAACATGAACGGTGGCGTGAACGGCGTCATGTTGACCTGGCAGGAATGCGAGACCGAGTACAACGCGGTCAAGACGGTCGAATGCTACCAACGCCTTCTTGAAAAGGATGGGCAGCGGATCGTCGCCTTCGACACGCTGGGAACGCCCGGCGCCTACGCGGTGATCAACCGAATGGCGGAGGATAATGTCGTCCTCGCGCAATACGGCTATGGCCGGACCGACGCGGCGGACGGCCGGGTCTGGCCTTGGGTGTTCAACGCCGCCAGCCATTACTGGTCGCAGATCGCGGTCAAGATGAAGTTCATGGCCGAGCAGGAAGGTGGCATCGAGAAGATGAAGGGCAAGAAGATCGTGCACCTTCACATCGACTCGGCCTATGGGCGCGAGCCTCTTCCCGCGATGCGGAAGATCGCCGAGGACTGGGGGGTGACCCTGGTCGAGATCTCGATCCCGCCGCCGGGCCTGGAGCAGCAGTCGCAGTGGCTGCAGATCCGCAAGGAGCGGCCCGACTGGGTCACCTTCTGGGGGGCGGGTTCGGGCATGAACTCGACCGCGATGACCAACGCCGCGCGTGTCAATTTTCCCCGCAACCGGATGATGTACGTGACCTTTGGCGCCGCGGAGGAAGACATGTACCCCGCCGGTGAATCGGCGGTGGGGACCTATGCGATGGCCAATGCACTGCCGGGTCAGGACTATCCGCTCGTCAAGGCGATCAAGGAACAGGTCTACGGAGCCGGCAAGGGCAACTTGGCCGAAGAGAGCCGCATCGGGTCGGTATATTGGAACCGTGGTCTCGGCGCGGCCGTGATGTGGATCGAGGCGCTGAAGAACGCCCAGGAGATCCACGGCAAGGTCGGCAAGGCGGTCACCGGGGCCGAGTTCCGGGACGGCTACGAGGCCTTGAACATGACCGAGGAGCGCCTCGGGGAGCTCGGCATCAACGGCATGATCGCCCCGTTTGCCATCTCATGTGAGAACCATGAAGGCGCGGGAAAGTTCGCGGTGATGCAGTGGAACGGTGAGAAGTTCGAGCAGGTCACCGGCTGGGAAGCCCCTCTCGACCCCGGATACATCCGCAAATTGGTGGAGGAGTCGGCGGCCAAGTTCGCCGCCGAAAACAACATCACTCCCAAAGACTGTTCCTGACGCGTCCCCGAAGACGGATCTGGAAACGGCATCGAAGGCGCGTGCAAGCGCGCCTTCGACGTCGGAAGACCGCTGCCGGCGCATGTCAGCCGGTGCGATGTGGCCAGGGAAATTGCAGATGGCGAGACCTGATGACTGCGGAAACTGACAACATTCTGGAAATCGACGCGATCGAAGTGATCTATGACAGCGTGATCGCGGCCGTCCACGACGTGTCGCTGACGGTTCCGCGGGGCAAGATCGTCGCCTTGCTGGGCGGTAACGGCGCCGGCAAGAGCACGACGCTGAAAGCGGTCTCGACGATGCTGGCGGCGGAGCGCGGCATGGTCACCAAGGGCACGATCACCTACGACGGCACGCCCGTCAAAACCCAGAACCCGGCCGAAATGGTCGGTCTTGGCATGGTCCAGGTGCTGGAGGGCCGTCGTTGTTTCGGGCATCTGACCGTCGAGGAAAACATCATCGCCGGGGCCTACTCGCGCAGGCTGTCCAAGCAGGAGATCCGCGCCGAGCTTGAGAAAATCTACGGCTATTTCAACCGCCTGAAGGACCGGCGCCGAAGCCAGGCCGGTTTCACGTCGGGTGGTGAACAGCAGATGGTGGCCGTCGCAAGGGCCATGATGGCCAAACCCAAGATGCTGCTCCTCGACGAGCCGTCGATGGGTCTCGCGCCGCAGTTGGTGGCCGAGATTTTCAACATCGTCAACGAGCTCAATCAGAAGGAAGGCGTGAGCATCCTGCTCGCGGAGCAGAACACCAACGTCGCCCTGCGCAATGCCGACTACGGATACATCATCGAAACCGGGCACGTGATGCTGCACGGCACCGCAAAGAGCCTGTTGAACGACGAGAAGGTCAAGGACCTCTATCTCGGGATCTCCAAGGAAGGCCGGAAGAACTTCCGCGACGTTCTGAGGAAAGAAAGCGCTCTGCGTCCCGATTTACATCAGGGATAGGCCGGTATTCAGGCGAAGAGAAAGAGAACGATAGACATGACGCAGGTCAGAAGCTTCCCGATCGGCAGCCCCATATTGGAAGTTAAGAACATCTCGCTCAGTTTCGGCGGCGTGAAGGCGATCACCAATACATCCTTCAATGTGCTGAAGCACGAGATCCGGGCGATCATCGGCCCAAACGGCGCCGGCAAGAGTTCACTCCTCAACTGCATCAACGGCATCTACAAGCCGCAGGAGGGCACGATCGCCCTCAACGGCGAGGTGCTCGAGAAAATCAGCCCGAACATCATCGCCCGAAAGGGCATATCGCGGACCTTTCAGAACCTGGCGCTCTTCAAGCGCATGTCGGTCATCGACAACATTCTGGTGGGCCGCAAACTTCATATGACGGCCAACTTCCTTCAGGTCGCCTTGCAACTGCCCAAGGCGATGCGCGAGGAGCGCGAGAACCGCGAGAAATGCGAGGAAATCGTCGATTTCCTCGAGATCGCCGACATTAGGGATACCCCGGTTGCGCGGCTGCCCTACGGGCTTCAGAAGAAAGTGGAACTGGGTCGTGCCCTGGCGACGGAAGCGGAAATCCTTCTCCTCGATGAGCCGATGGCGGGCATGAACGTCGAGGAGAAGCGCGAAATGTGCCGCTTCATCCTCAAGGTCAATGACGAGTTCGGAACCACCATGGTCCTGATCGAGCACGACATGGGCGTCGTGATGGACATCTCCGACAATGTGGTCGTGCTCGACTACGGCAAAGTCATCGGTGACGGTCCGCCCGACGAGGTCCGGTCCGACCAAGCAGTAATTGATGCCTATCTCGGGGTCGCCCATGATTGAGTTCCTTTTCTTTATCGAGGTCGTGGTCGCCGGATTGCTTGCCGGGACCATGTATTCGCTCGTCGCCCTTGGTTTCGTGCTGATCTACAAGGCGTCCTCGACCTTCAATTTCGCCCAGGGCGCGATGGTGTTCTTCGCCGTCCTGGCCTTCGTCGGCTTCATGGAATTGGGGCTGCCGTTCGTCGTCTCGTTCTTCGTGACGATCCTGCTGATGGGGCTGGTGGGCTTCTGCACCGAGCGGCTGGTGCTCAAGCCGCTCATGAACCAGAGCGAAGACACGCTGCTGATGGCCACCATCGGACTGGGGTTCGTGCTCGAGGGTCTGGCTCAGGCCGCCTGGGGCGTGGAGGTCCGGCGGCTCGACCTCGGGATCGGCGACTTCCCGATCCCGTGGATCATGGACAGCGCCGGGCTGTTCATCAGCGCGCTCGATCTCACCGCGGGCCTCGTCTCCGCAATCCTGATCATCGTTCTGGCGCTGATCTTCAAATACACCAAGATGGGATTGGGCCTGCGGGCCGTGGCCGACGATCCGGGGGCGGCCAGTTCGATCGGCATTCCGCTGGGCAACATCATGCTGCTTGTGTGGACCGCGGCCGGCATCGTGGCGCTGGTCGCCGGGATGATGTGGGGCGCGCGCGCCGGGGTGCAGTTCGCCCTGGTCGACCTGGCGCTCAAGGCGCTGCCGGTTCTGATCATCGGCGGGTTCTCGTCGATCCCCGGCGCCATCGTCGGCGGGCTCATCATCGGGGCATCCGAGAAGGTACTGGAAGTCTATGTCGGGCCCTATTTCGGCGGCGCGATCGAAGGCTGGGCGCCGTATGTGCTGGCCATCTTCTTTCTGCTGTGGCGGCCCGAGGGCCTGTACGGCGAAAAAATCATCCGACGGGTATGAGGTATGGCTGACATGAACACGCATTCTGTCGTCATGGGCTACACGAGAGGCGACATCGCGCGTTTCGGTTTAGTCCTCGTGGGCGCGCTGGTCGTCATCCCGATGCTGGTCCAGTCCGACTACTGGTATTCGTCAATCCTGATCCCGTGGCTCTGCCTCGGGCTGGCGGCGGTCGGCCAGCAGATCGTCATGGGGTACGCCGGTCAGCTGGCGCTGGGGGCGGCCGGGTTCATGGCGGCGGGGGCCTTCGCCTGCTTCAATCTGATTCTGCGCGTGCCCGACCTGCCGTTTCCGGCGGCGCTGGTGCTCTCGGGTTTGATCGCCGCGGCATTCGGGGTCCTTTTCGGCCTGCCCAGCCTGAGGGTCAGGGGGATCTATCTGATGGTCGCCACCCTGGCCTCGCAGTTCTTCATCGTCTGGATGATCGACAAGTTCGGGTGGTTCAAGAACTACGACACGTCCGGGATCATCACGGCTCAGAACATCGTGATCCTCGGCAAGCCCTACACCTCGCCGCTTGAGATGTATCTGGTGGTTGTCGTGGTCGTCATTGTCCTGACGGTCCTGGCGATCAACATGGCGCGGGGCAGTACGGGACGGGCCTGGATGGCGGTTCGTGACATGGATATAGCCGCCGAATCCATGGGAATTTCGCTGCTGCGCACCAAGCTTCAGGCTTTTGCCATCTCCGCCTTCTTTTGCGGCGTGGCCGGAGCGCTGTTTGCCTTCACCTATCTGAAATCCCTCGAGCCGGTCGCCTTCGACATCAAACTATCCTTCAAGATCCTGTTCATGGTCATTCTCGGCGGTCTGGGCACGATCAATGGCGCGTTCATCGGGGCGGCCTTCATCCTGCTGTTCCCGGTTGTCCTCAATAGCATCGGGAACAACGTGTTCCACGGGGCCATCGACGCGACCCTCATATCGGCCACCGAACAGGTGGTTTTCGGCGCCCTGATCATCGCCTTCATGATCTACGAACCGCTCGGCATGGCCAAACTCTGGGACAACATCAAACAGAAGGCTCTTTTCAGGCGGGCCCAAAAAGCCGCGGCGTCAAACCGGCTGACACGCTGAGCTTGCCGGCGGCGGCGCCGGCAACCGGATATCGGGTCAGAACAGCTGGAACATGTCGGAGGTGAGCTGCGAGGAGGTCACGCC
>JARGOG010000118.1 GCA_029212785.1 Thalassobaculaceae bacterium
GAAGGTCATCGCTTCAGACCAGCAGACAGCCCCGGCACGGCAGTTCCTTGACCGGTATGACGACAGCATCGGTGTTGTGGACATACTCGGTAGCGGCCCCCGCCGCCTTTGTCGGTTTACGGTAAAGCGTGGCACCATAGACGGTGTTCACCTGTCCGTTCTCCGCCATCGGCAGCGCCAGGCGCTCGGTCTGCACAGGGTGCAATCCGGCGCGGTAGAGCGGACCGATCGTGTAGTGAATGGCAGGGGTGTCGAGCACCTGGGCGAGTGCCGCCCGCATCGCCTCCTCATGGCCGGGGAAGAGATCTTCCACGAAGCACTCGGCCACACGACGACCGAGAAGGTTCCGGATCTGCTCGCCCGCCAGCAGGAAGCGGTACCGGCCTGATTCGGCTTCTCTCCGGACGATCCAGAAGCGGCTCAGCAAGGAGGGAATCCGGATCGGGTCGAAGTCAGTGCGTTCCGGGACGCCGCCGTCCTCCCGCAAGGACAGCCAGTACCTCAGTAGTGATTGGAGATCCGGGTTCTGGAATTTTGGAAGTCCCGCCGGAACGCCGTCCCGGTCGCATACGCACGGGGCCTGGTAGTCGCCGAGACTCAGCTTGCGGCCGGCGCAGATGTCAACGCATTGCAGCAGGTCTATTCTTTGGTTGCACATGGGCGCGTCCTCCGGTGATCGGCGTCGGTTCCACGCTACAGGGCGATCCATAAGAATTATTTAAATAAAACTGTTACTAAAACCTTTCCCGCCACCGGAACGAAGCGGCAGAGTACGGCTCGTTACTTCGGGTAAGCCATTGTTCGGCGGGGTGTTTGGCTCTAATTGTGACGGGCGCCGCTCAAGAGGTCCCATTGCATCGGGTTCATTTTTTTCGGAGTTAATATCATCATGGCCTTTACCGACCGCCGAACCCTCGACCTCGATCATGGTCGCATCTCCTTCCGTCAGGCCGGCAGCGGGCCGGATCTGGTTCTGCTCCATGGTCTGGCCGGAAACTCCCGCACCTGGGAGGAGCAGGTCGCCGCTTTCGCCGCCGATTGGCGCGTGACCGCCTGGGATGCGCCGGGATACGGCCAGTCGGACACCGTCGAGCCGACTGTCGACGCCTATGCCGCGGTCCTTGCCGCGCTGGTCGACGCCCTGGATCTGCCGCCCTTCGTGCTGCTCGGACATTCCATGGGCGGCGTCGTGGCCGGCCGGTTTGCCGGCCGCTACCCGGACCGGCTGCGGTCCCTGGTTCTGTCCTGCACGCTGCTCGGCCGCCGGCAGCCGGCTGGAACGCCGCTCGGCGAGGGTTACCGGGCACGGCTTGCGGATCTTGAGACGCTGTCGGCGGAGGCCTACGGCACGGCCAGGGCCGAGAGCATGGCGGCTCCCGGATGCGATCCGGCAATCCTGAAACGCCTGGCCGGTATTGCCGCCGAGACCCGCAGGGACGGGTTGGAGGCCGCGATGCACGTGATCGCCCAGGCGGACAATTCCGAGGCGCTCGCCTCGCTCGCGTTGCCGGTGCTGGTGCTCATCGGCGAGCAGGACCGCACGGCGACCCGGGAGTTGACCGACGCGGTGGTGGCAAGTCTGGCCGCCGGTGCGGCGGCGGTGCGGACCGTTACCCTCGCGGGCGTCGGCCATGCCCCTTACCTGGAAGATACCGCTGGCTACAACGCCGCGCTGCGAGCCTTTCTCGACGGGCTCTGATCTCCCGGGCCTGCGAAGAGGAGATGCCAGATGCACTACGCCCCTGCGACCGAACCCTGCCCGTTGCCGTTCTCGCCGTTCAAGAGCTGCACGGTCCCGCGGCCAATCGGATGGTTGTCGACCATCTCGCCCGAGGGTGTGGCCAATCTCGCACCGTACAGCCAGTGGCAGAACCTGACCTTCGACCCGCCGATGGTGATGTTCGCCGCCAACCAGTTGAGCGATGGGCGGCGCAAGGACACGGTGCTCAACGCCGAGCGGACCGGCTGGTTCGTGTGGAACATGGCGACCTACGACCTGCGCGAGGCGGTGAACATCACCGCGATGGAAGTGCCGGCCGATGTCGATGAGTTCGAACGCGCCGGCATGACCAAGGCGCCGTGCATCGATGCGCCCGCGCCGCGCGTCGCCGAGAGTCCGGCGCATTTCGAATGCCGGTACCTGTCGACCCACCGCCTGCAGGGCAATTCGAACCACGGCTGGGTCGATGTGGTCTATGGCGAGGTCGTGCGAATCCACGTGGACGACGCCATGGTGACGCCGGAGGGGAAGATGGACATTCCCAGGATCCGCCCGCTCGCCCGCCTGGGCTATTATGACTACACCAGCGTGACCGAGGTCTTCGAGATGCGCATCCCGGATGCGAGCGGCGCCGCGGCCGACGGTCTGGAAGGCCGGTCCGGCTGAGTCGCTGATCCCGGAAACCGCGACCGGTTGAAGCGGCCGGTCGGCTGGACTAGGACGCCCCTTGCTCTCCGCCGCTGATCCGTCCGACTGTTTCGAGGTTTCCAGATGCATAACTCCGACCTGTTCCGCGATACCCGCGTCGTCATCACCGCCGGCGCGTCCGGGATCGGTCTTGCCTTCGCCCGGCGGTTCGCCGCCGCCGGCGCCCGGATCGCGATTTGCGACGTCGATGCCGCCGCGGTCGACGCGGCCGCTGCCGATATCGACGATGCGATCGCGATGAGGGCCGACGTCACCAGTGAGGAACAGACATCGGCATTCTTCTCGTCGGTCGAGGAGGCCTGGGGCGGCGCGGACGTGGTCATCGCCAATGCCGGCACCGGTGGGCCGGCCGGTCTGATCGAGACACAGTCCTTGGAGGACTGGCGATCCTGCCTCGCGGTCAACCTCGACGGGGCCTTCCTGACCTGCCGATGGGCGGCCCGGGTGTTGAAGGCGGGCGGGGGCGGATCGCTGATCATGATGTCGTCGTCTGCGGGGCTGCACGGCTATCCGAACCGCAGCCCCTACGCCACGTCGAAATGGGGCATCATCGGCCTGATGAAGACGCTGGCCATGGAACTCGGCCCGCATGGGGTCCGGGTCAATGCGATCTGCCCCGGCTCGGTGGAAGGAGATCGTATGGATCGGGTGCTCGCCAACGAGGCCAGGGCAACCGGCCTCACCGAGGCGGAACTGCGGGCACGGTATGTCGAAGGCGTGTCGCTGCGGAGTTGGGTGAGCGCCGACGACATCGCCGAGGCCGCCCTGTTCCTGGCCTCGTCGGCCGGATCCAAGGTTTCGGGACAGGCCTTCTCGGTCGACGGCCACACCCACTCGCTCGCCTGAGCCGGGGAGGCCGGCATGCCGATGACGCCGCCGCTTGACCCCTTCAAGGCGGATTGCGCCCGCTGTCAGGGACTGTGCTGCGCCGCGCCGGGTCACCGCCAGGACGACGGGTTTCCTGTCGACAAGCCGGCCGACCGGGCGTGCCGGAACCTGGATCCGGAGACTTTCCGGTGCCGGGCCTTCGAGACGCTGGAGCGCGAGGGTTTCACCACCTGCCGCGGCTATGAGTGTTTCGGTGCGGGCCCGCAGGTGGCCCGCTGGCTTCCCGCCGCCTGGCCGACCCTGCCCGAAGCCGAGGTGGTGCGACGGTTCGACGACTTCCGCCGCCTGTCGCGCCTACGCTGCCTCGTCGCGCACATGGCCGGACGCGCTGAGCTGGCGGAGCATCCGTTGCATCTGGCGTTGACGGATGTCGTCACCGAATATGACCGGACCGGACGGCTCGCGCCGGCACCGAGCATCAACGCCCGGCTGGCGGCCTATCCAGACCTGACACGCGAGATGATCCGCGCCGTGGGATACGGCGGCCGGGCCTGATCGCACCGCGCGACGCAAGGACACTGGAGACGACATGACCCTGAAAATCGGAGGCGGTGTCTACGGCGCTGCGGTGGCCTGGCACCTGGCGCGGCGCGGGGAAGCGGTCGAGCTGCTGGAGGCGCAGACGATCGCATCCGGGGCCTCTGGCGGGCCCGGGCGGCGCGGGGTGCGGGCGAACTGTCGTGACCACCGCGAGCTGCCGCTGATGGCACGGGCGCGGGAGCTCTGGCCGGCCCTGCACGTGCAGCTCGGCACCGATCCGCTGTTCGAGCGGACCGGGCACCTGCAGCTTATCGAGCGCCCGATCGACATGCCCAAGGCCGAGACGCGCGCGGCGCTGCAGAACCGCTTCGGCATCGAGACGGCATATCTGTCGGGGGCCGAACTGCGGGAGCTGGAGCCCGACGTTGCGCCCGCCGTGACGGCGGCGCTGCACTGTCCGGGCGACGGCGTCGCGTTCCACGCGAACACGACCCGGGCCTATGCCGCCGCCGCCGTGGCGGCGGGCGCGCGGATCCGCGAAGGCGTGTGGGTGGAGCGGCTGGTGGCGCGCGAGGGCGTGGTGGAGGCGGTCGTCACCTCCGACGGCGAAGAGATCCCGGTCGGACGCAAATTGCTGGTTTTCGCCAACAGCAGCGTGCGGATGCTGGTCGCCCCGTGGCTCGATCTGCCGACGTGGAATCTGGCGTTGCAGGTTCTGGTGTCGAAGCCGCTCGCGGCGAACCCGGTCCGCCATCTGGTCGGCCATGCCAGCCGCACCCTGTCACTGAAGCGCGAGCCCGACGGCCGATTGATGATTTCCGGCGGCCGGCTCGGACGCTGGGACCACGAGACCGGCCGCGGCACCCCGATCGCCGAGGAGATCGCCGCCAATGTCGCCGACGCGGTGGCGGTGTATCCCTCTCTGGCGGGGATCGAGATAGAGGCCGCCGATACCGATCATCTGGAAGCGGAGTCCATCGACGCGGTCCCGATGATCGACCAGTTGCCCGGCAATCCGCACGTGATCTATGCGGCCGGCTGGAGCGGGCATGGCTGGGCCATCGCACCGGCGGTAACCGAACTGCTGGCCGACTGGGCCCTGGAGGATCGCCGTCCGGACCTGCTGGCCCCGTTCGCCGTCAGCCGGTTTGCCGCCGGCTGACGCTCGACTGACCTGCCCAGCAGGACTCGAGCGGGTGTCGACCGTAGGGCGCCCGGGATGTAAAGTCCGTCGGTCGCTCGCACGGGGGTGGGGGCGCTCAGCAACTGAGAAAACGAGAGACAAATGCGCAGATTGCTCTTGGGGCTTATCTTCGCGCTCGCGCCGGTATGGATGGCGCAGGCGCAGGACGGCGGGTCTGTCATCGGTACCGTCAAGGTGGTCAGCGGCGAAGCGGCGGTAGAACGGGGCGACACCGTGCTGGAGGCCGTAGAGGGGCTGGACGTTCTTCGGCGGGACCAACTGCGGACCGGCGCGGACGGCGCCGTGGGGGTCACGTTGAACGACGGTACCCTGATTTCTCTTGGCCCAAATTCCCGGTTCGAGCTTTCGTCCTTCGAGTTCGCGCCGCAGCGCGACGCGTTCGGCTTCCTCGGCCGGATCCTGCAGGGGACGATGGTCTACCAGTCCGGCCGGATCGGTAAGATCGCGCCGGAGAACATTCAGATCAGAACGCCACTTTCAGTCGTCGCGGTCCGCGGCACCCGGTTCGCGGTCCGCGTGCCGGCGCAGGCGGGGCAGTAGAGCGATGACGGAGCGAACCGGAATGAAGAACGGCGTCTCAAACCTTACCCGCGCCCTGGCCGTGGCGGCGTTGACCCTGGCGGTCGGCGCCTGTGCGGTCGGGCCTTACGACACCGCGGAACTGTCGGACCTGCCGCCACCGGACTCGCCGTTCCTTGAGGAATTGAGCCGCAGTTATGCCGCCCTCGGGGACAGCGAGCGCGCCGAGTATGATTGGACCGATACCGCGCGCTTCTATGATCGGGCGATCCGCGCCGCCAAAGGCGAGGCGTTCGCGCCGGAGGGGCTCGATGCGCGCGGGCTGACCGACGACGCGCGCCGGGACCTCGGAGCGGCACGCGCCCGTCTGGTCGCCCTGTTCGCCGCGGGCGGCCGCTCGATCGCCGGGCCCGCCAGCGCGCGCGGCCAGACCGGTTTCGATTGCTGGATGCAGGAGCAGGAGGAAGGGCATCAACCCGACGACATCGCCCGGTGCCGGGAAACCTTCATCGCCGCGCTGGCGGAGATCGAAGCGGCGGTCGACGGCGCGTTGATCGTGCTGCTGCCGGATTCCGACGGGGCTGTCGGCGCGATCCGCGTGGAGAATCCGCAAGGCTCGGTCGAGCTGACCACGGATCGGGCAAGCGCGCTCACGGCGGACGCCCAGGCGGCGCCGGAGTCGACGGGTACCTTCCTGGCTGAGGACGTTGGCGCCGTCTTCGGCGACGCCCTTGCCGCCGCCCCGGTGCCGCCGGTCATTTTCCTGCTGTATTTCGAGCAGGGGAGCGACATTCTCACGGCGGAATCGGCACGGCATCTGAGCGAGGTCCTGGCGTCGGTCCGCGAGCGCCGACTGCCCCAGGTCGAGGTCTCCGGCCATACCGACCGGACCGGTTCGGCGGCGTTCAACGATCGTCTGGCCATGGACCGCGCCGAGTTGGTGGCGCAGGAGGTTCTCGGCCTCGGCGTGCCGGAGCGGGTGGTGACCGTCGTCTCCTACGGTGAACGCGATCCGGTGGTGCCCACCGCGGACGGCGTCGCCGAGGCGCGCAACCGCCGGGTCGAGATCGTCATCCGCTAGATCGGGGAGTATCCGGCCGTGTCGTTCGACCGTTGAGGCATTGATGGAAGGCAGCTCACCGGATGGGGGCGGGCAGTCGGGCGGCGCCGGGGAGTTCCAGTGGCTCGACGGGCCGGAGGACGGGCGGCTCTCCGCGCTGGCCCGGCGCGGCCGCCTGGTCGCCGGCGCGCTCCTCGGCCTTCTGCTGATCCTGCGTGTCGTCGATGTCGCCCCGGTTCAGATCCTGCGGCTCTGGGGGTTCGACCTTCAGATACAGACGCGGGCGCCATCGCCCGAACCATCGCCGGTCCTCTCCGTCGATATCGACGACCACAGCCTCGCCGCTTTCGGTCAATGGCCCTGGCCGCGCCGTCGACTGGTCGACCTGGTTGACCGGCTGGCGAGTGCCGGCGCCAAGGTGATCGCTTTCAATATCCTGTTCGCCGAGCCGGACCGGATGTCGCCGGACGCGGTGTCGCGGGCGCTGTCGGAACTGGAGGACGACCTGCGCGCGCGCCTGCTGACCCTCGGCGACTACGATGAGGCCCTGGGCGCGGCGATGGAGCAGCTGCCGACGGTCACGGCGGTTGCGGCCCTTCCCGGCGTCGGCGGTGGCGCGGCGTCCGACGCAGTCAAGAGCGGGATCGCCGTGCGGGGCACCCATGACATCGACCGTCTGCCGTCGATCGGCGCGATCATCGACAGCGTCCCGCCGATCAGCCGGGCGAGCGCCGGAAAGGGCATCGTCAACCTGCTGCCGGAGCCGGACGGTACGGCACGCCGGGTCCCGACCGTTTTCCGGGTCGATGGCACGCTGCGGCCGGGAATGGCCCTGGATACCGCCCGGGTGGCCCTCGGTCTGCCGAACATGCTGCTGGAGGTGCCCTCTCCACTGGGGGTCACCGGCGTCTCGATCGGCCCGCTCTTCGTGCCGACCGACGTCCGGGGGCGCCTTTGGGTCGATACCGCCCGGTCCGAGCGGCTGCCGACCGTCTCGGCGGCCGATGTTCTGGGCGGCCGGGTACCCGACAGTGCGGTCGCCGGCCGCATCGTCATCATCGGAACCTCGGCGTCGGGGATCGGAGACCGGGTCAGGACCGGGTTCGGCAGGTCGCTGTCCGGCCTGCAGTTCCAGGCGCTGGCGGTCGACACCATTGTCACCGGCCGGGCGCCGCACCGAACGTCGATCCTCAAATGGATCGAGATCCTGGTGACGGGCGCCGTCGGGTTGCTGCTGATCTGGCTGCTGCCGCGTCTCTCCGCCGCGCTGAAGCCTTTGGCGGCGCTCGCCCTATCGGTGCTGGCGGTCGCTCTCAGCGCCTATGCTCAGGCGGCGACAGGGGCGCTGGTGGATCCGACCTTCTTCGCCGCGACCGCTCTTGTCATCGCCGGCAGCTTCGTCGTCGGCGATTACCGGGCGGAGTCGTTCCTGCGCCGGCGCAACGATGCGTCGTTGAAGCGGCATGACGCTTATATTCGTGAGGTGGTCGACGCGAGTTTCGACGCGATCGTCACGATCGGCGAGGACGCCTGCATCCGCACCGCCAACCGGGCCGCCTGCCTGCTGCTTGGCGGGGCGGGCGGGGGGCTGATCGGCCAGCCGATCTTCCGCCGTCTGTCCGGACCCTGGGCCTGCGATCTGGAGCAGGATCCGGCCGAGACGCTGAGCCGGGCGGCCGGCCTGCCGGAGACGATCGAAGTCGACACACGGGCCGACGGGACCGGGGTGCCCGTGGAGATTACGCTGGCGCAGTCCGTCGCCGGAGCGGAGCGCGTCTATGTGCTGGTGGTGCGAGATCTCAGCGCGCGCCGGGCGGCGGAGGATACGGCGGCGCGCTCGACCCAGCGATTGCATGATGCGGTGGATGCGATCTCGGACGGGTTCGCGCTGTTCGCCCCGGATGGCCGGCTGCTTCGATGCAACGAGGCCTATCGCGAAATGCTGGACGCGGAGGTCGACGCCGCCGACGGCGCGCAGTACTCGGCACTGTTGCGGACCTTCGTCTCCGGCCGTCATTCGCCGGCCGACGCCAGCGGATGGGAAGAGGAGTGGATCGAGGCGCGCCTGTCGGTATTCGCCGCCAAGAGTCAGCGCTACGAAATGGAGACGGCTGACGACCGTTGGTACCAGGTCGACGAGCGCCGCACCGCCGAGGGCGGCATGGTCTGCATCTACTCCGACATCACCCAGATCAAGAATCGCGAGGCGGAACTGCAGGCGGCCAAGGAACAGGCGGAGATGGCCAGCCTCGCCAAGTCGCAGTTCCTGGCCAATATGAGTCACGAGTTGCGCACGCCGCTGAATGCCATCATTGGCTTCGCCGACATGATGCGAAACCAGCCGTTCGGTCCGCTCGGAAACGACCGCTATCTGGACTACGCGAGCGATATTTCAGGCAGCGGATCGCGGCTGCTGAAGATGATCGAGCAGATTCTGGAATTTGCCAGGCTCGAGAGACTGCAGTCGCATATCGACGAGTCCGGGGTCGATGTGATGGCCGCGGTTCTGGCGGCGGTCACCGACCTCACCCCGACGGCGCGGGAGCGCGGTGTGCATATCAATCCGACGATCCAGCCGTCGCTGCCGGCCCTGCGGGCGGACCCGCAGATGCTCTATCAGATCATCCAGAACCTGCTGGCGAATGCGGTGAAGTTCTCGTCATCCGGCGCCGAAGTCGTGATCTCGGCAAGCATCGACGGGCAGCGCCGGATCGTCCTGACAGTGCGGGACCAGGGGGTCGGCATTCCGCCGGACCTAATTGAGCACATCACTCAACCGTTCTGGCAGCGCCCGAACGCTATGACCAGTTCCCATGACGGCGTCGGGCTCGGCCTCGCGATCGTCAGCGGTCATGTGGAAGCGCATGATGCCGAACTGACGATCGACAGCGTGCCGGACCAGGGGACGGTGATGACGGTGACCTTCCCGTCCTACCGAACGGTTTGA
>JARGOG010000022.1:0-53145 GCA_029212785.1 Thalassobaculaceae bacterium
GCCGACGGCCCCTATGCCTGGATGAACAAGGCGATGTTCGTGTCCACCGGCGACCGCAAGCCGGAAGGCCCTGTCTACCGGGTGTTCAAGGTTCTCTGACCCGTCGCGCGCCCCTCCGGCCCACGGGTGGGCGCGCGGCCCGTCTGCTCTCTGCTTCGTGTCGACCCCGAAATTCGACGCGATTGCCAACTGTGCTATGGTTCTCGCCAAGCTTGTCGGCGGGGCGGAGAGAACAGGCGGAGGGGAGCGATGCGAGGAAAATCGGGCTGCCTGAGCGCGTTGTTCGCGGGTCTGTTGGCGGTGCTGATTGTCACATCCGACGCCTGGGCCACGGACGATGTCGACGGGTATTACACGCTCGACGAATATTTTGAACTGCATCCGGAGCAGAAGCGGCTCACAGCCGATTTCTCGGCAGTTGTTCGGTCTGCGGCGGTGCCTGTGTCACGGCCGCCCGAGGTGCCGGTCCGGGTTCTGATCGTCTATCCCGGCCTGCAGGTCTCCGACTATTGGCGCCGCAGCGTCGAAGCGTTCCGCGGGCGCATGAAGGAGCTCGGCATCGCCGTCGAGATCGACGAGTATTTCACCAAGCCCGGGACCGCGCTGCGGCAGCAGGGCCGGATTGTCGAGGAGGGCATGACGACGTCGCCGGACTATGTCGTGTTCACCCTCGATGCCCTGCGTCACCAGGGCATGGTCGAGCGGATCCTGTCGCACCGGACGGCCAAGGTGATCCTCCAGAACATCACGACCCCGATCAAGGCGCTCGAGCGCAATCAACCGTTCCTATATGTCGGCTTCGACCATGCCGTCGGCGCCCGCATGCTAGCCGAGCGGTTCAAGCGCGAGACGCCGGGCGGCGCCCGGTTCGCCATTCTCTTCGGGCCTGAGGGCTATGTGAGCACCATGCGCGGCGGCGTCTTCCTGACGGAGATGCAGGACCACGGCGCGTCTGAGCGGGTGGCCTCCTACTATGTCAACTTCGACCGCGAGCGGGCTTACCTGGCGACCATGGACCTGCTGTCCCGGCATCAGGATCTGGATCTGATCTATGCCTGCTCGACCGATATCGCGCTCGGCGCGGTCGACGCGCTTCGGGAAACGGGGCGTCTCGGCGAGATCCTGGTGAACGGCTGGGGCGGCGGGACAGCGGAGCTGGACGCGATCGCTGCCGGCGAGCTGGATTTCACGGTGATGCGCATGAACGACGACAATGGTGTCGCCATGGCGGAGGCGATCCGGATGGACCTGATGGGGAAAGCCGCGTCGGTCCCTCGGGTGTTCTCGGGCGATTTCCGTCTCGTCGATCAGCAGACGTCCGAAGCGGAGATCGATCGGTTGAAAGCGAATGCCTTCAGATACTCGAACTGATCCTCCGGAGCCCAGGTTCGAGGTCGCGCTGTCGACACTGGTTGTCTCGATCTTTCTCGTCCTGGGCCTGACCGTCGCATTTATCCTGGTGGTCAGCGGCTATCAGATCGCGCGCAAGGCGATCGAGACCGATGTCGAACGTCATCGGGCTGGCACGCAACAGATCGCCCACCTGATCGTCTCCTCGCGCCTGCAGAATGTTCGGCAATTGATCGAATTGACCGTGGAGGACAGTGCCCTGCGCACGGCCATGGCCCGCGGTGACCGGCAGGGCGTCGAATCCCATCTCACCGGCGTGTTCTATGCGCAGGAGGAGGGCGGCATCGATATTCTGTTCGCCCTGCTGGACGACGGCGGCGGGGTGATCGACGCGGGCCGGCAGGTTCACCGGCCCGAAGAGCTGCTCCAGATCGCCAAAGATCATCAGGCTTTCGCCATGGTCGACCAAGTGGTCGAACTCGGAAGAGGGGCGGAGAGCGACGCTCTCGTGCTCAGCAGCCAGGACGTCTTGGATCCCGAAACCGGCCGAGTCCTCGGCACGCTGTATGGCGGGCTGTCGCTCGACGACAATGTCAGCCTGGTATCGGCAATCGGCCATGCCTCTGGCGCATCGGTCGCGATGCTGGAAGTCGCAGGGCGGACAACGGATCCGGTGGTGATGCCGGAAGTGCCAATCGCCGGGGCCAAGGGGGCCGCCCTGGAGGGCGGCGCGGCCAACGGGTTCAGGCAATTTCGCAGCGAATTGCCGCTGTGGGCCCCGGACGGCAACCCGATCATGCTGATCAGC
This sequence comes from Thalassobaculaceae bacterium, assembly GCA_029212785.1. GTDB lineage: Bacteria > Pseudomonadota > Alphaproteobacteria > Thalassobaculales > Thalassobaculaceae > Thalassobaculum. The sequence continues at coordinate 2,159 of JARGOG010000022.1, forward strand.
AACCACCCTCTATGGGCGGTTCAGGAGCTCGGCCGCAGTTACCGAATCGTTATCGTCGCCATCGTCGCGACGACCATCATTCTAGCCGCGATCGGGGCCTGGATCCTGAGGCAGGTGACCCGTCGGGCGACTGCGTCGCTGTCCGCCTATGTCGCCGAGGTCAATCGCCATGACGCCCGCGCCCGCTTCCGCAGGACGGTCGTGCACGAATTCAACCAGGTCGGCCAGACCCTGTCGCGCTTCGTGGCGGCCTTCCGGGAGAGCGATGCCCGGGCCCAGGTGATCCTGAACAACGCGCCGATCTCGATCACCATCAAGGCGCCGGACGGTGTCTACACTTTCGTGAACCGCGAATTCGAGTCGTCGATCGGCCTGTCGGCTCTGGAGGTCGTCGGCAAGCAGACGGGCGAGCTGTTCCCGGTGGAAATCGCTGAGGCGATCAACCGCAGCGACCAGACCGTCACGGAGCTGCGGACCAACGTCCAGTTCGAGGCGGAATTGGAATTGAACGGGACGTTCAGGGCCTTTCTGGTCACCAAGTTCCCGCTGCTTTCCGCCGATGGCGACGTGACCGGGGTGTGCAGCATCACCTCCGACATCACGCAGATGAAGCTGTCGGAGAAGGCGCTGACCGAGGCGCTGGTGGCGGCGGAGAGTGCCAGCCAGGCGAAGTCCCGGTTCCTCGCGACCATGAGCCACGAGTTCCGCACCCCGCTGAATGCCATTCTGGGGTTCAGCGACCTGATCCGAGGCGAGTATATGGGGCCGGTCGGGAACGCGACCTATGCCGAGTATGCCGATGACATCCACCGCAGCGGTCAGCAGATGCTGGAACTGGTCGACGAGGTTCTCGACAGCGCCGCCATCGAGGCCGGCCAGCGCCTGTTCAATCATGATCCGGTCGATCTGGGCGCGGTCATCGACGAAGCCGTGCGGCGTTTCCAGCCAGCCGTTGCCGACAAGCGTCTGACGCTCGCGGCCGATGTCGAAGACCGGTTGCCGGAGATCCGCAGCGACCATCGCGCCATCGTGCAGGTGCTGCAAAACCTGCTCTCCAATGCCGTCAAATTCACCCAGCCCGACGGCCGGATCACCGTCCGGGCGTATGAGGCGGCGGCTCCTGAAACGGGGATCGCAGGGGTGGTTCTGCAGGTGACGGACAACGGCATCGGCATGACGCCGGAAGTGGTGGCGACTGTCACCGAGCCGTTCTTCCAGGACAAGACCGACCCGCATCTGGCGGAGGCCGGCACCGGACTCGGCCTGTCGATCGTCAAATCGATCGTCGGCTCGCTCGGCGGCGGGTTGAAGATCGAGAGCGAACTGACGAAGGGGACCGTGGTGACAGTCTGGCTGCCGATGGGAGAGCCGTCGGTCGGGTAGGGCAGGGAAGAGGTCGCCGGGTCAACCGGGGACATGCGCGGGGAGAGGAACAGCCATGGGATTCAGGTCAACGGTGCCGGCGTTCGGCAAAAAGGTGATCATCGAGGCGCGGGTGAACGAGTACATGCCGCGCGACGTCAATCCGAACGTGCCCTTCACACCCGACGAGATCGTCGAGGCCGCTGTCGCCTGCCGGGAGGCGGGCGCCGCCATCTGCCACTACCATGCGCGCAATCCCGACGGCTCGCCGAACCATGATCCGGAGACCTATATCGAGACCATCCGCAAGCTTCGCGCGGCCAGCGACATCCTGATCAACCCCACGCTCGGCCAGGTCACCCTGAAATCCTCCGACGAAGCGCGGCTGCAGCACATCGTGTCGGCGAGCCGGGAGCCCGGTCTGACGCCGGATTTCGCCCCCATCGACATCGGGTCGACCAATGTCGACGTCTATGACCCGGCGGCGAAGACGATGCGGACCGACACGCTCGCCTATGTGAACACGCCGAAGACCTGTGCCTATTTCGCCCGGCGCATGCGCGAGGTCGGGGTCAAGCCGGTGGCGGTCTCCTGGACAATCCCCTTCACCCGCATGTTCGAGGCGTTCTTGGAGATGGGCCTGCTCGACCAGCCGGCCTATCTGCTGTTCGCGCTGTCCGACTCGGGGTATCTGGGTGGCCATCCGGGGACCATAAAGGGTCTGCTGTCCCACCTGGAGTATCTGCCGCAGGGGTTCCGCTACGAGTGGTCGGTCAACAGCAAGGTGGGCAACCTGTTCGGACCCGCCGCCCTGGCCCTGGAAATGGGCGGACATGTGGCCATCGGGCTCGGCGACTATCCCTACCCGGAGCTGGGCACGCCGACGAACGCCGATTTGGTCAGACGGATCGCCGAGCATGCCGAGGCTTTCGGCCGCGCGCCCGCCTCCCCGGCGGAAACCCGCGCCCTGCTCGGGATGAGCTGAGCACCCTGCGAATGGTGGCCCCGGAGGGACTCGAACCCTCACGCCCGAAGGCTCGCGATTTTAAGTCGCGTGCGTCTACCAGTTCCGCCACGGGGCCGTGTTTCGTGTGCCGGGTGCGACCGGTTCTCTACAGCATATCGTCGAAGTCATGCCAGATCGCCTTGAACCACCCGCGCCAGCCGGGGCCCAGCATCAGGTTGTGCGGGGCGTCGTCCAAGCGCAGGTGCGATCCGCCGTAGAAGGCGGCGATGGCCGCGTCCTGGCCCGGGGGGTGGCGGGCCGGGTCGTCGCGCCCGCCTTCGACCACTAGGATCGGCAGGTCGCGGTCGAAGGCCTGGGGGTCGACCGGAATGCGCAGGTCGTAGCGCTGATTCAGCAGGCGGGGGCTCTCGGCGCAGATCTGCTCGGCGAGTGCCGACAGTTCCGCCTCGTCCAGATGCGGGGCGTAGCGCACGCCGACCTGCTCGGCATTCAGCGGCGGGCAGAGCGCGTCTTCGGCCACCATCGGCACCTTGGCGGCGCCGGGCAGGTTTCCGGAAGGCGAGGGGCAGACCAGCAGCAGGCCCGCCACGTCGCGCTGCTGGGCGGCCAGAGCGACGATAAGCCCGCCGAGCGAATGACCGACCACGACCGGGCGGCCGGGGATCGCGTCGATCGCCATGACCACGTCCTGCACCATTTCGGCGACCCCGGCGGTGACGAACGCGGCGTCGGGCTCCAGCCCGCCATGGCCACGCAGGTCGAGGGCGTGCACCTGGCGACCGTCCTCGGCCAGGCGGTCGACCCATTTGTCCCAGCACCAGGCCCCGTGATAGGCGCCATGCACCAGCAGCACCGGCCGGCGGCGGTCGTTTTGCGCCGAGCCGCTGATCGTGGAGTGTAGTCGTGCCTGTCCGAGCAGCTTGACCGATTTGCCGGCTATGCTCACGCGAGACCTCCCTGAGTGTTCGCACGTGTCTTCATGCGTTGCGAAACACTGTAGGCGCACGCGTTCGGCCGCGACACCCCTTGAGGGTGCCGCGGTGCCCGATACGGCGAAGAATGGCGGCGTTATTCGGCGGCGTTCGCCTTGGCCGTTCCGTAGACCGGCATGCGCCATTCGGCATGCGCGCCGGTGGTGCCGTGGCAGACGTCGAAATACCGCTCCTGCAGACGCTTGGTGATCGGACCGACGTCCCCGGAGCCGACCGCCAGCTTGTCGATCGAGGTGATCGGCGTGACTTCCCAGGCGGTGCCGCAGAAGAAGGCCTCGTCGGCGGCGACCAGCTCGGAGCGGTCGACGTCGCGTTCCACCGCCGGCGTGCCCATCTCCTCGAGCAGTTGCAGCACCGTGGTCCGGGTGATGCTTTCCAGGATGTCGGAGGAGGTGTGCGGGGTGATCGGCACACCGTCGCGGACCATGAAGAAGCACATGCCGGGACCCTCGGCGACCTTGCCGCGGCTGTTCAGCAGGATCGCGGTGTCGTAGCCGTCGGCATTCGCCTGCAGCGTGGCGAGGCGGCCGTTCTGGTAGTTGGCATTGACCTTGGCGCGCATCGGCATGGCGTTGTCGGGCACGCGCATCCAGGAGCTGACCTGGGCGGAGATGCCTTCGGTGATCTTCGCCGTGCGCGGCCGCTCCTGCGCGGTGACCGCCAGCCCGATCGGTCCGGTGACGTTCTGTCCACCATAGCCGGCGACATAGGTCGTGGTCATGATGTGGACATTCTCGCCCTGGAAGCCGTTGGCGCGGATCAGCTCGATGGTCTTCTCGGTCACGTATTCCGGGGTGATGATCTCGTCGTAGCGCATGAAGCGCTGGGAGAAGACCAGTCGGTCCATGTGCTCCGCCATGCGGAACAGGTACATCTCCTGCTGGTCCGCATTCCAGTAGCCGCGCACCCCCTCGAAAACGGCAGAGCCGAACTTGAAGGCCGCCGTGTCGACGTGAACCGTGCCTTCGTTCCAGGGCACGATACGGTCGTCCATAAGCACGTATTTGGGGGTCGCCATGATCAAGATCCTTCGAGTATTGGTGCGGCCGAGTATTGAGGCGGGGGATCGTCGTGAAACCTAGACCCCGCAATGCGCCGACGCGGGAGCGGGCAATCTAGGACCGTCGCAGGCCGGCGACAACCCGGCTCATTTGCCCCGCAGTGCTGCCATACCCTTTTCGCGCAGCTTGTCCGCCTTCTCCGAGCCCTCGACCAGTTCGACCAGGCGGACCGTGCAGAACAGATCGACCGAGGAGACGTCGACGTCGTTCGACTCCAGGCGCTTGAGCAGATCCGTCGACTTCTCGCTCAGTTTGCTGCCGATCGTCTTCATCGCGCTGCTGATCTCGTCGTCGAGCCCGACATCGCCGGCGTATTGCTTGCAGAGCCGCAGCGAGACGATCTGATCCTCCACCGCGCGGAACTGATCGCGGCTGGTGGTCGCGTTATCGGTCGGCGCGCCCAGGGCATCGATTGCCGCCACGGCTTTCGGCGCGGCGCCGGCGACGACGGTCTCCCGCGCCAGCCGACCGAGCTCGGCCTTCACCCGCTCGATCTGGCGGGCCACACCGCGACCGCCTCCGCCGGCCGCTTTGGCCTCGCGCTCCAGCGTCTTCAGCTCGTTGCCGAGCGAGCGGGCCACGGTGATCGGGTCGTCCTTGTTCTGCTCGGCCTCCGTCCGGATGTCGATGATGCGGTCTTCCTGCTGGCTGGCGACCGCTTCGCCGACCTGGCCACCCATCGACTTGATCAAGTCGCCCGCGCCCTCGTCGATCAGGCGCTCGATCAGCGCCGGCAGCATGGCCGGAGAGGCAAGGCGGGCCATCAGCGACAGCACGATGATCGGCAGGCCGTCGCGGTCGATCACCGCGGTCTTGGTCAGCCCGGCAACGACATGGCTCAGGCTCTGGTTGTCGATCTCGGCGATCGGTGGCGGCGGCAGGTTGCGCCGCATCTCGGTGATGGGGCCGGCGATCGCGAGTGCCGTGACGATGTCGTCGAGCGAAGCCAGGATCTCGGGGCCGCCGAGCTGTTCCTGAAGCTTGGCGCGGCCGCCTTTCTCCTTGGTGCTGGCGTCACGGAAACCCTTCAGCGCGGCATAGGCGGCCTGCCAGAACGGGTCCGCGGCCGCGTCGACGGCAGCGGCGTCGCTCGGGTCCAGGGTCTTGATCGCCGCGAGCATCGGGGAGAGTCCGGCCTCGCCCAGCAGTTTCTCGGTTTCGCTCCAGATCGGTTTCAGGGCGCTGCGCGGGATCCGGCCGAGCGCCTTGCGTGGGGTGTTCGGATTGTAGAGCAGATCCTCGAACGGCCGGCAGAATATGCGCATCGGTGTCAGCCGCCGGGGTGGCCGGATCAGGCGCAGCCGCGGCCGGATCTGGCTCAGCATGGCGACGGAGACCGCGTGCTGGGACGGTCGCAGGCGGCGCAGCTCCAGGGCGGCAACCAGCTTCTCGAACTCGGCCTCCGGAATCTCGAAGACCTTGTTCGCCATGTTGTCGAGGGACGTGTCGCTCATTGTGCTCTCCCTCCAATCCCTATCGTCTTTTAACCTTGTTCGCGCATCGCTTCCGCGCGGCGCCGTTCGATCCGGAGTTGCAGTTCGATATCGGTGTCGCCGGACTGCCAGTTCTGCAGCGGCTTCACGAATTTCCGCATGGCATTCTCCAGGCCGCCCCAAGCCTTGCCCTTCTGCCCTTCGAGCTCCTTGGTCGGCACCAGGGGCAGCATGCGCACGATCTCCTCCAGCGCGTCCACCTGTTCGTGCATCGGCGCTTCGAGGACGTCGTCCCACAGGCTGAGCACATGGTCCCAACCGTCGAGCAGCCAGGAGATACGCGTCATCCGCTCCGCGATTTCCGTGCCGACGGTGCCCCATTTGGCGAGGGCCGTCTTCAAGTCGTTGGCATGGTCGTCGACCTCGCCCAGCAACGTCTGTCCGACATCCAGAGTGAGCAAGGCGACGTCGGCCGCCAGGAAGGACAGGCCGTCCGGATCCGCGTTGGAATGCTTGCCCCAGGCCGTGACGTTCATGCGGAACGCCTTGAGCCGGGTCAGCAGGCGGCGCAGCCGGCACTCGTGCGGCATAGAGGCCACGCCGACCGGCGCGATCATGTCCGACCACCTCTCGATATCGGTGTAGAGCTGCTCGGAGGAGACGCGCAGGTCGGCGGCGATGTCCGCCATGATACCGCGCACCTTCTTCTGGCCGGAGGCGGAGGAAAGCTCGGCGACCGAGAGCTTCACGTCGGCCTTGGCCAGACTCTTCACCACCGAGTTGACCAGATAGTAGTTGGTCAGCAGGCGCTCGTTCTCTTCCTGCTCGATCGCCTTCTCGGCGGCTTCGATCCCGTCCGGGCCGGAAAGGCCGGTCAGCGCGATCTCATGGGCGCAGCGCCGCATGTCGCGCGGCGTCTTCGCTTTCCTGGTCTCGATCATGTCATGGAAGGCGCGGTCGTGCACGGACATGCGAAAGACCTCGCGCACGCTCGACCAACCGATGATGTAGACGCCGCTGCCGCCGGACAGACCCGGAACGATGACTTCCAGCCCGTCATTGCCGTCCGACCGCGCCCGGGCAAAGGCCAGCATTGGCGTGGTGAAGGGAACCACCACACCGCGTTCCTCGAAGGTCGCGGGCCAGTACTTCGTATTGAGATGGCCGGCGGCCTCGTCGTCACCAGCCGCGTCCGCGGATGTGTTCGGCGCTTGCGTCATCGTATCCTGGGATCCTGTTCTAGGATCGGCTGCGGTACCCTCGACCTTGGCCGAAAACGATTGCGGTTGCATTAACTATCATGCACCGCACCATTGTTGGAGACCGGAACACCGGCCAAGATTCGGAAACGGCTCAGATAGAGGTTCTTCGCCGCGTCCGGCGCCACCGGGTCGATGGTCACTGATCGGCTGATCCGCGGGGCGCCGAAGATCCTGCGGGCTTCCGCCGGATCGAAGCCGGCGATCTGGGTGGCTTCGAAATAGGCGGCGATCCGGTCGGCCCGCTTGATCAGCTTCTCCACCGTCGCGGGTAGCTCGGCGGGCAGGCCGAAGCGGATATGGATGGCCGCGTCCAGGCGCTTGTCCACGGCCTTGTAGTCGGGCCCGATGATCGCCTTGAACGGGGTGATCATGTCGCCGATGACGTATTCCGGCCCGTCATGGAGCAGGGCGGCGAGGCGCCATTTGCGCGCCAGTGTGCCGTCGATCACCGTGGCGAGATGTTCGACCAGGACCGAGTGCTGGGCGACGGAATAGGCCCAGGCGCCGGAGGTCTGTCCGTTCCAGCGGGCAACCCGCGACAGGCCGTGGGCGATGTCCTCGATCTCCACGTCGAAGGGGGACGGATCGGCGAGGTCGAGGCGACGGCCGCTCAGCATGCGCTGCCAGGCACGGGGCGGTTCGTCGGCGCGGCTGCGGCTCATCTCAGGCAGGGCTCCGGTTGTCGCGGCGGCGGGAGAGGGGGCGGGATCCGGCGATCCTGGCGGCTTTCCGCTTCCTGTCGGATCGCAGCATCAGCCAACCGGCGAGCAGCAGAAGAACCAGCGGCCCGGCGGCGACGGTCCCGCGGGTCGCCTTGGCGATGTTGATCTCAGTCAGGAACTTCACATCGTGCAGGTGTTCGCAGCGCAGCTTCGCATCGAGGTCGTAGTAGCGGGCGGCGCAGTCGTCCTTCGCGACGTCGCGCTTGGCCGCGATCCGGGTATGGGTGTCGTGCCAGTGGCGATAGGAAACCAGCGCGATGCCGCCGGCCCACAGAATGGCGGCGGACAGCAGCACGGCAAAACTCAGCACGACGACGGTCCGGTTCATCGCTTTCCCCTAGCGGGCGCAGAGGCGCGGAGCAAGGGGATTGGCGGGATGGAACCTTGACCCTGGCGGAGCGGTGGCGCAATTTCGTTGCCCAGCCAACTATCCGCCGACCTTCCCATGACTGCCGCAACCACCACCGCCGAAGATACGGCCGGATCGTTTCGCGATGACATGAAGGTCATCTCGCTGATCGGCACCGCCCATTTCTTCAGTCACTTCTACATCCTGCTGCTCGCGCCGCTGTTCCCGATCCTCAAGGACGCGTTCGGTGTCAGCTACGTGCAGCTCGGGCTGATCCTCACGGTTGCCAACGCGGCGACCGGCGTGAGCCAGATCCCGTTCGGCTATCTGGTCGACCGGATCGGCGCGAAATGGATCCTGATCGGCGGGTTGGCGGCGCACGGGCTCGCCTTCGTGCTGATCGGGGTAACGGGCTCGTACTGGGCGATGCTGGCCTGCATGGTGCTCGCCGGAGCGGCGAACGGGGTCTACCACCCGGCCGACTATGCGATCCTCTCGGCTTCGGTCTCCGAGAAGCGGATGGGGCGCGGCTTCTCACTGCACACCTTCACCGGGTTCGCCGGCTTCGCCGCGGTGCCCATGACGATCGTCTGGCTGGCCCAGGAATTCGGCTGGCAGACCGGCGTGACCGTGTGCGGGGCCGCCGGCATGGTCGCCGCTTTGGCGCTGCTCGTGTTCGGCCGTGCGCTCAAGCATGCGCCCGGTTCCGATAAGCGGGCCAAGAAGGGTGACGACACGGCGGCGCCCGGGAGTGCGACGTCGATCATGCTGAACCCGGCGATCCTGATGTGCCTGATGTTCTTCCTGTTGCTGGCGCTCAGTTCCGGCGGCATCAACAACTTCCTGGTCTCGGCGCTGAACCGGGTGCACGGCACGCCGGTGGATTCCGCGAATCTGGGGCTGACCTTCTATCTGGTCGGTTCCTCCCTCGGCATCCTGCTGGGCGGCGTGATCGCCGACCGTACCTCCAACCACAACCGGGTGGCCGCCTGCTGCTTCCTGGCGACCGCAGTGGCGGTGATGATCGTCGGCACGGTGGCCCTGCCGATCTGGGGGCTGGTGATGCTGATGGCGGTGCAGGGGCTGACCCACGGCATCATCATGCCGAGCCGCGACATGATCGTGCGCTCGGTCACGCCGACCGGCTCGATGGGCAAGGTGTTCGGCTTCGTGTCCACCGGCTTCAGCCTCGGCGGCATCGTCGCCCCGCTGTTGTTCGGCTTCCTGCTCGACCAGGGCGAGCCGGGGCTGGTGTTCTACGTGATCGCCGGCTTCATGGTGGTCTCGCTGCTCACCGTCTTCACCGTCGGCGGCAAGAAGGCGACGGCGTAGGGGGCTCTCCGACACGGATCTCATCTTCCCGGTCTCGCGCCGGGACCGAGACGGCCGCGCGCCGGGAAAGCGGGTGGACTAGTCGGTCTTCGAGAGCACCGTCTCCCGGTGGATGACGTACAGGCCGCTGGCGATGACGACCGTGCCGCCGACGATCACCCAGATGTCCGGGATGTCGCCGAAGACCATGTATCCCCAGAACGCCGCGAAGGTGATCTGGACATACTGGAACGGCGCCAGGGTAGAGGCGGTGGCGACTTTGTAGGCGTTGATCATCAACCCCTGGGAGACGCCGCCGATCGCGCCCATCGCCGCCATCCAACCGAGCTGCTCCCAACTCGGGGTCTGCCAGAAGAACGGCAGCATGAGCGTGGTGCCGGCCGTGCCCATGAGCGCCGCATAGAACAGGATCGACATCGTCTCCTCGGTGCGGGTCAGCATCCGGGTGACGATGACGAAGACGGCGAAGATGAACGCCATGAAGATCATCAGGCCGTAGGCCCAGTGCACGTCGACGAAGCCGGGACGCGCGATCACCAGGACGCCGACCAGCCCGATCAGCACGGCTGCCCAGCGACGGGGTCCGACCCGCTCCCCCAGGATGGGAATCGACAGGGCGACGACGAATAGCGGCGCCACGAACCCGATGGCCACCGCGTCCGCCAGAGGAATGTACCGGATGGCGGTGAAGAAACTCATCGTGGCGGTCAGCAACAGCGCGCCCCGCAACAGGGTCAGCTTGACCTGGCGGACCCGCAGCAGCGGCAGCAGCCGCTTCCCCGGAAAGAACATCAGCATGAAGCCGAGATGGAAGGCATAGCGCCCCCAGGCGACCATGGGGACGGGCATTTCCTGGCCCAGATGCTTGGCGATCGTGTCCATTGTCGCGAACAGCAGCTCGGCCGTGATCAGCAACCCGATGCCCCGCATCGCGTTCTCCGACACGTCCGGCGTGCGGGTCGCGGCGGCAGGAGCGCGATCGGGCGCCAAGACGGGGGGCTGGGGCATGGTCGACATGGGGCGGAAAGTGACATACCGCTGCCCCATTGGGAAAGCAGGATCGCCCCCCTTCACCCCGATCGCCGGACCGGTTAGAACACCGGCGCGGGCGGGGAAGGATGACAGTCGGTCTCCCCTCGGCGAGGAAACGAATAATGAGCCTTTACGACAGCGAGCGGCGCTACCGGCGTCGGATGTGGGGTGGCGTCGTCCGCGTCGTCATCTATGTCGGCGTCGTGGTGGCGGCGGCGATGACGTCCTATGAGTTCGGCGCCGAGGATATCGAGGGCCAGCGCCGGCTGCATCAGGAGCAGCTGCTGGAGTTCGAACAGGCCCGCAGCGCCAGCGAGCAGGAGGCGGCCGACCTGCGGGTCGAGGTCGAGAAGGCGAAGCTGGCGGTGGCCGAATGGGAACGCCGCTACGACGCCGATGTGCCGACCGGAGACCGCCGGAAACTGCTGGACATCGTCAACGAGCGGCTCGACGCCGGGGTCGATCCCCAACGCCTTGCCTTCCTGATCAAATCGGCGGAGGACAAGCGGGACTGCGAGGAAATCGAGACCAAGCGCTTCCTGGTGCGCACACCGCTCTACAACGGCGCCAACACATCGGTCACCTTCGCCAACGATGCCGTGGCGGTGACCGGTGCTGGCGAATCGGAAACGACCGATGCCGGCTTGCCCCAGGCGTGGTTCGATCCGCACAAGCCGGTGACCCTGGTCTTCACCCGCATTGACGGACAGCGCATCGAGGTGGCCGGCACCCTGCCGCTGCAGCAGTCCGTCGTGCATGACGGGGTCGAGCACCATTTCCTGGTCAAACCGGGCGCGCGCGGCTTCGCCCAGGTAGCGGCTGAGCGCTGCGCCTACCCGTGAGGGAGCCATGACCGCCACGGCGCCCGATGGAGCCGGCACGCTGTCGCCGCGCCAAGTGTTCTGGAGCCTGATCGCCCATTATGCCTCGTCCATGGCGATCGGCCTTGCGGTCGGTGGCTTCGTGCCGCTGATCGCGGTGACCCTGGAGGCGCGTCAGGTCGACACCGTGATGATCGGCATCAACTCGGCGATGACCTCGGTCGGCGTGCTGCTGGTGGCGCCCTATGCGACGCTGATCGTCCGCCGGGTCGGCGCCAGCCCGGCCATGGTGGCGGGGCTGCTGCTGACTGCCGCGTCGGCGCTGACCATGGCGTTCATTGACAACCTGTGGGCCTGGATGGCGCTGCGCTTCCTGATCGGCGCCGGGGTCTCGATCCATTGGGTCGTCAGCGAGACCTGGATGAACGCCATCGTCAGCGAGCGCCGGCGCGGCCTCGTCATGTCGATCTATATCACCTCCATCGCCTCCGGCTTCGCGCTCGGGCCGATCATCCTGAGCACCGTCGGGACCGAGGGCGTGACCCCGTTCGCGGTGATCGCCGCCGTGACCGCCCTGACGGCGCTGCCGATGGCGCTGATCCGCCGCCTGGCGCCGCCGCTGGCCCTGGAGACCAAAGGGAGCGTGCGACGGCTGGCGCGGGAGGCGCCGACGATCTTCGCCGCCGTGCTGACCGTCGGACTGGTGGACGCGGCCTTCTTCACCTTCCTGCCGATCTACGGGTTGCGCATCGGCATGCCGTCGGAGACGGCGATCACCCTGCTGACGGCGGTATTCGCCGGGAATGTGATGCTGCAGATACCGCTTGGCTGGATCGCCGACAAAGTGAACCGGCGCGGCATGCTGCTGGTGCTGGGTTCGATCTGCATCCTGTGCCCGGGGCTGGCTGCTTGGCTCCTGAAGGCCGATTCCCTGGCGGCCTATCCGATCCTGTTCGTGTGGGGCGGGTGCAGTTTCGGCCTCTACACCGTCGGCGTGACCATGCTGGGCGAGCGCTACCGTGGCGGCGAACTGATCGCCGCCAATGCTGCTTTCGTGATGACTTTCGAGATGGCGAACCTGTTCGGCCCGCCACTGTCCGGATGGGCCATCGAGGCCTGGGTTCCGACCGGGCTGATGGTCTACATGGGCGCGATCGCGGCCGGGTTCGTGATCCTCTCCATCGTGCGCGGCTGGATGCGGGTGCGGGGTGCGGTAGGATAGCGGCCGCACCATCGTTGTAAGGGAGGAACACCGTGGAACCGCTCAAGGATGCGAGCCACCTCTACGAGGTCGAGTATCGCGCCTATCACCTGGAACGCCCGGGTTTCCGCATCAACGAGATGCGCCTGTCGCCGACCCAGAAGGTGCCCTGGCATACCCACACCAATGTGGGCGACACCTTCTACGTGCTGGAAGGAAATCTGCGCATTTACCTGATGGACCCGAAGGAAGCCGTCGATCTCGCCCCCGGCAAGAGCTACGAGGTGGTCGCAGGGCGGCCGCATCTGGTGACCAATGCGGGCGAGACCCCGGTCAGCTTTCTGATCATGCAGGGCGTGGGCGAATACGACTACGTTCCGATCGTATAGCCGGGGCGAGGTCTCGGGCGACCGATCAGGGGAGTGGGCCGCGGGCCTGGCAGAATTGGCCGTTGGCCTTGATCGGCGCGCAGAACTGGGTCGCAGCATCCCGGGTCGGGAATCCGGCGCCCATCAGGCGGACGTAGGTGCCGCGGCCGTTCCCGGGATCGAACTCGCTGGTGATCATCTTCTTGCCCTTCAGCGCCGGGAACCGGCCCTGCAGGATCTTCCAGCCGTTCTGCGCGCCTCGCTGCGAGCGGTAGGAGGCAAGATGAATCGCCCAGGGGCCGGTGTCGCCGCTGCTCGGGGTAGCCGTGTGCGTTGCCCCGTCCTTCTCCATGGCGGCATACCCGGCTTCGATTCCGGCGACCTTTTCCAGGCGCGAGACCACGTCCTCCAGCCGGGTGATCAGTGTATCCGCGCGGGTCGTTTCGTCACCTTCCATCGCCGGCTTTACCGCGCCTTCGAGCATCAGCGGCTTGGCCTCGTCGCCCATCACGGCGACCGGTGGCGTGGCATGGGGCTGCGCCGTCGGTCCTTCGATCGGGTTCGGCGATGCGGCGACGGTGGCCGGCAGGTCGCGGGTCCGGTCGTTCGCCAGGGTCACGGACAGCAACTCCTTGCGCGATTGTCCTGACCCGAAGTCGCGGATCCGCAGAACATAGTTCTGCACGACCGGGGAGTAGAAATAGGTGTCGAGGAAGTCCTTGCGCTGGCAGTCGATGCGGAAGGTCGTGTAGGTGCCAGCCGGAACCTCCACATTCTCCTGGCCTGAAACGGCGCAGCGATGTTCCTCCTGCCAGCCGGCCGGCGCGTTCTCGGCCGACCCGCGCACGGAGTAGGCGATGACGTTGCCTTCCTGCAGCGGGAAGAGCTGCTCGGGCGAACCGATGATGGTCTGCTGACCGCGTCCGAGCTCCGGATGGGACGACCAGCGCAACTGCGGAGTCACGAGCGCGGCGTCCTTCGTCCAGATCAAGCCGCTGTCATTGGTCCACACCACCCGGTCGGGGGCGACGGAGACCACCTGCTCGCGGGTCGGCTGGCCGTTCTCGGAAAAAACGAACGTATCGCCGGCGGCGTAGATCGGCGCCGGGGCCGGCGCCAGCCGGTCTTCCGGCGCGCTGCCGCCGCTGAAGGTCTCGCCGATACTGCCGATCGATGAGCAACCCGTGAGCAGGGCGGTCGCGAAAGCCAGGAAAACAAGCGGTCGGCGCTGCGCCATGCGGATCGGCCTCTCGCCACAACGGGGTACACAGATTCGTCTTGAATCATCAAGATTTTGCGGTTCGTGTCAAGAAAACCGCAAGACTGGCGCTTCACGTGCTATCTGGCGGATCGTCGAAACTTGGTGGATTGACCGTGTCAGCCGCGCCCGCCAAGCTTCATACCAACCCGACATTCCCGTCCCTCAGCATAGGAGGCCGTGATGGCCCTTGCTTACGAGGCAGAAATCCCGTCCGTGCGCGATCAGGTCAGCGAAGAGGAGTGGCAGATCCGTGTCGATCTCGCCTGCCTCTACCGTCTCGTCGCGTTCTACCGCTGGACCGACTCGATCTACACCCATCTCTCCGCCCGCATCCCGGGGCCGGACCACCACTTCCTGCTGAACCCCTACGGGCTGATGTTCGAAGAGGTGACGGCGTCGTCGCTGGTGAAGATCGACACCGAAGGCAAGTCCGTCATGGACTCGCCCTTCGAGGTGAACGAGGCCGGCTTCACCATCCACTCCGCCGTTCACATGGCGCGGCCCGAGGTGATGTGCGTCGCCCACACCCACACCCGCGCCGGCATGGCGGTCTCGGCCCAGAAGGAAGGGCTGCTGCCGATCACCCAGAATGCGATGATGTTCTATGGTGATCACCTCGCCTATCACAGCTACGAGGGCATCGCGCTCGACCTCGACGAGCGCGAGCGTCTCCAGGCCGATCTCGGCGACCGTTACGCCATGATCCTGCGCAACCACGGGCTGCTGGCCTGTGGGCGGACGATCGGCGAGGCGTTCGAGATTCTGCAGAATCTGGAACATGCCTGCGTCGCGCAGCTCTCGGCCCAGACCGGCCAGGAACTGATCATCCCGTCGGATGGCGTCTGCCAGCATACCGCCGACCAGTTCTGGGGCGACGGTACCCGGGTCTTCGGCGAACGGGCCTGGCCGGCCATGCGCCGGATGATGGACCGCTACAGCCCGGGCTACGACGCCTGACGCGGGTTTGATCCGACCGACCGATATCGACCGACCTACACACCCCTCTACTCCGGGAGACATATGCATGGCGCGGGTGGCCGCTGACACCGTCCTTTCGGGCGGAAAGGTCTTTCTTGGCCCGGGCCTCGGCTTTGCCGAGGCGGTGGCGATCTGGCAGGGACGCGTTCTGGCGACCGGCAAGGCCTCGGAGATCGCCGATCTGGTCGGTCCGGACACGAAGCAGATCGATCTGGCGGGCCGTCTGGCGGTGCCGGGCCTGAACGACGCCCACCAGCACATGATGACCGTCGGCATGGGCCAGCTCGAGGTCAACCTCAAGGGCGAGGACATGACCTGCATCGCCGACATCCTGGCGGCGATCAAGGCGCGGGCCGAGGAGACACCGCCGGGCGACTGGGTGATGGGACGCGGCTACGACCACTTCAATCTGGCCGAGAAGCGCCACCCGCTGCGCGAAGAACTGGACCTGGTGGCGCCGGATCACCCGGTCTACATCAGGCGCACCTGCGGCCACATGGGGGTCGCCAATTCCAAGGCGCTGGAGCTGGCGCAGATCCGCGAAGGCATCGCCGATCCCGCCGGCGGCCATGTGGAGGCGCAGAACGGCAAGCTGACGGGTCTGCTGCAGGAGAACGCCCAGAAACTCGTCGCCCGGGCCTTCCCGAAGGCCGGGATGGACGATTTCGTGAACGGCATCGAGGCGGGCGCCAGGCTCAACCTGTCCTACGGTTTCACGTCCTGCACCGATCCGGGGGTCGGCCTGCGTGAGGGTTACCGCGACTGGCAGGCCTATCTCTACGCGCGGCGCCAGGGCCGTCTCCCCCAGCGCATGTATCTGATGCCGCTGGCGGGCGCCACCGGCTGGCCGGACCGGATCCTCGATATGGATTTCATGACCGGCGACGGCGACGAGTGGGTGCGCACCGGGCCGATGAAGCTGTTCGCCGACGGCTCGGCGGGCGGCAAGACGGCGGCTATGTCATCGCCCTATGCCGACGATTCCGAGAATTTCGGCATCTTCATCTACGGTGACGAGGAGATCCACGGCTACATCGCCGACTATCATGCCCGCGGTTTCCAGATCGCCACCCACGCCATCGGCGACGCGGCGATCGAACAGGTGCTGAGCGGCTACGAGAAGGCGATCGGCAACCAGGTCCATTCCGACCGGCGCCATCGGATCGAACACTGCGGTTTCCTGTCCAAGGATCAGATCGCCCGCATGGCCCGCGCCGGCGTGCTGCCCGCCCCGCAGTCGATCTTCCTCTACGAGTTCGGCGACCTCTATATCGACGCGCTGGGCCCTGAGCGGCCGGCGGCGAGCTATCCGATGCGCAGCTGGATCGATGCCGGCCTGCATCCCTCGGGCAGCTCGGACGGGCCGGTCTCCCAGACCAACCCGTTCCGCGGCATGTACACCATGGTCACCCGCAGGACATCCAAGGGCACGGTGATCGGCGCCCATGAGGCGATCTCCCTCGAGGAGGCGATCGGCGCCTATACGGTGAACGGCGCTTACGGCTCGTTCGAGGAGGGGCTGAAGGGCACGCTGGAGGTCGGCAGGCTGGGCGACGTGGCGGTGCTCGACACCGACCTCTTCGCCACCGAGCCGGAAGCCTGGATCGACGCTCAATGCGACCTGACGGTGCTCGGCGGCGACGTGGCGTATGATCGGGCTGCCCAGGTTGGCTGATCCGCGTTTGCACAAGGGCAAGAAGAAGGACGCACGATGACCACGACCGTCATCAAGAACGCAGACTGGGTGGTTGCCTGGGATCCGCAAGCCGGTGCCGAAGGCACCGGCGGGCATGTGTATCTGAAGAACGCGGACATCGCCTTCCGCGACCACGAGCTGATCCATGTCGGCAAGGGGTATGACGGCCCGGCGGACGTGACCCTGGTCGGGGCGGGGAAGATGCTCATCCCCGGCTTCATCGATGTACACACCCATGCCGCCTCGGAGCCCGGCAACAAGGGGCTGAACGAGGAACTCGGCTCGCCCAAGCTCGGCCAGTCCTCGCTTTACGAGTATATGCCGGTCTTCCGCATGCTGCCCGAGGGGGCGAGCCCGGCCATGAACTTCGCCATCCACGAGATGCTGAAGAGCGGCGTCACCACCTATTGCGACCTGTCGATCGCCCGCGACGGCTGGGTCGAGGACGTGGCGTCGACCGGCATCCGCGGCGTGCTCTGTCCGATGTATCGCTCGGCGGTCTGGACGACCAAGGACGGCCACTCCGTCGTCTATGACTGGGACGAGGGCGCCGGCGAGCGGGCGATGGAGCGGGCCATCGCCGTCATCGACGAGGCCGATGCCCATCCGTCGGGCCGCCTGTCAGGCATGATGGGGCCGTCGCAGATCGACACCTGCACGGCCGAGCTGATCCAGGCCTCCCATAAGGAGGCGATGGACCGCGGCATCACCATGCACATCCACGCCGCCCAGAGCGTCGTCGAGTTCAACGAGATGACCCGGCGCCACGGCATGACGCCGATCGAGTGGCTGGACGATCTCGGTGTGCTGACCGACGGCACCATCGTCGCCCACGGCATCTTCCTGAACGACCACCCCTGGCTGCACTGGCCGCAGGCGAATGATTTCGGCCGTCTGGTCGCCTCGGGTGCGGGCGTGGCGCACTGCCCGAACGTGTTCTGGCGCCGCGGCATCGCGCTGAACCATGTCGGACGCTACATGGATGCGGGCATCCCGCTCGGCCTCGGCACCGACACCTTCCCGCACAACTTTCTGCACGAGATGGAGGTGGCGATGATCGCCGGGCGCCTGATGGCCGGCGACTACACCAACGCCAGCACCGAGCAGATCTTCTATGCGGCGACCGCCGGTGCGGCGGCGCTGATCGGTCGTGACGATATCGGCCGGTTGGAAGTGGGCTGCAAGGCCGATTTCACGGTGGTCGACTGCGCCCACCCGTATATGCAGCCGCTGCGCGACCCGATCCGCAGCCTGCTCTACTCCGCAGGCGACCGCGCGGTGGAGGATGTCTGGGTGCATGGCGAGAAGGTGGTGTCGAAGGGCGAGGTCACGCGGATCGATGTCGCCGACGCCGCGGCCAAATTGAACAAGTTCCAGGAGATCACGATCTCCGGCGTGCGCCAGCGCGACTGGGCCGGCCGCGACATCGACACGATGACGCCGACCGTATTCGAGACGCGGGAATAGGTAGCGAAAAATCCGACTTCCCGGACGGCCTCGGATCTTATCCAAGGGTGAGCCGGGACCGTGCCCAGGCGTTCCTCATTGGGGTCCTGGATAGCGACGGTGCCGCTTCCAGGAAGTCGTCGAGGGGGAGGCGGGAGGCCGAGCCCGACCAGGGTACTCGCCGTTCACCGCCCGTCACAACTGGTTGAGAACCGGGCGAGGTGATTGTAACCGAAAGCGCGTCGGGCTCATTTGGCTGCGTGACGTCGAACGGATCGACGCATGCAATCAGGGAGCCGATCACGCCATGGCCACCACCGACACCTATCGCAGCCCGACCATTCCGCCGCTGACCGCCGCCACGCTGGGGCTGATGTTCCTCGCCGGCGCCGTTGCAACCATGGCCTTCGATCTCTGGGGTCAGCTCATTAGCCCGGCGCTCGGCTTCGCCAACCTGTCGCCGCACGGCCTGGCCAAGAGCCTGCTCGGCACCTTCGGCCTGCCGAACGGCGATTTCGCCGGCTATTTCGTGCATTTCTATCTGGTCGGGCTGATCGGCTATCCGGTCGGCTGGTTGTTCATCTTCAAGCCAATCTGGGACAAGGTCCTGGGCGGGGTCGGCGGGCTGGGCGGCTGGTTCCTGCCGGCGGCGGTGTATGGCTTCGGGCTTTGGGTGTTTGCCATCGGCGGCATCACCGCGATCGCCGGCTTGCCTTTGTTCCTGAACTTCACCGGGATCACCTGGGTCGCCCTGGTCGGCCATGTGCTCTACGGCATCGTGCTGGTCCTGGTGATGCGGCTGGCGACACGGGGCTGAGATACCGACGCTTCTCTCCATCCCCGACACCGGGGGTCGCACTCGCGCCACGGCGCCTGTAAAAGGCGCGCTATGCGGATGGCGTGGCCGCGGATGTGACGGAGAATGCCGATGAAGATCGAAGCCAAGGACATCGTCGACGGCATCAAGGCCGAGGTCATGGCCGGCGTCGACGCGCACAAGACCAGAGGCGTGGAGCCGATGATCCGGGTGATTGTCGCGACCGATGACGCGGCCGTGCTCTCCTACGTCCGTTCCAAGGTCAAGCAGGCCGCCACTCTCGGCATCGCCATGGAGGTGGTCGAATTCGGCCCCGACAAGAATCAGGCGGCTTTCGAGGATCTGATCACGCGGTCCAACGCGGATCCCGCCATCCACGGCGTCATGGTCGAGTTGCCGGTGCGCGACGGTCTGAACCATGACCGGGTGCTCTCGATCCTCGATCCGAAGAAGGACGTGGACGGACTGACCACACTGAACCAGGGCCTGATCCAGCAGAGCCGCGAGGCCGAGGCGATCTGTCCGGCGACACCGCAGGCCTGCATCCGTCTGGCGGAGACCGTCGGCGCGCTCGAGGGCGCGCATGTCGCTGTCGTCGGCCGGGGACCGACCGTGGGCAAGCCGCTGGCGGCGATGCTGATCAACCGCAGCGCCACCGTCACCGTCGCCCATAGCCGCACGCGGGATCTCGCCGCCACCATCGCCCCCTGCCGCTTCGTCTTCGCCGCGACCGGCCGTCCGGGGCTGCTGAATGCCGGCAACGTCACCGCCGACCATGTCATTCTGGACGCCGGTATCGCCTACAAGGACGACAAGCTGGTCGGCGATTTCGACGCCGAGGCGGCCGAGCGCGTCGCTGCGTATACCCCGGTGCCGGGAGGGGTGGGTCGGGTCACCTCGGCGATGATCTTCGCCAATCTGCTGAAATGCATGGACCTCCAGGGACACGGTGCGTGATGAGCGACGACACGATCTTCGACCAGTCTATCGCCGGCTTTCTCGATGCCATCGCCAGCGACGCCCCGGTGCCGGGCGGCGGTTCGGTGAGCTCCTACACCGCCGCTGCCGGGATGGCGCTGGTGGTCATGGCGCTCGAGGTCTCGATCAAGAAGGCGGAGGACACGGGCCCCTTCGTCACCCTGATCGACCGCGGTCGCTCGGTCATCGCCGAGCTCAAGACCAGTCTGGTCGCCGATATCGATTCGTTCTCGGCCTATATGGCGACGTTGAAGATGCCGAAGGGCACGGACGCGGACGTGGCGGCGCGCAAGGCGGCGATGGGGCAGGCGGCGGTCACCTCGACTGCCGTGCCGATCGCGGCGGCGGCCCATTGCGTCGAAGGCCTCAGGGTCGCGGTGGAGGCGCGGGCGATCTGCCGCCCGACGATCATGAGCGACGTCTATGCAGGGGCCAACCTGCTCGAGGCGTCGTGCCGGTCGATTCTGCTGAATGTCGATGCCAATCTCGGCTCGATTCCCGCCGCCGCCGACCGCACGCGCTATTCCGAAGCGAAGACGGACCTGCTCGGCGAGGCGGCGGATCTGCTCGCGAAGGCGTCCGGATAACCCGGCCTCTCAGCCTTTCCGGACCGTGGTAGAGTGCGCTCATCCATAGCCGGACCGGGAGACGGTGAGACGTGACCGCGAACAGATTACCGGCAGAGATGCGCACCATCGCCCGTCGCGCCGCCGTCCTGGAACCGGCGAACGTGCAGGCGACCCTGCATGCCGCTTGGCCGCCCCATGATCGGGCCGTGCTGGCGCGTACCGACGGGCTGATCAAGCGGCTGCGCGTGCTGGCTGGCGACAATACTGCTTTCACCTACATGGACGCCCGCGCCTGGGCGACGCAGGAGAATAGCAAGCTCCGCGCCGAGCGCTACGGGACGGAAAAGGTCTGGCAGGCGGTGGCGCCGAACGGCCGGCAGGTCAGCTTTCCGCTGGAGACCGCGGCGGCAGAGGCGTTCAAGTCGCTGATCGACGAGTCCGGAGGGATGTACGAGCGCCCGCTGCTGAACCTGATCGACCAACGCGTCGGACTGGGCGACGTCTTCATCGATGTGGGTGCCCATGTCGGCTACGTCAGCGCGATGGCGGCGACCACCGGCGCGACTGTATTCGCCATCGAGTTTCAGCGTGAGCTGATCCCGCTGATCGAACAGGCGGCGACACTGAACGAGTTCGACCTGCTGCGACCTTTGCATGTCGGGGCGTCGCAGGCGGCCGGCCTGTCGGTGGCGATGCGGGGGCACCTCTCCCCCGGACAGAAGCTGGAGACGGCGCTCTCGCGCAAGATGCTCGGCGACGATCCGGCCTCGGTGCTGAATGATTATGTGCCGGTGATGACCCTGGATCAGTTGTTCGACAATGATCTGCTGGCGCCGAAGCTGGTGAAGATCGATGTTGAAGGCCATGAGATTGGCGTGCTGGAAGGGGCCCGCGGCCTGATCGCGCGGGGAAAGACGAGCTTCGTCGTCGAGTTCCATCCGCATCTGGTCACGGCCTACGGCCGGAGCGCCGACGATCTCATCGCCCTGTTGCCCGCCGGATGGCGGACCTCTCAGCTTTCCGATGACGGGTTGGCGGCGCTGCCGTCGATGAAGGATGTGGTGCCTGACATCCGCGATCCGAATCCGAAGCTGGTCTTCGACCCTCCCCGGCAGGAGTGAGCGGCGCCGTTGGCGGCGCGGCCGCAGAGTTCGATCACCGACCTCTGGGCGGGCCGGTTTTCGCGTGCTTAACTTCAGGCAACGACTTGCTGACATTCCGGGAGCATTCAGGTGAGCGAATACGACGTCATCATCAAAGGCGGAACCGTGGTCAACGCGGCCGATACGCAGAAGGCCGATATCGGCATCAAGGACGGCCGCGTCGTCGCCCTGGCCGAGAAGTTGACCGGGTCCGCGGCGCGGACAATCGATGCCGGTGGCCGCTATGTTCTACCGGGCGGTGTCGATAGCCATTGCCACATCCAGCAGCCGTCCTCCGGCGGCGGTCAGAACGCCGAAACGTGGGAGAGCGGTACGCGCTCGGCCGCCTGCGGCGGTACGACGACGGTGATCGCCTTCGCCGCCCAGGAGAAGGGCAAGGGCGTGCGTCACATGGTCGAGGACTATCACGAGAAGGCGAAGCAGGCCTGCATCGACTACAGCTTCCACATCATCATCAACGATCCTTCCGACGCGGTGATGAATGACGAGATACCGGCGCTGATCGAGTCCGGTCTCCGGTCGCTCAAGCTGTTCATGACCTATCCAAAGAACCGGGTCGACGATCGCGAGATTCTGCGAATCTTCGAGACCGCGCGGCGGCATCAGGCCCTGGTTTGCGTGCATGCCGAGAACCACGACGCCATCATGTACATGACGGAGAAACTGGTCGGGACCGGTTTCGGCAAGACCAAGTACCACGCGTGGTGCAAGCCGCCGCTGGTCGAGCGCGAGGCCTGCCAGCGGGTGATCATGCTGTCCGAGCTGATGGACCTGCCGATCCAGATCTTCCACGTCACCTGCGAGGAGGCGGCGGAAGAGATTCGCCGGGCTCAGGCGCGCGGCGTGAAGGTCTTCGCCGAGACCTGCCCGCAGTATTTCGTGCTGACCGCCGACGATCTCGACGGCGACCAGCGGGTCGGCGCGCGGGTGCTGTGCTCGCCGGCGCCGCGCTCGGTCGCCGACCAGGAGGCGCTGTGGAACCATGTCCGCATGGGAACCATCGGCAATGTCACCTCCGATCACGCGCCCTACAACATCGACGCACCGGACGGAAAATTCTGGGCCGGCGACAACGCGCCGTTCAGCCAGATCGCCAACGGCGTGCCGGGGCTGGAGACGCGCATGCCGATCACTTTCTCCGAAGGCGTGGTGAAGGGGCGCATCGACATGCAGACCTTTGTCGCCCTCACCTCGACCAACTCGGCCAAGCTGTTCGGGATCTACCCGCAGAAGGGCCGGATCGGGATCGGCGCGGACGCCGATATCGTGATCTGGGACGCCGAGAAGCAGGTGACCGTCTCTCAGGACATGCTGCACCACGACACCGACTACACCCCGTATGAGGGCATGCAGGTGACGGGCTGGCCCGCGGTCACCCTGTCGCGCGGCAAGGTGATCTGGAACGAAGGTGAGGTCGAGTGTCAGAAAGGGTGGGGCAAATTCCTCGCCCGCGCGCCCTACGACTACATCAAGCCGTCGGGCAAGTTCCCGACCCCGTTCAACCCGATCACCGGACAGATCGAGGGCTGACATGGACGCCGCGTCCTACCGATTATCGGAAACCCTGGCGAAGCGGGCCATGCGCTCGCTTCGCCAGACCGGCATCCATGCGCCGGAGTATTTCGAGCAGACCGGCTTTCTGACGCGGCCGGAGTCGCTGGAGGATCTGATCGTCCTTCTCGACGTCATGCACAATAATCGTTTCGATGATTTCGTGGCGGAGCTCGGCGGGCTGAACGATGCCGACATGGCGGAGATTGTCGACGTTTTCGCCGACTATGCCCGTTTCTTCCTGACCCAGTTCCCGTCGTCGGAGATCCCGATCCCGCTGTCGGGGATGCTGTCGCAATACGCCATTGCCCTGAAGCTGCGCGGCATCCCCGAGCGCAAGACGGTGTTGGAGATCGGGCCGGGCAGCGGATTGTTGTCCTTTTTCCTGGCCAGGGACCCGGGCATCGAACGTTACGACCAGGTCGAGGCGACGGAGAGCTTCTATCTGCTGCAGAGCCTTGTGAACCGACACGTCTACGGTCATCGCTTTATCGACCATGCCCAGTTCGATACACGGGCGGCGGATCTCGGCGGCATCGGCTTCGACACGGTGCGCCAGCACCAAAAGGAAATCCTGGGCAATTATGAGGAACCCCGTTCGCTCACGGTCGAGCGTCAGCCGCGGGCGGAGCATTTCCCCTGGTGGCGGCTGGAGGATGTGGCGCAGCGGCGCTACGACGTGGTCACTTCCAACGCCAATCTGACCGAATTCAGTGAGACGGCGCTGCGCTATTACGCGAGTTTGTTCGTGACCGTACTGAAGCCGACGGGCGTCTTCCTGGTCCAGTGTCCTGGCGGCGGCAAGACGAGTGGCGACGCCGTGCTGCGGGCCTTGCTGGAGGTCGGGTTCAGGCCACTGCTCATCGCCGCGCGTTACATCGGCCGAAACCCCAAACACCCTGCGGCACTGCCGGAAGGGAAACAGATAGTGACGGCGAATCTGATCTTTCTGCCTCCCGGCCATCCGTCCTACGGCGAGGCTTTCGATCCGAGTCAGGGCCTCCCGATCATCGATGCCGCCGATCCGCTGACGCGATCGATCCTCGGTTATGATCGGGAAGGCGGGCGAGCGACAACGCGTGATGACATGCTGGCGGCCATCGCGGAGCGGTTGCGGGCCGTCGATTGAGCCGAGCAAGGCGTTCGAACGCGCCGCGGGATTAGGTCAAACGATGTCGTTTGGTGGGGGGCATCCTAATTTGGAACCTGGCTCTGAATATGCGTCGGTCATTGCTGTGGTCCCGAACGTGCCCCCGGCAGAGGTAAAATGCGACATCGCCATGCGATGAGAGTTTGAATACATGCAGGCACTAAAATTGTGTACAAAGCGTCTGATGCTGCGTCCCCCGTCCCCGTGAGGGGCCGATGGATTGTGCGTCGGATCGGAAAGAGCGAGACGCCGGACTACGGCGCGACTGAAGAGTATGGGAGATGTCGGCCCGGTCGGATAACCGACCGTGCCGGAACAAAAATAAACATTCTAAGCGGAGGATAATCATGATGTTCAAGGCGCTTCTACGCGTGTCCTTGCTGGCCGGCGCGGTTGCCACCGGCCTCGCTTCGGCCCAGGCCGCCGAAGTGGAAGGCCCCAAGGTTTCCTGGAACCTGTCGACCTGGGGCAAGGCCCGCGCATTCACCGTGGGCCCGGAATACATCGCCGAGCAACTCGCGGCGAAGACCGACGGGAATTTCACCCTGAAGATCAACTACGGCGAGGCGCTGTCGAAGGCGCGCGAGAACCTCGACGGCATCAAGCTCGGCGCTTTCCAGGCGGCCCAGTTCTGCAACTTCTATCATCCCGGCAAGAACCCGGCTTGGATGGTTCTGACCATGCCGTTCCTGCCGCTCGGCGACCTCGAGGTCTCGATGCATGTGCGCGAGGCGATGATGGCCAGCGAGCCGTTCGTGGCCGACATGGCGAACTGGAACGCCATGCCTTACTTCTCGGCGCTGCTGCCGCAGTACGAGTTCCTCGGCAAGGGTCCGGCGCCGAAGACGCTGGACGGCTGGAAGGGCCTGCGCGTGCGGGCCGGCGGCGGTGTCGGCACGGCGATGGAGCAGCTCGGCGCGACGCTGACCACCGTTCCCGCAACGGAGGTCTATACCGGAATGGAGCGCGGCACGATGGACGCCGCGTCCTTCCCTTACACCTATTCTCCTGCGGCCTATCAGATCCAGGAGGTGAGCGATTGGTTCACCTCGAACATGTCGCCGGGTACGTCGGAGTGCGGCACCGTTCTGAACAAGGACGCCTTCGCCAAGCTGCCGGAGCAGTACCAGAAGCTGCTGATGGATCTGAAGGCCGAGGCCTACGAGGTCCAGATCAAGGCCTATCACGACATCGACAAGAAGAACCTGCCGATGTTCGAGTCCAAGCTCGAGAAGATCGTCTACAGCGATGCGCAGCTTGAGGAGTTCCAGACGATCGCCGGCAAGCCGGTCTGGGATATGTGGGTGGCCGAGAACAAGGACAAGTTCGACGCCCAGGGCCTGATCGACACGATCCTGTCGGAAGCCAAGAAGGCGGCGGCCGCCAAGAAGTAGGCGCCACCGCTTCCGAATGTCGGGGAGGGCCGCGCCATCCACGCGGCCCTTCGCGCATCCGTTGGAAGCCCGGCGCCGAGCCGAACGGCTCTCCAGTGTCTCACTTTCGCAAACTTGGGGTACCAGGACATGACCCAACCCCTGACTCCCGGGCAGGAAGTTTCCGGCGGGCGCGCCATCCATCGCGTCGACCAGCTTCTGCATTCGGTCGAACGGGTGACCGCGATCGCCTCCGGCCTGTTCATTTTCGGACTGATGCTGGTCGGCGTAACGCAGATCGTCGGTAGGACAGTCTTCAACATGCCGATCTTCGGCTATATCGATGCCATCGAGATGTCGATCGCGGTGTTCGCGTTCCTCGCCATCGCCTATTGCGAGCGGATGAACGGCCATGTCCGCATGGAGCTGTTCGTCGGCAAGCTGCGGGGCCGGACGCTCTGGATCGCCGAAGCCGCGGGCCAGGTGCTCGGTCTGTTCGTGATCGCGGTGCTGATCTGGTACGGCTGGGATCATGCCATGCGGGCTTATGAGTACGGCGATTCGACGATCGACGCCCAGATCCCGTGGTGGCCGTCCAAGCTCCTGATTCCTTTTGCCTTCGCCCTGCTGTTCATCCGGTTGGTGCTCAACCTGATCGGCTATCTCCGTCTGGTCGTCGATGGCGACGCCGATCCCGTGGCGGTCCCGATGATCGCCGACGTGCGTGAATTGGCCAAGGACGAGGCGTCCGAGGCCGGCGCCCTCGATCCCGGATCCGTCGCAGCCGGCCGGGACGCCCGCAAAGAAGGGATCAGCGAATGACCGAACTCAGCAACGACACGATCGGCTTCATCGGCGTTGCCGCTCTCCTGGTCCTGGTCCTGATCGGCGTGCGGGTCTATCTGGCGGCCTCCATCGTCGGTCTGGTTGGCCTCGTGGCGATGATCGGCTGGGATGCCGGCGCCGGCATGATCGGCACGATCCCGCATTCCAAGTCGGTGACCTACACCCTCTCCGTGCTGCCGATGTTCATCCTGATCGGGTATCTGGCCTTCCATGCGGGCATCACCCAGTCGCTGTTCGATGCATCGCGCAAGTGGCTCGGCTGGATGCCCGGCGGGCTGGCGGTGGCCTCGGTGATGGCGACCGCAGGGTTCGCGGCGGTCTCCGGAGCCTCGACGGCGACGGCGGCGGTTTTCGCCCGGGTGGCGATTCCGGAGATGCTGGCAGCCGGTTACTCCAAGCGGATCGCGGCCGGCGTAGTTGCCGCCGGCGGCACCTTGGCGACTCTGATTCCGCCGAGCGCGATCCTCGTGATCTACGCGATCATCGTCGAGGAATCGGTCGGCCAGCTGCTGCTTGCCGGATTCATCCCAGGCATCGTCTCGGCGTTGATCTATGTCGGGATCATTCTGATCTGGGCCAAGGTGGATCCCACCGTCGGCCCGGCAATCAAAGGCTATACCTGGAGCGACCGGATCAAGGCGGTCCCGGGGACCTTCCCGGTGATCGCGGTCGTCGTCATCATCTTCAGCGCCATGTATCTCGGTTGGGCGACCCCGACCGAAGCGGGCGCGCTCGGCGCCTTCGTGGTGTTCCTGATGGCGTTGGCCAAAGGTATGCGCTGGCCGGCATTGAGGGAGTCGCTGCTCGACACCGCCAAGCTGACGGTGATGATCTTCAGCCTGATCTGGGGCGTGCTGATCTTCGTTCGGTTCCTCGGCTTCGCCGGGCTGCCCGAGCATTTCACCAACTTCATCGTCTCCTTGCCGTTCGAGCCTTGGGTGGTGATGGTTTGCATCCTGCTGACTTACGCCATCCTGGGCATGTTCATGGACGCGATCGGCATGCTGCTGCTGACCCTGCCGGTCGTCTACCCGGCGGTCATGGCACTGGGCTATGACTCGGTCTGGTTCGGCATCATCGTGGTGAAGATGGCGGAGGTCTGTCTGGTGACGCCGCCGATCGGGCTGAACTGCTTCGTGGTTTCCGCGGTTCGTCCGGACATCCCGATCTCGACCGTGTTTCGCGGGGTGGGGCCGTTCGTGGTTGCCGACTTCTTGACTGTGGCTGTATTAATGATCTGGCCGGCGGTCATCACTTGGTTGCCGCAAACGATCCTGAATTGACGTCCCTGATCTGACATTGAGCGGGGTTGCCCGGATCGCATCGGGCCGGGCGCCCCGAGGCTTCTGGCATCATCGCCTGCTGGGCATTCGCCGCCCGGCAGGCGCCGGAAGGCGGCTGCAAGCCGTCGCCGAGAATGGACTACATGCCCGACACTCGGGGCAGGATCGAAGCGCGGAGGAGGGGCCAGATTCCGGACCGGCCGACATCTTCCCGGGAAGGCTGTCCTATGTCTTCGGCATGACCACCGTCGGACTCTCCATCGTCGTTTTCCCGCAGATAACGCAGGTGTTCCCATGACCTCATCGCTCGATACCTCCCCCTTCATTCAACATATTGATCAAATTGAGAAATATGGACCGCCAGGGCATGTCGGGACGGTCAATGTGCGTCTGTGCGATAAGACTTTTTGTCCGAACTTCGAGATGGTGCTTGGCGAAATCGCGCCGGGCGGCGAAGCGCACACGCATCATCACACGCTCGAACATCAAGCCATGTATGTGCTGCAGGGCGCGGCCCGTGTGACGCTCGCCGAAGAACCGGCAGTCGATTGCCCGGTGGGTACGATCATCCGTCTGCCGCCAAAGCTGGATCATCACGTGGTGTCCCTGGGGCCGGAGCCGCTGAAACTGATGATCATCTACAGCCCGCCCTTGCCGAAACGCGATGACCGCCAGTTGACGTAGGCGTTCGTGGGGCAGACCGGCGGGTTCAATTTTCCGGTGGGTATATTCGATGACCGCCATCGATATTTGGCGGTTCTGATCTCAGATTGAATATGAAGTCATGTTTTTCATATAGATAGAAGGCGATTTTGGATGGTTTGACCGTGTTCTATGCCTAGAGGCTGCGCGGGGTGAAGACGAGTTTGGGGTTCGGATCGCGCGGGTCCGGCACCACGTCGGCCATCGAGGCGATGTCCACGAGACCGTCATCGGTGAGCTGCTGCAAGGTCCAGATCGTCGGATCGAACGGCGCGACCAGTTCTTCCGGCCCGTGGCCGTAGAGGTGGATCAGATGGGCGTGGAACTCGACGACGAAGATCGTTCGGGCTTCCGCGATCAGCCGCTTGGCCCCCGCCAGCACACTGATCTCATGGCCTTCGACATCGACCTTGACGATCTTCGGGCGCAACGCCCCGCCGATGAAGAGATCGTCCAGCGGCATCATCGCCACGAAGTCGTCGGCGATCGAGCGCGGTTCGTCGTCCATTGACCGTTCGGTCTCGCCTTCCAGGCCGGCGCCGAAATTGATGCCGGTCCGCCACATCGAGGTCAGGCCCGGTTTCGACGAGAGGCCCATATGCAGAGGGCGGACCAGATCGAACTCGTTCATCGTCGCCATTGTCTCGATCTGCGAGATCAGCTCGCGCTGAATTTCGACGGCGAAGACGACTGCGCCGGTGCTGGCGGCAACCGCGCTCACATATCCGATATTGGCGCCGCCATCGACGAACACGTCACCCGGCCGCAGCGTGTCGATCAGATACTCGGCCAGAGATTTCTCATAGTAGGGCGTGAACTTGTCCGCCATCTCCTTGAAGACGACAGCAGAGGGGTCGTCCAGCGGGAACTTGACCGTCTTGGCGTTGGACAGGGTGAGCGACCAGGATTTCTGACTTCTGTGGCGCTCCGTCCGTTCGTTGAAGACCTTGACCAGTTCCTGGAGCCGCCAAATGAGAAACCGCGGTGACAGAACATAGTGCGGGATCGCTTTGATGCTGGACCCAAGTGCCGCGATCCGACGGAGCGCACCGGGTACTTTCATCATTTCTGCGCGATCGAACGGTGGCCAGTAGCCGCCGGCGAGCGCCGAGACATCCGACGGGTCTTGCACGGCGACCCGGCGTGCTTCGCTTCGCGTCTTGAAATTATTCATTGTCTTGGCCCGGTAAGCTCTTCTGACTAGGCAGAATCCTAGCATACGGTTATCGTCGGCGCGAAGTTTCCGACTACGCTGAGATCAATGCTGCCGCTCGATTTCCTCCGACAATTCATCATTCAGCATGCTGGCGACGATCGTATGATTGCGCGACGGATATTGCTGGCAATTTACCGGGGTGAGGTGACTCACGAGGAAAGTCTTGGCTTGCTGAAATTTGTGTTTCGGCTCGCTCATTTCGTGACGGTGTTCGAATATTTGGCTGTGTTCCTGATCGCGACGGGTGGACGGTTGCCTGATGGGGGAACGATCACCAACGCGCCACGCTCTCAGGCGCTCTTCACGCCGTTTGCCGTTTGGCTGAAGCAGTGTCTGGTGGATGGCGAGTTGTCCATGCCGCCGGTCAACGAGACGCAGGGCATGGTGTTCGTCAGTACGATGCTGGATGGGGTCGAAGCTCATCTGCTGAGCCTGCGGGCCAAAGACGAGGCTCTGAGAGTGGCCGAACTGCGCCGGATGATCGACGAAATCTGGCGCAATGGAGCTCCGCAGTGGGTGCTGTCCTCGACGTTCAGCAGCAATATCGGCCACTTCGCCTACGCTGCCACGCTTCTGACTCTGCAGAATACCGGATACATAGCTGCCCCTCCGATCATCATGCTGAAGGGCCATACCCGGAACCGGTATCTCCAGGGAGAGTTCGAGCGGCATATGATTGACGCGATGCCGCCGGGCATCACCTATGCCGAGATGATCAGCGCGCGCAAACGCTATTCGGTCACGTCCGGTGGAACCGCGACCATGAGCGAGCTGGTCTCTGAGACGGCGCGCCGCTGGACCGGTGGCACGCCGTTCCTTGAAATGGATCCGGATCTCTCGCGCCGTGGTAACTCGGTGCTTTCGGATCTGGGGGCCGGCGTCGACGATCCCGTCGCGACTATCCATGTGCGCGAAGAGGGATATAACGCCAATGTCTCCTCGACCATGCGCCTCCGTGACGCCCACTTCGAGACATATGGTGTGGCGATCCGGCGATTGGTCGAAGCCGGGTTCAAGGTAGTGCGGCTCGGCGACCCGTCGATGAAGCCGGCATCTCCGATCGACGGGCTGATCGACTACCCGTTTACCACTGCCAAATCCGATTGGATGGATATCTATCTGGCTGGGCGATGCGCTTTCCATATCGGCACTTCGTCCGGCATGTCTTTCATTCCGTTGCTGTTCGGCCGACCGGTTCTATTCACCAATTTTCCAACCCTTGCCCAAATGGTCTGCGCCCCGTCGGTGGTGACGCTCCCCAAAGTCCTGCAGACGGAGGTGGGGGAAACCGTCCCGTTCGAGACGTATTGCCGCGACCATGCGGATATCCTCGAAGCGTCGGATGCGATCATCCACGGGCTCGTCTTCACTGAAAACACCCCCGAGGACATCGCACAGGGCGCGGCGATGATGGTTGAGCACCTGGACCGCGACACCGGCCGAATGGTCCTTCCGGACGCTCTCTTCTCGCGTGCGCGTTCAGCCCTGCCGACACACCCGCAGATTCCGAATTGGTTCCTGGAGCGCCACTATTCCGCCGGTTCGGTGTAGCCGGGCGGACAGAACAGCAGCTTCACGTTTTCCACGGCCGGGTCGTGCACGAAGTCGCGGCCCGAGGGGTCGATCGGGCGGCGGGTACCGTCTTCCTCCAGCACTTCCCGGCTCCAGCTATCGGGAACCATGGCGAGGATCTCGATCGGCTGATGGCCGAAATCGGTGACGGCATGGGGGTGGAACTCGATCAGAAATCGAGTCCTGCCGCGGGCGATCAGGGCCGCGGCACCTTTCAATGCTTCGAATTCGTAGCCTTCGATGTCGATCTTCACCAGATCCGGGATCGCGCCGTCGCGGGCGAACAGCGTGTCGAGCCGCAGGCAGGGCACCGGATCGTAAAGCGCCTTGTCGAGCGCGTCCGGCGGCGGTGCGGCGATCGAATCCTCGACCCGCAGCCCCGGGGTGGGATTGAAGCGCACGTTGAAGATCAGCCCGTCGTAGTTGCCGACGGCGGCGTTGATCACATGGGAGCGGTCGAGTTCGTTGGCCCAGAGGTTGCGCTTCACCTCCAGCAGGAGGTCGGGATGCATCTCGCAGGCGATGACTTTGGCCCCGGCCGCACCGAGAATCGTGGTGTAGTAGCCGACATGGGCACCGATATCGGCGACGAACTCGCCGCGCTGTCCGGCGGCGATCAGGTAGCGCAGCACGCCCGGCTCGTAGCCCTCGCCCTCCCGATCAAGCAGCGCCAGAAAGGCGCGCGCGGCGTCGGTCGCCGTGCTGAACTTCAGCGGGCCGAGGCCGGGGATCCCTCTGGTTTCGAACGGCCCGGTCTGCTCGGCGATCGCGTCCCTGTGGCGGAAGGTTCGATCGACCCGCGACAGCATGCCCGTCTGCCGGTTGATGGATGCCGCCGGCACCCCCAGGACCGCCAGCCACCGCAGGATCCTCAGCGATCGGCGGACATCGTACCGCGACCGGGCGATACCCAGCAGAGCGGCGAGTGCCATGGGGTGTTCCGGATTGGCGGCGGCGGTGGCAAGGGGGGTATCGGGGGGGGATGTGGTCACGGTCTCACAGCCTTATCTGCATGGCGCATCGACGCGCCGCTTGGGCCTCTTTTCGCAGGCGTGCCGCGGCCCTAAAGTGTCGCGTCAATCGTATCACTTATCGAGGACTGCATCGCAATGAGCCGGATCATTAATATTGGTGCCGCCCAGATGGGCCCGATCGCCCCCGACGAGAGCCGGGTGAGCGCGGTGAACCGGATGATCGACCTGCTGAAGCAGGCCAAGGATCGGGGCGTGAATCTGGTCGTCTTCCCCGAACTGGCGCTCACCACGTTCTTCCCGCGCTATTACGAGGAGGACATCTCGAAGATGGACATGCACTACGAGCGTGGCGAGATGCCGACGCCGGAGTGCAAACCGTTGTTCGACAAGGCCAAGGAATTCGGCATCGGCTTCTATCTAGGATATGCCGAGTTGACCGAGGATGGTCACCGCTTCAACACCGCGATCCTGGTCGACGACACCGGCAAGATCGCGGGCAAGTACCGCAAGGTCCATTTGCCGGGCCATTCCGAGTATGACGGCAAGCGCCCGTGGCAGCACCTTGAGAAGCGCTATTTCGAGCCGGGCGATCTTGGCTTCCCGGTCTGGCGCACCATGGGCGGCATCATGGGCATGGCGATCTGCAACGACCGCCGCTGGCCGGAGACCTACCGGGTGATGTCCCTGAAGGGGGCCGAGGTCATCATGCTCGGCTACAACACCCCGGACGTGAACACCTCGGCACCGGAGCCGAATCACCTGCGGATGTTCCACAATCACGTGGTCATGCAGGCCAGCGCCTATCAGAACTCCTGTTTCGTCATCGGCACGGCCAAAGCCGGGATCGAGGACGGCTGCATGCTGATCGGCGGTTCCTGCATCGTCCAGCCGTCGGGCGAGATGGTGGCGCTCGCCTCCAGCCTCGGCGACGAGTTGATCACCTATGCCTGCGATCTCGACCTGGCGAAGATGGGCAAGGAGACGGTGTTCAACTACGCCAAGCACCGCCGGATCGAGCATTACGGCATCATCACCTCGCAGACCGGCGTCATCGAGCCGCCGATGGACGCGGCGGCGGAGTGACCGCATAGGGCCTCCAGGGTCCGATGAGCCAAGGGCGCGCTCTCACCGGAGTGCGCCCTTTTTCGGTCACTCGTCTCCTTCCGGTCTCCCCGGCCTTGAGCCGGGGCCGAGCGCTCCGCGCGATGGAGCGTTCAAGATTGACCTCCAACGGCTCCGGCTGCGCCAACTCCGGGTCCCGGCGCAAGGCCGGGCAGACGGGGAAGGAGAGGGGAGCCCCCTCAGTGCAACCCCTTCACCGCGTGGCTCGCCACCTTGAGCGGGCGGCGGGTCGCCAGCAGTAGCCGGGCCTCAGCGGCCTTGCCCTGTTTCAGCAGGGTGTTCAGCAGCGCGTACTCGATCAGGTCGCGCTGAGCGCGGCTGCCGCCGATGCGTTCGTGGGCCGACATGGTGCGGGCGAAATGGATCTCCGCCTCGGCCCAGTTGCCGGTGCCGACAGCACCGAAGGCTTCCGCCAGCTCGCGCACGATATCGGCCGCCGGTCCCTTGGCCTCGGCGACGATCTTGGCCACGGCGTCGCCGTTGCCGGCCATGGCATGGGCCAGTGCGGCATGCACGTCGGCGAAGGCGATGGCCGGGTTGGCGAAGGTCTTGGCCGCGTAATCGCTGACCGCCTGCCAGCGTGCCGCCGGAACCGCAACGCCGGCCATTTCGGCGCGGTAGAGCAGGGCGGCGCTGTCGGTCAGCACGTTGACCGGCGGTCCCCACGCGCCGGGACCGGTACCGGTCTGCGGCGCCACGTCGGCGTCATAGACCCGCCACATGGTCTCGACATCGCCGCGCTCCAGCGCCCAGAGCGCGATGTGCCAGGAGATGTGGCAGTGCAGTTGGCCCACCTTTTCGTAATCCCGGTTCCACGCGGCGATGTAGCCGTAGCCGGCTTCGGTCTCGCCGGCTTCGTAATAGACGTGGGAGCGGATATGGGCGCCGTGGGCATTCCGCGGGTTCAGTTCCATGGACCGCTCGAGCGTCGCCGTCGCCGGTTCGGTCTGGCCCGCCTCGACCTGGGAGAAGCCGTGCTGGCACAGGAACCACCAGTCGTCGCCGTAATGCGGGGCCAGCATCGTGGTGAAGGCAAGCTGCTCGGCCTCGCGACCGGGCTGTCCGCTGAAGCCGATCAGGCCGAACACTCCGGTGCAGGTCTGGGCGACCAGCGCGTCGCGCGGATGGTCGAGCAGATGGGATCGGATCGCCCTATAGGCCGCCGGTCCCTGACCGGAAACCAGAAGGCCGAGCGCGTTCACATGCGCCGCCTCGCGGTCGGTCACTCCGGCCGACATCTCCTTGGCCCAGGCGGCCGGTGTGGCGACGTCGTGGCCCTGGCCCATGGCCTGGCGGATGCGGGCGAGGCCGATCTGGCCGAGGGCGAAATCCGGATCCGCGGCGACGGCGGCTTCGAACGCTTCCTCGGCGCCCGCCTGGGCGGCCAGGAAGCGGTCGAGGCCGTCGACATAGGCGTCGCGGGCGGTCGTGGAGGCGGTGGAGAGCGCGTTGCCGTAGCGGTCTTGCAGCATGAAGAACCTCGCCGGATTAGACAGTCCGACATTGTCGGCGTTGCGATGGCGGAACTCAAACGGTTAACGCGCACGGCGGAGCACTGTCTCGGACCCTTGTGCCGTGTTCGCATTTCCCGTCTCCCCGGACCTGATCCGGGACTCCGCCCTCGGCGTTCTGGAGCGTTGAAGCTTGATCCGTGGCGCGCCATCGCGCGGCGCTCTTGGTCCCGGCGCGGGGCCGGGAAGTCAGAGAATGGCGGTGCAGGTTGAACGCCTATCGGCACACCGCGGAGCGGCCCATATCGAGGTGAAAGTGATCGCGATGGGCGGCGTTGTAATCGGGGCTGAGAACCGCCTGGAATAGGCCGCAGGCGCCGTCGCGGATCTGGCGCAGGAATTGCCGCTCGGCCGCGGTGCCCTTCGACCAATGGGAGGCCAGCGCGATGCGGCGGCCGTCTTCCAGGTGGAAGGCGGAGATGTCGATGGCGTTGGCGGTCGCATGCTCGCTGGGCCGGCCCACGGTCCCGCCGCCGATCCGCCGGCAGGAATAGGTGCCGAGATGGTCGAGACGCATGACCCGACTGCCGAGATGCGTCTCGGCCGCTGGCGCGATGACTTCCCGCTCCCAGAGATACAGCGCTGCCGCCACCGGGCAGGTCACGCGCACCGGGCCGGAATACGGCAGGGTCGAGCGCAGGATCTGCACCGCATCGATGAACCCGCAGAACGCGCCGGTCCGGCGGCTCGGGATCGCCCGGACCTCCAGTGCCGATCGGTCGAGAGTGTTGCGGCACTGATCGGGGTCGCTTTTCAGGTGCGCGAGCTGGATGCCGGTCGCCAGCCCGATCGGCCGCTCAAGGTCGAGCGGCTTGAACGGTAGGTGTTCCGTCGGCAACGGATGGCGCAGCAGGAAGCCGTAGGCGACAACCGCCAGCAGTGACAGTCCCAGCAGCGGCAGGGCGGCGCCCGCCAGGAAACGGCTTACGGGGCCAGGGCGCTCGGTCGCCGGCTCGTCGGTTGCCTTCGGATCGGTTATTGCCCACTCCTCATTCGGCGCGCCGAGGTCGCTGGCGCGGCGCGTGCTCGCGTCCAGTGTGATCCTGACGGGGAAACGCGGCGCCCCGATGACCGGTTCCGGGC
Organism: Thalassobaculaceae bacterium; assembly: GCA_029212785.1. Classification (GTDB taxonomy): domain Bacteria; phylum Pseudomonadota; class Alphaproteobacteria; order Thalassobaculales; family Thalassobaculaceae; genus Thalassobaculum. Next base: position 38,352 of record JARGOG010000022.1, read on the forward strand.
GAAGTGTGGCGGACGCGCCGGAGTGCTGTCGCAGGCGCCCGTGATCTGTAATGTGGGCTCATGAAACGTCGTCTCGATCAGCTTCTCGTCGACCGTGGTCTCGTGGAGACCCGGTCCCGTGCCCAGGCCCTGGTGATGGCCGGCAAGGTGTTCTCCGGTGAGCGCAAGATGGAGAAGGCCGGCCAGCAGGTGGCCGAGGACATCGCCCTCGATGTGCGCGGCCAGGACCACCCCTGGGTCTCGCGCGGCGGCCTGAAGCTGGCCCATGCCCTGGAGCATTTCGCCCTGGACCCGACCGGCGTGACGGCGATCGATGTCGGCGCGTCGACCGGCGGCTTCACCGATGTCCTGCTGCAGGGCGGGGCGGTCAAGGTCTATGCCATCGATGTCGGCCACGGCCAACTCGCCTGGAAGCTGCGCAATGACGATCGGGTCGTGGTGCTGGAGAAGACCAATGCTCGGCACCTGACCGGCGCGCATGTGCCGGAGACGGTGGACATGGTGGTGTGCGATGCCAGCTTCATCTCGCTCAAGACGGTGCTGCCGGCGGCCCTCGCCATGGTCAAGCCGGGAGGACGGATGGTGGCGTTGATCAAACCGCAGTTCGAAGCGGGCCGCGCGCAGGTCGGCAAGGGCGGTGTGGTGCGGGACCCGGAGGTGCATGTGGCGGTCTGTGACGACATCCGCGCCTGGCTGGACGGTCTGGGAGGCTGGCAGGTGGACGGCGTCGTCCCGTCGCCGATCACCGGACCGGAAGGCAATATCGAGTTCCTGATTTCCGCCGTTCGCCTATGATAGCCTTGCGGGCGTCGGGGAATTGATGACCCACAGGCGGGAGAGGTGGCGATGAGCACGCTCGGCGGAGATCCGCCCCTGGTCGGCACTCAGGCCGGTCCCAGCGCTCCGGAGCCCGAGGCGGCGCCCCAGCTTGGTCTGCCGAAACCGTCGTCGCCGACCACCGCGCCGGCGCTGGCCCGTTTGAACGAAATGGTGGTCGCCGCACTGGGAACCGCCCAGCGCGACTGGGTACGCGGCCTGCAGTTGCGCCATGCCGAGCCGATGGGCGATGGCAGCCTCGCCAGCCGGGTGTCTGAACGCCTGGACCATGTGGAGAACCGGCGTCAGCTCAATATCGAGGCGATCCTGCAGCGGGCGCTGCGCATCCTTGCGGACGAGGTGGAGGACGGCGCGCCGGACCTGGATTGGGCCGCGTCGTTCTTCGCCCATGCCGCCGATACCGCCGAGCCGGAGTTCAGCCGGATCTGGGCGCGGCTTCTGGTTCAGGAAGTACGGCGCCCGGGGGCTGTACCGCGCAGCGTGCTGAACCGCCTGCCGGGGGTGCCGAAGAGCGGCCTCGCGCTGTTCCGGCGCTTCGCCGCATTCGCGGTGAACAATTTCGTCATCCGGCTGGAGCAGTCCTTCTTCGACCGCAAGGACCTGACCTCCGACGACATCCTGCTGCTCGAGGAATATGGGCTGATCCGGACCAACCGCGATCTCAACCGGGTGTTCCAGAGTCAGCGCGAGGACCGGTTCTCCACCAACCTGCTCTATGCCGACAAGGCGCTGCGCATCACCCACGACCAACCGGACAAACAGCTCGTGCTGGCCTGCTACCGACTGACGGAATTCGGCACGGCGCTGTGCCGCGCGCTGTTCGACGAAGGGGAAGTGCGTTCCGATACCGATTACATCATCGAAGTGGTGCGCCTGCTGCAGCGCCAGGGCTTCCACACCGCCCAGGCCAATATCCTGGAGCGTTCGGATGAGCAGGTCGTCTCCCGACACACCCCGTTCTGCGAAATCGTCGCGCTGGGGCGCTGAGGGAGCCGAAAATTCATACCGGGAAAAGGATGGTCGGTCGGATGATCTTGTCGGTTGTCAGGCGTGGAAGCAGCGGGGAGCGATCCGATTTTCGCAGGAAGCCCGATTTTTTATAGGGGTCATGTGATCTGCTCCGGAACTGGCGAGCCGCCGGCGGCAGCGCGCGCCCAACTGGATAGGGTCTAGGCCGGAAGTCTGTTCGGGGAAGACGAGGTCGGGTAACCGTCCCGCCGTCCTAAATCAGCGACTCGATATAGACCCCCTCGATCATGTCCGGATAGCGTTCGGACAGTTGGGTCTGGGCTTCCATCTTGAACAGCTCGATCTGTTCGCGGTTCGGCCTGCCGTTCTCGAACAGCTTGACCGCCAGCGGATAGACGATGCCGTTGACCGCCCATTTCTGCGCATCGAGGGTAGTCTTGGCCTGTTCAGTCATTGCCTCGATCGCCACGCGGATGCGGGCCTCTACCGGCTGGCCCTTGACGAAGACCGAGATCGAGAACGGACCGATCGGCAGCACTCGCGGCCCGACGACCCGGCGGTACTGAATCTCCCGATTGAACTGCTTGTGCTGCTTGCGGAGCTCCTTCTCGGTCTCCTTGCGTTCCTTGGTCGAGCTTGTCTCCTGCTGACCGCTGGCGGCCAATGCCGACACCGGCGCGACAAGTGGCGCCGCCACCAGCAGCGCGAGCAGGGCCGCAGTCAAGGATGTCCGGATCATGACGGTCTCTCCCAATCGACCGGCGGATCGTCGGACCGGTCGTTCCCTATTGTATCACGAAGGCGGGGGCTCGCGTCTGAATGCGTCCATCGGTCCCGTTCGGACGGATCCCGATCGCGTCCAGTCCCTCGCCTATGATGTGCGCATGGCTGGCCAGACCTGCAAGGGCTTGCAGCGATGTGAGAAGACCGCGGTCGCGCACCAGATCCATGAGTCGCTCCCACGCATCCTCGTCCTCGGGGTAGCGCACCCGTTCGACCGGCGCGTCCGGGGCCAGGCCGATGGCGTTTCGGGCGAGCTGCAGCGCTTCGGCATAGCCGCCGACCGCATCGACCAGACCAACGCGCCGCGCATCCTCGCCGGTCCAGACCCGGCCGCGGGCGAGGGCGTCGATCTCGTCCGCCGACAGGCGGCGCGCGGCGGCGACGCGGCCGGTGAAATCGGCATAGACCGCATCCAGCATCCGGCGCAGACGCTCGCGCTGGCTGTTGGTGAAGGGCTCGGTCGGCGAGAACATGCCGGCGTTCTCGCCGATGCTGATCCGGCCGATATTGACGTCCCAGTCGCGCAGCAGCTGCGCGGCGCTGACCTTGCCGCCGAGCGTGCCGATGGATCCGGTCAGCGTCCCCGGGTGGGCGATGATGTGGTCGGCGGCGAGGGCGGCGAAATATCCGCCGGAGGCGGCGACGTCGGCGAAGCTGACGATCACCGGCCGTCCGCTCTCGCGGACCCGTTCGATCGCATGGCGGATGGTGTCGGAAGCGACGTAGCTGCCGCCGGGGGAGGAGACACGCAGGATGAGGGCCTTGGCATCGGGATCCTCGCGCACGGCGTCGAGCGCGGCGACGATCGGGCCGGATGCGGCATCGCCCCGGCTTGTGAGACCGCCGCCTTCGCCGCGCACGATGGCGCCGTCGAGATGGACCAGCGCGATGCGTGTGCCTTCCCCATGCGGGCGGCCCGCGCCGGCGAGGTAGGCGCCGATCCGGATGCTGTTGCCTTCCAGCATGGCGCGCGCCTGCTCGCGGTAGCCGAGGCTGTCGATCAGCCCGTTCACCACCGCCTCGCGGGCGAGCAGGGGGCCGCGATCGACGACGGCCTGGACCGATCCGCCGCCGAGCCGCCGCGCGGTGGCGATGCCGCTCACGACCTGTCCGAACAGGGATTCCGCGACCCGGGTCATGTTCTCGCGCACCGCCGCCGGCATACGCTGCTCGGTGGCGGCGCTGGCCGCGCCTTTATACTCGTAACGCTGTTCGAATTCGGCGCGCAGGCCGGCACGGGCCAGCAGGCCGGCGGCAAAGGGAAACTCCATCTGCAGCCCGGTCAGGCCCAGAAGGCCGGACGGCTGCAGCCAGATCCGGTCGAAGGCGCTGGCGAGATAGTACGGGCCGTTGCCGCCGCTCTCGAAGCTGTCGGCGAAGGCGATGGCGGTCTTGCCGGCGCTGCGGAACCGGAACACGGCGGCCCGCAGTTCCTGCGCCTGGGCGATGCCAAGGGACAGGTTCGAGATGTCGGCGAACAGTCCGACCACCCGATCGTCCGCTGCCGCCCGGTCGAGCGCGTCCACATAGTCGATCATCGACAGCGGTGCGTCGTCGTCGAGCAGGCCGGCGAGTTCCGGCAGCAGCGGCGCCTCGTCGATCGGCCCACCGAAATCGAGCTCAAGGACGATCCGCTGGGGCAGAGGCTCCTCGCTCTGGAAACCGTCGGTCCACCAGAGGCCGGCGACAATCAGCCCGGCCAGAAGGGCGGCTGAAAAAATTCCGATCGTGGCGAAGAATCCAACAATAAACCGACGCATGAGATCTCGAACGGGTGGCTGAACGAACGTGGGAAGTCTAGGTCTGCGGAGCCGGGCTGTCGAATGCCGTTGCTGGGCGGCTGCGTCGCGTCCGCAACGGCCGTCTTCAGGCGATCGGCCCGACCTGGGCTTCGTGGCGCATCAGGTGGTCGAGCAGGACGCAGGCCATCATCGCCTCGCCCACCGGGACCGCGCGGATGCCGACGCAGGGGTCGTGGCGGCCCTTGGTCACCACCTCGACCTCGTTGCCGAAACGGTCGATCGAGGCGCGGGGGCTGAGGATGGAGGAGGTCGGCTTGACCACGAAGCGCACCACCACGTCCTGGCCGCTGGAGATGCCGCCGAGAATGCCGCCGGCATGGTTCGAGGTGAAGACGGGTTTGCCGTCCCGCATCCGCATCTCGTCCGAGGCCTCGTGCCCGGGAATCGAGGCGGCGGCGAAACCATCGCCGATTTCCACGCCCTTGACCGCGTTGATGCTCATCATCGCTGCCGCCAGGTCGGTGTCGAGCTTGCCGTAGACCGGCTCTCCCAAGCCCGCCGGGATGCCGGTGGCCACGGTTTCCACGACCGCGCCGGCCGAGGAGCCCGCCTTGCGGACGCCGTCGAGGAAGGTTTCCCACTCGGCGGCCGCGACCGGATCGGGGCAGAACAGCGGATTGTTCTGCACTTCCGCCCAGTCCCAGCGCGACCGGTCGATGCCATGCGGGCCGACCTGCACAAGGGCACCGCGCACCGAGAAGGCGTTGCCCAGGCGCCGGGCCAGGATCTTCTTGGCGATCGCGCCGGCGGCGACCCGCATGGCGGTCTCCCGCGCCGAGGAGCGCCCGCCGCCGCGGTAGTCGCGGATGCCGTATTTGGCGTCGTAGGTGTAGTCGGCGTGACCGGGCCGGTAGCGGTCCTTGATCTCGCCGTAATCCTTGGAGCGCTGGTCCTGATTATGGATGATCAGGGAGATCGGGGTGCCGGTGGTCTGGCCCTCGAACACGCCGGACAGGATTTCGACCTCGTCCGGCTCGCGGCGCTGGGTGGTGTGGCGTGACTGTCCGGGGCGGCGGCGGTCCAGGTCATGCTGGATGTCGGCTTCGGTGATCGGAATGCGCGGCGGCACCCCGTCGATCACGCAGCCGATCGCCGGCCCATGACTCTCGCCCCAGGTGGAAACCCGGAAGATCTGGCCGAAACCGTTGCTGGCCATGGCGTATGCTCCCGATCCCGGTCAGACGACGGAGATGTCGGGCGCGTCCACCGCCTTCATGCCGACGATGTTGTAGCCGCAGTCGACATGGTGGACTTCGCCGGTCACGCCGGTCGACAGATCGGACAGCAGATAGACGCCGGCCCCGCCCACGTCTTCCAACGTGACGTTGCGGCGCAGCGGCGAGTTGTACTGGTTCCACTTCAGGATATAGCGGAAATCGCCGATACCGGAGGCGGCCAAGGTCTTCATCGGCCCGGCGGAGAGCCCGTTGACCCGCACACCCTGGTCGCCCATGTCGACCGCGAGGTAGCGCACGCTGGCCTCGAGTGCGGCCTTGGCCACGCCCATGACGTTGTAGTGCGGCATCACCCGCTCGGCCCCGTAATAGGTCAGGGTCAGCAGACTGCCGCCGTTCTTCATCAGCGGGGCGGCGCGCTTGGCGACGGTGGTGAACGAGTAGCAGGAGATGTCGAGCGTGCGCCGGAAGTTATCCCGCGTGGTGTCGAGATACTTGCCCTTGAGCTCTTCCTTGTCGGAATAGGCGATGGCGTGAACGACGAAGTCGAGCCCGCCCCAGGCCTCGCCGACGCGGTCGAACACCCGGTCGACGCTGCTGTCGTCGCTAACGTCGCAGGCCTCGACGATCGTACTGCCCAACTGGTCGGCCAGCGGGCGCACCCGTTTCTCCAAAGCGTCGCCCATGAAGGTGAAGGCGAGCTCGGCCCCTTGATCGGCGGCTGCCTTTGCAATGCCCCAGGCGATGGATCGATCGTTGGCCACACCCATGATCAGGCCGCGTTTGCCCGCCATGATACGGGGATCTTTAGTCATTTAGTCCTCAATGTCGCCGGTCAGCATGCAGTCCCGCATCCTACACCATCGACCCGGACCCGCAAGCAAGCGCGCCGATGCTGGTGTCGTGATAGAATGACCCCATGAAATCATCGGGAAACAAATCCACGGGCAGTAGGCTCGACGCTTGGCGGGTCGCCCGCGCAACCCGAATCGTGGCGGATATCGCCAACTACGTTGCCTATGCGGTCCGGCGTTTCTACGCCGACCAGGGGGCCCAGGCGGCCGGCGCGCTGACCTATACGTCGCTGCTGGCGATGGTGCCGCTGCTGGCCATCGCCTTCGCCATCTTCTCCGCCTTCCCGGTCTTCGAGGCGATCCAGGACCGGTTCGAGGCGATGCTGTTCGAGAACCTGGTCCCCGAGGTCGGGTTCGAAGTGCGGGGTTACATCGCCAACTTCACCCGCAACACGACCAACCTGACGGCGATCGGCGTGGTCGCCCTCGGCGTCTCCGCGGTGCTGCTGCTGGCGACCATCGAAAGCACGTTCAACCGGATCTGGCGGGTCGAGCGCAACCGGCCGATGTTTTCCAGGCTGCTGATCTTCTGGACGATGCTGACGCTGGGCCCGCTGTTGCTGGCGGCGAGCTTCTCGCTGACCACCGATGTGTTCTCGGCGCTTCACCGCCTCACGTGGTCGGGAGCGGAGGCGGGAGTGATTCCGCTCAACCTGGTGACCCAGCACGGGTTTCTGCACCGGGCTTTCGCCGCGCTGATCCAGACCATCGCCTTCTCGGTGATGTTCATGCTGGTCCCCGCCCGACAGGTGCGCCCGCGCGACGCGCTGATCGGCGGCGCCGTGAGCGGGGTGATGCTGGAGCTGCTGAAATGGGGGTTCCGAGCCTATCTGACCTCGTTCCCGACCTACCAGACCATCTACGGGGCGATGGCGGTGGTGCCGATCTTCCTGATCTGGCTCTACCTCTCCTGGACGATCGTGCTGTTCGGTGCGGTCTTTGCCGCCTCGTTTCCGGAATGGTGGCGGTCGCGCGAGCCGGGGGTGACCGCGGCCCTGTCGCCGGCGCTGCGCCTGGAGGCGGCGGTGGCGCTGATGGCCGTGATCGCGGCCAAGGCGCGCAGCGGCGGCACGGTGGATGCGGAGGCGCTCGCCGATGCGCTGCCGCTGGATGCCCGCGACTCAGTTGTCGAATCCCTGCGCGTGGCCGGCTACATCGCCGCGACCGACGAGGATAACTACAGCCTGATCCGCGATCTGCGGCACGCCACGGTCGCCGATCTCGCCCGCGATCTCGGAGTGTCGCTGGGGCTGATCCGTCACAAGGAAGAAAACGAGGATATGGTCCAGGCGCTGGACGAGAAGCTGGGGCCGGTCCCCGACCTGCTGAGCCGGCTGGCTGACATCGAGGAGAAGCTGCTCGGTGTGTCGCTCGCCGAGGTGATCGATGCGTCGATTGACGAGCGGACCTCGGACCTGGTGGACGCCGGTGTCATCAGCATGCCGCTGCGCCCAGAGGCGGGGGGCGTCAAGGAGTGAGGGAAACGACGCGGGGTCTGCGTCGGGTCGACCGACCCGGCGCCGATCAGCTCAGGTGTTTGCGCGGATTGTAGGCGTGGGTGGCGCCCCATTTCTCGATGAACTGGGTAAGGTCGGCGTCTGGATTGTCCGGCAGTACGATGCGCAGCGTGACGTATTGATCGCCCGGCTCGCTGTCGGCGCCTTTCGCCGGCACGCCCTTGCCGCGCAGGCGCATGCGCTTGCCGCCGTTCGATCCCTTCGGAATTTTCAGCGACACCGATCCGTGCACCGTCGGTACTGTCACGCTGGCGCCGACGATTGCCTCCTGCAGGGTGATCGGTAGGTCGAGCAGGATGTCGTTGCCGTCGCGGCTGAAATGCGGGTGCCCTTCGACGCTGAGTTCGAGATAGGCGTCGCCGCCGGGCAGGGCGCCGCTGGCCGGTTTGCCCTGTCCCTTGAGCCGCAGCACGGTGCCGTCCTCGGTCGCCGGCGGGATCGTCAGGTTGACCACCTTGCCGTCGCTGAGCGTGACCCGCTTTTTGATCCCGGTGATAGCTTCGACGAACGGGACTTTCAGGCGATAGCGCAGGTCCTGGGAATTACGGCGGGGCGCGGCACGGGCGCCGCCGCCGGATGTTGGCCCAGCGGCGCCGGGCTTGCTGGCGCGCCACTGCTTGAGAATTTCTTCGATCGGATCGCCGCTGCCAGCATCGCCGTCGAACTCGTCGTCGAAATTGAAGGTGCTGCTCCTGCCCGAGCCGGGGCCGCCGCCGGGTTGGCCGCTGCGCGCTTTCCAGCCTTTGCTCCAGAAGCTGCCGCGACCGCGACGTTCGCGGCCCTCGAGGTCGATCTCGCCGCGGTCGTAGCGCTTGCGCTTGGTCGGGTCGCCCAGCAGGTCATAGGCCGAACTGACTTCCTGGAATTTGAGCGCGATCGCGTCATCGCCCTGGTTGAGATCAGGGTGATACTTCTTGGCGAGTTTGCGGTAGGCGGCCTTGATCTCGTCCTGACCGGCCGACTGGCTGACGCCTAGGACCTTGTACGGATCGCTCATCCGCCGACTCCTGCCGGCGGATGGTTGATCGACATGATCCGGGACGTGGCCACGCGTCTCGCCATTGCGAGAGAACCCTCATAAAGACACTCAAGGCGTGAGTGTCTGATCAGAGGTCGTCCCGGATCAAGCGTTTGTGCAGAGGGGGCGGTTCCTGGTCTCAGTTGACGACCTTCCAGGACCCGTCCGGCTGACGACACGCTGTTCCGAACGCCTGCTCGGAGCGGCCGCCGACCACGATGGTCTGTTGGTACTCGCGGCAGTACTGGCCCGCGTTGGTCTGATAGGTGCGGGTCGGCGTCACGCTGCCGTGGTTGCCCGAATCGGGATTGCTCCAGGTCGAACTGGCGCCGCTCGGCTGGTTCTCCAACGTCGTCTGAGTCGTGTTGGCCAGGGCGGCCTTATCGGCGCGGTCCAGCGATTTGCCGACCTCGCTGCCGATCAGCGCACCCAGCAGCGTGCCGGCGGCAACCGCGGCAAGCTGGCCCTTGCCCTGGCCGAACTGCGATCCGGCGACGGCGCCGCCGAGGCCGCCGAGCACGGCGCCGCCGGTCTGCTTCACTCCCGTGTCCGCACAGGCGCCAAGGCCGAGACTGAGAGCGATAACGGAAACGACTGCGGTCTTGCGGAACATGATTCTGATACCTTTCGCATTGGCCCGGCGGATTCTAGCCGGGCGGATTCCCCTAAATTCCCCATCCGGACCCGTGCGGATGTCGCACCGGGCCCGGAGATCGCGGAACTCGCAGCTAAGAACGCACGGGCCACGACATTCCGTCGCAGGTTGGACCCATCCGATTGCCGCGATATTCCGTCGCTTCGGCGAATTTTCTGATCATTCAATGCTAAATATGGCGTCAGTCAGGCGCTATTTAAGCCCCAGGCCAATCGCATCGAAGGGATCTGACGATGAGTGACGACAAGCCCATCTTCGAGCCGCAGACGGATGATCCGTTCCAGCAGTTCAGGCTCTGGTTCGCCGACGCGGAGGCGAGCGAGGTCAACGATGCCAACGCGATGACGCTGGCCACCGCCGGATCGGACGGCCGGCCGTCGGCCCGGATCGTCCTGATGAAGGATTTCGACGACGCGGGCGTGGTCTTCTACACCAACACCGAGAGCCAGAAGGGGAGGGAACTGACGGCCAATCCCTTCGCGGCCCTGCTGTTCCACTGGAAATCTCTGCGTCGCCAGGTGCGGTTTGAGGGGGCCATCACCCCGGTCACGTCGGCCGAGGCGGACGCCTATTACGAAAGTCGGCCGCGCAACAGCCGGCTCGGCGCCTGGGCATCGCAGCAGTCGCGACCGCTCGCCGACCGGGCCACGCTGATGCAGGCCGTCGACCGCTTCGGCGCGGAATATCCTGAGGAGACGGTGCCGCGTCCGCCCTACTGGTCCGGCTACCGGCTGTCGCCGCTGAAGATCGAATTCTGGCACGACGGCCCCTTCCGTCTGCATGACCGGTTCGCGTTCTCCCGCCAGGCCGCCGGCGCACCGTGGAGTGTGCAGCGCCTGTTCCCCTGAGCCCGTTCCCGGTGGTGCTCGCCGGTTGATCTGCATCAATGTCGGTTTGCAGAAGCCGGCCTAGCCTCCACATACGAGAGGGCGACCGCCCAATCGGTTTTCGGCCATGGAGGCATGAAATGAAACGGATCTTTGTTCCGCTGCTGGGAGAACTTGGCGACCGCGCCGCGCTGAATGCGGCGGGTAAGCTGCTCGCGGAGGCCGGCGGATATGTCGATGCGCGGGTGCTGTGCCGCGATCCGCGCGACGTGCTCCCGATCGTCGGCGAAGGCTTCGGCGCGACAATGATCGACGAACTCATGACCGCCGCGGAAAAAGGCGCCAAGGAACGCGAAGATAAGGCGAAGAAGACATTCGATGACTGGGCCTCGGCGGCCGGTGCGACGGTCGGGGGCGCCCCGGGCGCCGGAGGCCTGACGGCCGGTTTCGACAAACTTGTCGGGCCGGTGCCCGGTGTCGAGGTCGCCGCCGAACGCGTCAGCGACGCCGTGATCTGCGGCCGCGCGCCGACGGATGTCACCCCGGATCGCGCCGGTCTTCTGGAGGTCGCGGTCATGGAGGCGGGCCGTCCGGTGATCCTGGTTCCCGATGCGGACATCGAGACGATCGCCACGACAATCCTCATTGCCTGGAACGGTTCGGCCGAAGCCGCCCGAGCGGTGTCCATGGCGATGCCGTTGCTCGCCCGGGCAAAGCGGGTGGTGGTCCTGACCGTCGATGACGGTGACGTCGCCGCAAACCCGGAAGAGCTGGTGGTCACGCTGCGGGCCAATGGCGTGGAAGCCGATGCGGTGATCGCGAAGATGGACAAGGCGGGTGTGGCGGCGACGCTCGAAGTCGAGGCTGGCAAACAGCATGCCGACCTGATCCTGATCGGGGCCTACAGCCACAGCCGGGTGCGGGAATTCGTGATGGGCGGCGTCACTGACGACGCCTTGACCGCGGGTTCGGTGCCCATGATGCTGGCCCGATAAGAATAAAAAACAACCGAGGGAATAGCGGAATGAGTGTGCGAACTATTCGCCTGGAACTGGGGCGCAGCCCCGAATTTCCCGAGGGCAGCGCGGCGCGTGGCTACGAGTTCAAGGCGCCGCTGACGGAGGACGGTTCGCTTGATCAGGACGCCTGGCCGGAGGTGCGCAAGGACTGCACCTTCCGCCGGTTCTGGGGCGGCGAGGCCGAGGAGAAAGGGCATCTCGTCCATCGCCGCGGAAACCGCTGGATGTTCCATTACGACAGCATGGACGAGGACGACGAGGAGCCGATCTTCAAGTTCGATCGCCATCATTTCGTCGAGGGCGAATACGTATCGATCACCGAACATGACGGCGATTTGCTGACATTCCGTGTCGTAAGCGTCCGTTAGCGCCGAGGCGGGACGGGAGATGTCGCGACGGCTTGAGGAAGGTTGGCTGGTCTTCGACAGTGTCGAGAACCGCGAGCACGACCGCTGCGTCGATCTGTTCTCGCGCCCTGACGGCAGTTTCGGCTTCGAGGAGTTCCGTCGAGATCCCGAGGATGGGGGTGTCTGGACGCCCGTACAGTATCACTCGGCCCTCCGGTTCGTGACCGCGGAGAGCGCTAAGGACGCGGCATCAGAGACCGTGTCCTGGCTGTTGGAGGCGCTCGGTCGGCGCTGATCGTGCCGGTGCCGGAACACCGGGTCGCGCGCCGGATCCATCGGCGGACTGGGCCCCGACCGGATGGGTCGGAAAATGACCCGTTCAGACATGCTGAGGGACGTGACGGCCCCCGCGGTTGGGGATAGGCTCCGGCCATGTCAGACGACTCAAAACTCATGCTGCTCACCGGCGCGAGCCGGGGGATCGGCCACGCCACCGTCCAGATCTTCGTCCAGCGCGGCTGGCGGCTGCTGACCTGCTCGCGCGATGCGCCGCCGGCGGAGTGCCTGCGCGATCCCGATCGGGCCTGGCACATCTCCGCCGACCTGTCGGATCCCAAGAGCCTGGATGCCTTTATCGACGAAGCGAACGAGTGGATCGGCGACCAACCGCTGCACGCGCTGGTCAACAATGCCGGCTGGTCGCCGAAATCCGCGTTCAAGGAACGGCTCGGCGTCCTGAATGGCGATCTGGAGGCTTGGCACCGGGTGTTCGAGGTGAATTTCTTCGCGCCGCTGAAGCTGGCGCGTGGGTTCGCCGCGGCGTTGCACCGGGGTAAGGGGGCGATCGTCAACATCACCTCCATCGCCGGTCACGAGATCCACCCGTTCGCCGGCTCGGCCTACTCGACCTCGAAAGCCGCCCTGTCGGCCTTGACCCGGGAGATGGCGAACGAATTTGCCGAGCTCGGCGTGCGGGTGAACGCGGTCGCACCCGGCGAGATCGAGACCGCGATGCTGTCGCCGGAGACCGAGGTGCTGATCCCGCGCATTCCACTGCAGAAGCTGGGGCAACCCAAGGACGTCGCCGGCGCGATCTACTATCTGTGCAGCGACGACAGCGCCTATGTTACCGGCACCGAGATCTTCGTGACCGGCGGCCAGCACATCCTTTAGGGGAGGGACGAGAAATGCGGATTTGCGTGATGGTCTGCGCCCATGTCGGGCCTGATCTCAAGGACGTGCTGGACCCCTATCTCGACATGTTCCGAAACTTGCTGGCGCCGCACCTGCCGGAAGCCAGTTTCGCCGGATCGATGATCATCGACGGCGTGTTTCCGGCGTCGGTCGATGCCTACGACGTCTATGTCTTCACCGGCAGCCCGCACGGGGTCTACGAGGACCTGGACTGGATCCGCCGGGCCGAGCAGTTCGTGCGCGACGCCGTCGCCGCCGGCAAGGTGCTGATCGGCGGTTGCTTCGGCCATCAGCTCATCGCTCAGGCGTTGGGAGGGAAGGTGGCGAAATCGGAGAAGGGCTGGGGCATCGGCGTGCATACCCATCCGGTGCTGCAGCGCGAACCCTGGATGACCGGCGGTCCCGACATGCCGAATGTCGTGGTCAGCCATCAGGATCAGGTGGTGGCGGTGCCGGACGGGGCTGTGGTGCTGGCCGGCACGGACTTCTGCCCGAACGCCATGCTGCGGATCGGCGACCGGGTGCTGACCTTCCAGGGCCACCCGGAAATGAACATCCCCATCGTCAACCGCCTGCTGGATCTGCGCCGCGAACGGGTCGGCGCGGAGGTCTTCGCAGCCGGTAAGAGCTCGCTGGAAAAGCCGCTCGACCACGCCGACATGGGCGCGTGGATCGCCGGATTCATCCGCCAGGCCATGGCGCGGTCTGGCGCGTCAGCCGCCGCCGAATAGCCGGCGCGCGGGTCTCTCGACGATCTCGGTGAGTGTAATCCGGAGAGCGTCAGCCCCGCAGCCCGCGCACCCACTCGATGCGGCGGTCGATCTGGTTGATCTCGTGGTCGAGCCAGTCGTCCAGCAGCCCGCCGCCCCATTCCGCATGGGCGGAGAGGTCGGCCAGCCGGGCCCGTTCGCCCTGATACATGACCTCGAGCGCATGCAGTTGCTCGTCCCGGCCCTCGGCATCGAGCTGGTCGATGAAGCGCAGTTTGAGCGCCAGGACCAGCTTGTTCAGGTCGGAGAATCCGGGGCGCAGAGAGGCCGTCAGGTAGCCGGCCAGCGCCTCGCGACCCTCGTCGCTCAACCGCAGCAGGGCACCGTCACCGGAGCCCTGGCCCGGAACCGCCTCGATCAGGCCTTCGAATTTCAGCAGTTCGATCGACGTCCCGAGCAGATCAAGCGACGGGCCGACGACGCGCGCGGCGAATTCCCGGACCTCGGCGGCGAGATCGCTGTAGACCCGGTCGCCTTCGGCCAGCAGACCGAGAGCGGCGAGGCGGATGGCTTCCTTGGGAACAAGTGAATTGTCGCGATACATGGCCCTGCCTCCAGGCGTGGCGGTTCGCAGTAGATATGAGCGTCCGTCAGGCAAATGTCCAGCGACTTATTGCGAATGAGTCGCGACAAGCCGGGCTGAATATTCAGTAAGTCACGCCCCGCATCTTCTCGTTACGCCGACGCAGAATTTCGATGGTCGCCAGCAGCATGGTCGACACGATGATCAGCAGGGTGGCCACGGCCAGGATCGTCGGGCTGATCTGCTCGCGGATGCCGGCCCACATCTGCCGCGGGATGGTGCGCTGCTCGAAGCCGGCCATGAACAGAACGACCACGACTTCGTCGAACGAGGTGACGAAGGCGAACAGCGCGCCGGAGATCACCCCCGGCAGGATCAGCGGCATGATCACCTTGAAGAAGGTGGTCGGCATGTCGGCGCCCATGCTGTTGGAAGCGCGGATCAGGTTCTTGTCGAAGCCGACCAGGGTGGCGGTGACCGTGATCACCACGAAGGGCGTGCCAA
>JARGOG010000022.1:53155-65009 GCA_029212785.1 Thalassobaculaceae bacterium
CGCCAGGATCACGCCGGTATAGGTCTGGGCAAGGGCGTATTCGGTGCCGAACGGGGCGGAGTAGAAGAAGAACATGGCCGCCGCGGTGATGATCAGCGGCACGATCATCGGCGAGATCAGGATGCCCATGATCAGGCTCTTCGCCGGCAGTTCGGCGCGGGAGAGCCCCAGCGCGGCGAGGGTGCCGAGGGAGGTCGCCACGAGCGTCGAGGCGATGCCGACGATGAAGCTGTTCTTGATCGAATGCAGCCACTGCTCGTTGTTGATGATGTCGGCGTACCAACGCAGGGAGAACGCCTCCGGGTCGAGCCGCAGCATCTCCGGCGTGAAGGTGAAGTACGGCTCCGCGTTGAAGGAGAGCGGAATGATCACGATGATCGGCACGATCAGGAAGACGAAGATCGCGGTGCAGATGAGCCGGTAGAGGTAGTACCAGACCCGCTCCAGGGGACCCGCGTAGCTGGGAATCGCCATGTCGCCGTCCCTCCGCTCAGCCGAGCTTCATGTTGTCGATGCCGACCAGCCGGTCGTACAGCCAGTACAGCACCAGCACGCCGCTTAGCAGAACCGTTCCGAGCGCGGCCGCCAGGCCCCAATTCAGCGACTTCTGCATGTGGTAGGCGATGAAGTTGGAGATCAGCTGTCCATCCTGACCGCCGACCAGGGCGGGCGTGATGTAGTAACCGATCGCCAGAATGAACACGAGAATCGAGCCGGCGCCGATGCCGGGCACGGTCTGCGGCATGTACACCCGCACAAAGGCGATCAACGGGTTGGCGCCGAGAGAGCGGGCGGCCCGCATGTAACTCGGCGAGATCGTCTTCATGACCGAGTACATCGGCAGCACCATGAATGGCAGCAGGATGTGGGTCATGGCGATGATCGTGCCGGTCATGTTGTAGATCATCTCGATCCGGTTATCGTCGGAGATCAATCCGAGGAAGACCAGCGTGTCGTTGATCACGCCCTGGGTCTGCAGCAGCACGATCCACGAGGTCGTGCGCACCAGCAGGGACGTCCAGAACGGCAGCAGCACCAGGATGAGCAGCAGATTGCCCTTCGAGCTCGGCAGCGTCGCCAGCAGGTAGGAGATCGGATAGGCCAGGATCAGGCAGGCCAGCGTCACCCCGAGCGAGACGTAGATCGTCTTCATGAACAGATGGACGTAGATCTGCTTCCATTCCGGCTGCATCACGATGTTGCCGTCGGAATCGTAGGTGCGGTCGACCGCGTTCAGATAGTAGCTGGCGGTCACCGGCGAGGAGACGTTCTTGATTGTCTTCCAGGTATCCGGTTGGCCCCAGGCCTTGTCGACGCCCATCAGCGCGTAGCGGAGCGGATTGGCCTCGATGTCGCCCGCCTGTGCGCCGGTCTTCTCGATCAGCGTGGCGAGCTTCTTGTTCTCGGCCTTGATCACAGGCAGCAGGCGGTCCAGCGATCCGTTGCCGGCGGCGGTCGCCAGTTCGGACAGGATCGTCGAGAAGGTCTCGGCCCCCGGCACCTTCTCGGCGAAGGGCGACGACCCGGTCTCCCAGGCGCGGAGCTGTTCGGCGGTCGTCGGCAGGACGTCGGCGAAGTCGGCTGTTTCGGCCAGCGTGTCCAGGGTCGGCCAGGTCTTCTTGTCCTCCCAGCCCTTGTCGAAGCCGACCAGGGCGAATTGCAGGGGGGCGTCCTGAATCTTTGCGGCGGCGCGCTGCGACTTGTTGACGAGCGAGCGAAATCCGCCGTCCTCGTAATTCAGGCGCGCACCCATCCGGCCGAGATTCCGGCGTTGCTCGTCGCTGCGGTCGCCCATTTCCTGGACAAAGGCAGAGAACACGGCGCTCGGCGGCATGCCTTCGCCGTCCCACCGGTCGAGTTCGGCAACGGTCAGCGGGATGGCTTCATTCACTTCGGGATTGTCGATGCTGCGCATCAGCATGTCGACGATCGGGAAGATGAAGGTGATCAGGATGAACACCAGCAGCGGGGCGACCAGCAGCAGGGCGCGGATCTTGCTGCGCCGGGTCGCGCGGGCCAGCGCCACCTTAAGCGGCGTGCCGTCGGCCATCGTCATCTGCTTGGGGGCAGTTGGCGACGGTCCCGAGCCTTGTACAGCCTCCGCCATCCGGATCTCCCGCTATCGGGTGTGTCGGGTGCTCAACTGAGCGACGAGAAAGGGTCTAACGAATAAGAGGCGGGGAGAGCGGCAACCCGCTCCCCCCAAAAGATGTCAGCTGGCGAGCCAGGCGTTGAAGCGCTCGTTCAACTCGTCGCCGTAATCCGCCCAGAACTCGAAATCGTTCTGCAGCGGGTTCTTGAAGTTCGCCGGAGCCGTCGGCATGTGCGGCTGCATCTCCGGCAGGACCTCGTCGAACGAGGACTTACGAACCGGGCCATAGGAGATGTACTTCGCCTGGTCGGCGAGGCGCTGGGTGTCGCTGGAGAACTTGATGAACTCCCAGGCGCGCTCCTTGTTCGGCGTGCCGCGCGGCATCACCCACAGGTCGATGTCCCAGACCTGACCGTCCCAGACGATCTCGAACGGCTTCTTCTCGTTCACGATCGCGTTGAACAGACGGCCGTTATAGGCGGTGGTCATCACGACTTCGCCGTCGGCCAGAAGCTGCGGCGGCTGGGCGCCGGCTTCCCACCAGATGGTGTCGTCCTTGATGGTGTCGAGCTTCGCGAAGGCGCGCTTCACGCCTTCCGGGGTCGACAGCGCCTCGTAGACCTCGTCAGCCGGCACGCCGTCGGCCAGAAGGGCCATTTCCAGGTTTGCCTTCGGGGTCTTGCGCATGCCGCGCTTGCCCGGGAACTTCTCCAGGTCGAAGAAGTCGGCGATGGTCATCGGCGGGGCCGAGAACTTCGTGGTGTCGTAGGCATAGACGGTGGACCACACGATCAGGCCGACCGCGCACTCGTGCAAGGTACCGGCGATGAAGTCTTCGCTGGCCGGTGTGCCGTCCGGAGCCGTCGGCAGGTCTTCGACCGGAAGCGGCTCCAGGATGCCTTCGTCACAGCCGCGGACGGCGTCCGACAGCTCGACATCGACCAGATCCCAGGTCACGTTGCCGGCCTCGACCTGGGCGCGAACCTCGGCAAGACCGCCGTTGTAGTCCTCGGAGTTGATGGTATCGCCTGTCTTGGCGATCCACGGCTTCTGGTAGGCCTCGACCTGGCTCTTGGTATAGGCGCCACCCCAAGACACGATGGTCAGGGTTTCCGCAGAGGCGGTGCCGGCGTAGCCGAGCGCCGCAAGCGCTACCGCCGCGACCCCTGCCGACTTCAAAATATGGTTCATTGAACAAGTCTCCCTGTGTTGTGCCGGATTTTTCCGGCGACTGCCCCTGAAGTCTCTATGTTCCTGGGCCGGACGGGGGTCGCGACCGGCCCGTACTCCCAACTGGAGGAAATCACGCGTCGAGCGCGCGACAATCATCCAGGGCCCAGCCGACCTGAACCTTCTGACCGCGGCTCAGCGAGGCTTTGGCGTGGGAATTCGGCACTTTGACGATGAACTCGTCATCGCCGCAGGTGCTCACTCGTGTTCGGATGTGATCGCCGAGATAGATCAGTTCCTCGACGGTCGCGTCGAACACATTCGGCATGGATCCGGGAGCCGGATCGAGCATCACGCGCTCCGGACGCAGCGACAGCGTGGTGCGCGATCCAACACCCTCGTGGCCGATGCTGAGCGCCTGAATGATGTGACCGTCGACGTCGACGGTGCAGCCGGTTCCGTTGACTTCCTTCACCGTGCCGCGCAGGCGGTTGTTTTCGCCGATGAAGGCGGCGACGAAGGCGTTGTCCGGCCGCTCGTACAGATCGGGCGGCGGGGCGAGCTGCTGGATCTTGCCGTCGTTGAACACGGCGATCCGGTCCGACATCGTCAGCGCCTCGGACTGGTCGTGAGTCACATACACGACCGTCATCCCGAGCTGCTCGTGGATGTGCTTGATCTCGTATTGCATCTGCTCGCGCAGATTCTTGTCGAGCGCGCCGAGCGGCTCGTCCATCAGCACCAGATCCGGCTCGAACACCAGGGCGCGGGCCAGGGCCACGCGCTGCTGCTGACCGCCGGAAAGCTGACCCGGTCGGCGTCCGCCGAAGGCCCCGAGCTCAACCATGTCCAAAGCGCGCTGCACCTTGGCCTCGGTGTCGGACTTCGACATCTTCCGGACCTGGAGTGGAAACGCCAGATTCTCGGCCACGGTCATGTGCGGGAAGAGAGCATAGTTCTGGAACACCATGCCGATGCCGCGTTTATGCGGCGGCACGTGGTTCAGCTCCCGTCCGCCGAGCATGATCGTGCCCTCGGTCGGCGTCTCGAACCCGGCGAGCATCATCAAACAAGTTGTCTTGCCGGATCCCGAAGGTCCGAGCATCGTCACGAATTCGCCAGCCTGAATATCAAGATTGAGGTCTTTAACGACGAGGATCTCCCCGTCATAGGTCTTCTGGACCTCTACGAATTGGACGAACGGCGTCTTTTTTCCCGCCATGTCCCCCTGCCACCCTAGACTCTGGCTGCGCCGTTCTCCCTAAAACAACGCGCCCTGTTCGGCACGACATTGCGTGCCCTTTGTTTCGCGAAACCCTAAGGCAATGCTGAGCGGGCTGTAAAGCGCGGCGTTGCACTGCGAAATGAGACGGGCGTGTGAACGGCTCAATCCCGCGCCATTGCCGCAAATCCGACACGCGACCGTCGCCTACGTGTCGGGACCGGCTTTCGATCGACGGCACTCTGCGCTCCGGCGGGCGATTGGTCCGGCGCTGTTTGGGGAGGCGGAGATGAAGGATACGGCTCGGGTCGTCGTGATTGGCGGGGGTGTCGTCGGAGTGAGTGCGCTCTACCATCTCGCCAAGAAGGGCTGGTCGGACTGCGTGCTGCTGGAGCGCACCGAGCTGACCGCGGGCTCTACCTGGCACGCCGCCGGCCTGCTGCCGCTGTTCAACATGAGCTACTCGGTCGGCCAGCTCCACCAGTACTCGGTCGAGCTCTACAAGACCCTGCAAGCCGAGACCGGTCAGGACGTCAGCTTCCATGGGGTCGGCAACCTGCGACTCGCGACAAACCGCGACCGTATGGACGAGTACCGCAACTACCAGTGCACGGCGGAGACCATCGGCGTCGAATGCCATCTGGTCGGTGTCGACGAGATCAAGAAGCTCTGGCCCCTGATCAATGCCGAGGGCCTGGTCGGTGCGCTCTGGCACCCGACCGACGGTCACATCGCGCCGGTGGACGTCACCATGGCGCTGGCCAGGGGCGCGCGCATGCACGGCGCTGCGATCCACCAACACACCGAAGTCACCGGCATCGAACGCGAGAACAACGAGTGGATCGTTCAGACGTCCAAGGGCTCGATCCGCTGCGAGCATGTGGTGTCGGCCACCGGCAATTACGCGCGGCAGACCGCACTGATGGTTGGCCTTCAGATTCCGGCGATTCCGGTCGAGCACCAGTACATCGTCACCGATGTCGATCCGACGCTGAAAGCATATCGCGAGGCCGGCAATCCGGAACTGCCGGTGCTGCGGGAATCGGACAACCAGTATTATTTCCGCGAGGAACGGATGGGCTGGATCCTCGGCCCGTATGAACGCTTCGCGCCGGCCTGTTTCGTCGACGGTGTGCCGTCGACCTTCGAGAAGGACCTGTTCCCGGGCGATCTGGAACGTCTGATGCCGCATGTCGAGGCCTGCATGAGCCGGGTCCCGTCCTTCGAGACCGCCGGCATCAAGGACATCGTCAACGGGCCGATCTCCTACACGCCCGACGGCAATCCCATGGTCGGTCCGGCCTTCGGCCTGCCCAATTTCTGGCTGTCCGAGGGCCACAGCTTCGGCGTGACCGCGGCCGGTGGTGCGGGCTGGCAACTCGCCAACTGGATCGTCGACGGCGAACCATCCGTGGACATGATCGGCGTCGATCCGCGGCGCTTCGGCGTGGTCTCGAAGAACTTCGCCAAGATCAAGAACGAGGAGGCGTACGAGCACGTCTTCTTCAACCACTTTCCCATGGAGGAGCGCGCGGCCGGGCGTCCGGCGAAGACCGTGCCGATCCACGGTCGGCTCGACGCGGCTGGCGCCGTGTGGGGCGCCCGTTTCGGCTGGGAGCGGCCGAACTGGTTCGCGCCCGAAGGGGTCGAGCGCAAGGACGCGTATTCGTTCCGCCGCTCGAATTGGTTCGGCCATGTGGGCAACGAGGTGGCGGCGATGCGCGAGCGGGTCGGCCTGCTGGAGCTCTCCTCCTTCGCCAAATACATGGTCGAGGGCCCGGGCGCGCGCGCCTGGCTCGACCACATGGTGGCCAACATCATCCCGAAGAAGATCGGCCGCATGAGCCTCAGCCATGCGCTGAACCCGTCGGGTTCGATCCGCTCTGAATTCACTATCTCGCGCCTGCCGGACGGGCTGTATGGCGAGCGGTTCTACCTGGTCGGACCAGGCGCGGGTCACGACTACGACTGGGATTTCCTGGTGAAACAGTTGCCGCGAGACGGCTCGGTCATTCTCTCCGACCTGACCACCCAGTATGGCGTGCTGGTGCTGGCCGGCCCGGACGCCCGCAAGGTGATGGAGAAGCTCGCTGATGCCGATGTCTCCAATGCGGCATTCCCCTGGCTGACGGTGCAGGACATCCCGCTCGGCTGGTGTCCAACCGTCCGGGCGCTCAGGGTCAATTTCGTCGGCTCGCTCGGCTGGGAGCTGCACCACCCGATCGAGTATCAGGCGCATCTCTACGACGCGCTGATGGAGGCCGGTAGGGAGTTCGATATCGGTCTGGTCGGCATGCGAGCCATGGACAGCATGCGCCTGGAGAAAAGCTACCGGCTCTGGGGCACCGACCTCAATGCCGAGAACTCGGCGCTGGAGGCCGGGCTCAACCGCTTCGTGCGGCTCAACAAGGGTGATTTCACCGGCCGTGACGCGTTGACCCGTCAGCAGGAGGCGGGGGTGCCGAACACCTACTGCACCATCGAGATCGACGCCGACGACGCTGACAGCTTCGGCAACGAGCCGGTGTTCATGGACGGCGAGGTGGTCGGCCGCGGCACCGCCGGCGGCTACGGCCATCACGTCGGGAAGTCGCTGATGCTCGGATACGTGAAGACCGAGTTCGCCGAAATCGGCCGCGCCTGTCAGGTCCGGGTGATGGGCGAGCTGCGGCCGGCGCTAATCATCCCGGAGAGCCCATACGACCCGGAGAACGAAGCGCTGCGGGGGTGAGCGGCCGCACAACGCCGCCCGGCCGTTATGACGGTTTATGCATGGCGGCTCTCGCGATCGTGTCGACGTCCTCCGTCAGGACGTCGACGAATCGTAGCGAGGCGTTGTTGAGAAGCGCCGCCGAAAGCTCTTCGCCGGTCAATCGGTACTTCGCGGTGAAGGTCTGGGTATAGGCGAAGGCAAGGCCCGAGAGCGGCTCGACGGGCAGATGTCCGGCGGCGAAAAACGCGTTAACGCCGGTGGTGTCGACGCATAGGAACTGGTAACCGGCTGTGCCGAACAGATGCTTCCAGGCGTTCAGCGACGCCCCGTAGTAAAGCCCGAACTCCGGCTGGAAGGCGTATCTGGCGAATTCCTCGGCGTAATCGACGGTGATTGGGTCCGAGCCGAGGAACGGATTGTACTCGCACACTACGATGTCGGGCCGCATTCCATCGTCCAGAAGGCGCTTGGCGACATAGTAGTCGATACTGTCGATGTCGAGGGACAGCAAGGTCGGGCGCGGCCATTTCATCTGAGCTATGAGCTTCGGCGCATTCGCCCAGGTCACCCGACCGCAGACGACCTGCACGTCATCCAGTTTGCCTGCCGTCGCCAGTCGGGTTTTGAAGGCTTCAGTGTTCCGCGGCGACATATCGACCGCCGCGCCGCGCCAGCCGCGTTCAATCAGCGCCATGGAGTTGTTCTGGACGCCATCCGAGGCGCCGATCTCCAGAAACGTTTGACCAGTGATGCCGAGGACTTCGACCAGCTTGGCGATAATCCCATCCTCGCCGTTCTGGGAGTGCTCGCTGCGTTCGTAGTCGTTCAGGTTGATGGCCAAGCAGAACTCCGACTTTGCTGGGATCCGGGGCCTTCACGCCCGCCGAACGCCTGGAGTTTCCCGGCGCACTTGCCTATAGCTAGCATCGAAATTTTCGGTCGGGTGAAGAAATGCGATCCATAACCGCCATCACGACGTTCAATGCCAATGGCCTGGAGACTTACGGGCGCAAATTCATCGACTCGTTCGATCGGCATTGGGACACGGACGTCTCGCTGATTGTGTACAGCGAAGGCTTCGAATTGGCGCCGCCATCGGATCGCATTCAGACCGTTGATCTGCCGTCGGCGTCGCGCAATCTGATGGTCTTCAAGAACCACTATTCGAACCAACCGCAGACTACTGGGCGGGTCGATGGAGGCTACAACTACAATTTCGACGCAGTTCGCTTCGCCCACAAGATGTTCGCGATGTTCGATGCTCGACGCCGCGTGTCGACCCGCTACCTGATATGGCTCGACGGCGACATCGAAACCCGCCGCGCAGTTCCGGCCTCGCTGGTCGACGACGTGCTGCCGGGGGACGCGGCGGTCGCTTATCTCGGACGGGGCGGTCGGCATTCCGAGACGGGCTTCCTTTGCTTCGATCTCGAGCATCCGGAGATGGGCGAATTTTTCCGCACCATGGAGCGGTTCTACCTGACCGGCGAGATATTCAATCTCAACGCCTGGCACGACTGCGAGATTTTCGACGTGACCCGGTCGGTCTTTGCGGCCCAAGGGAAGATCGTTTGCAACAACCTCAGCAAGGACGCCATCAGCAGCGATCCGTTTCTGGAAAGCCCGCTCGGCGGCTATATGACCCATTTCAAGGGGACGGAGGCGACCGCCGGCGCCGGTCCCAACCGGTATGGCCAAATCCTGAGGCTGATCGATGCTTTTCCGCCGTCCTCGATTGTCGAGGTCGGAACATGGAATGGCGGCCGGGCGATCCAGATGGCAACCCAGGCGCTTCGCCATCGCGAGGTGGTGTCCTATACCGGCTACGATCTTTTCGAAGAGGCCGACGAGAGCACCGACACGCGCGAGCTCAACGGCAAATCGCGCGTCTCCTTCACCGATGTACGCCAACGCCTCAGCCGGTTCGCGGAACTGAATTCCGGATTCTCCGTCGAACTTATTAAGGGGGACACCCGCAGCACGATGCGCCAGAGACAGGCCGACTTCGCTTTCGTCGACGGTGGCCATTCGGTGGAGACCATTGCCTCAGACATCGCCAATCTGGTGGGCACACGGATCATCGTCCTCGACGACTACTATGTCAGCGGCGTTGATACGACCCTGTTCGGGTGCAACCGCGTCATTGCCGGCCGACCGCACATCGTCCTGCCGGCGGTTGACCGGTCGGCAGACGATACTGAAATCGCGTTGGCGGTTGTTGCCGCGCCCGCGGATCTCGACCGCATCAGGGCGCTGTTCGAACTGGTTTGAGGTCGCCGATGGATGTAGGGCGATCGTCGGTGACGGTCACCCGCCCCGCTTCGCCGCCTCGCGCTTCGCCTTCATTTCGCGGAACGCCGCCAGGGCCTTGGCCTTGCGGGATTCGAACGCGGCTGCGTCCCGGGCTTCGGTGAGGGCGGCCTGGCGTTGCAGGAAGGCGACGTTTGCGGACCGGGCGGCGGCGCGGATCCGCTGCTGCTCGGCCTTCTTGGCCCGCTCCTCAAGCAGGGCGTCGCGCTCGATCATCCGCTGGCGGGCGACCGAGCTGTGGACGAGCGGCGCTCCGTCGGCGCTCGCCACCAGATGGTCGCGCTGGTCGAACCACAGCGCATAGACCTTCTTCTGGTAGTAGGCGCCCCGGTCCTCGTCGCGGGAATGATACTGGGCGACCGCCTTGGTCCAGGACCGGGCCGTGCTGTTCAGATCGGCGAGGAAGGCCGCCGCGTATTCGGCATTGGCGACCGGGTCGAAGGCGTGCTCCAGACTGTCGAAGGCATCGCCGTGATAGTACAGGTTGATCTGCATGCAGCCGACATCGATGTTGGTGATGCCACGGGCCTGCAGGCGGCTCACCTCGGCAATCGCGGCCTCCTTGGTCGGCAGATATCGCCCGACCCCCTCCGCCATCACCGTCCACGGCCAGGCAAGGCTTGCCTTGGTGTCGCTGCTCCAGCGTCCGGTCTCGGCGAGCGAGATGGCGGCCAACAGGTAAGGCGGCAGGTGGTTGTCGATCTCCGCCTGGCGCGTCGCCGCCACGCAGATGCCATGCGCTTCCGGTGTCACCGGCGCGGCGGGTGCGGTCTGGGCCGGTGTGGCGAAGAATGCGAGAAGCGCGATCAGGATCGGCAGGGAACGGACAAACGGCATGGCGGACCTCCTTTGCCGGAGGTAAAGCAAACGGCGTGCCAGAATGTGGTGCGGGCCGGTTCCGGGTGCTCAGTCGGCGTCGCCGAGGGGGCGGCGCGGATCGAAGGTGGCGAGACCGGACAGCGCCCGGCGCATGTCCGCCGCCACCCGGTTCAGGCCGGTGGATCGCTCCAGGCGGCGTTCGTCCATGTAGAGGCCGCGCTTGACCTCGATCTGCAGCGCGTGGATGCCGAGATCCGGACGGCCGTAATGCCGGGTGACGTAGCCGCCGGCATAGGGCGCATTGCGCCGCACGCGGTAGCCCTGATGGCCGAGCAGGCGCTCGACCCGGCTGGTCAGGACCGGCGAGCAACTGGTGCCGTGGCAGTCGCCGAGCACGATATCGCCGACCGGCTGGCTGCGGCCGTCGGCCCCGACGGTGTGCACGTTCGACGGCATGGAATGGGCATCGACCAGGATGCAGAACCCGAAGCGGTCGCGGGTCGCCTCGATCGCTTCGGTGAGGGCGCAATGGTAGGGCCGCCAGTAGCCTTCGATCCGATGCACCGCGTCCTCGAAGGCCAGCTTGCCGGCATAGACCGGCACGGCGTTGGAGACGACCCGGGCGATGGTGCCGAGGCCGGCGGCGATCCGCGCGTTGCGCGTGGTGACATAGTCCGGCAGCGGGTCGGAGAACATCGCCGGATCGAGCTCGTAGGGCTCGCGGTTGGCGTCCACATAGACCCGCGGGAAGGTGGCGGCCACCAGCGGCGCGCCGAGGTCGGGGGCGGCGGCGAACAACTCGTCGACGAAACTGTCCTCGCTGGAGCGCAGCGTGCGCTCGTCGAGCCCCGTGCGGGCCAGCAGGTCGGCCGGATAGGCGCGCCCGGAATGCGGCGACGAGACGACGATCGGCAGGGTCTGGCGGACCGGGTGGTGGACCCGGACGGGCGGTGTGTCCCCGGCG
Source organism: Thalassobaculaceae bacterium (assembly GCA_029212785.1). Taxonomy (GTDB): domain Bacteria; phylum Pseudomonadota; class Alphaproteobacteria; order Thalassobaculales; family Thalassobaculaceae; genus Thalassobaculum. Next base: position 64,446 of record JARGOG010000022.1, read on the forward strand.
TATGCGGGCGTGCCCCCGGTGCATGTCAGCGCGTCGGGCAGGAGGCCGGACAACGCCGGCGCGCGGAACGCCGCCACTGGCGGTCCGGCGCTCATTGATACCCGGGCGGCGGCCATAGAGACCGGCGCCGTGGCCGACGTCGTGGCTGGGGCGGCGGATCCATCGGGCGATTCTGGCGAGGCCGCAGCCGTCGGCACGCCGGCGTCGGTCGGTTCGGGCAGGCTGTCGGCAAGCTCGTCCATGATTATGAGATAGAACAACACGGCGCCGCTGTCACCGGTTTGACGCCGCGCCCTGGTTGCCGGGACCGCGATCCGTGACGAGGCCCGTGACAAGGCTCGGGGCAAGGCTCGGGGCAAGGTCTTTTGCGGGGTCCGTGTACGGCCTTGGACAGGGAGGCGAAAATTGGGTTGCCAAGCGCGGGTCGCGGCATTAAGACCTGCCGCTCGCGGCATGGAGATCCCGTCAATGCCGCTATCGGATCGGCCCTTCCGAGGGTGCATATATCCGGACAAGTGGGCGCGTAGCTCAGCGGGAGAGCACTACGTTGACATCGTAGGGGTC
>JARGOG010000023.1:0-33645 GCA_029212785.1 Thalassobaculaceae bacterium
AGAACTGGAAGCTCCGGCGGGCCTTGGCCTTGCCGTACTTCTTGCGCTCGACCATACGCGAGTCACGGGTCAGGAAGCCACCCTTCTTCAAAGTCGGGCGCAGGCCCGGCTCGAACAGGGTCAGCGCCTGGGAGATACCGTGACGCACCGCGCCGGCCTGACCGGACAGACCACCGCCGGTCACCGTGCAGAACACGTCGAACTGGCTGGTCCGCTCGGCAGCCTCGAACGGCTGGTCGATGATCATCTGCAGCACCGGACGGGCGAAATACTCGGCCGACGGCTTGCCGTTGACGGTGATAATGCCCTGGCCGCGCTTCACCCAAACTCGGGCGATCGCGTTCTTACGACGGCCGGTCGCATAGGAGCGACCGAACTTGTCGACCTTCGGCTCCACCGGCGCGGCGACATTCTCCGCCTGCAGCTCGGCCAGCTTGTCGAGGCCCTGGGCCTCTTCAGTCGACGCGGTCTCGGTTTCCATCGACATCGCTTACCTCGCGTTCTTCGGGTTCATGGCCGCAACGTCCAGCACCTCGGGCTGCTGCGCCTCATGCGGATGCTCCGCACCGGCATAGACCCGCAGGTTGGACATCTGCTGACGACCGAGCGGGCCGCGGGTGATCATCCGCTGCACTGCCTTGGTCACCACGCGCTCGGGATGCGCGCCGGCGAGCACCTGATCGGCCCGGCGCGACTTGATGCCGCCCGGATGACCGGTGTGCCAGTAATACTGCTTCTGCGTCAGCTTGTTGCCGGTCAGCTTGACCTTCTCCGCATTGACGATGATGACATTGTCACCGCAGTCCATGTGCGGGGTGAAAGTCGGCTTGTGCTTGCCGCGCAGGTATTTCGCGACGATCGAGGCGAGCCGGCCGAGGACGAGACCTTCGGCATCGACCACAAGCCACTTCTTCTCGATCTCGCTCGGCTTTGCCGAATAGGTCCGCATCACGGTCCCCTTGCTCGAGCGGCCATGTGCGCAAGGCACAGAGCCAGGTTCATGGATATCTGGAGCCGACACGGGAAACAGCCCGGCCGACGGAGCGCGGGTTATGCCGTGCGATGGGGTCGAAATCAAGCGGAAAAAACGTCGAAAAATCAGAGACCTTGTGTATGCGGTATTATAATACCTCTATCGTAAACCTCACTGAAACCGACAACTCCGCTCCGACCGCCAGCATGCGGTGGCCGGTTCCCGCAAGCCCCTGATTCTCCGCCAGATTCGCGGCGTCGATCGCATGGGTCACCGGTTCGATGCAGAAGTAGTCGCGGTGCGACGGCGTATAGACGATCACGTGTTCGAGCGGCCCCTCGCCGGTCATTGTCACGGCCATTCCCGCTTCGGGCCAGGCGATGGTCGCCGTGCGCGCCCATCCCCCGTACCCCTGATCGAGGCCGAGCGGCACCGGTGCGGGATTGCGCAAATCTTGTTCCACCGGGACCGGCTGTCCTCCAGCGACGGGAAATTTTCCTGCCTCGGTCGGCGGCCACGCGGTCTCGACCGGCAGGGTCACGCGCATCCCGGCGGTCCTCGGAAAATAAGGATGCAAGCCAAGGCCGGCGGGCATCGCCCCCTCGCCCGTGTTCAGCACCGACAGCGTGACCGTCATACCGTCGCCATCCACCGCGACGATCTGCGCCGCCCGATAGGACCAGGGCCAGCCCTGGACCCCAGCCGTATGGGCGTAGTGCATCCGGGCGACGGAGTTGTCCGATTCCGCGCTCCAGATCCGGCGCAGGCCGTGGCCGTGGATTGCGTGACCGGCCGGTATCTCGGTCGCGGCCAAGTCGAAGGTCTCGCCTTCCAGGCTGAGACGCGCGTCGCGGATCCGGTTCGACCAGGGCGTCAGCGGGAAGCAGCCGCAGGAGGCCGGCGCCGCCAGATCGCGCGATCCATCCGCGGGAACCGGCGCGAATATGTTCTTGTCGCCATGCCGGAACGCGGTGATCCGCCCACCGAAAGCCGGTTCGACGACGACGCTGACGGCGCCGCTGGAGAGGGTGATGGGACCGCTCATCGTTCCGCTCATCGCTCCTCTGCGGGTGGGATCGAATAGGTGCCGGTCACGTGACAAACCGGGTCGTCCGGACGACCGTCAATATGCAGCAGCACCTCACCATAGGCGAGCCGCTGGCCGCATTTTATCAACGTGCCGACCGCCATCAGGTCGCCGGGCTTGGGGCGGCGCAGGAAATTGGCGGTGAGGCTCGTGGTCACCGCCAGCTTCACCATGCCGATGCGCGACAGCACGACAGCGTATAGAACGGCATCGGCCAAGCCCATCATCGCCGGTCCGTTGATCGTGCCGCCGGGACGCAGCAGAACATCCGAATACGGCAGACGGGCGATCACATGGCCGTCGGTCATCTCCTCGAACCGGGCGCCCAGATTGCCCATGAACGATAGGTCCTCCTGCAGAACCTGGTTCATTTCCGCGACAGACACCTTTGCCGTCATGGCACTTCCTCCCCCTGGCGGGACCCGTTACGTTCGCCCGGCCTGGGAGGCAGGACAACAAGAGGGAACCCAATGAGCCAACTGTTTTCGCCGATCTCGATGCGCGACGTCACTCTGTCGAACCGCATCGTGGTGGCACCGATGTGTCAGTATCTCTCCGAAGATGGAAATGCCAACGACTGGCATCTCATGCATCTCGGTCAGTTCTCCATGGGCGCCGGCGGTCTGGTGATCACCGAAGCGACCCATGTGTCGCCGGAAGGCCGCATCACACCGGGATGCCTGGGTCTGTGGTCGGACGAGAACGAGCGTACGCTCAAACGCGTTATCGATTTCTGCTACGCCCACGGCACCGCCGTCATGGGCATCCAGATCGCCCATGCCGGGCGCAAAGCGTCCAACCGCATCCCTCTGAACGGCGGTGGCGCGTTGCAGCCGGATGAAAACCCGTGGCAGACCCTCGGCCCGTCCGACCGGGCGTATGGCGACTGGCCGGCTCCCAAGGCGCTCGACGCCGACGGGCTGGAGCGGGTAAAGGCGCAGTTCGTCGAGTCGACCAAGCGCGCCGACCGGATCGGCTTCGAGGTCGCCGAGGTTCACGGCGCCCACGGCTATCTGCTGCACCAGTTTCTCTCGCCGCTCTCCAATACCCGCAACGACGGGTATGGCGGCTCCATCGAGGGCCGGATGCGCTTCCCGTTGGAAGTCTTCAAGGCGTGCCGCGCGGTCTGGCCGGAAGGCAAGGCGATGGGCATGCGCCTGTCGGCGACGGACTGGGTCGAGGGCGGCCTGACTCCGGAAGAGACCGTCGAGGTCTGCAAGGCGCTGAAGGAGGCCGGCTGCGACTTCGTCGATGTCAGCTCCGGTGGCAATGATCCGGCGCAGAAGATCAGCGTCGGACCGGGCTATCAGGTTCCGTTCGCCGAGACGATCAAGGCAGAGGTCGGCATTCCGGTGATGGCCGTCGGCATGATCACCCAGGCCACCCATGCCGAAGAGATCGTCGCCACCGGCAAGGCCGATATGGTCGCCGTCGCCCGCGGCGCCATGGACGACCCGCATTGGGCCTGGCATGCGGCCCAGGCACTCGACGTCAAGATCGAGTACCCGCCGCAATATGTCCGCTGCCGCCCCGACATCTGGCGTGCCGGCCACGGATCGTTCGTGCCGAAGCGCTAGTCCCACTATCGCCGGCGACACGATGGAACCCTGGAACCAATCTCCGACGTTTCCAGTCGGACGTCGTGTCGCCGACGAAAGTCTCAAGCTATTGAAGGAAGCGGTCGGAACCGGCGAGGATCCGGCCGCCATGCTGCCGGCGTCGCTCGTCGGCGTGAACTTCCGGCGCGAGCTGGTCGATGCCTATGTGCGCCGGACCTTCGGCGACACGGTCCGGAGCGGCCCGTTCAAGGGTATGGCGTATCCTGAGATATTCGGCTTCGGCTCGCTGCAGTCGCCGAAACTACTCGGATGCTATGAAGCCGAACTACATCCGGTCTTCAACACCCTGTCCGCCTACAACCGCTTCGTGGATGTCGGTTGCGACGAAGGGTATTACCTGGTTGGCGCGGCCCTGGGCTGCCCGGGCCTGGAATTGCTCGGTTTCGACGTGAGCGAAGCCTCCCGCGATGCCTGCCGACGGCTTGCCGAGTTCAACGGTGTCGCGGACCGGATCGCGATCGAGGGTCTGTGCACACCCGATCGTCTGCGCAGTCTGTCGGCGCCCAGAACGCTCATCCTGATCGATATTGAAGGCAGCGAAGTCGAGCTTCTGGAACAAACCGGGACAGGGTCACTGGCCGCGGCGGATGTCATCGTCGAGACTCACAGGGTCGGTCCGACATCCACCGCCGACGCGGTCATCGACCTGCTCGACCGCACCCACGACATAACGGTCGTGACCCAACAGGTTCGAGATCCCGCCGAGTTTCCGGACCTGTTGGTGTTGAGCCAATTACACAGGTTCCTGGCCCAGTGGGAGGGTCGGACGGCCGAGCCCTGGATCGTCGCCCGCGCCCGCCAAACTCCCTGAAGCCGGCTCCGGGTGCGCTACGCGGCCCGTGTCAGGATCGGGTCGGTCGCGCTGATCGGTGTCGTGAACACCAGCCGCGTCGCACCGCCGTCGACCTCCACAACCGTGGCGTCGATCGCCGAACGACCGGCGATCTGCAGGGTACAGGGCTGCCCGCTGGTAGCATTCGCTTCCCCGGATATCCGCGCGCCACTGGTCGAAATGTCCATCAGATCGCCGTCTAACGTCGACCCGTCGGCAGTCAGCCGGACGGAGGTTCCCGACACCATCACCCTCGGCTCGCGGCGGCGGTCGACATCCTTGTCCGATGTCCGGATGATCTCGTTCAGTTGGTGCTGCAGGCTCTCGATCAGTTCGAGCACCTGGCGTGACGCGTCGACATTCCCTTCTGCGATACTGCGCGTCCCCTGTGCCTCTCCGGAAACGCGGGCGATCGACTGGGCGACCTCGCGTGAGGCGTCGGTCGACTGATGAACGTTCTCCGTGATCGCGCTCGTCACCGAGGACTGCTCGTCGATCGCGTCGCCCACGGCATCCGAGATCCTCGCCATCCGCTCGATCACCTCGTTGATCTCGCCAATCGCGGTGACGCTGCTCCGCATCGCCTGCACCATGTCGCCGACCTGCTGGCGGATGTCGTCGGTTGCCTTGCCGGTCTGGGTCGCCAGGCTCTTCACCTCGGACGCAACCACGGCGAAACCCTTGCCGGCATCGCCGGCGCGCGCCGCTTCGATGGTCGCGTTCAATGCCAAGAGGTTGGTCTGCTCGGCAATCCCGTGAATGAGGGACACGACCTCCTCGATCCGCGAGGCGGCGGCATTGAGCCCGTCGACCGTCTCTCGGGTCTGGGCGGCTGAGACCTGGGCCTCATGAGCGATTTGGCGCTGTTCGCCAACCTGCTGACGGATATCCGCCGCCGACTGGCTCAGCCGATCGGTGGCGCTCGCCATCGCCTCGGAATTCCGCAGCGACTCCTCCGCCGCCGCCGCGACGCCTTCGGACTCCTCACTGACCTTCAACGAGGACTCGCTCACGCCGTTGGAGGAGTCGACCAGCCCCTTGGTGATCGGCAGGACTTTCGAGACCACAGAATGGGTCGACTTCTCGATCGTGTCGGCCAGGGTCATCAAGGCCAAGCGCCGTTGCTCGTCTGCGATCACCCGCTGCTCGGCGGCTTCGGCCTGCAGGCGCTGCTGCTCATTGATTGCCGTAATGAATGAGAAGGCGCTTCGGTTGAGTTCCCGCACCTCGCGGCCGCCCGGAGAATTCTGGTTGAAGCTCACTGCGGACTCGCCGGACGCCAGTCGTCCGAGGCCGGAGGATACCGAGAGCAGCGGCCCGAGCGTCGCACGGCTCACCAGCCAATAGACCAACAGCGCCAGGATCAGAATGGCGGCCTGAATACCGAGAGCGAGCGCCATTTCCCGTGTCAGTTGGTCGGTCTTCGCGACACCGGCGGCGACCGCATCGGCCGAAAGCCGATGATAGAAATCATGCAGGGCATCGATCCTGGACGTCGCCGCATCGAACCAGTCGGTCGCGCTGACCCCGCCGGTATCCTGCGTGCCGGCGAGATCGAGCAGAATGACCTGCCAGTCCCGGTAGTTCACAGTCTTCTTACTGCCGATGAGCGTGCCCCAGGCCGCCGCCTGGGCGGGCGTCAGGAAGGCAGCGAGATCGACCAGATACGCGGATTGCGCACCGACGAGCGACACGAACACCCGGTGACGCTCGGCCGGAAACGGCGACATGCCGGCATTGAACAGGGCCGCACCGTTGGCGCGCTCCAGCCCGGCCTTTTCCTTGGCCCAACCAAGGGCACGGACGGCCCCCAGGTGACGAGTCACCGCGCCGTCCGGGCTGCGTTCCCCGATCACCACGGGCACATCCAGCAGGTTGCCGATGATAGCAGTGTAGTAACGCAGGTGGTCCGGGATCGAGACCGACGCCGTGTCCACGCTGGAGCGATGGGCTGCGAGTTTCGCCAACCCGGCATTCGCCGTCCCAAGAAATTCGACGATCGGCGCGAACTCGGGCGCGTCGGGCAATTCATCCAGGGACCGGCGGTAGGCCTCAAGCGCCTTGTCCGTCAGCTTGCGCTGATCGGCGACACGCGCCTTGAAGGCGTCGTCGCCCTTGCTCGACAGGTAGCCGACCGACCCGCCACGCTCCTTCTGGAGCTCATGCACCAGGTCTCCAGCGATGGTCGACAGCCCGATCATCGGCTCAATGTCCGTCAGCTCGGAATAGGTCCGGTACTTCTCGTAGGCCAGTTCCCCGGTGGCTATGACGATCCCGACGATCGGCACAAGCGCGATAACGAGCATCCGGGTACGCAGGCTATCGAACAGACGCATGCAACACTCTCGAGCGAAGGCTTAGAAAACTCAATGCGAGCACCATGGTCGGCGGCTCACGCTGAAGAAATCGTTAACCCAGTGCGGACAAGCATTGGTCAGCGCATGACGCCCAGCAGTTTGGGAAGGTCCGCCATGTTCTCGAAGGTCTCGTGCGCCCCCGCCTCCTTCAGCCGGTCGACCCCGGAGTCGCGGCCATAGCCGAAAACCCGCATTCCGGCCGCCACTCCGGCGCGCACGCCCGGCGGGCTGTCCTCGACAACCGCCACATCGCCCGGCGGTACGTCGAAATTGGCGGCGGCATGGAGGAAGAGGTCCGGCGCCGGCTTTGGTTCCGGCACCATGTCGGCGGAAAAGATCCGATGCTCCAGGCGCTCATACAGGCCGGTGACGCCGAGCGACACGTCCATCTTGTAGAGCGGTCCGTTCGAGCCGACGCAGTACTGGACCCCGGCGAGATCGAGAGCGTCCAGGGCATCGACGATGCCCGGGATCGCCTGTAGCTCGGCGCGGAAGGCGGCGAACTGTTTCTCGTAAATACCTTCGACCCACCCGTCGCCGAGATCGACGCCGAGATCTTCCTCGACCTTGATCTTGATGCGGGTGAGCTTGCCGCCGAGATACTGATGCAGGGCGGCCTCGCCGCTCATGGCGAGACCGGCCTTGGTCAGCGCCGCGGCAATGATGCGGGTCGCGATCGGCTCACTGTCGACGAGAACCCCGTCGCAGTCGAAGATTACCAGCGCCGGCTTCCAGACCACCGAACTCTCCCCTTACAAACTCTTTGCAAAATCCAACAGCGCGTCCGTAAAGGCGCCCGGCCGCTCGATCGGGATCAGGTGACCGGCATCCGGGAAGTCGATCCTGGACGTGGTCGGAATCCGGGCCGCCAATGCGTCGACGTCGTCTGCGACGTAGAATACACGGTCATGCAGTCCGACCATGATCTGCGCCGGAATGTCGAGCGTCTCCCACGGAAAATCCCAGTCGGTCGCCACCGACTCGACCATCAACCGGTAGCCGCCATCGCCCGGATCGATCGGCGCGTACGGCGCGCCGGTCTGCACGTCGGCCCGCATCTTCGCCAGTTGGTCCGGGTTCACCAGCATCGGCAGGTTCAATTCCATGATCAGCCGGAACCCGCCTGCCGCCACCCCATGGGCCATAGCGGTGTTGATCCATTCCAGGCGCTCGGTCGGCTTGCGCAGTGTATTGACCAGCACGATCCCGTCGGCCGCCGCGCCCATGGCATAGGCCTGGGCGGCGAACAGCCCGCCGATGGACAGACCGACCAGCACCGGGCGGGCCGGCTGCACCGCCGCGCAGAGCCGATGCAGGTCCTCGACGATCTGGGTCGGCGTCGGTCGGGTGTTCGATCCTGTCCGGCTCTCGGCCTGGCCGCGGAAATTGTAGACCAGGGTGCCGTGTCCCGCCGCGCGCAGCGCCGGGGCGATCTCCGCCTCCCACATCGTGTAGCTGCCGGTCAGCGCATTCACGAACACGAAGGTCCGGCCCGCCGGATCGGTCGGGGGCTGATGCTCGTGATACAGGCTTTCGCCGTCGGCGATTTCGAGATGCGGCATGGAAGACCTCCCGGAAGCGTTTTTTGAGTTGGCCGTGCGCGGCATGTTTCGCCGTCGGGACGAGATTAGCATCTGGCGCTGCCGTGCCGCGCCCCTTAAGCCGTTCGCATGGAGATCCTTCTCGAGATCATCGTGCCGGTCTTCGGCATCGTCGCGCTTGGATACGGGGCGGCGCGCACCGGCCTCTTCCCGCACGATGCGACCAAGGGCCTGTCGCGCTTCGTCTTCGATTATGCGATCCCGGCCATGCTGTTCCGCACCATGGCGACCACGGCGCTGCCCGAGACGATCCAGTGGGGATACCTCGTCTCCTATTTCGGTGGTGGCTATATCGCCTGGATCATCGGTACCCTTGTCGCCACCGTCGTGTTCAAGGCCAAAGGCGCCGAACCTTCGATCGCCGGCATGACAGGCGCCTTCTCCAACACCGTCATGCTGGGCGTACCGCTGGTGCTGACCACCTATGGCGACGTGGCGACCTTGCCGCTGTTCCTGATCGTCGCCTTCCATTCCTGGCAGCTGCTCTCCGTCGTCACCGTTCAGGCCGAGGTCGGGCTGGGCGCACGTCAGGAGATGCGGCAGCTTCCGGTCAACGTGCTGAAAGGCCTGGTGACCAATCCGATCATCATCGCCCTGCTGCTCGGCGTCCTGGCCAACCTGCTCGGCATCAAGCTACCCGGCTTCGTCGATACCCTGACCAGCACCCTCGGCCGAGCCGCCCTGCCCTGCGCGGTGTTCGCCATGGGCGCGTCCATCGCCGCCTACCGCATCGCCGGCGCGGTCCGACAGGCCACGGTCGGCACCGTGCTGAAACTGACGCTGCATCCGCTCCTGGTATGGCTGCTGGCGACCCATGTCTTCACGGTCGAGCCGCTGTGGCGCGACGTGGCGGTGATCCTCGCTTCGCTGCCGGTCGGGGTGAACGTCTACCTGATGGCCCAGCGCTACCAGGCGGCGGTCGCGCAGTCGGCGACGGCCATCCTGCTGTCGACCGGACTGTCGGTCTTCACCGTCGCCGGCGTGCTCTGGCTGCTCGACGTCCGCTAGAGCTATGGACCCTTGAAATTCGGGTCCGCGGGCGCATTGTGGGTCGAATGCGGGCACGCGCATAAAGACCACCCGAGGGAGATTGACATGGCCATGCCACAGGCCACGACACCGGACACCGACGCCCTGCCGATCCTGGTCCGCGAAGACAACGACGGGGTCGCGACCCTGACCCTGAACCGGCCGAAGCAGCGCAACGCCCTGTCCCGCGCGCTGATGGCCGCGCTGCTTCGGGAGCTGGAGGCGATCGGCGGAGACCGCTCGGTCCAGGTTGTCGTGCTCGCCGCCGCCGGCCCCGCCTTCTGTGCCGGCCACGACCTGAAGGAAGTGCGCGACAACGACGGCGAGCCGTTCTTCAAAGCGCTGTTCGAGCAATGCTCGGATCTGATGATGGCGATCAACCGCCTGCCGCAGATCGTCATCGCCAAGGTGCACGCCATGGCGACCGCGGCCGGCTGCCAGCTCGTCGCCGCCTGCGATCTCGCCGTCGCGTCCGACACCGCGAAATTCGCCACGCCCGGCGTGAATATCGGCCTGTTCTGCTCGACCCCGATGGTGGCGATCAGCCGGAATGTCGGGCGCAAGAAGATGATGGAGATGCTGGTCACCGGCGAGCCGCTGGACGCCGCCACGGCCGAGGCCGCCGGGCTGCTGAACACGGTGGTGCCGGCAGAGGAACTGGATGCCGCCGTCGACGCGCTGGCGGCCAAGATCACCTCGAAATCCCCGCTCACCCTCTCCATCGGCAAGGAGGCGTTCTACCGCCAGCTCGAGCAGCCGATGGAAGACGCCTATGCCTATGCCAGCGCGGTGATGACCCGCAACATGCTCGCCCGCGACGCCCGCGAAGGCATCGACGCCTTCATCGAGAAGCGAACACCCGTCTGGAAGGGAGAATAAACCGCATGGCCGACATCGATCCGAAGCGCGCGACCGACGCCCATGGTGGCCTCGTCTACGACGACGACGTGATCCGCGACATCCTGCGCGATGTGAAGACCATCGCCATGGTGGGTGCCAGCACCAACTGGAACCGGCCCAGCTACTTCGCCATGAAGTATCTGCAGCAGAAGGGTTACCGCGTCTATCCGGTGAACCCGAAGGTGGCCGGTGCCGGTGGCGAGATCTTGGGCGAAAAGGTCTATGGCGACCTCGCCGAGTTGCCGGAGACCGTCGACATGGTCGACGTGTTCCGCAACTCCGCCGCCGCCGGACCGATCGCCGACGCCGCCATCGCCCATGGCGCCAAGGTGCTGTGGATGCAGCTTGGCGTGCGCAACGACGCGGCCGCCGGTCGGGCCGAGGCCGCCGGCCTGACCGTGGTCATGGACCGCTGCCCGAAGATCGAGTTCTCCCGCCTGTTCGGCGAGCTCGGCTGGCACGGCTTCAACAGCCGGGTGATCTCGTCCAAACGCCGCATCCCCGGCCGATCGGACCGGGTGTCGAAGCAGGATGGTGTCGGCGACGGTTTCATCCCCACCGGCTTCGAGACCATGGCGGTACATTCGGGTGCCGCCCCGGACCCGACGACGGGTGCCCGCGGCACGCCGATCTATCAGACCACGGCCTATGTGTTCGACGACGCCGACCACGCCGCCTCCCTGTTCAACCTGCAGACCTTCGGCAACATCTACTCGCGCCTGTCCAACCCCACCGTCGCGGTGCTGGAGGAGCGGATCGCCGCCCTAGAAGGCGGACGCGGCACCACCTGCACCGCGTCCGGCCATTCCGCCCAGATGCTGGCCCTGTTCGCGCTGATGAGCCCGGGCGACCGGTTCGTCGCGTCGCGCCGGCTCTATGGCGGGTCGATCACCCAGTTCGGCCGCACCTTCCAGAAGTTCGACTGGCACTGCGACTTCGTCGATGCCGAGGATCTGGACGCGGTCCGCGCCGCCGCCACGCAGGACACGTGCAAGGCGATCTTCGCGGAATCCCTCGCCAATCCCGGCGGCGTGATCACCGACATCGCGGCACTCGCCCGCATTGCCGAAGAAGCCGGCGTGCCGCTGATCATCGACAACACGATGGCCACGCCCTACCTCTGCCGGCCGTTCGAGCACGGCGCCGACCTGATCGTGCACTCCACCACCAAATTCCTGTCCGGCCACGGCAACGCCATGGGCGGGGCGGTGGTCGACAGCGGCACTTTCGACTGGTCGCAGAACGACAAGTTTCCGTCACTCGCCCAGCCGGAACCGGCCTATCACGGGCTGACCTTCTACGAGACCTTCGGCGACCTCGCCTTCACCACCTACGGCCATGCGGTCGGCCTGCGCGATCTGGGGCCGACCATGGCGCCGATGAACGCCTATCTGACCATCACCGGCATCGAGACCCTGGCCCTGCGCATGGAACGCCACGTGGCCAACGCCCAGAAGGTGGCGGAATGGCTGGAGGCGCACGACAAGGTCGCCTGGGTCAGCTATGCGGGCCTGCCCGGCAACAAGTACAAGCAGCTCGCCGAACGCTACCTGCCCAAGGGAGCCGGGTCGGTCTTCACCTTCGGGGTCAAGGGCGGCTACGAGGCCGGCATGGCGGTGGTCGAGCGCTGCCGCCTGCTGTCGCACCTGGCCAATATCGGCGACACCCGCTCGCTGATCCTGCACCCGGCCAGCACCACCCACCGCCAGCTCACCGAGGAGCAGCGGACGGCCGCCGGTGCGGGCGACGACGTCATCCGCCTCTCCATCGGCCTGGAAACAGCCGAGGACATCATCGCCGACCTGGAGCGGGCGCTGGCCTGAGCAGCCTGCGTCAAGTCCGGTACGTCGCCACCTTGTAGGCGGCGACAGTGAAGAACACGCCGAGCGCGCCGTCGATCCAGCGCCGCGCCCGGCGGTAGAACCGAACCACCGGTCGGGTCGAGAAGGTCACCGCATAAGCCAGGTGACCGGCAAGCGACAGCAGCGTGGTCGCGGCGATCAGCGTCAGCCCCATCCACAGGGGTGCGTCGGCGCCGAGGCCGAGGCCGACGATCGCCACCCAATGCAGGGCCGCCTTCGGGTTGGTCATCTGGATGAGAAGGCCGTGGGCGTAGAGATTCCGCCCCCGGACGGCGGTCGGCCGAACCTCCGCGTCGGCGGTGGCGGCGGATCGGAAGGCCTTGTAGGCGAGCCAGAGCAGATAGGCCGCGCCAAACACCTTCAGCACCGTGATGACCGCCGCATAGGTCGTGATCAAGGCGGTCAATCCCGCCACGGCCAGCGTCGCCCAGAGGCCCGATCCGGTACCGACGCCGAGAGCAAGCCGCACGCCCTCGTCCCGTCCGCGCTCCATCGACGTGCCGATGATCGCCAGGATGTTCGGCCCGACGCTGACGAAGCCCAGGGCAAAGATGCCGAGGGCGAGGATGAGATTCGACAAATTTCCGTCCATGGAAGCCTCCCGGGTTTCGATGCCGTGCCATCGGTTGACATTATGCCATGAAAAAGAACAAATAGAGAACAATATAATGGAGAGCATCCATGGCAGATCTGTCGGAATACAAGGCACGCACCGGCCGCGTCATGCCGGTCTGGACCTTGGAGATCCAGACCCTGGCCGAGGATACCGACCGGATCCTTGACGCGGTGATGCAAGTGCACCCGCTCAGCTTTGGGCGGTATCAGCGCAATGCCAGCGTCTCGGCCGTCGGCAAGGAAACCGCTCAGCCGGAACCCGGCTCGACCACCACGACCCATGTGGCGGGATTCGAGGCCGGATCGACCGAGACCTATCCGATGGTCGAGCTGAAGATCTCGATCGAACGCGATCTCGCCGCCCTGGAGAAGGTGATGGATGCGATCATTGACGCCCATCACTACGAGGAACCGGTAATCTTCCTGCGCGAGGACTGGGCCAGCCGGGCCACCTACGACCCGACCAGCAACAACCCGAACCGCTGGTGGAACAACGGCAAGGGCCTGCCGGACCGGATCGACTGACCCGACCCGGCGGACGGTTACTCATACCCCTTCGGCGCGATGAAGCCGCCGATCTCGCGTTCCATCATCTTGGCGAAGGCAATGGCCCGCTTGTCGTGGCCGTGCGGGGCGACGATCTGCAACCCGACCGGCAGCCCGTCACTGGCGAGCCCCACCGGCGCCACCGTGCTCGGCAGGTAGAAGGCACCGGTATAACCGGCCCAGAAGAGCTGGTCGGTGACCGGCACCGGCTTGTTGTTGATGATGATCTTGCGGTGGATGCGCTCGCCCTCCTGGTCGTGCGGGAAGGCGGTCGACGCCGCGATCGGGCAGAGCAGCAGGTCGACCTCCTCGAACAGTTCCTGCCAGGTCTCGCGCATCTGGTTGCGGCGGTTGTTCAGCTTCAGCCAGTCGCGGTGCAGCATGGTGTTGCCGCGCGCCATCTCGGCGATGTAGCTGTCGTCGTCGTCGCCCAATTCGGCCAGGACCGCGCGCTGCTGCTCCATGTCCGCGTCGGACACCCGGCCCGAGGTTGCCGCGCGCAGCAGGCGAATATAGAGCCGGTGCGCCTCCTTGGTGTCGAAGGCCGGCTTGGCGCCGGAGACGACCTTCATCCCCTTCGCCGCCAGGGCGTCGATCGCCTTCTGCAGCGCATCGGTCAGGACCGTGTCCTGGTCGCAGTTCGGGTCCTCGAGAACCACCGCCACCTTGAAGTCGCCCGGCTCGCGCTGGGTCGCCTGCGGCAGGTTCAGGCTCCAGCACGCGGCGTCGAGACCATGCGGACCGGCCATGATGTCGAGCGAGATATCCAGATCCTCGGCCGAACGGGCAAGCGGGCCGATCACAGAGATATCCGCCGGCGTGATCGTGCCCGGCAGGGCGTGGCCGCGCGGTGGCAGAATGCCCCAGGTCGGCTTGTGGCCGTAAACACCGCAGTAATGCGCCGGATTGCGAATGGACGCGCCGATATCGGACCCCGCTTCCAGCCCCGTCAGCCCGGCCGCGAGCGCCGCCGCCGATCCACCGGAAGACCCGCCCGGCGTGCGGCTCAGATCCCAGGGGTTGTTGGTGCTGCCATAGACCGGGTTGAAGCTCTGCCAGTCGGCCAGCATCACCGGAACGTTGGTCTTGCCGAACACCACGGCCCCCGCCGCCTTCATCCGGGCCACCGGAACGCTGTCCACCGTGGCGATATTGTCGGCCAGGTGCTCAAGCCCCCAGGTGGTCGGCATGCTGACCGCGTCGTAGCTCTCCTTGAAGGTCATCGGCACGCCGTGCAGCGGGCCCAAGACCTCGCCGCGCGCCAGCGCCGCGTCCGCGGCGTCCGCTGCCTGCCGGGCACCGTCGTAGTCGGTCGCGATGATCGCGTTCAGCGGTGGGTTGTACTTCTCGACCCGCGCCAGATAGTGCTCAAGCAGTTCCCGTGCGCCGACCTCCTTCGAGCGAATCTTGGCGGCTAGGTCACGCGCGGACGCGAAAGCGATGTCGGTCATGGGACGGCTCCGAAAGCGAGAGGACGGGCGGCTCGAGGCGGCAAGTCGAGGTCGGTCCGCAAGCGTGGCCCAGTCCCGCACGGGGATCAACTCACCGAAAGACGGCGCACCGACTTCGTCTATTTCAGCATCATCAAAAATATCATAGGGTGTATGTTAACCAATAATCTTCAGTTGACGGAGGATATATACATACGTTTGTATGTACGACTTAGGGACCAATCACTGGCACGGGCATGATCCCATGGATGGAGACCAAAGCTGGCCACTCGAGCTAGAGCTCTGTGCCTCCGCACATATCGCCGCTTACGCCTATTGGCAGGCGCGCAAGCCCAGCATGGCCCTGCTGCCGTCGCGCCAGGATCTCGACCCGCTTGAGATGCCGCGCAGCCTGCTGCCCTGGATCAACCTCATCGAAGTCCACACCACCGGCCTGCATCGGCGCTACCGCCATCGTCTGGTCGGCACCGGCATCGTCGATATGCGCAACCGCGACGGGACCGGACGCTGGTTCGAGGAACTTTACGACGAAGCCCGCTCGGCCCGTGTGCGCCGCATCCTCGACCTCGTGGTCAATGACGGCCATCCCCGCATCCTGGAGGACGATCTCGGCAATACCGGACGCTCCTACCGTACCCTGCATTCCCTCGTGCTGCCGCTGGCCACCGACGGGGTCACGGTCGATATGCTGATGGCGATCGCGCATTACGACTGAGTGGAGGCGGGCGGGCGGCGTCGCGCCGCCATCTCAGGGACGACCCAGAAGACCGTCATTGCCACCAGAATACAGGCGCTCGACGTCATGAAACCGGTGGTGTAGCCGCCGGTGAAGTCGTGCAGGAAGCCGGCGAGCCAGGTTCCGGTCGCCGCGCCCAGGCCCTGCCCCGTGGTGATCGTTCCGTAAATCACGCCGATCCCGCGCCCGGCGAACAGGGTGGTCGATAGGATCGAGATGATCGGCCCGCGCGCGCCCATGGATCCACCGAAGAAGATCACGAAACCGACGACGAAGGCGAAGCCCGGATGCACCTGGACCAGCGCAAGCGACAGGATCCCGAGCAGCGTCGCCACGTAGCTCACCGTGACCGTCACCCGGTTGCCGAACCGGTCGGCCGCCGCCCCCACCACCAGCATGCCAACGATCGACAGCATGCCGGCGAAGCCGAAAGCCCCGGCCGCCTCGATCGGCTTGAACCCATGCTCGACCAGATAGGCGACGGTCTGCAGGCTGATGCCGTACCCGCCGACCGCCGTGCCGAAGAAAACGAAGAACAATGCCCAGAACGGCCGGGACCGGACGGCGCGGGCCAGTCCCTCCGACTGCAATCCCCGGTTCGCTGGGACACTGCGTTGTACCGCACCAGCGGTGATACGGGCCCAGGGCAGCAGAGCGATCGGCAGGGCGAGCATCAGAATCCCGCCGCCCAGCAGCCCGTAGCCGCCGCGCCAACCGACGCTGTCGACCAACAACTGCGCCATCGGCGCCAGCAGCAACGTCCCGGTGCCGAGCCCGGTCGACGCGATCGCCATGGCCGTGCCCATGCGGGCGTCGAACCAGCGGCTGATCAGGATCGACCCGGGGATCATCCCGAGCGAGGCGATACCGAGCCCGCCCATGATCCCGACCGTCATCGAGAGATGCCAAAGATGCTCCATGTGACCGGCCAGCCAGAACCCACCCCCCAATGAGACCAGGCCGAAAGCATAGAGCGCCCGTCCGCCGAACCGATCGAACGCCGCCCCGACGAAGGGCGAGGCCAACCCATTCGCCAGCATGTAGACGGAATAGACCGAGGTGAGCGCGGCGCGGTCCCACCCGGTCTCCGCCCCGATCGGTAACAGGAAGACCGCGTAGGTCTCGCCGGCTCCGCGGGCCAGGGCGTTCAGAAGAAAGCAGAGGGCAAGGACACCGAGAGCGGCCCAGCCAGTGGATGAACCGGTCATACGCATCCGGCAACTTTAGTGGCCGACGGAAGCGATTGGTAGCCACTGATAAGCCGGCCTGGGGCTGCCTAGCCGCCCCAGAGGCGCACCATGTAGACGACGCTCAGCACCAACCCGAAGATGACCACCAGCCACTTCAGGAGTCGCTCGTCGACCCGCCGGGCGTACCGCCCGCCGAGATAGCCTCCAGCGGCGCTCCCCGCCATCATCACGGCTGCCTCGGGCCAGGCGATCAGGCCGCCGACGCCGAAGACCAGAATGCTCAGCAGCGTGAAACTCGTGGCCAACAGGTTCTTCAGGCCGTTGGCGACATGGAACGAGGCGTAGCCCATGACCTGTACGATACCCAGCAGGATGATCCCGAGCCCGGCGCCGAAATAGCCGCCATAGATCGAGAGAACGAACAGCACGGCTAGAGACAGGGTCCGACTGGCATCCGCTCCCGCGGCCGACAGGAGCTTTCTGCGCAGACTGTCGCCGAACGCGAACAGCCCGGTGGCGAGCAGGATCAGAAACGGGATCAGGATCATGAAGAGTCCGGGATCCGACACCGTCAGCAGTCCGGCGCCGACCAGCGCGCCGGCGCCGGAGGTGACCAGCAGCGGCCAGATCGCCGGGCCGACCTCCCGCAGCTCCCGGCGATAGGCCGGCAAGGCGGCGGCGTTCGACGGAAGCAATGCGAGGTAATTCGTTGCGTTCGCAATAACCGGCGGCAACCCGACCGCCATAAGCGCCGGAAAAGTGAACAGCGTCGCGCCGCCCGCCACCGCATTCCAGGCACCGCCAAAGATGCCGATCACGAACAAGGACAATCCTGTTTCCAAGGGCATATGCACTCCTTCCATCCGGTGAGACGTCTGGGATAATTCAAGAATTGAGTTCGATAAAATGAATTGATATGAACTTTGGCATGCAGGAAATCGAACATACGGCTCCCAACAGCGACCATCTGCGGACATTCGTCGCGATCGCGGATTGCGGAAATCTCACCCAGGCAGCGGCCCGGCTGAACCGCACGCAATCCGCCATCAGTGTCCAATTGAGAAAACTTGAAGACCGCCTGAACGTCACCCTGTTCGAGCGCCAGGCACGGGGCATGCGGCTCACCGCCAGTGGCGAGGTTCTGCTGCCCACCGCACGACGCGCCCTGGCGGAACTGGACAGAACGGCGCGCCTGTTCGCAACGCCGCTCGCCGGACGGGTTCGCGTGGGTCTGCCCGACGATTTCGACGACACGGTTCTTGAAAGCACGCTGGCGATGTTCTCGGCACGCCACCCCGGCGTCGAGATCGTGGCCACCTCCGGGTGCACAGCGCGCTATCCCGATGCCGTCGCGAGGGCGGAACTGGATGTCGCCATCAGCTCCGGGCCGGATCGCAGGGACGGAGACATCCTGAACTCGGAATCGACGGTCTGGGCCTGCGGACCGTCGCTGCACCTGGACGCCACGGCTCCGGTCCCGCTCGCCCTGCTGGACCGGAACTGCTGGTGGAGGGCCTTGGGGCCGGACGCCCTGGACGTCATCGGCCGTCGCTGGAAGGCCGTCTACAGATGCGGCAGTTTTTCCAGTCTTCGGGCGGCGGTGCGTGCCGGCCTCGCGGTCGCCCCGCTCCCGGCAGGCAGTGTCGAGACGGGTATGCGCATTCTGGGCGACGCCGACGGAATGCCGCCGCTGGCGACCGCGCACCGTGCAATTCTGGTCTCCGACAAAGCGCCGCCGGTTCTGGTGACGGCCATGGTCGATGCGCTCCGCGAAACGATGATCGCCAGGCAATAGACTGCGCGGGCCGAGGAAGCCGACCGTCGGTTGGCAAGAGCCGCCCGCCACTCCACCATGACCGCCCGATCAATTGACCGGCAAGAGCCATGCCCCTGATCTCCGTTCTCGACCAGTCGCCGATCCGCGCCGGAGCCACGCCGAGCGACGCGGTGGCCGAAACCATCGAGCTTGCCCGTCTGGCCGACCGGCTCGGCTTTCATCGTTACTGGGTGGCGGAACATCATTCCTCCGAAGGTCTTGCCGGGTCGGTGCCGGAGATCCTGATCGCCCGGCTGGCGAACGAGACGACGCAGATCCGGGTCGGCTCGGGCGGCGTGATGCTGCCGCACTATGCGCCGCTCAAGGTGGCGGAGACGTTCCGGATGCTGGAGGCGATGTATCCGGGGCGCATCGACCTTGGCCTCGGTCGGGCGCCCGGCTCCGACCAGCACACCGCCCAGGCATTGGCGTATACCCGTGGCGCCATCGGCATCGAGTACTTCCCGCGACAGGTTCAGGACCTGAGGGACTGGATGGACGGGACGCTGGAGGACGACCACCCGTTCCGCGGCGTCACCGCCCAACCCGCCGGCCCCGCTTCTCCGCCGATCTGGCTGCTCGGCTCCAGCGATCAAGGCGCTCAGGTGGCGGCTCATTTCGGCACCGCCTTCTCCTTCGCCCATTTCATCACAGAGGGCGGCGAGTCGATCGTCGAGATGTACAAACGCCGCTTCCAGCCGTCGAAGACGGTCGCCGAACCACTGGCCAATATCGGCGTCTTCGTGATCTGTGCGGAGACCGAGGAGGAAGCGAAGTACCACGCCGCATCGCGCGACCTCTGGCGGGTGCGCCTCGACCAGGGACACATCACCCCGATCCCCACGCCGGAAGAGGCGCTCTCCCACGACTTCACCGAGACCGAGCGGCAGCGCGCCGCCTTCCACCGCCGCCGCAACATTGTCGGCACACCGGATCAGGTGCGCGAAAAACTGGACGAATTGCTGGCGCGCTACGGCGTGGACGAGGCGGTCGTCGTGACCATCACCCACGACCACCAGGCGCGGCTGAAATCCTACGAGCTGCTGGCGGCGGCCTATGGCCTGGCGCCACATGAGCCCATGGCGACCTGGACAAGCGCCGCTCGCTAAGCCATATCCCGTGGCTGAAAGCGCACGCGAAGGGGCGCTTCCCGCCGGCCGATACTGCAGGCGCATGACCGGAACATGCGCCCGTAACCGGATGTTAACCTGACTGAGTGATCTCATAGGGAATACGGCAACCCTCAAGGGTGTCGCCGTCCGGTCGGGCCGAGGGTCGAGCACCGATATCTCAAGGAGACGCGTTCGAGTGCGCAGCAGGATCCTCATCTGTGAAGACGAGCCGTTGACGGCCTCCATGCTGGAGTTGTTCGTTCAGACCCTCGGCGAGGTGACGATCGCCAATACGCGGGAAGCCGCGCTCGTGGCCGCCGACCGGTTCAAACCGGATATCATCCTGATGGATATTCAGATCGCCGGGAGCGACGGGCTCGACCTCTGCCGAGAGCTCAAGGCGAAACCTGAAACGGCCGACATCCCGGTGATCTTCATCACCGCTCTCGAGGACTCGAAGGATGAAGAAGCCGGCTTCGAGGTCGGTGGCGTCGACTACATCCGCAAGCCCGTGAACCCGTACACGACGCGCGCGCGCATCAAAACGCATCTCGAGTTGAAGGCCGTAAGGGACAAGCTGGCGTCGCTCGCCCTGCGGGATGGACTGACCGGCGTGCTGAATCGTCGGGCGTTCGATCAGAAACTCGAGGCCGACGTCCTCAGATCGGCCCGCCATACCCAGCCCCTGGCGGTGGCAATGATCGATGTGGATCATTTCAAGGCCTTCAACGACCAGTATGGCCACCTGGCGGGAGACGACTGCCTGAAAACGATCGCCCAGACCCTGCAGGCCGGCGTTCGCGATTCCGAGGACACGGTCGCGAGATACGGCGGCGAAGAATTCGCCGTCATCCTCTACGGCGGAACGTCCTCGTTGGCTTTCGAACGCTTGAACCAGCTCCGAGCCGCGATAAGAACACTCGAGATTCCGCACGAAAAGTCGCCTGTGGCGCCGGTCGTCACGATCAGTGTGGGAGTGGCCTGCGGGCAGCTCGACGGTATGTGCGCGCCCACTGATATTCTCGCGGTGGCCGATGCGGCTCTCTACGACGCCAAGACGTCCGGCCGAGACCGCGTCGTTATCCGGGAATTGGGCGCCCCGGGCGGGGCCGAAGATGGGGCCGCCGGCGCTCCTCCAGGGCAGCGCCCGATCTGACCCGCAGCGGGTCGACGGGCTATTCGACGTCGAACCAGTCGTCGGGAACCTCGGCGCCGGCGATCACCAGACAGCACTCGCCGGTCGGCTGATTGCCGCGGCCTTCCAGGAACGCCTTCACCTCCGACAGGCGCCCGCGCACCACCTCCTCGTGCAGTTTGGTGAGTTCACGGGCCAGTGCCGCCGGACGGTCGCCATAGACCTCCATCGCCGCATCCACCAGCTTGCCGATCCGGTACGGGCTCTCGTACAGCACCAGGGTATGCGGGCTGGCGATGTCGACCTCCAGGAACCGCGCCCGCTGACCCGACTTCTTTGGTGGGAAGCCGCGGAATGTAATGCCGTGCACCGGCAGGCCGGACAGCACCGCCGCCATCACGAAGGCCGCCGGCCCCGGCACCATGGTCACGGCAACGCCGGCCTTGGCCGCCGCGCGCACCAGGGTGAAGCCCGGATCGCTGACCCCCGGCGTGCCGCCATCGGTCGCCACCGCGACCCGCTGGCCCTGCCCGGCCCAGTCGACCAGGGTGGCCGCCATCTGACGCTCGTTGTGCTCATGATAGGCAACCATGCGCTTCTTCAGACCCGCCGCCTGCAACAGCCGGCCGGTGCGCCGTGTATCCTCCGCCGCCACCACGTCCGCCTTCTCGAACGCCTCCTTGGCGCGCGGGCTCAGGTCGTCGAGGTTGCCGATCGGTGTGGCCACCAGTTCGATCATACGGTCTCTCCAGTGGGCTGTTTCCTGATCCGGCAGACGAAGAACGCCTCCAGGAAGTCGCTCGGCACCACGCGCATGGCGTGGACCAGATCCGGATGGTAGCCGCGACCCTCCCAGCGCGCGAGGCCGGGGCGGCCTTCCGGCACATCGATACCGATCGGCTCGATCACCGCATCCGCGTTGTGACGCACCAGATGGTCGACCGGCGCCTCGTTCTCCTCCGGCGCGATGGTGCAGGTCGAATAGACCAGCACGCCGCCGGGCCGGAGCTTCTTGAACGCCGCCACCAACATGCGCTGTTGCAGCCGGCTCATCTTCTCGATGCGGTCCGGCGTCCAGAATTTCAGCGCGTCGGGCCGCGAGAGATCCGCCATGCCCTCGCCGGAACATTGGGCGTCGAGCAGGATGCGGTCGAAATCCGCCGCGAGAAACTTATCCAGATACTGGCCCTGGATTTCGGTCATATCGGCAACATCAACATTCAGTAAATCAATAACTTCCCGAAGTTTCTTCAACCGAACTCTAATTCCATCATTGACGTGCAGGCGCGCCTTGTTGCCGGTCAGGGCCGCGATATGCGCGGCCTTGCCGCCCGGCGAGGAACAGACGTCGAGAATGTCCTCGCCGATCTCCGGCCGCATGGCGAGGCCGGGGATCAACGAGGAGGCATTCATCACATAGACCTCGCCCGCCGCATGAATCGCGCTCTCGGTCACCGCCTTGCGGTCGCCGAGGATGTGGAAGGCGTTTTCGCACCACGGGATCGCCACCACTTCGGTCAAACCTTCGAGATCGGCGCGGATCGCGTCGACGGATCGATCCTTCAGCGGATTGATCCGAACACTGGAGCGCAGGCCGCCGCTTGCCAGCCGTTCCGCCTCATGGGGTTTCACCGCCCAGACCGCGGCGGCGCGGGCGAGGAAGGCATCACGGCGGCGTTGATCGGCCGGATGGAGACGTTTGGCCATCCTATTCCAGCCCCCCAGCCCCACCGGCAAGCGCGTGCAGCATGATCGCCGTCGCCGCGGCCAGGTTCAGACTGTCGGCGCCGGGCCGCATCGGGATGCGCACAAGCGTGTCGCAGGCTTTCGCAATTTCCGGCGGCAGTCCGGCCTGCTCATTGCCCATCAGCAGCACGGTCGGCGTGCTGGCACGCAGTCCCTCCGGTCGGTGCGGTCCGGCAAGATGGGTGCCGACGACCCGACCCGGCCAGGACGCGCGCCAGGCCAGGAACGCCGCCGCGTCGCAGCGGATCATCGGCACATTGACGATCGCGCCCATGGTCGCGCGCACGGCCTCGACCGAGAACGGGTCGACGGTATGGCCGATCAGGATCACGCCCCGGGCGCCGAAGGCATCGGCGCTGCGCATCACCGATCCGAGGTTGCCGGGATCCCGAACGCTCTCCAACGCCACCCACAGCGCACCCGGCCCGGCCGTCACCGAGGCGAGCGGGCTGGTCTTCTGCTCGATCACGGCGATCACGCTCTGGGCGTTGTCGCGTCGGGCGATGCGGGTCATGAGCTCGCCGCTGACGGTGATCACCCGCCCTCCAGCATCGAGGCAGGCCAGCCGGGCCTCCTCCAGCACCGGACTAGAAGTCTGTTGGTCGGCGACGACGAGTCGGCGGATCATCCAGCCGGCGCGCGCGGCCTCGACCACATGGCGCAGCCCCTCGGAGAGGAAGGCGTTCTGCTCTTGCCGGCCCTTCTTGGTACTGAGCGCGCGGATCGCCTTGATCTCGGGGTTGGCGGCACTGGTGATGACGGTGTCAGCCATGCCGGTCCCAGCGCACATAGAGAGAGGTTGGCAGCAGGCGCCCGCTGCCCTCCTCGCGGATCGTCATCTCGCCATGGACGATCGCCCCGCCGAGCCCGCCCAGCGCATCTTCCACGAGCCGCCTGAGCGTGATCGCCGAGAGGTGGGTGGCATAAGCCGTCAACACCATGAAGGACGAGCCGTCATCGAGCATCGCCCGCACGTCGGCGAGCAGTCCCGGCAATTGCTCCTCCAGTCGCCAGACCTCGTTCTTCGGGCCGCGACCGTATTTCGGCGGGTCGAGGACGATCCCGTCATAGCGGTTGCCGCGTCGGACCTCACGGGCGGCGAACCGGGCGGCGTCGTCGCAGATCCAGCGCAGCGGCGCTGCCTCCAGGCCAGAGGCCTCCTGGTTCGTTCGCGCCCAGGCGATCGCCTTCTTGGAGGCGTCCACATGGGTCACCATCGCCCCTCTGGTCGCCGGGATCAGCGAGGCGAGGCCGGTATAGCCGAACAGGTTCAGCAGGCTGAACCCGGCGCCCACGCGGTCGGCCATGAAGTCCCAGTGCACCCGCTGCTCGGGAAACAGGCCGACATGACGGAAGGTGGTAAGCTGAGCTTCGCAGCGCGCGTCTCCGTAGGAGAGCGGCCACACGCCTTCGGCATGCGGCGTCACGATGTCCCAGCGCCCCTGCCCCTCCTCGTCCTTGCCACCGAGAAAACGGGCATCGGCGGCAGCCCAGGCGTCGGCATCCCGGCTGCGCGCCCACAGCGCCTGGCTGTCCGGGCGGTCGAGCAGGCGCGAGCCGAAGCGTTCGAGCTTGCGCCCCGCGCCGCTGTCCAGCAGGGCGTAGTCGCTCCAGGGCTCGGCAACGAGCGTTTCGGAGGGCAGGACGTCCGACACGGCGGCAAACTCGTCAGGTTGCGAAGCGCGCGACAATAGCGCCGGCGTTCCGCAATTCCAAACCTCCACGACACGGACCGGTCCCGCCCCCTTCCCCAACCCGCGGGGCGGCGTCACAGTCGGCCGTCGAGACTGGCGGCGGACACTGACTCGGGCTCGGGATGACCGGATGGGAAATACGCGTCCCTATCCGTCCGGACAGAGCCTTGGTTCCGGGATGCCGTCGACCGCAGCCTGGATGCCTTCCGAATAGCGCGCCCTCAGGTCGATGAAATACGGATCGTTATTCTTGTATTTCATCAGGTTTCGGGTCGAAAAACTGTCCGTCTCATAGCATAGGATATCGATCGGCGGCCCGACCGAGAGATTGCTTCGGATCGTGGCGTCGAAGGATACCAACGCCAGCTTGGCCGCCCGGGCGAGCGAACAATCGAAACGCAAAGCCCGATCGAGGATCGGCTTGCCGTATTTCATCTCTCCGATCTGGAGATAGTTGTTACGCGGTGTCGCCTCGACGAAATTGCCGGGGGAATAGATCTGGAACAGGCGCGGCGGCTCGCCCCGGATCTGACCGGCCAGCAGGAACGTCCCGTTCGGGTCTCCAAACTTCTCTACGTACTGGCCGTCGCGCTCGAGAATCCGGCGAAGCAGGCCGCCGACGGTCTGGGCGACATCGAACATGGAATTGTGCAGAAACAGATCGCGCTCCGGCGTCCCCGTCCCCGCCGCCTGTTTCAACGTTGTGACCACGGTCTGGGTCGTCGCCAGATTGCCGGCGGACAGCAGGGCGATCACCGCCTTGTCCGGGTCCTCGAGGATCGAAAGTTTGCGCACGGTGGCGATCTGGTCGACGCCCGCATTGGTGCGGGAGTCCGAAGCAAGCACAAGACCCTCCGGCAATAGGATGCCAAGGCAGTAGGTCATGGGTGTCCCCCGTATGGCCCCGATCTTCATCCGCCACTTCCAGCGGGCCGGGCGACAACACGTTGACCCCACCCGCTTCGGGATGCAATGCCGTCGCATATGACCGAGCGCAAATGCCTGCTGATCGTTGCTCACGCCCCGTCGCCGAACACGCGACGGCTGCGGGACGCGGTGGCTGACGGCGCGGCGAGCGAGGATGTGGACGGGGTCGATGTCGTCGTGCTCTCCCCCTTCGACACCACGCCGGAGCATGTGAAGGCCGCTGACGCCATCGTTCTCGGCACCACCGAGAACCTGGGGTACATGAGCGGCGCGCTGAAGGACTTCTTCGACCGCTGCTACTACCCGTGCCTGGAGGAGACCCAGGGACGGCCCTACGGCCTCTATATCCGCGCCGGCCATGACGGCACCGGGACCCGGCGTGGGGTCGAAACCATCGTTACCGGACTGCGCTGGAAGGCGGTGCAGGCGCCCCTGCTCTGCCGCGGCGATTGGGACGATGCCTTCATCGCCCAGGCGCGGGAGTTGGGCCTCTACATGGCCGCGGGCCTCGAAGCGGGCATCTTCTAGCCGGGCCTAGCGCTCCTTGACGATCGACAGGGCCTCGCGGAAGTCCGGGTGATCGGCACTCTCCAGCCACTCGAAGATCAGCGCCTCCACGGTGACCGGCACGGCACCGGCGGCCCGCAACCGGGCGAGACCGGCCGCGCGGTCCTGATCCCGCCGACTGCCGCAGGCATCCTCGACCACCACGACCCGCCAACCTGACCGACCGAGCCCGAGCGCGGTCTGAGCGACGCAGACATGCGCCTCCACGCCGGCGATCACGGCGACCGGCCGCGCCAGCACGGACAGTGCGGCCGTGACCGCCGTCTCGCGCGTCGCGTCGAAGTGGCGTTTCGCCAGGATCCGCGCGGATCCCAGCCGCTCGGCAAGCACCGGGACCGTCCCACCGATTGCCTCCGCGCAATGCTCGGTCGCCCGCATCGGGACCCCCAGCAGATCGGCGGCATGCGCGAGATGCGCGAGGCCCGCGAGCACCTCATCCGTTTGCGCAATCGCCGGCATCAGCCGCGCCTGAGCATCGACCAGCAGAACGAAGCACGACTCAGCCGGGGCCGACATCGCATCGAAACTGTTAAGGTCCAGTGAAACCGCGCGTTTCAGCCTGTCTTCGATTGACATCAAGGGTTTTGTCCTTATAGTCCGCTCGCATCTCGACCGGGTTCATACCGGAAGAGTCCACAACCTAAGTCGACATGTCAGACATTAAAAAATCATTTGCCGATCTCGGCCTCTCGGACGGGATCGTTGAGGCGGTTACCTCAGCCGGTTACACAACCCCAACGCCTATTCAGGAAAAGGCGATCCCTTACGTCCTGATGGGGCGCGACGTCCTCGGATGCGCGCAGACGGGTACCGGCAAGACCGCATCCTTCACCCTCCCGATGATCGACATCCTGTCCGCAGGCCGCGCCAAGGCGCGAATGCCGCGCTCGCTGATCATCGCCCCAACCCGTGAACTCGCCGCCCAGGTGGCCGAGAACTTCACGAAATACGGGGCCAACACCAAGCTGACGATGGCCCTGCTGATCGGCGGCGTCTCGTTTGACGAACAGTTGTCCAAGCTGGATCGCGGCGTCGACGTTCTGATCGCCACACCGGGCCGCCTGCTCGACCATTTCGAGCGCGGCAAGGTGCTGCTGACCGACGTCAAGGTTCTGGTCATCGACGAAGCCGACCGCATGCTGGACATGGGCTTCATCCCCGATGTCGAGCGGATCGTCTCGCTGCTGCCGACCATTCGCCAGACCTTGTTCTTCTCGGCCACCATGGCGCCGGAGATCAAGCGGATCGCCGACAAGTTCCTGATGAACCCGAAGGAAGTGACGGTCGCTCCGCCCGCCTCGACGGCGGACACGGTCGCCCAGCATCTCGTGCGCTGCGCCGCCAAGGACAAGCGCGACGTTCTGCGGTCGATCATCAACCGTGAGAATGTCGAGAGCGCGCTGATCTTCTGCAATCGCAAGCGCGACATCGGCATTCTGCACCGGTCCCTGGTGCGTCATGGCTTCGATGCGGTTCAGCTGCACGGCGATATGACCCAGCCGGCGCGTATGGACACGCTGAAGAAGTTCAAGAACAACGAAGCCCGCATGGTGGTGTGCAGCGACGTCGCGGCACGAGGCCTGGACATCAAGGGGCTGAGCCACGTCTTCAACTTCGATGTTCCCTCGAATGCCGAGGACTATGTCCACCGCATCGGCCGCACGGGCCGTGCCGGCATGACCGGGCGGGCCTTCACGCTGTCGACCCCCGACGACGCGAAATTCCTGTCGGCGGTGCAGCGTCTGATCAAGACCGACATTCCGGAAGTCGATCTCGACGGCAATACCGTGGGCGGCGCCAAACCGGCCCGCGTCGCGAAAGCCAAGGTGGCGCCGGAAGCCGACGCGGTCGAGACCCAGAGCGAGACCGTGAGCGAGACGGTTCCGGTCAAGGAAACCACCAGCGAGAAGCCCGAAGGCGAGAAGCGGTCGCGCCGGTCACGCGGTGGCCGCAGGTCGGCGACCAAGGATACGGCCCCGGCCGTGGAAGCCAGCCGGGAAACCGCCAAGGAACCGGCCGAGCCCAAGGTCGAGAAAACCACCGAGCAGTCGGTGACCGGCGGCGGCGTGGTCGAGCAGTTTCCGGACAAGCGCCGTCGCGGCGGCCGGAACGACAGCTCGCGCGTGGTCGGTTTCGGCGACGATGTGCCGGCATTCCTGCTGCGCCCGGTCCCGAAGAAGGCGATGGGCGGCTGATCGGCCGCCCTCCTCTCTCCGCCCACCCTTGATTCAAAACGGCCTCTGGCCGATCCTGCGGGCGCCCGTTTCGTGGGCAGGCGGCAACGCGCGGTGATCCGACATGCAAACCATCTTCATCCAGGTCAAGTGCGAGCTCGGCAAGGCCTATGACGTGGCCGACGCCGCAGTGCTCGATGTCGAGGAGATCTCCGAGGTGTATTCGACCTCGGGCCAGTACGACCTGCTGATGAAATGCTATCTCGGCGACCAGACCGATATCGGCCGCTTCGTTACCGAGCAGGTGCAGACCCTGCCGGGGGTGAAGGACACCTTCACGCTGATCACCTTCAAGGCCTTCAGCTAGAGCATATTGCCATGTGACGGGATCACGTCGCGATCACGGCTTGGGGTGAAAATTTTCTCTATCACATTGTTTTAGAGTGAAATTCACCAATCGCTTGGCGATGGTGCTCGGGGTGGGGTCACCCGGCATGTTCGCGCCAATGCGCCGCGATCTCTCCGGCCTCGCACAGCCAGATGTCGTCGCGGTTCCGGGCGATGTGCTCCAGCGCCGCGCGCAGCGGGCGCAGGCGGTGCGGTTGGCCGACGATATAGGGATGCAGCGCGATGCCCATCACCAGCGGCTGCTTGGCCGATTGCGCCAGTTGCTCGTCGAAGCCGTCGATGATCATCTCGGCGAAGGCGCGGCCCTCGACCTTGCGGGCGACCACCGCCGGGATGTCGTTCAGCTCCTGGGGATAGGGTACCGACAGGATGCGGCCGCCGTCGCGGGTCGCCATCCAGACAGGCTGGTCGTCATGGCACCAGTCCAGCAGATACTCGTAACCCGCCTCCGCCAGCAGGTCCGGCGTCGTTCGGCTCTGTGAAATCCACGGACCGAGCCACCCCTTGGGGCGTCGGCCTTCCTCGCGCGCGATCACCGCGGTCGTCTCGGCGATCAGGTCCCGCTCGCCGGCCTCGTCCAGCATGCCCTGGCGTTCGGAATTGGTGCGGCCATGGGCGACGACCTCGTCGCCGCGCTTGCGGAACGCCTCCATGATGCCTGGCGTGGCGGCATAGGTCTCGCTGTTGGCGAGCACGCTGACCGGCAGTTCCAGGCGGTAGAACTCGTCCAGCAGGCGCCACACGCCGACCCTGTTGCCGTAGTCGCGCCACGCGTAGTTCAGCACGTCGGGCTGCGGAATGCCGGCCGACGCCCCTGGCGCCAGTTCCGCCCCCAATCCCTCGCCGAAGCCGAACACTTCCACGTTCAACGCGATATAGACGGCCAACCGCTTGCCGCCGGGCCAGTCCGGGGTGGTTCGGCCGTCGATCGGGGAATAGGTGTAGCGGCCGTGATCGGCGAGCACCGGCGGACGCGCCCTTACTCGGCCGCCATCGCCGGTGCCGCGGCGAGGCCGTTGGTCTGGCGCAGCATCACCGCACCGATCGCCATGGACACCGCCGCCTGGGTCGGATCGACAACGGGAATGCCGAGCCTGTCGGCCAGCCGCTCGCGGTAGCGCGCCATGCCGGCGCAGCCCATGACCAGGACATTGGCGCCGTCGGTGTCGCGCAGCGTGGTGCCGACCTGGACCATGCGCTCGAAGGTCTTGCCCTCATCCGACAGCTCGACCACGCCGAGCTCGATGCCCCGGTCGCCGGCGATCCGACCCTCGACGCCGATGCCTCGGAAGTAGCGCATGTGACGCGGCACCGAGCGGCTGAGGATGGCGATCACGCCGACCTTGGCGCCCAGCGACATGGCGGTCAGCACGCCGCTCTCGGCGATGCCGAAGACCGGACGGCTGGTCGCCTCCCGCGCGGCGTAGATGCCCGGATCGGAGAAGCAGGCGATGACGAAGGCGGAAGCGTCGGCATCGCGCTCGGCGATGATGCGGCGGATGTCGCGGGACACGTCGTCGGAATGGGCCTGGCACTCGATACCGGGCGGACCGTTGGCGTTGGTCACGCTCTCGATCTGCGGCGCCCCGACCATGCGCAGCGGATCCAGCGCCCGGTCCATCGCCTCGGTCACCGCCTCGGTCGAATTCGGGTTGATGACGATGATGCGTCCGGTCATGTCCGTCTCCTCACGGGATTCTGTCGGCACGGAAAGCGGGCCGTCCGCTCAGGACAGCCCCTTGGATGCGATCTCGTACACGTCCTTCGACAGCTTGGGCTCCTCCACAATGCGGCGCAAGGCACCAGTCATCGCCGCGGCCCGGTCGCTGTCGAACCGCCGCCAGCGCACCAGCGACTGGCAGAGCCTGGAAGCGATCTGCGGGTTCAGGCGATCGATCCGCAGGACCTCGTCGGCGATGAAGTTGTAGCCGGATCCGTCACGGGCGTGGAAGCGCACCGGATTGCCCATGGTGAATCCGCCGACCAGCGCGCGGATACGGTTCGGGTTTTGCGGATCGAAGCGCGGATGGTCCTGCAGCTCCTTCACCCGGGCCAGGGTGCCGGGCAACGTCGAGGTCGCCTCCAGGGTGAACCATTTATCGAGGACGAGCGGGTTCGCCTGCCAGCGATCGTGGAATGCCTGCAACCCCGCCGTCCGCTCTGGGCAGTCGGTGTCGTTCAGGGCGGCAAGCGCCCCCATCATGTCGGTCATCGAGGCCGAACCGCGAACCTGTGCCGCCGCCCGGGCCACGCCATCCGTCCGACCGGAGCCCACAAGATATTGCAGCGCGCGGGCTCGCAGCGCCCGGCGTCCCATGGCGGCGGTCGAGAGGTCGTCGGCCGCGGTATCCGCCGATAGCCGGTCGTAGAGGGCGGCCCAGGTGTCGAACAGCGCATCGCCCAAGGCACGGACCGCCGCGTCGCGGGCCGCATGCACCTCGTCCACGTGCCATACTTCCATCGCCTGTCCCAGCATCGACTCGCCCGGCAGGGTCAGCAGTTCCGCCAGAAAGGCGGGCTCGAGGCGATCGTCGGCCAGACCGTCGCGCACCGCGGTGACGACGGCCGCATCGAGCGAGGCGGGTTTGCCGGATCGCAGCGCTTCGACCATCGCGAGGATCGCGCGGGTCGACAGGGTCTGGAGCGCCTCCCAGCGCGAGAACGGGTCATCATCGGTCCCCGCCAGGAAGGCGAGATCGGCATCGCGCCATCCGGCACTGAGCTTCACCGGCGCCGAGAACCCGCGCAGCAGCGACGGCACGGCACCCGGCGGGACGTCGTCGAAGACCACCGAGCGGCGGGGCTCGTCAAGCACCAGTACGGTCTCCTCGCCGGCCTCCTCGCCGTCCACGGTCAGCGGCAGGCGCTGGCCGTTATCGCCGATCAGGGCGGTGCGGACCGGGATGACGACGGGGAGCTTGTCCGGCTGACCGGGCGTCGCCGAGGTCTCCTGGGCGAGATCCAGGGTCATCCGCCGGGCGGCTTCGTCGTACCGCCAGTCGGCGGTCACCTTCGGCGTGCCGGCCTGGGCGTACCAACGTTTGAAGCGGGTCAGGTCGATGCCGGACGAATCCTGCATGGCGGCGACGAAATCGTCGCAGGTCACCGCTTGGCCGTCATGGCGTTCGACATAGAGATCCATGCCCCGACGGAACCCGTCCGGGCCGAGCAGCGAGTGGATCATGCGCACCACCTCGGCCCCCTTCTCGTAGACCGTCACGGTGTAGAAGTTGTTGATCTCAATGTAGCTGTCCGGGCGCACGGGATGGGCGGTCGGCCCGCCGTCCTCGGGGAACTGCATGGCGCGCAGCAGACGCACGTCGCCGACGCGCTTCACGCCGCGGTCATGGGTGTCGGCGGAGAATTCCTGATCCCG
This sequence comes from Thalassobaculaceae bacterium, assembly GCA_029212785.1. Lineage (GTDB taxonomy): Bacteria > Pseudomonadota > Alphaproteobacteria > Thalassobaculales > Thalassobaculaceae > Thalassobaculum. The sequence continues at coordinate 31,754 of JARGOG010000023.1, forward strand.
GAAGACCGTCAGCCCCTCCTTCAGGGAGAGCTGGAACCAGTCGCGGCAGGTGATCCGATTGCCGGTCCAGTTGTGGAAATACTCGTGCGCGACGATCGCCTCGATGCGCTGAAAATCGGCATCCGTCGCCGTATCGAGATCCGCCAGAATGAATTTATCATTGAATATATTCAGACCCTTGTTCTCCATTGCTCCCATATTGAATGAAGAAACGGCGACGATCATGAAGATGTCGAGATCGTATTCGAACCCATAGACCTCCTCGTCCCAGGCCATGGAGCGCTTGAGCGAGTCCATGGCATGGCCGGTGCGGCCTTCATTGCCCGGCTCGACATAGATCTCCAGGGCGACCTCACGCCCGGAACGGGTGGTGAAGCTGTCGCGGTCGACCATCAGATCGCCGGCGACCATGGCGAAGAGATAGGCCGGCTTGGGAAACGGGTCGTGCCAGACGGCGAAATGGTGTCCGCCCTCCAGGTCGCCGGTCTCGATCCGGTTGCCGTTGGACAGCAGGACCGGGAAGCGCGCCTTCTCCGCCTCGATGCGCACGGTGTAGACCGCCATCACGTCCGGGCGGTCGGGGAAATAGGTGATGCGCCGAAAGCCTTCTGCCTCGCACTGAGTGCAATACAGGCCGCCAGCCTTGTAGAGGCCCTCCAAGCGGGTGTTGTCCTGCGGCCGGATGCGGCCCGCGACCTCCAGCGTGAAGCTCTCGCCGACGCCGGGAATGACGAGGCCCTCCGGCATCTGGCGCCAGTCGCCGGCGGCCAGCGCACGGCCATCCAGGGTCAGCGACACCAGATCCTGGTCCTCGCCGTCGAGATACAGGTCGGCGGGGCCGCTGCCGGAAGCCGGATTGCGGCGTCCGATCAGCGTGCTTCTGACCTCCGTGACGTCGTCGCCAAGGCGCACCGTGAGCTCGATCGTGTCGATCAGGTGGCTCGGCGGGGTGTAGTCCTTCAGGAAGATCGTGCTGGGTCCGGTGATCGGAGCGGCGTCGGCGCGGTCCATGGGTATCCTCGATTCAGGCCTGAACGGGTCTCGGTATCTTACGGGGACAGAGTTGGGGCCGCAGCCTCAGTTTGCCATCCAGCCGCCATCGACCATCAGATTCTCCCCGGTGATGTAGCTCGCCTCGTCACTCGCCAGGAACAGGGCGGCGTTGGCGACGTCCTGCGGACGGCCAAGCCGGGGCCAGGGCGCGCGGCTGTGGGAATAGTCGAGCATCTCCGGTGCGATCGCCCGGCCGGTCTTGCCGGTGAGGATCTTGCCGGGCGCTACGGCGTTGCAGACGATGCCGTACTCGGCGTAATCGCCGGCAATCTGCCGCGTCATATAGACGACCGTGGCCTTGCCCACCCCATAGGCGAAGTCGTGAGGCGCGCGGATCATGCCGTGCTGGGAGGAGATGTTGACGATCCGTCCCCGCACCTCGCCGTCGCCGAGGGGCTCCTGCCCCATCATCTGCCGCACGGCCGCCCGGCAGCCGAGGAACACGCCCTTGGCGTTCACCGCCATCACTCGATCGAAGTCCTCCTCGGAGGTCTCGTGCAGCGGCGTGTCGCTGCCGATGGCGGCATTGTTGACGATGATGTCGAGCCGGCCGCCGATGGTCACAGCACGGGCGACGGCGGCCTCCAGGTCGGACGCCCTGGTGACGTCGCATTTGAGGAACTCTGCCGTGCCGCCGGCCTCGATGATCGCATCGACCGTCGGTTTGCCACCCTCGCGTGGTTCCTCGGTGACATCGGCGACGATCACGCCGGCCCCCTCCTGGGCGAAGCGCAGGGCAATCGCCTTGCCGATGCCGCCGGCGGCCCCTGTGACGATGGCGGTACGATTGGCAAGACGCATGGGGAACTCCTTTCCCTCATTTCAACACCGTCATCCGG
>JARGOG010000023.1:33745-64796 GCA_029212785.1 Thalassobaculaceae bacterium
GGTCTAGTGCCTACCGCCCGTCCGCCAGGGCGATGTCACGGATCTCGGTCAACGATTTGGCGACGGTCAGCGCCTCGGGATCGACCTGGATCTCGATCAGCGCCGGCGTGCCGGCCGCCTTGGCCCGTTCGAAGGCCGGTGCGAAGTCGGCGGTGCGGGTCACCGTCTCGCCATGGGCGCCATAGGCCCGCGCGAGGGCGGCGAAATCCGGATTCTGCAGGCCGGTGGCGCTGACCCGGCCCGGATACTCCCGTTCCTGGTGCATGCGGATGGTGCCGTACATACCGTTGTTCACCACCAGGAAGATGGTGTTCACGCCATACTGCACCGCGGTCGCCAGTTCCTGGCCATGCATCATGTAGCAGCCGTCGCCGTTGACCGAGATGACGGTGCGCTCCGGATGCACCAGCTTCGCCGCCACCCCGGACGGCACGCCGTAGCCCATGGAGCCACAGGTCGGAGCCAGACAGCTCCGCCAGTTCTTGTAGGCGTAGTAGCGGTGCACCCAGGTGGCGTAGTTACCGGCCCCGTTGGTGATGATCGAGTCTTCCGGCAGCACCTCGTCCAGATACTTCACGATCTCGGCCATTTGCACGTCGCCGGGGCCGTGAATGACGGTGCGCGTCGCCTCGTATTCCGAGCGTGCCGCCTTGGTGTCCTCGGCCCAGGCGGCGCTGTTCACCGGCTCCATCGCGGCGGCGGCCTTGAAGAAGCTGCGCTGGCTGGCGTTGATCAGCAGGTCGCCCTGATACACCTGCCCGAGTTCGTCGGAGCCGGCATGGACATGGACCAGGCCCTGACGCGGACGCGGGATGTCGAGCAGCGTGTAGCCGCTGGTCGTCATCTCGCCGAGGCGGGAGCCCACCACGATCAGCAGATCGGAATCCCGCACGCGGGCTCCGAGCTTGGGGTCCACGCCGATGCCGACATGACCGATGTAGTTCGGATGGCGGTTGTCGAGATAGTCCTGGCAGCGGAACGACGCGCCGACCGGCAGGCTATTGGCCTCGGCGAAGCGCGCCACATCGGCCGCCACACCGGCGTCCCAGCCGCCGCCGCCGATGATCACCAGCGGTGTCTTCGCCTTGGCGAGCAACTCGCGGAAGCGGGCCATGTCCTCGGTTCCGACATTCGGCTCGGTGCGCTTGTAGCGGTCGAAATCCCCGGTCTCGGCCCGCTCCGTCAGCATGTCCTCGGGCAATGCCAGGACAACGGGGCCCGGCCGGCCGGACGTCGCCACATGATAGGCGCGGCTGACATATTCAGGGATTCGCGCCGGATCGTCGATCTGCGCCACCCACTTGGCCATCTGGCCGAACATGCGGCGGTAGTCGAGCTCCTGGAACGCCTCGCGGTCGAACATGTCGCGACCGACCTGGCCGACCAGCAGGATCATCGGCGTGCTGTCCTGCATGGCGATATGCACGCCGGCGCTGGCATTGGTGGCGCCGGGACCGCGGGTGACCATGCAGATGCCCGGCTTGCCAGTCAGTTTGCCATAAGCCTCCGCCATCATCGCCGCCCCGCCTTCCTGGCGGCAGACCACGGTCTTGATTTCCGGCGCGTCGACCAGACCGTCCAGCACCGCGAGATAGCTCTCGCCGGGGACCGCGAAGGCGAGGTCGGCGCCATGGGCGCGCAGGCTTTCGACCAGGATATGACCGCCGATCTTGCCGGCGTTGCGTCTCTGATCAGTGCTCGATGGGTTCGTCGACATAGTGCTGATACCGCTGTGACTTGGGTTTATCGTTATCTTCTGGATCCAGGTACTGGATCGAGCTCTTGCCGCGCAGATCCGCGGGCAGAACCATGACCCGGACGAACCTGGTGCATTGCTCGGAACAGGCCTGGGCGAAGACCGGATCCGGGCCCGGCTCGAACCAGGCATCGCCCGGGTTGTATTCCCGGCTTTTGCCGGCGGTCTCGATCCGGATCTTACCCTCGCGCAGGCAGCGGATCCCCGGTCCCTGGTGGACATGGCTGAAGGCCTGGCCTCCCATCGGGAACTTCACCGCGTCGCAACGCAGGATCCAGTCGCCGGACGGATCCGGGCCGTCAAGTTCGGATTCGAGCGTGAGAACGGACGACACACCGGTACCAGCGGCCATCTTCGCCGGCGAGTTCTCATCCGCCAATTCGTAGCGCCAGATCACAGCGCCGTCGTCGCCCGCCCGCACCGCGACAGCCCCGGCGCCGAACCAGGTCCGATCCTCGCCGACCGTCTCCTCTTCCTTGCCGATCACCACGAAGGCGCCCTCGTGGCAGTACAGCACGCGATTCAGCGCCGGCAGGGGCTCGAAATATTGCGCGCCCGGTGCCAGCCGATCGACGATGTGGCGGAGCTTGTACCCCGTTCTCGACATCGTTCCCTCCCTGAGACCCGTTGGGTCCTTGTTGTCCATCACTGTGCCTGCACGTTACCCCGTTCGATCACATACGTGCGGTCGAGCAGACCGTGCAGATGTGTATCGTTGGACTCAGCGATAAGGACCGACAACCCCTCTTGTTTCAAATCGGATAGAACTTCGACCATCCGCCGGGCCAGAACCGGGGCGATTCCCTCTGTCGGTTCGTCCAGCAGAAGCAACCGTTCTCCGACCATCAAAGCCCGCGCAAGCGCGACCAGCTTCTGCTGACCACCGGACAGGCTGGTGGACGGACGGGCGCGGAATTCCGCGGCTTCCGGGATCAACTTGTAGACCCAGGCGAGCCGGTCCTCGGCGTCCGGAATGTTGGTCGACCAGACCGGGAGCATGATGTTCTCCTCGGCCGTCATCGCCGGAACGAGCTTGCGATCCTCCGGCATGTAACCAATCCCAAAATGCGCACGCTTGAAGTCGGCCACCTTGACCAGATCATGGTGGTCGTAGCCGATACTGCCGGCCGACGCCCGCAACAGGCCCATGATGCAGCGCATGAAGGTGGTCTTTCCGGCGCCGTTGCGCCCGATCAGGCCGCACATGCCGCCGGTCGGCACCTGCAGCGAAACCTGCCGCAGAATCGGGATCGGTCCGATGTCGACGTCGAGCCCCTGAACGTCAAGCATCGCTCGCCTCCCCCTGGGCACCGCCCTGCACCGCCGCACGTTCGCGCATCATCTGTCCCTGCGGTTCGTCACCGATCACAAACTCGATCACCTTCGGATCGACCAGCGCCTGGGCCGGTGGCGCGTCGCAGATGATCTCGCCCTGATAGAACGCGAGCACCCGGCCGACATAACGCTCGACGATCTCCATGTCGTGTTCGACGAACAGAACGGTCACCCCGTCCTCCTTCAGCGCCGCCATGACGATATCCATCAGGCCGAACTTCTCCTCGATCGAGATACCCGAGGTCGGCTCGTCCAGCAGCAGGATCTTCGGCTGCGCCACCATCGCCATGGCGATGTCCAGCAGCTTGCGGATCCCCTGGGGCAGCGTGCCGGCCACCTGGTCGCGGTAATCGTGGATCTGGTAGCGCCTGAGGATCGCGTCCGCCCGCGCCTCTCGATCGGCGACGCGCAGCGGCTTTAGCGCGGCGAAACCGTGACTGTCGGCGATGCCGAGTGCGATCAGCAGGTTGTCGAACACGGTGGCGGTCATGAACACCTGGGCGACCTGGAACGACCGGCAGATCCCGAGCCTGGTGATCTTCCGAGGCGCCAGCCCCGTGATGTCCTTGCCGTCGAATTTGATCGACCCCGAACTCGGCGGCAGCCAGCCGGTCACCATGTTGACGAAGGTGGTCTTGCCGGCGCCGTTGGCCCCGATGATGCCCACGATCTCGTCCTTGGCGACGGCGACGTTGATATCCTTCGCCGCCGTCACGGCGCCAAAGGTCTTGTTGAGGCTCGTCGCCTCCAGAATGGCGCTCATGGATTCGCCTCCCCCCGGCTGGACTCGGGCCTGCTGGACTCGGGCCGGCCGGCATCTCGCCGCCCGGTCAGTCTGCTGATCAGCGACCACACTCCACCGGGCAGGAAGAAGATGATGAGGAGCAGCGTCGCGCCGACGATCAGCTGCCAGGCATAGGGCACCAGCTCATAGGCGTAGGTCCGCAGCAGTTCGAAGATCAGCGACCCGATGAAGGGCGCCGCCACACTGCCCGGGCCGGAGAGGATAGTGATGAACACCAACTCGCCCGACACGGTCCAGTTCACCATCGATTCCGGATCGACTTGGCCCAGAGCCAGCGCCATGAAGCCGCCGCCAAGTCCGGTCAGCGCCGCCGACATCACGTATTTGCCGTGAATCGCCTCGGCGACGGAATAGCCGAGATATTCGACCCGGATCTCGTTGTCGCGCACCGCTGTGGTCAGGCTGCCCAGCACCGAGCCCAGATAGCGATGCACCAGGACGGCAACCAGCCAACCGACGGCACAGACCCCGAGGAACAGGGCTATCAGCTTGACGCTGGCATCGTCGGTCCCGAGGCCGAATATCGTCGGCTGCTCGACGCTGAAACCGTCGGTCGACCCGAGCGATTCGGTCTTCACCAGGATGCCGAACAGCACCATGGAGAAGGCGAGGTTCAGCATGGCGAAGAAGATCTCACGGTACTTGCGGATGATGAAACCGAGGCCGAAGCCAACAAGCGCCGAAAACACTGCCGCCGCCGGCAGCGTGATGAGAACCTCGGTAATCCCCAGTTCGCGCCCCAGCATGGCGACCGTATAGGCGCCGAGCCCGAAATACAGCGCGTGACCGAACGAAACGAGCCCCGTGCGCCACAGCACCAGGAGCCCGACGACGGCGAGCGCGCGCGAGAACGCGATCAAGGTCTGGCTCAACAACCAGTCCGGCAACACGAAGACGCCCAGCAGCGCGACCACCGCGAAACCGACCGTCAGTCCGACAAGGGTCCGATCCATGGAATGTGTCATCGCCCGCCCCTCAGATCTTGCGCGCTTTGGCGGGCGCGAACAGGCCCTCGGGTCGGAAGATCAGCACCGCGGCCATCACGGCATAGACCACGAACAACTCGATCTCCGGCCATTGCAGCACCGCATAGGCGCGCAGCATGCCGACCATCAACGCTCCGATGGCGGCGCCGGCGATGCTGCCCATGCCGCCGATCACCACGACGGCGAAGGACAAGACGATCACCTCGACGCCGAAGCCCGGCGCCACTGAAATGGTCGGCGCGATATAGGCCCCGCCAAGCGCGCCCAGGACGGCGCCGGCCACGAACACGACATAGAACACCCGCCGCACATTGATGCCCATGGCAACGGCAAGGTCGCTGTCGAAGATGATGGCGGCGACCAGCTTGCCCCAGTGCGTCCGGTTCAGCACCACCCAGGAGATGATTCCGACGACGAGGCTGAGGGCGATCATGGAGAGCTTGTAGCCGTCCTGATAGATGCCGCCGATCTGAACGCCGGGCATCGCGTAAGTCGGCTGGAAGGCGAAATACGGATCGACGCCGAACAGCAGAAGGATGACGTCCTCCAGCACCAGGAACAGCCCGAAGGTCGCGAGAACGATGAGAACCTCGTCGCGCCCGTAGAGGTTCCGGATGATGGTGCGCTCGATCGCCGAACCGAGAACGATTCCGACGACCAATGCGGCAATCGGAATGGCGATCATCGTCCCGAGATCGGACACCCCCATGGCGGAGAACTCGCCGATCAGGAAAGCGCAGAAATAGGCGCCCCAGGCGTAGAACGCCCCATGCGCCACGTTGAGGATCTTGAGCACGCCAAAAATGATCGTCAGGCCAAGCGAGACGATGAACAGATACGAGGCATAGCCCAATCCCTCGACGAGGATTGTCAGAGCTAGGTTCATATGACTTTCCCGGCCGGCCGGACCCGGCGGTGGTGAGTAAAGGTCCTAACGTAAAGAGTGACGGCGTCGCACGCCGTCACTCCCTATGCATTGACGGGATCTCAGGTCAGCACTTGGCGCCCGACATCCCCTTTTCGATCCACTCGACGCTGGTCTCGCCGTCCGGCGGCATGACGCATTCGGCCGGGTAGAACTTGACGTCCTTGACCGCGACCTCGGCCGCGTCCGCATCCCAGTAGGTGATGCCCAAGGGGTTCTCGGTCGTGGCCTGGTGGCCGCCGCCGAGCGACATCTTGACCGTGGTCGAGAAGCTCTCGAACTCAAGGCCGGTATAGGCGTCGATCACCTGGGCCTGGGTCGGGAAGCCGCCCGCCGCCGCGCCCGCCTTGTCATAGGCGATCTTGGTGGCGAGGATCGCCTGGCCGAACTGGTAGGCCGGGCCCGACGGATATGTGCCGTAGCGGTCGAAATAGGTCTGGATGAACCACTTGTTCAACTCGGTGTCCCGATCGCGCACGAGAATGCCGTACGGGCCGCGGGCGCCGATGATCAGGCCTTCAGGCATCCGCTTGCCCAGCCGGTAGGCCGCCGTGCCGCCGACCGTGAACAGCACCTTCTTGTTCTTGAACAGCCCGCGCGGGCTGGCCTGGAAGATGAAGCCCTCGAGGTCGCCATCCCAGAACGAGGAGTGCACCAGCTCGGCATCGTCCAGCGCCAGGGCGGAGATCTCCGAGCCGTACTGGCCGGCGAAGATCTTCGGGAACTGCAGCTTGTCGGACGCCTTGGCGTTCGGCATCACCTTGTTCATGGTGAGATTGAAGTCACGCCACGCGTCCTGACCCCAGGCATAGTTCTGATTCACGCCGGTGTAGGACTTGATCTCCGGGAACATGTCGCGAATGTACAGCGCCGCGGCGACGTTATCGGCCGTCGCATGGGCCATGGTGCGGAACGAGTACTTGCGCGGCGCCTCCTCGAAGACGCGCGGCGTGCCGCAGATCGCCAGAATAGTCAGCGTCTCGAGTTCGTCGATCACCGGCGCGAGCGCGGCACAGGAACCCGACGAAATGTAGCCGACCACCACGTCGACGCCCCGCTTCTGGACGAGATTGCGGTACTCGGCGACCTGTTTGGTATTACCGCCGGCCTCGTCAAGGAAATCGGCCTCGATCGTCGCACCGGCAAAGCCCTTGGTGTTGTACGGCGCCGGCAACGAGCCGCTATTGATGGCATCGATCACCATCTCAGCGCCATTGCGGGCAGGCACGCCGAACGGACCGGCGGCGGGGCCGGACAGGAACGACACGACGCCCATCGAGACGGTATCCTGTGCCCCGGCGGGTGCAGCCATCGCCAGGGCGGCGGCCAGACCGGCGCCAATAGCGGTAGCGTACTTCATTGACTTCATTAGGTATTCCCCCTTGTGACAGATCAAGCGCAACGCGAATTTGCGGGCCCTGCGACGCGGGGGTTGTCCCACCCGACTTTTTTCTCCGCAGCGTCGCGGTTCATGTAAGGGTAACCATGCCGGTCGCTGCGATGCAACGTAGAGGACATCTTGCACGCTCCCGGCCACCGGGGTTACTCACCCTGCAAAAGATCACGAAGCCTCCTGGAGGGAGAAAGCACATGGGCGTGCAGCAGAATTATATCGGTGGCAAATGGACCGACGGCGCCACCGCCAAGGACAACCTCAATCCGTCGGATCTGAAGGACATCATCGGCAGTTATGCCCAGGCGGACGCCACCGGCGTGGCGGCTGCGGTCGACGCGGCCACGGCCGCCGCACACGGCTGGAACCGGTCCACGCCGCAGCAGCGCTATGACGTGCTCGAATTTGTCGGCAACGAAATCATGGCGCGGCGCGAGGAGCTTGGCCGTCTACTGTCGCGCGAGGAGGGCAAGACCCTGCCGGAAGGCATCGGCGAAGCCACCCGGGCCGCGCAGATCTTCAAGTTCTTCGCCGGCGAGGCGCTGCGTATCCAGGGCGAGAAGCTCGCCAGCGTGCGTCCCGGCGTCGAGGTCGAGATCACCCGCGAGCCGGTGGGAATCGTCGGCATCATCACGCCGTGGAACTTCCCCATCGCGATCCCCGCCTGGAAGATCGCGCCGGCGCTCGCCTACGGCAACTGCGTCGTCTTCAAGCCGGCCGACCTGGTTCCCGGCTGCGCCTGGGCACTGGCCGAGATCCTGTCGCGAGCCGGCCTGCCGGAGGGCGCCTTCAACCTGGTCATGGGCCGTGGCTCCGTGGTCGGAGAGGCCATTCTCAATGCCGACGCCATCGGCGCGGTCAGCTTCACCGGCTCGGTCGAGACCGGAAAGCACGTGGCCGCCAGTTGCGCCGCGCGCCTTGCCAAAGTGCAGTTGGAGATGGGCGGCAAGAACCCGTTCGTCGTGCTGGACGATGCCGACCTCAATGTCGCGGTGAACTGCTCGGTCAACAGCGCCTTCTTCTCGACCGGTCAGCGCTGCACCGCCTCTTCCCGCCTGATCGTGACCGAAGGCATCCACGACAAGTTCGTCGAGGCCATGGCGCAGCGCATCAAGACCCTCAAGGTCGACGACGCGCTCGGCGAGGGTACCGAGATCGGCCCGGTGGTCGACGCGGCCCAGCTCAAGCAGGATATGGACTACCTGGAGATCGGCCAGAAGGAAGGCGCCAAGCTGGTCGGTGGCGAGCGTCTGAACCGCGACAAGGAAGGCTACTACCTGCAGCCGGCCCTGTTCACCGAGACCACCAACGACATGCGGATCAACCGCGAAGAGATCTTCGGTCCGGTGGCGTCGGTGATCCGGGTGAAGGACTATGACGAGGCCCTGGCCGTCGCCAACGACACCAGCTTCGGCCTGTCCTCCGGGATCGCCACGACCTCGCTGAAATACGCCAGCGACTACAAGCGCAATGCCGATGCCGGGATGGTGATGGTCAATCTGCCGACCGCCGGCGTCGACTATCACGTGCCGTTCGGGGGCCGGAAGGGTTCAAGCTACGGTCCGCGCGAGCAGGGCCGCTATGCCGCCGAGTTCTACACGACGGTCAAGACCGCTTATACCCAGCCGTAACGGTTAGGGCTGACGACATGAGGGATGCGGCCGGCGTCAGGAAACGTCGGCCGCAACCGTATCCGGGGCCGCATCCTCGCCCGGATCCGACGGCATCCGGGCGCGTTCGAGATTGGCATTGGTGAAGCTGGTCCCCTCGACATTGCACCCGGCGAGCTGGGCATTGCCGAGGTCGCACTCGTCGAGGACGGCACCGGCAAGGTTCGCATGGGTGAAGTCGACACGCTGGAAGTTGGCACCGGTTGCCTTCGCCCCGCTCAGATCCGACGGCCACATCCCCTTCTCTTCCCCGGAACGCGGGTCGACCACCCGCATCGGCGTCAGGATCGCGGCCTGGAAGTTGGCGCCGTCGAGGATCGCATTTCTGAAGTTGGCGCCACGCAGGTCGCTGCGCTGTATCTGGGCGCCTTCGAGACCGGCGGTCGTGAATTTGGTGAACCGGAACGAGCAGCGCCGCAGATCCGCGCCGGTCAGATTGGCGCCCGTGAAATCCGCCGCGGACAGATCCGCGCCCGAGAAATTGACGCCTTCGAGGTTGCGTCCGGAGAAGTCGGCCGGCTCGCCCTTACGCCCACCGGAGCTGATCCAGGCGAAATGCCGAATCAGCAGATCGCGGACCTCAGGATCCAGCGCCTCCATGTCCGACGCGATGATGCAGTCCGACAGATCGGCGCCGGACATATCGGCACCGTCGAGATGACAGGACCGCAGGTCCGCGCCGGTCAGATCGGTATTGGCGAGCCGGGCATCGGCGAAGTTCACATCCTGCAGGTTGGCGCCGCGGAGGCTGGAGTTCACGAAGGTGGCGCCGGACAAGGTCGCGCCCTTCAGGTTCGTCGCGTCCATCGAACAACCGTCGAAATGGGCGCCGCGTGCGGTCACGCCCATCATGTTCGCGCGGCCGAGATTGGTGCGGATCGCGCGGGCATTGTCGAGATCGGCGCCACCGAGGTTGGTCACCGTTTCCTCGCCCTTGCGGGCGCCGATCTTGGTCGTGCGGAAATCGGCGTCGGTCAGATCCGCCGAGGCCAGCCGGGCCTGTTCCAGGTCGGCGCCGCGGAAGTCGGTCTTGATCAGCTTGGCCCCGGTCATATCCGCCGCCCGCAGCTGGGTTCCGGCAAGCGACGCTTCCGACAGGTTGGCGCCGACGAATTGCGCCCCCCGGAAATCGGCGTTCGTCATCAACGCGCGACGCAGATCGACGCCGTTGAGAAGAGCTCCCTTATGCTGCTGTCCCCGTAGATCCGCCCGCTTGCCATCGGCGAAGTTATTCAGGAAATTGACATGCTTCCTGATCGTATCCGCAAGCTTCCATTCAACGTTGCTTGGATCAAATGCCAAGCGCCCTCTCCTCGAGATTCCCTGTCATCATCCGGCGACCCCGCTCCCGGTTATCCCTTATTTTAACTCAGAAAAGATACTGGTTCAGGAATATTCAGTCGCCTTCGAAATATCTGGCGCCGTCGGAGAGAGTCTCGAACACCATCTGGAAACGGTCTGCGGCATATCTCACGTTCGAGAGTTGAACCGGCACACCCTCCGAATCGACATTGATCGCCTCGACAAACAGCACCGGACGGGTGCGCGGCTGACCGAGAATTTCCGCCTCGGTCACGTCAGGCATACGGGCCGTGACCTTGGTGACCGCGCGGGCGTAGTTCGGAATGCCGTGATGCTCCATCACCCGGGTGATGGAATGCGAGGCGTCGTACACCTCCGAGAACTCGGGGAACCGCCGGGCCGGAAACCAGTTTGTGCCGAAGGACAGCGGCCGGTCGTCGACCTGCCCGACAGTCTCCACCTTTAGAACCGCGGTGCCGACCGGCAACTGCAATCGGGTCGCCACCTCCTTGGTGGCCCGCATCCGCTTGATCGACAGACAGCGGCCGCTCGGCGAGCGGTTGGCGCGCCGCACATTCTCGGTGAAGCGGGTCCGGCGGCCGACCAGATACTCGAGCACATTCTCGCGCACGAAGGCCCCGCGCCCCTGCTCCACCCGCACCAGCCCCCGATCGACCAGCGCCGAAATCGCACGGCGCAAGGTGTGACGGTTCACGCCGAAGCGGACCGACAGTGCCGCCTCGGTCGGCAGACGCTGTCCCTCCTCCCAGCGACGGCTGCGTATCTCGTCGGCCAGCGTCTCTTCGATCTGGCGCCAAACAGCCAGGCCGGAGTCCCGGTCGATCACCGCCACAGCGTTTCCCCTTGTCACAAATTGTTAACCGGCAATGGCTTTACAGCCCCGGTTTTGTTGATCATATTGCCGTCAACAAGTCTGGATGTCTAGACAAATCGGATATTCGTCGATGACCTCGAAACGCCCCACCGCCTGCTCCCCCGACCAAAGCGCCGAGCGCCGTTCCCGACAGCGCTGGATGTCCGCCCTTGCCAAAGCGGAGTTCGGCGATCTCGATGCTCTGTGGAACAACCTCCCCTCCAAACCCGCCTGGACCGTCATCCGCGCGCCGGAGATCGGCATGGTGATGGCGCGGGGGCGTGCCGGCGGCACCGGCGCCCGGTTCAACATCGGTGAGGTCACGGTCACGCGCTGTGCGGTTCAGCTCGACTACGGCGCGGTCGGCTTCGGCTACGTCATGGGCCGCAACCGACGCCATGCAGAGCTTGCCGCCGTGGTCGACGCGATCATGCAGACCCCGTCGCGACGCGACGCCCTGGAACGCGCTCTGATCGCCCCGCTGTGTCTGCGCCAGGACGCGGCGAGACACGAGCGCGGGAAGAAGGCGGCGTCGACGAAGGTCGATTTCTTCACTCTGGTCCGGGAAAGCTGATCATGGCCGTGATGACCGATATCAAGCCGGGATTCCGCGACCCGGTGCTCGACTCGCAGGCGGTGTTCCGCGCGGTGCTGGACGCCATGGCGCGCCCCGGCAAGCTGCACAGCCTTTCAGTGCTGGACGATGTCCCGGCGCCGCTGGATGCGGCCACGGCGGCGGTCTGCCTGACGTTGGTGGACCAGGACACCCCGCTGTGGATCGGCGCCGACCTGCGCTCCCAGGGGGCGGAGGCGTTCCTGAAATTCCATTGCGGCTGCCCGATCGTCGACGACCCGGCCAAAGCCGCTTTCGCCCTCACCTCGGCCGCCAAGCTTCCGGGCCTCGACGGTTTCGCGATCGGAGACGACTCCTACCCAGAGACCTCGACGACCGTGATCGTGCAGACCGGCGGCCTCGCCGAGGGCGGCGAGGGCCTGACGCTGCGGGGGCCCGGCATTGCCGACACCCACCGGCTCGCGGTCTCCGGCCTGCGCACGGGCGTGTGGCGCGAATGGACCGAGAACGGCGTCCTATTCCCATGCGGCATCGACCTGATCCTGGTGCATGGCGCCACCCTCGCCGCCCTGCCCCGCACCACCACCGTCACCGAGCAAGAGGGCTGAGCCATGTATGTCGCCGTCAAGGGTGGCGAGAAGGCCATCGCGAACTCCCAGAAGCTGCTTGCCGAGGAACGCCGCGGCAACCACAAGGTGCCGGAACTCAGCCTCGACCAGATCCGCGAGCAGATGAGCCTCGCGGTCGACCGGGTCATGACCGAGGGCTCGCTCTACGATCCCGAACTGGCCGCGCTGGCGATCAAACAGGCGCGCGGCGACCTGCAGGAGGCGATCTTCCTGCTGCGCGCCTACCGCACCACCCTGCCCCGCTTCGGTGACGGCGAGCCGATCGACACCGCCGAGATGGCGGTGCGCCGCCGGATCTCCGCCACTTACAAGGATCTGCCCGGCGGCCAGGTGCTGGGACCGAGCTTCGACTACACCCATCGCCTGCTCGATTTCGCGCTGGCCGCCGGCGACAACCGTCCGGCCGCCGAGATCGCCGAGGCCCCGGTCGAGGGCGGCATGCCGCGGGTGACCGAGATCCTGAACTACGAGGGACTGATCGAGACCGAACAGCCCGGCAACGACAGCGAGCCTGTGTTCGATCTGACCCGCAACTCGCCGCGCTATCCTGCCGAGCGGGCCGCCCGGCTGCAGAACCTGGCCCGCGGCGACGAGGGTTTCATTCTGGCGCTCGGCTATTCGACCCAGCGCGGCTACGGCAACAACCACCCCTTCGCCGGCGAGATCCGCATGGGCGAGGTCGCGGTCGAATTTTCGCCGGAGGAGCTCGGCTTTCCGATCGAGATCGGCGAGATCACCGTGACCGAGTGCCAGATGATCAATCAGTTCAAGGGCTCGGCATCCCAGCCGCCGCAGTTCACCCAGGGCTACGGCCTGACCTTCGGGCATTGCGAGCGCAAGGCGATGTCGATGGCCCTGGTCGACCGGGCGCTGCGGGCCCGCGAGTTCGACGAGCCGATCGACGCCCCGGCCCAGGACGAGGAGTTCGTGCTGGCCCATTCCGACAACGTGGAGGCATCCGGCTTCGTGCAGCACCTGAAGCTGCCGCACTACGTCGACTTCCAGGCGGAGTTGGTCACCGTGCGCGCCCTGCGCAAGGCGTTCGAGGAGAGCGTGTCGGACAACGTTTCCGACGCGGCTGAGTGAGGACGAGAAGAATGGCTGACGTGATCGACCACCCGAGCCGTACCGCCGCCACCGATGCGCGGACCACCAGCGGGTACAATTTCGCCTATCTGGACGAGCAGACCAAACGGATGATCCGCCGCGCGATCCTCAAGGGCGTCGCCGTCCCCGGCTACCAGGTGCCCTTCGGCTCGCGCGAGATGCCGCTGCCCTACGGATGGGGCACCGGCGGCATTCAGGTGACCGCCGCCGTCATCGGCCCCGACGACACCCTCAAGGTGATCGACCAGGGCGCCGACGACACCACGAACGCGGTCAATATCCGCAGCTTCTTCGCCAAGACCGCCGGCGTGGCGACCACCGACCGGACGGTGGAGGCGACGGTGATCCAGACCCGCCACCGCATCCCGGAGACGCCGCTGAGCGAGAATCAGATCCTGGTCTATCAGGTGCCGATCCCCGAGCCGCTGCGCTGGCTCGAGCCGCGGGAGACCGAGACCCGCAAGATGCACGCGCTGGAGGAATACGGCGCCATGCATGTGAGCCTGTATGAGGACATCGCCAAGTACGGTCGCATCACCAAGTCGTACAACTACCCGGTCCGGGTGAACGGCCGCTACGTGATGTCGCCGAGCCCGATCCCGAAATTCGACAACCCGAAGATGGATCGCATGGCGGCCCTCCAGCTCTTCGGCGCTGGGCGGGAGAAGCGGATCTACGCGGTGCCGCCCTACACGAAGGTGAAGTCGCTCGATTTCGAGGATCACCCGTTCACCATCGAGAGTTGGGAGCAGTCCTGCTCGCTTTGCGGCGCCGGCGACAGCTACCTGGACGAGGTCGTCACCGACGACAAGGGTGGCAAGATGTATGTCTGCTCCGACAGTGACTTCTGCGAGCAACGCCGTGCTGCCGGCCATGTGGGCGACGGCGGCGATTCCGCCTATGCCACGCGCGACAAGATCCCGTCAGGAGACGAGCAATGAGCGCCGAGACCGCTTTCCAGAGGCCCTCCCCGCTGCTCCAGGTCCGCGGCCTCACGCACCGCTACGGCCCCCACATCGGCTGCCGCGACGTCGCCTTCGACCTCTATCCCGGCGAAGTCCTCGGCATCGTCGGCGAGTCCGGCTCCGGCAAGACCACGCTGCTGAAATGCGTGTCCGGCCAGATGGAGCCGAGCGAGGGGTCGGTCGAGTACCAGACCCGCGACGCCGGGCTGATCGACCTGTTCCGCATGAGCGAGGCGCGCCGCAGGCTGCTGATGCGCACCGACTGGGGCATCGTCTACCAGAACCCCCGCGACGGCCTGCGCATGCGGGTTTCCGCCGGCGCCAATGTGGGCGAGCGTCTGATGGCGATCGGCGACCGTCACTACGGCCATATCCGGTCGGAGGCCGTCGACTGGCTGGAGCGGGTCGAGATGGATATCGGCCGCATCGACGACATGCCGCACACCTTCTCCGGCGGCATGCAGCAGCGCCTGCAGATCGCCCGCAACCTGGTGACCAAGCCGCGGCTGGTGTTCATGGACGAGCCGACCTCCGGCCTCGACGTGTCAGTGCAGGCCCGACTGCTCGACCTGATCCGCGGGCTGGTGCGCACGCTCGGCATCGCCTGCGTGATCGTCACCCACGATCTCGGCGTGGTGCGCCTGCTGTCGCACCGTCTGATGGTGATGAAAGGCGGCAACGTGGTCGAGAGCGGCCTGACCGATCAGGTGCTCGACGACCCACAGCATCCCTACACCCAGCTCCTCGTTTCCTCGATCCTGCCCGTCTGATCCCCGGAAAGTGTGACGCCATGACCAATCTCGACGACACCGTGATGCTCCATGCCCAGGGGCTGGCCAAGCATTTCATCCTGCACAATCAGGGTGGCGTGAAGATCGACGTGTTCGAGAAAGTGGAACTCTCCGCCCGCCAGGGCGAGTGCGTGATCCTGGCCGGGCCGTCGGGCGCCGGGAAGTCCACCCTGCTGCGTTCGCTCTACGCCAACTACAAGCCGCAATCCGGCTCGATCTTCGTGCGTCACGGGCCGGCCTGGATCGACCTCTGCTCGGCCCAGCCCTATCAGATCCTGGAGATCCGGCGTGACACGCTCGGCTATGTGAGCCAGTTCCTGCGGGTCATCCCCCGGGTCGGCACCCTCGACCTGGTCTGCGAACCGCTGATGGGCCAGGGCTTCACCGAGGATGCCGCCCGCAAGCGGGCGCAGACGATCCTCTCCCGCCTGCGCATCCCCGAAGCCCTCTGGTCGCTGCCGCCCGCCACCTTCTCCGGCGGAGAGCAGCAGCGGGTGAACATCGCCATGACCTTCGTGCAGGACTATCCGATCCTGCTGCTGGACGAGCCGACCGCCTCGCTCGACAAGGAGAACCGTCAGACCGTCGTCGACCTGATCAACGAGGCCAAGGCCCGAGGGGCGGCAATCGTCGGCATCTTCCACGATTCCGAAGTCCGCGGCGCCGTCGGCACCCGGTCCTACGACGTCACCGAAGCGAGACAGGCCGCATGAACCACATCCTCACCCTGACCAACGCGCAGATCGTTCTCGACGACGAGGTCGTCCGCGGCACCGTCCGCATCGAGAACGGACGCGTCGCCGATGTCAGCAGCGGCGGGACGGGCGTCACCGCGGCCGAGGACCTCGACGGCGACTATCTCTGTCCCGGCCTCGTGGAGTTGCATACCGACAACCTGGAGAAGCACGTCCAGCCGCGCCCCAAGGTGCACTGGCCGACCTCTTCCGCCCTGCTCGCCCATGATGCCCAGGTGATCGCCTCCGGCATCACCACCGTGCTCGACGCCATCGCCGTCGGGGGCACCCTGAGTGACGACGTGCGCGACCATCTGGTGCGGGAATCCTCCGAGGCGATCCACACGTTCCGGGCCGAGGGCCTGCTGCGGGCGGATCATCACCTGCACATGCGCTGCGAGGTGGCGCACAAGGACGTGTTGAGCCTGTTCGAGCCGTTCAAGTCCGATCCCCTGGTCCGCCTGGTCTCGCTGATGGATCACACCCCGGGCCAGCGCCAGTTCGTGAACCTCGAGAAGCTGCGGGTCTATTACAAGGGCCGCCACCAACTCGACGATGCCGCCTTCGAGCAGATGATCATCGATCGCAAGGAGGCTCAGGCGCTGTATTCCGACAAGCACCGCAAGGCGCTGGTCGAGATGGCGCGCGAAGCCGGCCTGCCGATCGCCAGCCATGACGACGCGACCCTGGAGCACGTCGACGAGGCGGTCGAGATGGGCCTCACCATCAGCGAGTTCCCGACCTCGATGGAAGCCGCTCGCGCCGCCAATGCCAAGGGCCTGCGCACCATCATGGGCGGCCCGAACATGGTTCGCGGCGGCTCCCATTCCGGCAACGTATCGGCGGCCGAACTGGCCGAAGCCGGACTGCTCGACGCGCTGTCGAGCGACTACGTGCCGGCCAGCCTGCTGCACGGCGCCCTGCTGTTGAATGCCAAGCACGGCATCGCCCTGCCGCAGGCGTTGGCCACGGTGACGCGCAACCCGGCCGAGATGGTCGGGATGGACGACCGGGGCCGGATCGCGCCGGGCAAGCGGGCCGACCTGGTGCGTTTCAAGCAATTGCCCGATGGCGTACCGGCGGTCCGGCGGGTGTGGCGCGAAGGCATGCGGGTGCTGTGATGGACGGTCTGAAATCGAGTCCGAAGAAGCTGAAGTCCGACGGTCCGCTGATCCACCCGGACGCCCATGTGCATGACAGCACCTTCGGCGCCTGGACCGAAGTCGGCGCGCGCACCAGCGTGGTGGAGAGCAGCTTCGGCGACTACAGCTACGTCGTCTCCGACAGCCAGATCATCTACACGACGGTCGGAAAGTTCGCGAACATCGCCTCACACACCCGCATCAATCCGGGCAATCACCCGCATTGGCGCGCCAGCCTGCACCATTTCATGTACCGCTCGGCGTCCTATGACCTGGGTGAGGATGACGGCGACTTCTTCGACTGGCGCCGTGACCATCACTGCACGATCGGCCACGACACCTGGATCGGCCACGGGGCGGTGATCATGGCGGGGGTGAGCGTCGGCGACGGCGCCATTGTCGGCTCCGGCGCGATCGTCACCAAGGACGTGCCGGCCTATACGATCGTCGTCGGCAACCCGGCGCGGATCCTGCGCCGTCGGGTGTCGGAGGGGGCGGAAGAGAAGCTGCGGCAGATCGCCTGGTGGGACTGGAGCCACGACCTGCTGCGCGATCGAATGGAGGATTTCCGGTCGCTCGAGGCCGAGGCCTTCGCCGAAAAATATGCCGGTTGATGAGATGGCGACGCGCGGGACGCTCATCCTGATCGTCGGACCGTCCGGGTCCGGCAAGGACACGCTGATCGACGCCGCCCGCGCCGTCCTGGCGACCGATCCGCGCTTTCACTTCCCCCGGCGTGACATCACCCGCCCGGCCGAGGCTGGCGGCGAGGACCACAATCCGGTCGATACGGCAACGTTCGAGGCGCGCCGCGCCGCCGGCGCCTACGCCCTGTCCTGGGGTGCGCACGACCTGTTCTACGGGGTGCCCGCGGAAATCGGGGACCGACTGGCCGCCGGAACATCGGTTGTCGTCAACGTGTCGCGCGCGGTGATCGACGAGGCACGCGGCTGGTTCCGGCCGACGGCCGTGATCAGCCTGTCGGTGCCGGAGAATGTGTTGCGCGCCCGGCTATCCGCCCGCGGACGGGAGACTACGGAACAGATCGAGTCCAGGGTTGCCCGCGCCGCGGCGGTGCCGGTTTCCGGCCCGAATGTCTTCCCCGTCGTCAACGACAGCACGATCGAGACCGCCATCGCGCGCTTCCTCGACGCGGTGGAGACCGCGGAAACCCTCACGATCTGACGGCATTCACCGAACCGTCATTCCTGAGTCTCTGAAACTTCACCGCACCGTCACGGGCGTTTTGCCACCTCGGGCGTAGCTACCGCACTGCAACAACCGAACAGCGTGACCGCCACCCCACCGCCGGTCCCGGCGTGGCGGTGTTTGCCGTTCACACCAGCGGGGCTCGCAATGCTGCACATTCGCAATCTCGACAAGCATTTCGGCCGGGTGCGCGCGGTAGATGCTGTGTCCCTGGAGATCCCGAACGGCCAGATGGTCGGCGTGATCGGCCGCTCCGGCGCCGGCAAGTCGACCCTGCTGCGGCTGATCAACCGCCTGGCGGAGCCGACCGGCGGCAGCATTTCCTTCGAGGGCGAGGAAGTCAGCACGCTGAAGGGCCGCGAGTTGATGGCGTGGCGCGCCCGCTGCTCGATGATCTTCCAGCAGTTCAACCTGGTGAACCGGCTCGACGTGATCACCAATGTGCTGCTCGGCCGGCTGAACTATCACGGCTTCCTGGACAGCATGCTCAAGCGCTTCTCGCCGGCCGAACGGGCGATGGCGATCCGGGCGCTCGACCGTCTCGACATGGCGCAGACGGCGCTGCAGCGCGCCGACACCCTGTCCGGCGGCCAGCAGCAGCGCGTGGCCATCGCCCGCGCCCTGATGCAGGAGCCGCGCATTCTGTTGGCCGACGAGCCGATCGCCTCGCTCGATCCCCGCAACGCCTCAGTGGTGATGGACGCGCTGCGCGCCATCAACCGCGAGGAAGGGATCACGGTGATCTGCAACCTCCACACCCTCGACACCGCCCGCGACTACTGCGACCGCGTCATCGGCATGCAGGGCGGCCGTGTGGTGTTCGACGGTACCCCCGACACCCTGACCACCGACGCTGCCCGCGAGATCTACGGTGTCGACGGATTGGACGAGGCGCTGAGCGAAAGCGTCACGTCCACCTCTCTCGGGTCGTCCCAGAACGGGACCGGCCCGCGCCGGGCCGCGGTCGCCTGACCGCGCCTCACCGAAGCCCCAAAAACGCACCCGCGTTCAAGGAGACAAGGCAATGATCGCACGACGCATTCTGCTCGCCGCCGCCGGCATGGCCGCGCTGGCCGCCGCTTCCACCACCGCCGTCCAGGCCGCCGACGACTGGCGCAAGGACATCCCGGTGTTCCGCATTGGCATCCTCGGCGGCGAGAACGAGGCCGACCGGCTGAAGAACTACGCCTGCTTCAAGGAACACATGCAGTCCCGCCTGGGCGTTCCCGTCGAGCTCTACCCGGCCTCGGACTATGCCGGCGTCATGCAGGGTCTGATCTCCGGCAACCTGGAATATGCCAGCCTCGGCTCGTCGGGTTATGCCGGCATCTCGATCCAGGCGCCGGATGCGGTCGAGCCGTTGGTCACCACCGAGCAGGTCGACGGCTCGCTCGGCTACTACTCGGTCATGTATGTCCGTGCCGACAGCCCCTACAAGACGCTGGACGACCTGAAGGGCAAGACGCTCGCCTTCGCCGACCCGAACTCCACCTCGGGCTATCTGGTCCCGTCCTACGAGCTGAAGACCTCCGGTTACGATCCGAAGGCGTTCTTCTCCAAGACCGGCTTCGGCGGCGGTCACGAGCAGGCGGTGGTCGCCGTGCTGAACGGCCAGTATGACGCCGGTGTCACCTGGACCTCGGGCGTCGGCGAGAAGGCGGCGGGCTACTCGCGCGGCAACCTGCGCAAGATGGTCGACAAGGGTGCGCTCAACATGGACGACATCCGCATCATCTGGCAGTCGAATCTGATCACCAACGGTCCGGTCGTCGTCCGCAAGGCGGTCCCGCAGACCCTGAAGGATCAGGTCCGCGGCATCCTGGTGAGCCTGCCGATCGAGGACCGCGACTGCGCCGAAGCGGTTGCCGGCGGCAAGCTCAACGGCTTCGCGCCGATCGGTCACGACTTCTACAAGCCGATCATCGAAATGCGCCGCGAGCTGCTGGCCGCGCGTCGCGGCTGATCGCACCAGAGACCTGCGGGCGGAGGGGATGCCTCTCCGCCCGCATTCGTTTCTGGCTTTGAGAAATAATTGTCAGTCGGAGGGCGGCCCCATGAGGATCGCACAGTGAGCGTCGGCCAGGCGGATCCCAACGGTATTCGGATCGGCGAGGGCGACGACCCGGTCGCCGTCTTCGAGCGTCACCGTACCGAGCTCGAACGCGCCCGTCTCGGCGCGACGGTGATCTATGGTGGCCTCTTCGTCCTGGCGCTCGCCGCCGCGATCTACATCTCCAATTTCTATCCCGCCAAGCTTGCCGCCGGCGTCCCGAAGGTCGGCGATTACATCTACGACATTCTGCCGATACTCGATCCCGCCGTGCTGTTCGCCGGGATCAAGACCGAGGGCTCGCTGGCCTACTGGTACTTCAACCTGCCGAAATACCTCCAGCTCCTGGCCGAGACGGTCAACATGGCGCTGTTCGCGACGATCTTCGGCGCGTTCGGTGGATTCGTCCTGTGCTTTCCGGCAAGCCGCAATCTCGCCCCCAATTCCTGGATCTACTTCATCTGTCGACGTTACATGGAGTTCTGTCGCGGCGTGCCGGAGGTGATCTTCGCCATCGCCTTCGTGTGGGCCTTCGGTATCGGCCCGCTGGCCGGCATCGTGGCCATCGCCATCCATTCCACCGGGGCGCTGGGCAAGCTGTATTCCGAGGTGAACGAGAACGTCGACACCAAGCCGATGGAGGGCATCCGCGCTTCGGGCGGGTCCTGGTTCGACGAGATCCGCCATGGCGTGGTGCCGCAGGTTCTGCCGAATTTCGTCAGCTACACGCTGCTGCGCTTCGAGATCAATATCCGCGCCTCCTCGATCATCGGCTTCGTCGGCGGAGGCGGTGTCGGCCAGGAGCTCTACTACGTCATCAATTTCAACTTCTATGAGGAGGTCAGCGCGCTGGTCCTGCTGATCGTCGCCACGGTAACTTGTGTCGATCTGGTCTCCGAGCGCGTGCGCCACCGCTTCATCGGCGGTGAGAACCTCGGCCGGGAGACCTTGATATGAGCCGCCGGGATATGAGCCGCCGGGATATGAGCCGCCGGATCGACGCCGTCACCGATGCCGACATCCGCGCCGCCGCCGAGCGCTTTCCCGAGGTGTTCCATCGCTCGCCCGACGAGATCTGGGGTCGGCGCGCCTTGATCGCCGCGGCGATCGCCTATTTCGTCTTCTGCATCTGGGCCTTCGACATCACCCTGGAGCGGCTCTTCGGCGGGCTGCATAAGATGGGGCATGTTCTTTATAGTATGGTGGTTTGGAACAATTTCCTTACATGGGACTTTAGCGGAATTCTGACCGGTCTTGGCGAGACGGTCGGCATGGCCCTGCTCGGCACCTCGATTGCCTCGCTGTTCGCCATGGTGCTCGGCTTCGTCGCCGCCAAGAATGTGGTTCCGAACCTGATCATCCATCACGGGGTGCGCCGCCTGCTCGACCTGCTGCGCGGCGTCGACACCCTGATCTGGGCCCTGGTCTTCGTGCGCGCGGTCGGCCTCGGCCCGCTGGCCGGCGTGCTGTCCATCATCGTCAGCGACACCGGCACCCTCTCCAAGCTCTACTCGGAAGCGGTGGAGAACGTGGACCGCAAGCCGATAGAAGGCGTTCGCTCCACGGGGGCGAGCAACATGCAGCGCTACCGCTTCGGATTCCTGCCCCAGGTCATGCCGGTCTTCCTGTCCATGTCGCTGTACTGGTTCGAGAGCAACACGCGCTCCGCCACGATCCTCGGCATCGTCGGTGCCGGCGGCATCGGCATGCAGCTGTCCGAGCGCATGAAGGTCCAGTACTGGGATCAGGCGGCGTTCATCATCCTGCTGATCCTGCTGACCGTGGCGATCATCGACACCCTGTCGAAATGGATCCGAATGAAGCTGATCGGCACGCGGCAGTTGTAGGGCGACGCCGCATCTTGCGCGACGGGGAAATCCGGGTACCGTCGCGCCTCATGAAAACAAACGTTGATTACATTTACGGCGAAACCCTGCCCGAGCCGGGAACCGCCCTGGAGGTTGCGCCCGGGATCCGTTGGATCCGGATGCCCCTGCCCTTCGCCCTCGACCATGTGAACCTGTTTCTGCTGGATGACGGCGAGGACGGCTGGGTTCTGGTCGATACCGGTGCCGCCCTGAAGCCGACCCAGGACCTGTGGGAGCAGGTATTGGCGAACGAGTTGCAGGGAAAACCGATCTCACAGATCGTCGTCACCCATTTCCACCCCGACCATGTCGGCAATGCCGGCTGGCTGCAGGAGCGCACCGGCGCGCCGCTGTGGATGAGCCGAACCGAATGGCTGTCGGCCCGGGTGAACCGCGCCGAGGCGACGGAACAGTTCCAGCAATACGCCCCGGATTTCTACCGCAGCGCCGGCCTCTCCGCCCTGCTGGTCGATGAGCTCCGCGACCTCGGCAACCATTTCCACACTCTCGTCTCACCGGTACCGCCGATCTATCGCCGGATCAGCGAGGAGACCGCGCTTGAGATCGGCGGGCGCACCTGGGTGCCGATCTTGGCGGGAGGCCATTCACCGGAGCATGTCTGCCTGTACTGCCCCGACGACAACCTGGTGCTTGGCGGCGACTTCCTGCTGCCGCGGATCTCGCCGAACGTCTCGGTCTGGTGGAACGAACCGGAGGGCAACCCGCTCGCCGACTATGTCCGGTTCCTGGAGTCCCTGGACTACATGGAGGCCGATATCCTGGTCCTGCCGTCCCACGACCGGCCCTACCGCGGCCTGCATGAGCGCCGGACCGACCTTGTCGCCCACCATCACGAGCGCTTCGACCTGGCGCTCGATGTCTGCGCCGAGCCGTCGACGGCGGCGGATGTCATGTACCAGATGTTCAAACGCCAGCTCGACGCCCACCAGAGCCGCTTCGCCATCGGTGAGGCATTGGCGCATCTGAACTATCTGGTCGACGAGGGACAGATGGACCGGAGCGTCGACGAGGACGGTGTCTGGCGCTTCGTGAAGACGGGCTGAACCGGCGCGCGCAATACAGGCGCCCCCCGGCCTCGGTGCCGAGAGCGGGGGATGGCGCGGCGAGCCGGAAGAACAGGCTCGTCGCTGCGGCCGGATTCGTGAAATACTGCGACCACACGACACGGGACGGCCAACGATCCCGGCGAGTAACGGGCAGCCGCTACGCCCGACGTCCTGGGGAGGACATCCGAGAAGATTTCGAGCCACCCGCATGGGCGCGGTGAGCAGGGAGATTTTCACTTGTCCCAAGCCGAGATCTCTACCGAAGACCGGACAGGTCCGGCCGGCGCCAACGCCGAGACGCTGCGCCCGGCCGACCATGACCTGGCCGCCTGGTGCCTCGACCGCCTCAACCATCACGACGCCATCGCCCAGCACGACCCGCTGGCGACCGGCGTGCGCAGCCTCGCGATCGATCTGCTGGAGCATCTCGGGGACGGCACCCTCGATCTCGCTTCCCTGCATTCCGTAGTCCGCCAGATCAGCGACCATGCGCTGATCGAACGCGCCGGACGCCTCCGCGCCCAATGCCCGCCCGCGGACTGGCTGGCGACCGTCAATGCGGCCCTGGCGCCGCTGGAGGAAGCCGGCGTCGCCGAGATCCGCAGCGCCGTCGAGACCACGCGGGCCGGGATCGTCTTCACCGCCCACCCGACCTTCGCCCTGTCGCGGCGGATGCGCGCGATCCTCGCCGGGATCGCCAGCGGCGAGGCCGACGCCGCCTCCCGTCTCGGCGACGTGCCCCATGCCCCGGATCCCTCGATCACGCTCGCCGCCGAGCACGAGGACGTACGCGCGGCCCTCCTCAACGCCCAGGACGCGCTGCGCAAACTGAACGGCGCGATCCTCGACTGGCTGGAGACCCATGTTCCCAACAAGTGGTGGGCTATCCGCCCGGCGCCGCTTCAGCTCGCCACGTGGGTCGGCTACGACCTGGACGGACGCACCGACATCCACTGGGCCGAGACCCTGCGGTTCCGCCTGGAGGAGAAGGCGATCCAGCTCGCCCGCTACCGCGACACCCTGGCCGGGATCGGCGGCGACGACCTGCGGCCCCTGATCGAGCGGCTGAGCGCCGTCGAGATTGAGACCGCCGCCCAGGCCGACCTGTTCGCCGGCGACCTCGAGGACCCGGACGTGGTGGTGCCGGCGGCCAACCGGCTGACCGCCGAGGGACCGGGACGCCTGACCTCCCTCACGCCGATCCTCGACACGCTGTCCGGCATCATCGCCGACGAGACCGACACCGCCCGCCGCAAGGCGCTCTGCGTGCTCGCCGCCGAGATGCAGGCCTGCGGGCTCGGGATCGCCAAGATCCACCTGCGGGTCAATGCCGCCCAGGTCCGCTCCGCGGTACAGGCCGACCTGTCGCTCTCCGGTCTGGCCGAGTTCCACGACCGCCGGGCGCTGGCCGCCGCCGCCGAGAAGGCGGCCGAGACCAAGGCCGCCAACGTCAATTTCGGCGCCGTGTTCCAGGAGAGCATGACCGCGCGCCGGCAAATGATGCTCTGCGCGCAGATCCTCAAGCACATCGATGCCGACGCGCCGATCCGCTTCCTGATCGCCGAGGTCGAAGCCCCGGCGACCATCATGGGCGCCGTCTATCTCGCCCGGCATTACGGCATCGCCGACAAGGTCGACATCTCGCCGCTGTTCGAATCCCCTCCGGTGATCGAGCGCGGCGCGCGGTTCATGGAACGGCTGCTCGACGAGGAGGAATACGTCGCCTATATCCGCGGCCGCGGCCGCACGAGCCTGCAGTTCGGTTTCTCCGACAGCGGCCGGTTCATGGGCCAGATCGGCGCGGATCTGGCGATCGAGCGGCTGCAGATCCAGGTCGCCCGGGCAATGGCGGCGCGCGGGCTCGAGGATGTCGAAGTTCTGCTGTTCAACACCCATGGCGAGTCCATGGGACGCGGCGGCTTCCCCGGCACCATGACCGAGCGGTTCGACCATCTGTTCACCCCCTGGGCGCGGTCGCGCTATGCCGACCAGGGCCTGCGCGCCCATGCCGAGATGAGCTTCCAGGGCGGCGACGGATATCTGTATTTCGCCACCCCGACCCTGGCCGAGGCAACCGCCTGCGGCATCGCCCGCTGGGCCTTCGCGCCACCCGGAATCTCGACGCCGGAAGACGACGCGTTCTACGCCGACATCAACTTCTCCTGGGACGTCTACCGGGCGGTGAAGTCATGGCAGGAGGCGCTGTTCGACGACCCGCATTACCAGGACGTGCTCGGCGCCTTTCCGCCGAACCTGCTGCCGTCGACGGGGTCGCGCAAGACCCGACGGCAGAGCGGAACCTCGAAGGGCACCGGGGCGCGGGGCATGCGGGCGATCCCGCACAACGCCGCGCTGCAGCAACTTGCCGCCCCGGCCAATGTCATGGGCGGGCTGGGTCTGGCGGCCCGGCGCGA
The DNA here is from genome assembly GCA_029212785.1 of Thalassobaculaceae bacterium. Lineage (GTDB taxonomy): Bacteria > Pseudomonadota > Alphaproteobacteria > Thalassobaculales > Thalassobaculaceae > Thalassobaculum. The sequence goes on from JARGOG010000023.1 coordinate 59,342, forward strand.
GCCGGAGCGGTTTCTCGCTCATATCGAAGGGTCACCGCGGTTCTCCCAACTGATGCAGATGGTGATGCGGGCCCGACGGCTCACCAGCATGGCGGTGCTGCGCAGCTATGCCGACCTGTACAGTCCGAGTTTCTGGACGATCCAGGCGTCACGCACCGACCGGGATGACGCGGCCAAGGTCGCCTACCGCATCGCCGACCGGCTGCATGGGCGCGACCACGACCACGCGATCCAGCGCCTCGCCAACCTGCTGTCTCGCGACCGCCGGCAGCTCGACGCGGTCTGCGGCGACGTGGCGACGGAGGGGATCGGGGATCGCAGCTTCCCGCGCGAACTCTACGTCCTGCACGCCATCCGTCTGGTGCTGATCATGCAGGCGTTCTCGCTGACGGCCTCGACGCCGCTGTTCTCGCACCGCCACGACCTCACCCACGAGGTCCTGGTCGACATGGCGCTCGACCTGCGCTTCGCCGAGGTCGCCGACACCATCGAAACGATCTTCCCGACCGGCCATGAGGCGGCGGCGGCGTTCTCCTCCCTGACCGAGGCGAGCGATATCGCCGCCGAGCAGGCCGGCTATCCGGAAGTGAAGCGCGGCATCGCCGAACCGCTGCGCTGGATCGATGGGGCGATCAAGGAGATCAGCGTGGGGATTGCGCATTTCTATGGAGCATATGGGTAGCGGGTAGCTCCCGGCGCTTCCCCTGCCCCTCAATCCATCGGACCGACGACCCCGCTGACCAGATTCTCACGGTACAGGGCCGCCTCGTCGAGCCACGCGCCCGCCCGCACGAAGCGGTCGATCACCCTGGCCGTCGCCACCTCCAGCTCGGCGCGCGCCGCCTGGGCCTCCTCCACCGAGATTTCCTCGAACCGGATCTCGTCGCCCGGCCGCAGGCGTCCGAGGCGCGGCACGTCGGCGGAGATCACCGTGCCGACCTTCGGATAGCCGCCGGTGGTCTGGTGGTCGGCCAGCAACAGGATCGGCATGCCGTTGCCCGGCACCTGGATCGCGCCGGTGACGATGCCGTCCGACACGATGTCGTGGCCCTTCACGTGTTTGAGCGCCGGTCCGTCGAGCCGGATGCCCATACGGTCGGCCTCCCGCGTGCAGGTATAGGTCTCGGCGAACAGGCCGGCGATGCTGTCGGCGGAGAAGAAATCGTCCTGCGGGCCGAGCACGACACGAAGCGGGCCCTGAACCCGGGCCCAGTCGAGATCGGCGCATTTCGTCTCGCTGCGCTCGCCGACGGCACTCTTCGGCACCGGCAGCAGGTCGCCGTCCTTCACCGCCCGTCCCTCGATCCCGCCGATCTGCGAGCGGGTATAGGTGGCGCGGGAGCCGTAGATCTCCGGCACGTCGATCCCACCCTCGATCGCGAGATAGGCAACGCCGGTGTCGGACAGTCCGCCGATCCGGAACTTCGTCCCCCGACCGAAGCGCACCGAGCGGTTGGCATCCACCGGCCCGCCCCGCTCGCCCTGAACCTCGATGGCGGCGACGGTGCCAACCAGGGCGACGCGCACGGACTCCGCCTCGACTTCCAGGGTCGGCCCCATCACCCGCAGCTCCAGGGCGGCGGCACCCGGCGCGTTGCCGACCAGCGCATTGGCGATGGCCAGCGCCACCGGGTCGAGCGCGCCCGAGGGCGGCACCCCCAGATGCTGGACATGGGGACGGCCGCGATCCTGAATGGTCGGCGCGAAGCCAGCATTGACGACCCGAAGCCCGCTCATGCCCCTTCTCCCGATCCGCTAATCTCTTCGGGCGCGATCACCGGATCGCCCTCGTCGGCGCGCGCCCGCATCTCGCGATAAGTCGGCTCGTCGATCTCGTAGAACTGCACGCTGTCGCCGGCATTGAGCAGGATCGGCTCCGCGCGGCGCAGATCGAACAGCTCGATCGGGGTGCGGCCCAGGAGATGCCAGCCGCCAGGCGATTCCTTGGTGTAGATGTTGGTCAGGTTGGTGGCGATGGACACCGATCCGCCCGGCACGCGCACCCGTGGCTCGGTGCGGCGTGGCAGGGCCAGTTCGTCCGGCAGGATGCCGAGATAGCCCAGCCCCGGCATGAACCCCATCATGTAGCACTCGTAGGTACCGCCGGAATGGATCTCCACCACCTTCTCCGGGGTCAGGCCGGTGCGGCGCGCCACATCCTCCAGGTCCGGTCCGTAGTCACCGCCATAGACCGTCGGAACCCGCCAGAGACGCCCGCCGTCGGCCTCGTCGCTCAGCTCCGGCAGTAGGGCGTTCACCGTCTCCTCGATTTCCGCCCGGCGCACCACCGTCGGGTCGAAATGCACCATCAGCGACCGAAAGGTCGGCACCAGGTCGACGATCCCGGCCAAGCCGGCGCCTCGCAGCGCCCGCCCGAGGCTGGTCACCCGGCGGTTGATGGCATGGTCGACCACGACTCCGAACTCAACGACCACCGCCGTATCGCCCGCCGCCAGAAAGCGCGGATTGGTTGACGTTTCATCGGATGCGGCTGGAGGCATGGACCTGTCCGTTCGTGCGGTGTTAACTCAGATCAGTTCCCACCTCCGTAGGATGAGTTCACGATGGCGCGCAAGGTCAATCTCAACGCCGATATGGGTGAAGGTTTCGGCGACTACGACATCGGCAACGACAGCGAGATGCTGAAGGTCATCAAATCGGCCAATGTCGCCTGCGGCTTTCATGGCGGCGACTGGAACGTGATGGACCGGGTCTGCAAGCAGTCGAAGGAGCGCGGCGTCTCGGTCGGCGCCCATCCCGGCTTCAACGACCTGTGGGGCTTCGGGCGCCGGAAAATCCAGATGGCGACCGACGATGTGGAACGGATGGTCTGCTATCAGATCGGCGCGTTGCAGGCCATGGCGGCCGCCAACGGCATGACGGTCACCCATGTGAAGACCCACGGCGCGCTCGGCAACATCTGTGCGGTCGAACTCGACTGGGCACAGGCCATCGGCCGGGCGATCAAGGCGGTCGATCCGTCGCTGATCTTCCTCGCCCCGACCGGCTGCAAGATGATCGACGTGGCCCAGGAGATGGGGCTGACCTTCGCGTCCGAGGTCTTCGCCGACCGCACCTATGACGACGACGGCAACCTGACGCCGCGCAGCCAGCCGAACGCCATGGTCCACGACCCGGACGAGGCGGCTGAGCGGATCATCCATATGATCCAGAACCAGGAAGTGGTGTCGACCTCGGGCAAGCATGTGCCGGCCGTGGTCCACAGCATCTGCGTCCACGGCGACGGACCGACCGCAGTCGCCGTCGCCAGCAAGGTGCGCTCCCGCATCGAGGCGGCCGGTATCGACATTGTCTCCCTGCCCGAGATGGAGCTTGGCTGACCGATGACCTCACCCGCCTTCTCCCACGCCGAATACACCGCCCGACAGACGGCGGTCCGCGCCTCGATGGAGAAGGCGGGGATCGACACCCTCGTCGTCACCGAACCGGCCAACATGTGCTATCTGACCGGCTATGACGGTTGGTCGTTCTACACGCCGCAGTGCCTGCTGGTGTCGTTGACGCTCGACGAACCGGTACTGATCGTGCGCGGCATGGACGCCAATGCCGGCAAGGTGACGACCCACCTCAAGCACGACAACATCCTGGGCTTCCCGGACCATTACGTGCAGCAGTCTGACCGGCACGCGATGGACTGGGTGGCCGAGGAGATGGGCCGCCGCGGCATCGCCGGCGGCACGGTCGGGCTGGAGATGGACAGCTACTACTTCTCGCCGATGGCCTACGAGCACATCAAGAAAGGCCTGCCCAACGCCAAGTTCGCCAACGGCAACAACGTCGTGAACTGGGTGCGGGCGATCAAGTCGCCGGCCGAGATCGCCTATATGCGCGAGGCCGCCAAGATCATCGCCGAGACCATGCGGGTCGGCATCGACGCGGTGCAGCCCGGCGTGCGCCAGTGCGACGCGGTGGCGCAGATCTACGACACCGCGATCCGCGGCGTCGACGGGATCGGCGGTGACTATCCGTCCATCGTGCCGATGCTGCCGTCGGGCGTCGGCGCCTCCACCCCGCATCTGACCTGGTCGGATACACCGTTCAAACAGGGCGAGGCGACGATCCTGGAGCTTGCGGGCGTGCGCCGGCGCTACCACTGCCCGATGGCCCGCACCGTCTCGCTGGGCAAGCCGCCGCAGAAGCTCGCCGATGCCAGCAAGGTGAGCTGCGACGGCATCGCCGCCGCCCTGGACGCGGCCAAGCCGGGAGCTACCTGTGAGGAGGTGGAAGCCGCCTGGCGGCGCGAGCTGGCCAAGTCCGGTTTCGAGAAGGAGAGCCGGATCGGCTATTCCGTCGGGCTGAACTATCCGCCGGACTGGGGCGAGCACACCATGAGCCTGCGTCCGGGCGACAAGACCGTGATCCAGCCGAACATGACCTTCCACATGATTCCCGGTTTGATGCTGGACGACTGCGGCATCGAGATTTCCGAGTGTTTTCTGATCACCGAGAGCGGGGCGGAGTGTTTCTACGACTTCCCCCGTCCGCTGGTGATCAAGGACTGACCCAGAAGGCCTACGCCAGAAGCCCATGATTGATCCGACCACCTACAACGAAGCCGAAGCCCGCGGCTTTCGGTCGATTTCCAACTGGGTTTGGCAGTCGATGATGACCACGTCGGCGCTGGAGCCGAGCAGCTTTCCGATGCGGATCCAATCGGTCCGCGATCTCCGACCGCTGCTCGATTCCATGCACCAGAGCCGGTTCGCCAAATTCGTCGCCGAACTGAAGGGGGTCTCGGAGCAGGAGATCGACGAGATCGTCGCCGGCATCGCGCGATTCGCCCGGTTCTACGTCCGCACCTTCCATGACGGCACCGTGCCGTTGCCGATGAACACCATGCTGTCGAGCTACCTGGTCAGCCGCAAACTCCGGGCCCTTCCCCAGCGCGGGTCGATGCTGGAGATCGGCCCGGGTGCCGGATATCTGGCGTTCTTCACCGGCGCCGAGCACGGATTCGCCACGCGGACCCAGATCGAGGTCACCCAAAGCCTGTACCTGATGCAGGCCCTGGTGAACGGGTTGCTGTTCGAAGAGCGCTATCAGGATCTCGCCGTCACCGACGAGAATGCCGCGGCGCTGGGAACGCTGACCGACGGCATGCGCATTCGTAATAGCGCCTACGAGCAGACTCCGACGCTCCACTGGCGGCCCGACCCGGCCATGGTCCAGGTCCCCTGGTGGCGGATTGACGACGCTCTGAACGGCAGCACGACCTACGATGTGATCGTCGCCAACGCCAATCTCTATGAGATGACGTTTGGCGCCTTCGCCTACTATTTTGAGAATTTCCGCCATTGTTTGGCGCCGCACGGAGCCGTTCTGTTACAGGATCTCGGACTGCGCCGTGGTCACGAGACGTTGAACCGGATGGATACGCTGATCAGTCTGGGGTACCGGCCGCTAGTGAACGTGGCCGCTAGCAAGGACAAGCTGG
>JARGOG010000119.1:0-7720 GCA_029212785.1 Thalassobaculaceae bacterium
GAACGCGCTGCTCATAACGGTGTTGTCGCAGGTTCGAATCCTGCCGGGCCCACCATTTTTTTTGCAATTAGATACCGGTAGAATCTGTCTGCTCATTTGCCACGTAGGTGACGATTGAGGGTGTCTGAACATTCGACAACCACCGATTTTTTCGCACCAAGAGCCCCGGGAACGCCCCGGCATAGAGCGTCTGGTATCGGTTGACCCCACCGCCTATCAACCCGCCGTGGCCGTGCGGCACGCAAACCGGCTGGTCGCTTGTCCGGATGAACCCGGCCGGCAGGTGGGGTCGATGGCGGGTTAGGGCTTATTCAGGTGCACGCGGATCTGCGTGAGGTCATCGCTGGCCCAGCCGTAGGGGCGGACCTTGGACAGCATCGCCGTGAAGTTGCGGTGCCACTCCGCATCCGCATGGTGCCCGGCCAAGAGCCGCACCCGGTCGGCGCTGATCCAGAACTCGCCATCTCCGGCAACCTTCGCGTCGGGTCCAAACCCCGCAACTACCTGATCGTCATCAATACTGCTATCAGAAGTCTCAAGAGAGAAGCTCTGAAAGTCATTCAGTTCGATTAGTTCAATTATATTGTTTGGTTTCAGTATAATTTTCATTTTATATTTCTTTCCAAGAAATATTGATTGAGAGAGGGAGATGTGATTTATTTTATGTGACTATGGTGGATGTTTGCTAGTTTCGTTTTCGATATTGCAATCGGAGGGCAGATGGGGTCCGGGTTTGATGATCACGGCGCTGTTCCCGCGATCTACGATCGATGGGGGCGCGAGCGCGCGTTGGCGCCGGCGGGCAAGCCGGCAGGGCATGCGGATGTCGCGATCATCGGCGGCGGCATCACCGGTCTGTCGGCGGCCTGCCACCTGGTGCCGAGAGGTGCCAGCGTCGCGGTGCTGGAGGCCCGGGAGATCGGCTGGGGCGCATCCGGTCGGGCATTCGGACAGATCGTGCCGACCCTGAAACACTCGAACCAGCGGATCATCGATCTGTTCGGGCCGGAGCGGGGAGAGCGCCTCATCGCCGCCATCGGCGATGGTCCGGACGTGGTCTTGGGACTGATCGAGAAACACTCGATTGACTGCGGCGCGGTCCGCACCGGTCTGCTGTTCGCGGCCCATTCGTCGAGCGGATTGCGCGGCCTGGAAGGCTACGCCGACGACTGGCGCAACCGGGGCGCTGCGGTGGATGTCCTGGACCGATCGGCGACCGCTCACGTTGTCGGATCTGACTACTATCGCGGCGCCTGCATCGATCGCCGTGGCGGCCATCTCAATCCGCTTGCCTATACGCGGGGCCTTGCCCGTGCGGCGGTCGAGGGCGGGGTGCGCGTGTATGTCGACACCCGGGTCACGCGGGTCGCACGGCAGGGAACGGTCTGGCAATTGGCCCTCGACGGCGGCGAGTTGACGGCCGATCGTGTGATCCTCGCCACCAATGCCTATACCGGATCTCTGTGGTCGGATGTTGCCCGGAGCTTGGTTCCCATGCGGGTCCACGCGGCGGCGACGGAGCCGATGCCGCAGGAGTTGATGGCCGGCATTCTTCCCCAGGCGCATCCTCTCACGGATACCCGCCGGCTCTATTCCGGCGTGCGGCGCATTCCGGAGGGTCGCCTGCATCTGACGGTCGACGGACCACCGTTTGGGCGCCATACAGCGCCGTATCTGCACACGGCGGAGAGGCGATTGGCGGCACTGTTTGCCGACGCGCCCCGCCCCGTCTGGGAGGAGAGTTGGAATGGCTGGATCGCCGTGACTCGAGAACAGATGCCGCGCCTTCATGCGCTGGCCCCCGGGTTGTTCGCGGGGTTTGGATACAGCGGGCGCGGTCTTGCCGCCGCCACGTTGATGGGGCGCGATCTCGCCCGACTGGCGGGGGGCGCGGACGAGCGCGACATCACCTTCCCGCTGTCGGCGGTGACGCCGATCCGCGGGCGTAGCCTTGCGCCCCTCGGAATCGCCACTCTGATCCAAGGGTGGCGGATGCTTGATAGGCTCGACGAAAGACCACCATCCGCCGTCGGGTGAGAGTGCGGGCGGAGGCGACCACACGACGCTATGCGGTTCATAGGTCGCCTCCATCGCTCAATCGATGACGATGATGTCCTGGGGCGACGTGGACAGCAATTCGACCCCGGTCTCGGTGATAATGACGTTGTCGATCAACCGCGCTCCGAGCCGGTCTTCGGCACTGAACAGACCCGGCTCGACCGTCACCACCATGCCGGCCTGTAGCACGTCCTTGCTGCCGCCGAACATGTTGAGCGGCTCGCCCCAGGACGGCGGGAAGCCCGGCGCCATACCGTAGCCTGACGTGTGTTGGCGGAAATGATCGACACCGGCCTTCTCGAAAACCGCCTTGAGCGCTTCATGCGGTTCGATCGCGGGAACGCCGGCCTTCATCTTCGATAGCGCGGCGGCCGAAGCCTCCTTCACCAGCGCGAAAAGCTCGGTGAGACGCGGGCTGGGTTTGCCGAGGTTCCACTGGCGCCCGAGCGTTGACGTATAGCGCCGATAGGCGCCGCCGAGTTCGACCAGACCCGTGTCGCCCCGCTTGAGCTGCCGTTCGGTCGGGCCGCCGAGCGCGAAGCAACTGCGCTCGCCGGTAACGAGGTTCATGGTGCTGGCAGGCAACATGCTGCCGGCGGACAGGATGGCGTTGTAGGCGGCGCCCGAGAGCGCCAGTTCGCTGACCCCTTCGGCGACGGCCCCGGTCAATGCCTGCCATGCTTGACCGGCGATCGCCGCCGATTTTCGGTGATAATCCAGTTCCTGCGGCGACTTGGTCATCTTCAGCGCCGGGATCAGACCGTTCGGTTCCGCCACCAGGGCGTCTCCCAGGATCGACTTCAGCGCGAGGTAGTGCGGCGCGCTGAGATAGACACCCGGCACTTCCATGCCGACGCGTTTGGATTTCAGGCCCAGATCGTCGGCGAATTTCGAGAATGCCTGCATGGCGTCCTCGGGCTCGCGGCCGTTGTAGCTGCGGACCCGGTCGACCATGGACTCGGCCATGAACTCGTTCACGTCCATACCGCGCGAGAAGACCTCGAGATCGCTGTCGGTCGCCGACACCGGCAGGCACTGGAACGTGGTGTAGCTCTTGTTGTCCTGTCCGATCAGCCAGCGGATCGATACCGGATGGATGAGGATCAACCAGTCGAGCCCGGCATCCGCGATGGATTTGCGGGTTCGCGCGAGACGGTCCGCGAACTCAGCGGGTGTGAAGTCGTGTTTGGACATGACGCTCTCCTCGTCCGTTTGAAACTTGGTTTGTGTGGGAGGGGATGTCCCCGGGGCTCAGCCTTGTGTGTCGTCGTGATGCCGCACTTCGCTCTCGACCAGATCCCAAATCTGCTTCTTCAGTTCGGCGTACTCCGGGGAAAGCTGGACGTCGACGTGGCGAGGGCTCGGCAGGTTGTTGTCGAGGATCGCCTTGACCCGCCCCGGCCGAGCCGACAGCACAACGATGCGGCTGGACAGGATCAAGGCTTCGTCGATCGAATGGGTGATGAAGACGGTGGTCTTGCGGCTGGACTCATGGATCCGCAGCAGCTCTTCCTGCATGACCTGTCGGGTCATCGCGTCGAGGGCGGCGAAGGGCTCGTCCATCAGCAGCACCTCCGGGTCGGTCGCCAGCAGTCGGGCTAGGGTGACTCGCTGCTGCATACCGCCGGAGAGCTCGGTCGGGTAATGGTCCTCAAAGCCGGTGAGCTTCACCATGTCGATGAAGAACTGCGCGCGTTCCCGCCGTTCCCGCTTCGCCATGCCTCGAACCTTCAGGCCGAATTCGACATTGGTGCGCACGGTCTTCCAGGGGAACAGGGCGTAGGATTGGAACACCATGCCGCATCGCGGCTCGATGCTGGTGATCGGCGTTCCGCGCAGGCGCACAGATCCCTGGGTCGGCTGCGTGAAACCGGCGAACATGTTGAGCATCGTCGACTTGCCGCATCCAGACGCCCCCAGCAGGCAGACGAATTCACCTTCCTCGATGTCGACCGACAGGTCGTCGATGGCGACGATCGGATCGCCGCGACCGGTCGCGAAAACTTTGGAGACATGATCGGCGGAAAGGATTACGGGCATCGTTCTCTCTCGTCGACGGGGTCAGTGGCGCCGGTTCCGCTCCCATGGGAGCAGAAGACGTTCGATCAGGTTGGCGGCCTGGTCAGCCACGAGAACGGTGATGGAAATGCAGAGCATGCCGACCAGAACGAGGGCCAGGTTGCCCCAGTCCTTGGCCTGCCAGATCATCGCGCCGAGCCCGCTCTGGGCAGCGACCATTTCGGCCGACAGTACGCAGGACCATGAGATCGCGAGGGTGACCTTGAGGCCGGTGATGATGCCGGGCAAGGCACCGGGCAGAATCACCTCGGTCATCACATCGAGGTCGCGGGCGCCGAGGTTACGCGCGGCGCGGATCAGCAGCGGGTCGACCCGCGTGGGGCTCTCATACGTGTAGAGGAGGATGTAGATCCACGAGCCCATGAAGACGATCGCCACTTTCTGGGACTCGCCGATCCCGAGCCACAGCATGGTCAGCGGGATCCAGGTGATCGACGGGAGGGGGCGCAGGAGCGAGACGAAGGGGTCCAGGATCGCCTTCGCCGGCGCCCATATTGCCATGGCCACGCCCAGCGGGATGGCCACCACGCCGGCCAGTGCGAAGCCGAGGAAAACACGCTGCGACGACATCCACACATCCGTCAGCAGCAGGCCGCCGGCGAATGCGCGTTGAGCCTCCTGCAGGACGGTGATCGGTTTGGGTAGAAAGATGGGCAGGATCCAGCCGAATTCGGTGGAGACATACCAGAGCGTCATCACCACGACGACAGACGTCAGGCTGATCAGAACCATCCACGGCACGGCGATCCGCCGCCGCAGATGTCCTTGATCCGTTACCGCGGTCGCCGGGGTCGTTTCGCCGACCGGTCCCAACGTCACCATGTCCTGCCCATCCTTTGAACGATTCACCTCATGCGAACATCAGTTCACTTCGCGATGAAACTCGTTTTCTCCCACTTCTTCGTGTCCGGAACGGACGGGATCTTGCCGTTGGCATGCAGCCAGTCGGCCAGGTACTGCATCTGGCCGGCATGCAGCTCCATGTGCTTTTCCCAACCGTCCTTTCCGAAGTAGTGGAAGGACTTGATGGCGGCGAGAACCTCCTCCGGCGGTTTGCGGAAGTAGTGGGCGACCGTCTCGGCGGTGTCTTCGGGATGCGCATTCGTATAGGCCGCCCCCATGAACATACCCTCGGCGAGCTTCGCCGCCAGCTCCGGCGTCTCGTCGACGACCTTGCGTGCGATGATCACGACATCCGGCGAGGCCATCGTGCCGAACTTCTTGAATGTCTCGGTGTCCTTGTCGGTGCCGAGCAGAGTGCCGCCCGGAGCCGCATTGCGGACCGCGCTGAACAGGGGTTCCCAAACGCATGCCGCGTCGACATCGCCATTGGCGATCGCCGCCGCCATCTCACCGCCGGGAAGGTTGACGAAGTCGACGTCCTTGATGCTCATGCCGGCGTTTAGAAGCAGACCGCTCAATGTGATTTCGGCGGAACTGTTCGCCGCGACCTTCTTGCCCTTCAGATCGGCGAGAGAGGAGAAGCCGGGGCGTGCCCAGCAGCCTTCATTGCCCGGACTGTCATCCACGTTGGCGAAGAAGTAGAAGGATTCGTTGCCGCGAGACATCTCGCTGATGACGGCAGCGCGGCCGAGGTTGCTCCAGGCGACGGAGCCTGCGGTGACAGCGCGAATACGGTCGGCGGAGCTACCGATCGGTGTGACCTCCACGTCGACACCCAGATCCTTGAAATAGCCTTTGTCGATCGCGACCATGATGGGGATATGGCCCCACCAGGTGGTCGAAATGCCAATGTCCAGTTTCGGCATATCGGCGCGTGCTTCGGGTGCCCCGAATGCACAGACGCCGAGTGAGGCGATGGCCCCGAAGGCCATGCCCATCACCCGGCGCCGGAGTCCTGACGTGGTTTGTTCTGCAGTCATGGAAGTCTCCCTTGGTTAAGCAACTCCACCCGTTCCTGCTCGACTGTCTCCACCCGTTTGCGCTCTTTGGGTCGCTGGGTTCGATGCGACCGTCGAGTTCATGCGACCGCGGATTCGCCCGCGCTCTTAAATTTCGGAATGACCTGTTCGCCGATCAGTTCGATCGACCGCATGACCTGGTCATGGGTCGTGTTGCCGGCTTGGAGGACGAAGATCATCTGGTCGAGGCCGGCCTCGGCCCATTGCTCGACCTGTCGGCAGATCGAGTCCGGGTTACCGCCGATCGCCATGCCGTCTTCGATGAGCTGGTCGTTGGAGCGGGACCGGAACTTGGCGACGACCGCATCCTTGCCGCCGGCCGATGCGAAGCGCACATGATTCAGGTCGACGTCGTTGTCGCCGTTGTACCAGCGGGCGGCAGCACAGGCGATGTCACGCCCGGTGCGGTCGTCGTCATGACAACAGGCGATCGCGAAGGCCGCGACGTTCTCGTTCGGCGCGTGGCCGACGAAGCCGGTCGGGTCGGCGCTGCGGATCGTCTCCCGGTAGCTGCGGATCGCGTCGCGCGTCTCGTCAATGCTGTTGCGCGTCACACCGATGACGCCGACGCCCTGTTTCGCCGCGAACTCGTATGTCGACAGGTTCGACGCCGCGACCCAGAGCGGCGGATGCGGGTTCTGGATCGGGCGCGGCAGGACGTGGCGCGCCGGCAGATCGAAATGCTTCCCGCGGAACCCCGGAAAATGATCCTGCTTCCACATTTCCATGAGGGCTTCCAACGCTTCGTTGGACACCTCACGGCTGGTCGACGGATCGACGCCGAAAGCCTCGGTCATGTAGGGCGACGAGCCGCGGCCGAAACCGAAATCGACACGACCCTGACTTAGGACGTCGACAGTCGCAACGCGCTCGGCCAGCATGAACGGATTGTGCATCGGGAGCAGGAGAACCGCGAAACCGAGACGGATCCGCGAGGTCCGCTGGCTGATGGCGGCATGCAACAAATCGGGACAAGGACTGTGCCCGATTTGCCGGAAGAAATGCATTTCGGTTAACCAGTAGTAGTCAAATCCAGCAGCATCTCCCGCTACTGCTTGCTTTAACATGTTTTGGTGTGACGTGATTTCAGAGTCCGGCTCCCAAGGGCGAGGGATCTGAAGCTGGGTCATCAGGCCGAATTTCATTTGGGTACCTCTTGGGATTCCGGCTTTGTCACCAAACGGACACTTAACGCTATCGGCCCCCAGGAATTGCGTCCAAGGCATAATTGGAATATGATTCATAACTGAAACGTACATTCGGAGAAGGTATGGACCTTCGCGCCCTGCGCTATTTCCAAGCGGTGGTCGAGTTTGGCAGTTACAGCCGTGCCGCGGGGTCTCTGCGGATCTCCCAGCCGGCGGTCAGCCGCCAGGTCGCCCATCTGGAAGCGGAGCTCGGGCGTCCGCTGTTCGTACGCAGCGGGCATGGCGTGACCCCGACCGAGGCCGGGCGGATGCTGTTCGAGCGGAGCCAGTCGATCCTGCGGCAGGTGGAGAATGTCACGGCGGAGATCCGAGGCGCCGGCATTGACCTTGCCGGAACGCTCACCCTGGCGGTGCCGCCGGGCGCCGGGCATTTCCTGATGCCGGAACTGGTGCGGCGGTTTCGGGCCGAGTGCCCGGGCGCGTTCCTGAAAGTGGTTGCCGGATACAGCGGCT
>JARGOG010000119.1:7775-9218 GCA_029212785.1 Thalassobaculaceae bacterium
ACGGGGCCTTGCCCCAGCGGGGCTTCGAGATGATCCCGCTGGTTGACGAAGAAGTCTTCCTGGTCGGCCAGCCCGAGGGACCGTCTTTCGAGCGGGGCTACGCCCAGGCGGGCGATCTCAGCCAGGTACCGCTCATCCTTCCCGGGCGGCCGAACAGTTCGCGCCGGCTGCTCGACGAGACTTTGTCCACGCTCGGGGTCACGCCCTTCGTGTCGATGGAGATCGACGATGCCTCAATGGTCCGCAGTCTCCTGATGGAAGGGCTCGGCTACAGTCTGCTCAGCCAGGGATCGTTTCTGGAGTATGTCGCGCGCGGAGAGCTGGCCGCCGTGCCGTTCCGGCCGATCACTTATTGGCCATTGTCGATGATGCTGTCGACGACGCGCCAACGGAGCCAACTCGTCGATCTTCTGATCAAGACGATCCGCGAGACCGTGCGGGATCTCGTGGCTGCGGGCGCTTGGCCGGGGTGGATTCCGGAAGGCTGAGAACCCTACCGGATCACACGGGCGGGAACGACATCAGGCGCCGGGGATGCCGGCGTGCAAGCCGAACAGAGCGCCGTCGTGGAAGACCAGTGGCTTGCTGTCCTCCTGTGTCGAGATCGTCTCGACCTCTCCAAGCAGGATCGCGTGATCGCCGGCGCCGACCGTGTTGACCAGCCGGCAGCCGAAATGCGCCAGTCCGGCCGAGAGCACCGGATATCCTCGGTCGTTCAGGCGCCAGGGGCAGACATCGTCACGGACGCCGCCACGAACGGCGAATTGTTGGGCGATGTCTTCCTGTGCGTCGGTCAGGATGTTGATCGTATATCGGCCCTGGCGGACGCAATGCTCGTAGGAGCGGGATTTCAGGCCGAGGCATACCAGCACCAGCGGCGGGTCCAAGGACACCGACGTGAATGAGTTCGCGGTCAATCCGACCAGAGCGCCGGTCTCGTCCAGGGTCGTCACGACGGTGACGCCGGTAATGTATCGGCGCAAGGCATGGCGCATGACGACGCCTGTATCGCGTCCGCTTGCCTCCCGGAGGACGCCCTGGTCTGACGGCTTCAACGTAAGCTGTGGCACAGCACTCGGCCTCCACTGCAAATGAACTGTCCGTCAGCCTATCGGCGTCACGAGTCGACGTCGAAGATATAATTGGAATAGCGTATATAACCTGAATATCGATTCTAGAGCCTTTGGACACCCCCTGTCTCGGCGTCAGCGTATCCCAAGGCCCTCGGCCCAACTCCCCGTGGTTTCAGAGCCTTGCGACCACTGGAGTGCTCCTGAACCGTTTAGTGCGCTACCATTAGGATCGTTCCCTATCTGAACGCCTGCCAAGACGGTGTTTGTGGTTGCATGACCGGCCAAGTGTGTGTCGCTCGCCACGTGCGCGGCGGAGAAGGTCATCGCTTCAGACCAGCAGACAGCCCCGGCACGGCAGTTCCTTGACCGG
>JARGOG010000024.1 GCA_029212785.1 Thalassobaculaceae bacterium
GCGCGGATTGTCGGCGTCGATGTCGGCGGGACCTTCACCGATCTTGTCTATCTGGATGCCGCCCTGCCTGGCGGCCTCGCGCTGGCCAAGGTCCCGACCACCCTGGACAATCAGGCCGGCGGCGTGATGGCGGCTCTCGAGGCCGCGGGGGTCGATACTGCCGCCCTCGACCAGATCGTTCACGGCACGACCACCACCACCAATGCCCTGCTGGAGCGCAAGGTCGCGCGCACCGGATTGATCACCACCCGCGGGTTCCGCGACGTGCTTGAGCTCGGACGACGCACGCGCCCGACCTCCTACGGCCTCACCGGCGGGTTCGAACCGCTGATCCCGCGTGAGCTCCGCCTCGAGGTTGCCGAGCGCATGGATGCGGAAGGCGCGGTGCTGACGCCGCTGGACGAGGCCGCCGTCGACGCCGCCGCCGACGCTCTGAAGGCGGCCGGATGCGAGGCGGTGGTCATCCATTTCCTGCACAGCTACGCCAACCCGTCCCACGAGCGCCGCGCCGCGGAGATCGTGCGCACCCGCTGGCCGGAGGCGGAGGTCACCGCCGGCCACGCGATTCTAAGCGAGTTCCGCGAATATGAACGCGGCACCACCGCCGCCGTGAACGCCACAGTGCAACCGGTGCTGCGCCGGTATCTGAAGCGCCTGACCGATCGCCTCGGAGCGGGCGGCTATGCCCGCACACTTCTGGTCATGCAGGGCAACGGCGGTACCATCTCGGCCGAGCGGGCGGCGGATCACGCGGTGAACACCGTCATGTCAGGCCCCGCCTCCGGCGTCATGGCGGCCGCCTATACCGCGCGGGCTTCCGGCTTTGCCAACGTGCTGACCTACGACATGGGCGGCACCAGCTCGGATGTCGGCCTGATCATCGACGGCATCCCGAGCATCCACAGCGAGCTCGACCTCGAATACGGCATGCCGATCCATGTGCCGATGGTCGACGTCCACACCATCGGCGCCGGCGGTGGATCGATCGCCTCGGTCGATGCGTCCGGCCTGCTGCGGGTCGGCCCCGAAAGCGCCGGGGCCAGTCCGGGACCGATCTGCTATGCCCGCGGCGGCACCCGGCCGACGATCACCGACGCCAACCTGGTGCTCGGCCGCCTGGATCCCGACCGGCTGCTGTCGGTCGACAATCCGGTCTCGCTCGACGACGTGCGCACTCGGATCGCCGATAGCATCGGCACCCCACTTGGCCTTACGCCCGATGAGGCGGCCGCCGCGATCCTGCGGGTGGCCAATGACCGGATGGCCGGCGCGATCCGCATGGTCTCGCTCGCCAAAGGCCACGACCCCCGTGATTTCGTCCTATTCGCCTTCGGTGGCGCCGGGCCGCTGCACGCAACGGCCCTCGCCCGCGAGTTGGCGGTGCCGACCGTCGTCGTCCCGGCGCGCCCTGGAATCACCAATGCCATCGGCTGCGCCGTCGCCGACCTGCGCCACGATTTCGTCAACACGCTGAACACGCCCCTGGAGGCGCTCGACATCGCTCAGGTGCATGACCTGTTCGCTGAGCAGGAAGCCGAGGGTCGAGCGCTGCTGGAAGCGGAAGATGTCGCCCTTGCGAGCGTCGAGATCCGCCGCAGCGTCGACATGCAGTTTCTCGGGCAGTCGCATATTTTGCAGGTGCCGCTCGAGGCCGCCGCGCCGAGCCTGGACGATCTCGGCCGACGGTTCGCCGCCGCCTATTGGGAACGGTTCGCCGTCGACCTGCCGGAGATCCGGCCGGTTCTCGTCAATCTCCACACCGCGGTGCTCGGACACCGCCCGGCGATCCCGCTCGCCCAGTTGGCGGCGTCCGAGACCCGTGCGGCAACCCTCGACGGTGCCCGGGAGTCCCTCCGCGATGTCTGGTTCGAGGGTACGGGCTGGTGCACTACGCCGATCTACCGGCGCGAGACCCTGCCCGAGGGAGCTACGTTCGACGGGCCGGCCATCGTTGCCCAGTTCGACTCCACCACCGTCATTGAACCCGGCCAGTCGGCAAAGCTCGACGAATTCGGCAACCTTCTGGTTTCCGTCGCGTTGTCCTGGTGATTGCGATCAATTGTGAGGCAGCCGTCATGACAATGTCCAACCGCCGCTCCCCCTTCCGGACTCCGGCCCAGTCCCTGGTCCCCGATCGGTTCCCAACCCTGTTCGTCGCCGCCGTCGTCGGTGTTGCCCTGTTCGGCATGGCGCTCGCCAGCGCCGGCGCCCATGCCACCGCGAAGACCCCGCAGGAGGAGGTCTATCTGGACTACCAGATCGGTCTCCAAGCCGTAGCGAAGTGCCGCGACGAAACCCTGTCGATGGAGCAGAACGCGCGGATCGGCGCACGCATCGACGCCCTGACCGGCGAGGCCGTCGGCGCAGGTCGCCGGCTTTTCCTGATCGAGGATGCCAAAGAGATCATCAACATCGAGGGCTGCGACTCCGCCGTGGTGCAGCAAGGCCTCGCCGCCTACGATGCCAACCTCGCCTCCGCCGCGAAGTGACCCCATGAGGTTCCGATGACCGGACCAGCCGCGCTCTCATCCGATCCGCTTGCGGCGATCGACCCGATCACGCTGACGGTCATCCAGAACGGCCTGCAGCAGGTCTGCAACGAGATGGACCTGGCGTTTTCCCGCGCCGCCTTCTCGCCGGTGATCAGCGAGACCCATGACCGCTCCGATGGCATCTATCACCGCGACGGCGGCGCCCTGATCGCCCAGGGCGAGGACGGGCTGCCGGTCTTCGTCGGCACCATGCAGGATTGTTGCGCGACGGTGATCGGGCGTGCCCGCGGTCTGAAGCCGGGCGACGTCTATATCGTCAACGACCCCTATCTCGGCGGCACCCACCTGATGGACGTGAAGTTCGTCAAACCGTTCTTCTATAAGGGGGAGCTGTTCTGCTGGTTGGCCAATACCGGGCACTGGCCGGATACCGGCGGCGCGGTCCCCGGCGGCTTCTCCGCCAGCGCCACCGAGGTCGAGCAGGAGGGGCTGCGCCTGCCGCCGGTGAAGCTCTACAAGGCCGGGGTGATCGACGAGGAGATCCTCGCGATCATCAATTCCAATATCCGCATCGCCGATCAGAGGATCGGCGACATCAAGGCCCAGGCCGCCGCCCTCACCGTGGGCGAACGGCGCCTGACCCTGCTGCTCGACCGCTACGGCGCCGATACCGTCGACCGGGCGATCGCCGAGATGCGGGTGCGCGCCGCCCAGCAGATGCGCGCCAAGATCGCTGCCATCCCCGACGGGGTCTACGAAAGCACCGCCATCGTCGACAGCGATGGCGTGGTGAACGAACCGCTGACCATCAAACTGACCCTGACCATCAGGGGCGAGGAGGCGCATTTCGATTTCGCCGGCTCGTCGCCGCCCTGCCAGGGGCCGATGAACAGCGTGATCGCCACGACCCGCTCCTCAGTCTATCTGGCGATGAAGCACATCTATCCCGACGTTGCGATCAATGCCGGCACCTTCGAGCCGCTGATTGTTGCCGATCCGGACGGCACCTTCCTCTATGCGAAATATCCGCGTCCGGTCTCCGGTTGCGCGGCGGAAGTCAGCCAGCGCATCGCCGAAGCGGTTTTCGCGGCGATGACGAAGGCGGTGCCGGACCTCCTGTTCGCCGCCCCCGCCGGCACCAGCGGCAACTTCTCTCTCGGTGGTACCGATCCCAAGACCGGTCGCGGCTATGTCTGTTACCTGATCTCCGGCGGCGGCTATGGCGGCCATGCGGGCGGCGACGGCATCTCGAACGGCTGCTCCACCATCGGCATCTCCAAGACCACCCCGATCGAGGTGGTCGAGCAGCGCTATCCGATCCTGTACGAGGAATACGCCCTGCGCGAAGGCTCCGGCGGGGCCGGAGAGCACCGCGGCGGCTTCGGCGTACGCTACAAGGTGCGCCTGCGCCGGGGCACCGCCCGGGCCAGTTTCGTGATGGATCACGGCCGCGTCGGGCCGCAGGGCGCGCTCGGCGGCGCCGACGGCGCGCCGAACACCGTGCTGGTGGAGCGCGGCGGCGAGAGCTACACGCCGCTGCACCTGTCGAAGGAGCAGGGCATCGCCATCACGCAAGGCGACGCGATCACGGTGGAGACCCCTGGTGGCGGCGGCTACGGCGACCCGTCGTTGCGCGACCCCGCCTTGGCCGAGCGGGATCGGTTGCGAGGGTACTATCCGGGATAGACCGGCTGCCTATTCGGTGAAGGTGTATTCGCCCAACTCGCAGAGATCGAGACTGTGGTCATCCACGACATCACCGTCGGAAAA
The DNA here is from genome assembly GCA_029212785.1 of Thalassobaculaceae bacterium. GTDB lineage: Bacteria > Pseudomonadota > Alphaproteobacteria > Thalassobaculales > Thalassobaculaceae > Thalassobaculum. The sequence continues at coordinate 4,263 of JARGOG010000024.1, forward strand.
CACGCCTCGGATGTCGTAGATGCAGGTGGTCAGGCCATCCGCGATCGACACCGTGACCTCATAACCCGGGGCAAGGTAACTGCCGCCATCCAGCAGGTTCTCTTCCCAGTGCTCGCTGCTGGCCGGCGACACGTAGAAGCCGACGAGATCCGCACTGCTGTCGTTGATGAGAAGGAACTCAAGATCCTCCGCCGCCGCTGGCATGGCGATCGCGAAGGTAAAAAAAGCCGCAATGACAGCGAGCTTCCGCATGGAAATTCCCCAAATACGTCCGCTTAGCCGCGGATCCACACCGCCATGACGGTACGCCGGTTCGTCGCTGTCCGACAACTGATGTTTGGCACCGGTTCGTCGGATTTCCGGCGCAGCACCGATATGACAATCGGGTCGCGAATCTGTTGTACTGCAACGATCGCAGCAGCATCGGAGCGGAGCCCGTCATGCCGGAACCGCGCCCCCCTCAAAGCCCAGGGTCCCAGCCCGAACGCCAGGTCTCCCAGGAGACATTGAACCGGCTGCTGTCACTGGTGATCCCACACCTGACGCCGGGCGAACCGATCCTTGTCTATGTGCTGCACCAGTGGCGGCGCTTCGGCCATTTGGTGATCGAGCCGCAGATGCTCGCCACCCTCTACGGCGACCGCTACAGACGCATGGTGATCGTCACCGGCAACCTCGACCTGCCGGGCTCGAACCGGGCGCTAGTCGAGTGCCTGGACGACCGCTTCGTCATCGTCGAGACCGACTTCCGCGACGTGCTGTCCCTCGGCACCACCGATGGCGGGCTGATCGACATGAAGCACCTGCATTGGCTGGCGATGTCGGCGCGCACGCTGATCGTCGAGTGCTGGCGCGCGGTGGTCGCCGGCAGGCGCCCGCATCTGCTGGCGATGTCGGAGGGGCTGCGCGCGCGCGGCGCTGCACGCCTGGCCGAGCACGGGATCGACCCGGCCGCGCCGGTCGCCCTTTTCCATACCCGCACGATGGCCTATCTGCCGGACGAGGGGCATCATGGTCATCGCACCGCGGAAATCGGCAGCTACGACGGCGCGCTGCGGCGGATCCTGGATGCCGGGTATCAGGTGCTGCGGCTCGGCGAACCGGGCCTGGAGACCTGGGAGCGGGCGCCCGACGGCTATCTCAGCTTGCCCGATGTCTTCCCCGGCGAACGGTGGATCGATCTCTATGCCTGCGCCATCTGCCGGTTCATGACGGCGCAGAATTCCGGGCCGATCTGGGTGGCCGCCGCTTTCGGCAACACGTCGTTGAGGACCAACACCCCGTTCGAGCATCTGAACCTGCCCTATAACGACGACCTGTCGCTGTTCAAACGCTACCGCCGGGCCGGCGCGGATCGCTTCCTGACATATCGCGAGATTCTCGACGCGCGCCTGCCCGGCACTTTCCGCGACGCCGACTTCGCCGAACTCGGGATCGAATTGGTGGAAAACACGCCCGACGAGGTCGATGCCGCCACCGCCGAGTTCCTGACCAAGCTGGACGGCACCTGGAAGCCGGACCCGGACAAGCACGAGCGGTTCCGCGCCCTCGGCCGCGATTACGAGGCGGCCATCGGCACGGAAGGGCGCTTTGTCTCGGAAGCGCTCGATTTCTACGGCTACGGCCACCCCTTCGGTTGGGTCGCGCGCGGGACATTGGGCCTGGAGGGGTTCCTGGACTGATCGGCGCCGCGAACGGGCAACTTCACGCTACTTCCCGGACTTGATCCGGGATCCAGCTTTGGACGCCGTCGCTCGGTCCTGGATCGGCCCATCGGGCCGTCCAGGAAATCGAAAAGAGGGGGCCGAAGAGCCCTAGGCCTCACGCCCGTTTCAGCCGGTCCTCGACAAGTTGCGCCCAGAAGCTCGCCCCATGCGGCAGGGCGGCGTCGTTGAAGTCGTAATCCGGGTGATGGACGCCGGCGGTGTCGCCGTTGCCGGCCCAGATATAGGCGCCCGGGCGCTGGTTCAGCATGTATGAGAAGTCCTCCGCCCCCATCACCGGCTTCGGCGCCCGGTCGACCCGGTCGGCGCCGGCCATCCGCTCGGCCACATCGGCGGCGATGCCGGCCTGCTCCGGGTTGTTGATCGTCGCCGGATAGCCCTTGATGTAGTTCAGCTCGGCCTTCGCCCCGAAGGTGGCGCAGATTCCGTCCATGATCCGGGTGATGCGCTCCGGCAGACTGCTCTGCACCGCCGGATCGAACACCCGACAGGTGCCGCGCAGCACCATGTCGTCCGGAACCACGTTGAAGGCATGGCCGGCATGGAACTGGGTGACCGAGATCACCAGCGCCTTCTGGGCATCGAGGTTGCGCGACGTGATCGACTGCAGCGCCATCACCATATGGGCGCCGACCAGCACCGGATCGACCCCGTGATGCGGCATCGCCCCGTGCGAGCCCCTGCCCTGGATGTTGATTTCGAAATTGTCGCGCGCCGCCATCATCGGGCCCGGCGAGACGGCGAAGCTGCCGATCGGAATGCCCGGAATGTTGTGCATGCCGAACACGGTGTCGCAGGGGAAGCGGTCGAACATGCCTTCCTTGACCATCAGATCCCCGCCGCCCTTGCCCTCTTCGGCCGGTTGGAAGATGAAATGGACGGTCCCGTCAAAATTCCCGGTCTCCGCCAGATATTTCGCGGCACCCAGCAGCATGGTGGTGTGCCCGTCATGGCCGCAGGCATGCATCACCCCGTCATTGACCGAGCGGTGCGGACGCTCACCCTCGCCGCGCTCCAGGATCGGCAGCGCGTCCATGTCGGCGCGCAGGCCGATGGTGCGCCCCGACGACCCGGACTTCAGCACGCCGACCAGGCCGGTTCCGGCGATGCCGCGATGCACCTCGATGCCGAAGGACTCGAGCTTGGCCGCGACGACGTCGCTGGTGCGATGCTCCTCGAAGCCGAGCTCCGGATGGGTGTGCAGATCGTGCCGCCACGCGGTCATCTCGTCGTGGAATTCGGCGATGCGGTTGACGATGGGCATGGGGCTCTCCTCCGCTCAGGCCTTGGCGAGCTGCTGCTCGACCAGGGTCGACCAGTAGCTGGCGCCATGGGTGAGCGCCTCGTCATTGAAGTCGTATTCAGGGTGATGGACCGAGGCCCCGGGGCCATTGCCCATCAGGATGTAGGATCCGGGCACCGCCTGCATCATCGCCGCGAAATCCTCGGACCCCATCAGCGGGGCGGTGTCGTCGATCACCCGTCCGTCGCCAGCCACCGTGCGGGCGGCACTCAGCGCGTGCTCGGTCGCGTCCTCGGCATTGACCGTCACCGGGAAGACCGACTTGTAGTCCACCGTCGCCGTCGCCCCGTGGGCGGCACAGATCCCGTCGACGACCCGGCGGAACTTCTCCTCCAGTTCGCCGTGGATCTCCATGTTCAGGGTCCGGCAGGTACCGCGCAGGACGACGCTGTCCGGGATGACGTTGAACGCCTCGCCGGCATGGAACTCGGTCACCGAGACGACCAGGGCGTCCTGGGCGCTGACCGTCCGGCTGACCAGGGTCTGCAGCGCGATGATCACATTTGAGCCCACGATCACCGGATCGATTCCCTGATGCGGCATGGCGGCGTGGGCGCCGCGGCCCTGGATCGTGACCTCGAAGGTATCGCCGGCGGCCATGATCGGGCCCGGGCGGATCGAAAACTCGCCGACCGGCAGGTTCGGCATGTTGTGCATGCCGTAGACCCGATCGCAGGGGAAGCGGTCGAACAGGCCGTCATCCAGCATGCTGAACGCCCCGCCAAGCCCTTCCTCGGCCGGCTGGAAGATGAACTGGACGGTGCCGTCGAAATTCCGCGTCTCGGCCAGATACTTCGCCGCGCCCAGCAGCATGGTGGTGTGGCCGTCATGACCGCAGGCGTGCATGACACCGTCGCTACCGGAGGCGTAGTCCTTGCCGGTGCGCTCGACGATGGGCAGCGCATCCATGTCGGCGCGCAGCCCAATGCGCCGCGTGCCGTTGCCCGCCTTCAACACTCCGACCACGCCGGTTCTGCCGATACCCTTGTGCACCTCGATACCCCATTCCGCCAACTTCTCGGCGACGATCTCGCTGGTGCGCCGCTCCTGGAAGCCGAGCTCGGGATTTGCGTGGAAATCGCGGCGCCACTCGGTCATCTCGCCGTGAAAGTCCGCGATACGATTGATGATCGCCATGTCAGGAAGGTGCTCCGGTTGATCAACGACGGGTTCACGAGTATCGAGCCCCATCGGCAAGCACGCAAGAGAGGGGCACGCAGAAATGCCGCCCGCCAGATCCCACCCACCCGAGGCCCCGACGATCGAGGCCGGCCGCCTGCGACTGAGGGCTTTCACTCCCGACGACAGACCGGCCTATGCCGCCATGCGGGCCGACCCGGACGTGGTGCGCTATCTCGTGGGTGGTGAAGCGTTGATCGCCTTTGCCGACGAAATCGCAGTCTCGCGCATCAACGCCTTCCGCGAGGCATGGAGATCCGGGTTCGGAGTCTGGGCGGTGGAGGAAACGGCGAGCGGCCGCTTCCTCGGCCAAGTGGGCCTCGAGCAGTTGGAGCAGGCGGCGGATGTGGAGGTGCTGTACGCCTTCGCCCGCCATGCCTGGGGACGAGGTTATGCGCGGGAGGCCACCCGCGCCGCCCTTGCCTTCGCGTTCGACGACGCCCGGCTGCCGCGCGTCGTCGCCTTCGTGGTGCCGCAGAACACCGCCTCCTCGCGGGTGCTGGAGGCGGTCGGCTTCCGGTCGATCGGCGCGACCACCTACAACGATTTTCCGGTGCTCGGCTACGCGATCACCGCCGAGGAATGGACTGCCGCACGAGGCTAGTGGGTCAGGGCGAACTTGTCCGCATGGCCGAGCACGCCGGTCACCAGGATTTCGACGCCGATGGCGATCAGCAACAGGCCGAAGATCCGCTCGAAAACCAGAATGCCGCTCTTGCCAAGGAACCGGACGAGAAACCCGGCACAAACCAGAATCAACCAGCTCAGCCCGACAACGATGGCAAGGATCAGGATGACCTTAGCCTCATGCAGCACGCTGGCGGACTGATGACCTTCAAGCAGCATCTGGGTGATCGCCCCGGCGCCACCGAGCAGCGGGACGCCCATGGGCGAAACGCCGACACGCACCGCCGAAGCGCCCGCGTCGGCCTCGACATCCTCTTCGCTTGGCACGCGCTTGTCCGACATCATCGAGAGACCCGTCAGGGCGATGATCAGGCCGCCGGCGATCTGAAAGGACGGCAGCGACGTCCCCAACGTGCTGATGATCGCCTCGCCAAACAAATAGGCTAGGCTCAGGATCACGAACGCCGTGACGCTCCCCACCGTGGCGCACACTATCCGACCGCGAAACGTCATGCCCGACGTCAGGGAGACGAATATCGGCGCGACGACGATGGGCGCCATGAGCGCGAAGAGACTGACGCCGAACTGGGCGTGGCTCGGCCAATCGAAATCGGTCATGGCGTTAAGGATCCTATTCCGGTCTGGGCGGACAGTTCAGCCCATCTAGTTTGAAATTGTTCAGCATTTTTCGCAACTGTCGGAGCATCGTCACCAGGTTTGTACAGTGCCGAACCGAGACCGAAACCACTGGCGCCGGCGGCGACATAGGCCGCCATCGTGTCCGGCGCAATCCCGCCGACGGGCAGGATCGGAACTTCCCTCGGCAGCACCGCGCGCAGGGCCTTCAGCACTTTCGGGGGCGCCGCTTCGGCGGGGAACAGTTTCAGCGCGTCGGCGCCGGCGCGCAGCATCGCGAAAGCCTCGCCGGGCGTCGCAAACCCCGGAATGGCGATCGCCCCCAGCGCCTTTGCCCGCGCGACCACGGCGCCGTCAGCATGGGGCATGACGATCAGGCGGCCGCCGGCGGTAACGACCTCGTCGACGCTGTCCGGCTCGATCACCGTGCCGGCGCCGACCAGTATACGGTCGCCCACCGCCGCCGCCAGTCGCGCGATGCTCTCGATCGGCCGTGGCGAATTGAGCGGAACTTCCACGATGGCGAAGCCCGCTGCATCCAAGGCCTCAGCAATGCCGACGACGTCATCGGGCCCGACTCCCCGCAGGATCGCGACCAGCGGACAGCGGTCGAGAAAGCCCCTCAGATCGGTCACCTGCTCTTACCCCGTCGCAAACTGTCGGCGATCAGAAAAAGCCCGCATGCCGCCGCCCCCTGAGCGACCGCCATCGCCGAATGGCCGAGGGCCTCCAGGGCACGTCGGTAGAGTTCGACCAATTCGTCCTCGCCGATGAGGTAGACCGCATCGCTCGGCTCCGCCGCACGGATCTCATGGCCGATGACGAGGCCCGACAGGAAGGCACCGGCCGAGTCCGGCGACAGGTCGTTGAACAGGCCCGCCGCCCGAACGCCGAACAGGTGATGGAGAAACCCACCCGACGCGCCGGAGCGCGCCACGCCGGCAAGGAACGCGGAATCGTCCCAGGCCGCATGCTCGATTCCACGACCGAGGATGCTGTGCCGCCGCAGCACATCGAACACTTCACCCGTCATGTGGGTCGCGAACCGGGTCACCTGGCGCGCCTCGACCGTGGCCCATTTGGAGTGCGTGCCCGGCAGACAGAGCGTTGCCCCAGTGGTGCCGAGCAGGTCGATGGCGCCAAGGATCTGGACCTCCTCGCCACGCATCACGTCGGGCACTCCGTCATCGCCGTGAACCGACAGCCCTGGGGTCAGATGGACCACGCGCCCCCGCTTCAGCGCCAGCGGCACGAGAGCGTCCGCGATGGTGTCGACCGAGGCCGGGCAGGAAAGATACGGCGTCTCAAGCCAGCCCTGACGGCTGCCGATCATACCCGCGAGCACCACCGGCACATCCGGCGCCGCATCAAGCCAATCGCCGGCAAGTTCCTCGAACGCCTCCTCGAATTCACCGTCGTCGATGACCAGGATTCCCGCCTGGGCCTTCCGGCCTTCCAGAATCTCTCCGTCCACGCCGAAGCGGTACACGCGAAAAGAGGACGTGCCCCAGTCGACACCGATGGCGGTCGTATCCTCGCTCATCGGCGTGGCGGATCGCCAAAGGGGGTCAGGCATATGTGCCGCCATGCCAGATCCCGCGCTTCGAACCAGGCCGCCATGTCGGGGGGCAGTTCCGGCATCGCGCTCGGGTCAGCGAAGTCGATCCACAATAGATACCCATAGATCACCGTATCGGCGAAGCCCGGCGCGTCACCGGAAAAGAACGGCCCGCGCTCCAGCCTGGTGGCGATCCGACCGACGGTGAAGGCCAGATCGAGCTCGGTCGCGGAGCGGTGCGCGACCAACTCGGCGAACGTCATCTGATAGCGATCTTCTCGGCTGCTGCGGAAATAGTCTCGGTCCTCGGGGCAGAGACGATCGATGAACCAGGGCGCGATCACCTTGCCGGCCCGGCTGCCCAGTTCCTGCTCGATCGCCGCCAGACCGAATTGCTTGTCCTCGTCGACGAAGACCGGACGCGTTTCCTGGAGCGCATCGAGATGACGGACAATGGACGCGGAGTCGGTGAACCGATCGTCGCCGTCCACCATCGCCGGACAGGTCCGCGACCCGGTCTCGGCCGCCAGCCGGTCGACATCGGCAAACCGCATCGGCACGCGCGGGCAATCCATCCCCTTGAGCGCAAGCGCGATTCGGACCCGGTAGCCGATCGGGCTCGGGCACAGATTGTCGGCGCCAAGGCGCTCGTAAAGGATCATGGATCCGCTCCCACCCGTACCAGCGCCTTTCCGGCGTTCTGCCCGGAGAGCAGCCGGATCAACGCGTCTGCGGCATTGTCGAGGCCGACGGCAACGTCCTCGCGATACCGTATCTGTCCGGCACGATACCAGCCTGTGAGTTTTTCGACGATAGCGCCGTATCGGTCGTAATGATCGAGGATCAGGAACCCTTCCATCCGTGCCCGCTTGACCAGCAACTGGCGGTTCGGACGCGGCCCTATCGGCAACGGGAAGGACGGCATGCCGATGGTGCCGCAGATGGCGATCCGGGCACCGACATTGATGCGCTCCAGCACGGCGTCGAACTGTGCCGCACCGACGCTGTCGAAGAAGCAATCGACCCCATCCGGCACCGCCCTGTCGAGGGCCGGGCCGATATCCTCGGCGGCCTTGTAATCGATCGCGGCGTCGAAGCCGAACTCCTCGAGACAGGCTTTCACCTTGTCCGGGCCGCCGGTCACGCCGACCGCCCGCGCGCCCAACGCCTTGGCGATCTGGCCGACCATGCACCCGACCGACCCGGCGGCAGTGGTCACGACCACCGTCTCCCCCGCCTTCACCGCGCAGACATCGACCAGCCCGACATAGGCCGTCGCGCCGTTCACCCCTAGGACATGCAGGGCGGTGGATATCGGCGCGAGCGCCGGGTCGACCACCCGGTCGATGTCGCTGCCGTCGGAAACGGCGAAGCGGCGCCATCCCTGCCGACCCTGGACGATGGTTCCGACCGGGTAGCCCGGATGACGGGATTCGACCACCTCGCCGACCGTGAACCCGGTCATCGGCGCGCCGATCGGCACCGGTTCGCTGTAGTTCGGGGCATCGGCAATCCACCCGCGCATGGCAGGTTCGAGAGACAGCCAGATCACTCGGATCAGAAACTGCCCATCGGCGACCCGCGGCATCTCCGCATCGACCGGTTCGAACAGGTCCGCACGCACCGCCGGGTCCGGCCGGCCGCGCAGCACCACGTGCTGATTCTCATCGCTCAATGCCGCTTCCCCCAGCTTGACACCCATAGGACCGCTTGCGACGCTCGCGCCTACAATTCGATCGCTGCCGGCTCGTTGGCCGAAGCCCTCGATTCAACCACATCGTGAACTCACGGGATATACCAGGGGGAAACCACCATGAAGCTGCTGCGCTACGGCCCCAGCGGGCAGGAGAAGCCGGGCGTGCTCGACGCCGCCGGCGGGATCCGAGACCTTTCCGGTATCGTCGACGACATCTCGTCGGTCTCGATCGCCGCAGGCGTGCTCGACAAGCTGGCCGGCACCGATATCGAGAGCCTGCCGAAGGTTTCCGGCAGCCCGCGCATCGGCGCCTGTGTCGGCGCCCCGGGCAAGGTCGTCTGTATCGGTCTGAACTATTCCGACCACGCCGCCGAGACCGGTGCCCAGCCGCCGAAGGAGCCGATCGTCTTCATGAAGGCGACCAGTGCCGTGCAGGGCCCGAACGACACCGTGCGGATGCCGCGAAACTCGAAGAAGTCCGACTGGGAAGTCGAACTCGGTGTGATCATCGGCAAGGCCGCCAAGTACGTGAGCGAGGCCGACGCGCTCTCCCATGTCGCCGGCTACTGCGTCGCCAACGACGTGTCGGAGCGCGAGTTCCAGGCCGAGCGCGGCGGCCAGTGGACCAAGGGCAAGTCCTGCGACACCTTCGGCCCGATCGGCCCGTGGCTGGTGACGTCCGACGAGGTCTCCGATCCGCAGGCGCTCGACATGTTCCTGGATGTGAACGGCAAGCGCTTTCAGACCGGCAACACCAAGACCATGATCTTCTCGGTCGCCCACATCATCCACTATGTCAGCCAGATGTTCTCTCTGCTGCCGGGCGACGTGATCATGACCGGCACCCCTCCGGGCGTCGGCCTCGGCGTCAAGCCGGAGCCGGTGTTCCTGAAGGACGGCGACGAAATGTATCTGGGCATCACCGGCCTTGGTGAGCAGCGCCAGAAAGTCGTGGCTGACTGACCATGCCGAACCTCGACCTGACGGTCGACATCGTATTGCCCCAGGACCGCGCGCAAGCGGTCCTGGTCGGCCGTGTCTGGCGCCCGGAAGTGGGTGGCCCGGCGCTGGTCGTGCTGCGGGGCGACGATGTTGTCGACATCTCCTCGACAGCTCCGACCTGCTCGGAGCTGATGAACGGCGACGATCCGCTGGGCGTCGCCACGGCCGCGGCGGGCGAGACCGTGAGCACGGTCGCCGAGATTCTCGCGAATACGCCGACCGACGACCGCGACGGCTCCAAACCCTGGTTCCTCAGCCCGATCGACCTGCAGGCGGTGAAGGCCTGCGGCGTCACTTTTGCCGAAAGCATGATCGAGCGGGTGATCGAGGAGCAGGCCAAGGGCGATGCCTCGGCCGCTGACAAGATCCGTCAGGAGATCGCCGAAAAGATCGGTGCCGACCTGTCGAAGATCACCCCGGGCTCGGACGAAGCGGAAGCTTTGAAGGCCGCGTTGATCGAGCGGGGCATGTGGTCGCAATACCTCGAGGTCGGCATCGGCCCTTATGCCGAGGTCTTCACCAAGGCGCCGCCGATGTCGTCGGTCGGTGTCGGCGCCGATGTCGGACTGCATCCGATCTCCAGTTGGAACAATCCGGAACCGGAAATCACGCTGGTGGTCAGCGCGGCGGGCCGTATCGTCGGCGCCATGCTGGGCAATGACGTGAATCTGCGCGATGTCGAGGGCCGCAGCGCCCTGCTGCTCGGCAAGGCCAAGGACAACAACGGCTCGGCCGCGGTCGGCCCGTTCGTCCGGCTGTTCGACGATGCCTTCACCCTGGATGACGTGCGGTCGGCCGAGCTCGCCCTGCGGGTCGAGGGGAAGGACCAGTTCGTCCTCGACGGCCACTCGTCGATGCGCAAGATCAGCCGCGACGTGGCCGACCTGGTGTCCCAGACGATCGGCCCGACCCACCAGTACCCCGACGGCGTGGTACTGATGACCGGAACCCTGTTCGCCCCGACCAAGGATCGCGGCGCGCCGGGACAGGGCTTCACCCATGCCGATGGCGACATCGTGTCGATCTCGACGCCGCGGCTCGGCACCCTGATCAACCGGGTCGGACGCAGTGACGCCATCGCGCCCTGGACCTTCGGCACCGGCGCACTCATGCGCAACCTCGCCAAGCGCGGGCTGATCTAAACGGACTGATTGGGGAGCGGGCCATGGTCGCCTACGATTTCACCGGACAGAGCGCCATCATCACCGGCGGCGCGCGCGGCATCGGCCTTGCCGTGGGAAAGCGGCTTTGCGATGCCGGCGCGTCCGTCAGCCTGTGGGACTCCGATACCGCCAAATTGGCCGAGGTCGCGGCCCTGTTCCCAGAGGACCGGATCCACACCGCCACGGTGGACGTCACCGACGACGCGGCGATCGACCGGGCCGCGGCCGAGGTCGAGCGGGAGTTCGGGCGGATCGATGTCCTGGTCGCCTCCGCCGGCATCACGGGACCGAACACCAAGACCTGGGAGTATCCGGTCGATGCCTGGCGTCGGGTGATCGACATCAACCTGACCGGCGTGTTCCTGTGCGACCGGGCGGTCGTGCCCTATATGCGGTCCCGCAAGAAGGGGCGGATCATCAACATCGCCTCGATCGCCGGCAAGGAAGGCAATCCGAGCGCACCCGCCTATTCCGCCTCCAAGGCCGGCGTGATCGGCCTCACCAAGTCGCTCGGCAAGGAATTGGCGGACACGCCGATCACGGTGAACTGCATCACCCCGGCGGCGGTGAAGACCGATATCTTCGACCAGATGACCCCCGAATTCATCGAGTTCATGCTCTCCAAGATCCCCATGGGCCGCTTCGGTCTGGTGGAGGAAATCGCCAATCTCGTCGCCTGGCTCGCCAGCGAGGATGCCTCCTTCTCCACCGGAGCCGTGTTCGACTGCTCCGGCGGTCGCGCCACCTACTGACGGCCCGATCGGGGCATGCGCGACACGCTCTACCCGGACCTCGCCGGACGGACGGTATTCATCACCGGCGGGGCCTCGGGGATCGGTTCCGCGATCGTGACCCGGTTCTGCGCCCAGGGCGCCAATGTCGGCTTCGTCGACATCGCCGAACGCGAAGCCCAGGGACTGATCGAGACGATCAAGAAGGCCGGGCATCATCCGCCGGAATTCGTCGAGGGCGACGTGCGCGATCTGGAGGTGCTCGCCCGGTCGATCAAGGCGATCCGCAAGCGCTTCGGGCCGATCAGCATCCTGGTGAACAACGCCGCCAAGGACGACCGCCACACCTTGGAGCACATCACCGCAGAGTATTGGGACGACCGGTTCAGCCTGCTGGTTCGTCCGATGTTCTTCGCCGCCCAGGCTGTGGTCGCCGACATGCGCACCCGCGCCGGCGGCTCCATCATCAATCTCGGGGCGGCCGACCGGCCGCTGCAGAGCAGTCGCGCCGCCTACGACGCCGCCAAGGCCGCCGTGCACGGGCTCACCAAGGCGCTGTCCCATGAACTCGGCAAGCATGCGATCCGGGTCAACACGGTGGCGCCCGGCTGGGTCCTGACCGACCGGCAACGCGAGCTCTGGCTGACCGAGAACGCGGCCGAGGAACTGAAGACCCGCCAAGCGATGCGCCGCGAAATCACGCCGGAGGATGTGGCCAACGCCGTCGTGTTCCTGGCCTCGCTGGACGCCGAGATGATCAGTGGCCAGGAGATCGTCGTCGACGGCGGCTACCGATAGGGGGTTCTGCCCTCGCACCTGAACGTCTTCCCGGCCCCCGCGCCGGGACCGAGGGTGCAGCGCGTCGGAGCTATGCGGATCGCTTTCCAGCGCTCCAACACGCCGGCGTCTAAGTCCCGGCGCAAAGCTGGGAAGACGGCTGGGGCGTTGGTTCCGTCTCCCACTCCCCGGAACAGGACCGGGGAACGTGGGGAGGCTTACTCCGCCGGCAGGGTGGCCGGTTTGCGGCGGCCGAAGCCGAGGGTCCAGTCCACCTCGTTTCCGATATCCGGCGTCGCCGGCACCAGCCGCGCCAGGACCAGGCTGACGCCTGCCATCACGGCGCCGACCAGGAACACCGCCGCCGGCGAGACCAGCCACAGCAGCCCGAAGGTCACCGGAATGAACACGGCGGCGATGTGGTTGATGGTAAAGGACACCCCGGCGGTCGGCGCGATCTCCGCCGGATCGGCGATCTTCTGGAAATAAGTCTTCATGGCGATCGCGATGGCGAAGAACGCGTGGTCGATCACGTAAAGGGTGCCCGCCACCCAGACATTGGTCACGAATGCGTAGGTGGTGAACACCAGGACCAGCCCAACATACTCGAAGGTCAGCGCATTGCGTTCGCCGAACCGCACGATCAGACGGCCGATCTTCGGCGCCAGCAGCATATTGATAGCGCCGTTGATGAAGAACAGGGCCGCGACCTCATGCACCTCGTAGCCGAACCGCTCGACCATCAGGAATCCGGCGAAGACGGTGAAGATCTGCCGCCGCGCGCCGCCCATGAAGGTAAGTGCGTAGTACAGCCAGTAGCGCCGGCGCAGGATCAGCTTCTTGTGCTGCGGCACGCCCTCGCGGAACGCCGGATAGGCGATGAACAGGAAGGCGAGCACCACCAGCGTCAGACAGCCGGCAATCAGGAAGACCGTGGTGAAAGAGAGGTTGAAAGTATCCCACCCGACGAAGATCAGGCCGTAGGCGACGAGCTGGGCACCGGCGCCGACGGCGATGATCTTGCCCATGCTGGCCGCCGCCGTCGCCTTGGGCAGCCACTGCAGCGACAGCGATTGGGCCGCGGTCTCATAGTAGTGGAAGCCGACCGACATCACGAAGGTGGTCAGGTAGAACCCCCAGATCGTCGGGAAGTATCCCGTCACCGCAACGCCGATGCCGAGACACAGTAGCGACAGATACGCCAGCGTCTGCTCGCGCATGAACAGCAGCAGATAAACCGCCAGGAACGACAGGAAGCCCGGAATCTCGCGGATCGACTGCTGGATGCCGATTTCCCTGCCGGTGAAAGCGAGTTCGTGCACCGCGAAATTGTTCATCAGGTTCCACCAGGCAGCGAACGACAGCTGCATGGCGGCGGCCATGATCATCAGCATCACCGCCGGCGAGCGCCATCCGGTGGCGGCCTTGGGATCGGCGGAGCTGGACACGTACGACATGGCGGAACTCGGAACAAAGTGGGGAGAACGGGTCGGCGAGAATTCCTACTACCCCCGGGGCGCCACTACGTGTTAGCGGTATATCGTCAAAGAATGTGGACGACTCGCCAATTGATCCATCCTTCGCTCTACGCCTCGCCGCATGACGAGGACCCAGCCCCGGTCGTGGCATTCGCCGGCGAGGCCGATAAGGACGACCGGGGATCGGCGCACAGCCATGTCCGCCATCAGCTGTTCCATCTGGTCTCCGGCTCGGTCACCGTCGAGACCGAGATGGGCAGCTTCGTCGTACCGCCGGAGCGCGCCCTCTGGATGCCGTCCGATGTGATGCACGCGACCCGGTATCATCAAAGAACCTCGCTGCGGTTTCTGTATTTCCGGCCGGAAGTGGTGCGCGACGCGCCCCGCGCGCCGTCTGTCATCCGGATCTCGCCGCTTCTGCGCGAACTGATTCTCGCCTTCATGGCCTATCCGCGCGACGCGGAGAACGCGGGTCCCGCCGCCCGCATCGCGTCGGTCATCCTCGACCAGATCGCCACCGAACCGGCGGCGCCTCTGCACCTGCCGATGCCCGTCTCCGATCGACTGCGGCGCGCGGTCACCGACCTGGCCGCCGACCCCGCCAACGCGGTCAGCCTGGAGAACGTCGCCCGACGGGCAGCGCTGTCGCAACGTTCGTTCGAACGGCATTTTCGGGCGGAGACCGGGCTCAGCTACCGCGCCTGGCTGCGCCAGGCCCGGCTCATGAAAGCAGTCGAGTGGCTGTCCTTCGGAGAGTCGGTCGGCGACATCGCCCATCGCCTCGGCTACGAGGGGACGAGCGCCTTCGTCGCCAGTTTCCGCAAGGCTTTCGGCGTCACGCCGGGGCGCTACTTCGCCGACGCGGCGTGACCACCGGCGCGGGATCAGAAGGGGAGGTTTCCCCGTGTTACACTCAACACCGGGAAGCGTCGGATCTCCCAGTGGTGCTGTCCATCCAGCGAGGCGCGTGATGAGCCAGGAAGCGGCGGTCGTGTTTGCCAACGAGGCGTTCTACCTCGCCTTCGCCACGCGTGATCTCAAAAGCATGGAGGAGATCTGGTCGCGAGATGCGCCGATCACCTGCGTGCACCCGGGATGGCGCCCCCTGATCGGCCGCGACGAGGTCATGGAAAGCTGGGCGACCATTCTTGGCAATCCGGCCGCGCCCGCTGTCGAGTTCCGCAATGCCCGCGCCTTCCTATATGGCGACGTCGCCTGCGTGCTCGGCTACGAGGTCATCCAGGAAGACGTGCTGGCCGCCTCCAACACCTTCGTCAAGGAGGGCGTCAGTTGGCGGCTGGTCCATCACCATGCGTCGCCGGTCGTCAACCGCCCTGAGTTCCCTGATACCTCCCCACCCCGCGGTCCGCTGATGTAATCCCTGTCCAGGGCGGGAAGACCACCTCGAACACCCCCCCGGAAACAAAAGAGGCGGACAGTTTCCTGTCCGCCTCTCGTTCTGTGTCACCGACCGAGGGTCGGATCGGATCCCGATTACTTGCGGATCTCGATCTTCACCCGGCGGTTCTTCGGCTCTTTCACACCATCCGGCGTGACGACCTTGTTGTTCTTCTCACCGAACGCTTCGGTCGCCAGGGACGGTCCGCCGGCACCCAGCAGCCCCTTCAACTCGGCAGCCACGGCATCGGCACGACGCTGGGACAGAGCCTGGTTGTAGGCCTCGGAACCCGAACGGTCCGCATAGCCCGACACCGTCACCGTCGACGCGCTCATGTCGTCGGAGGCGTTGGCGGCATCGATCAGTGTCGACAGGGTCTGCGGCGTGATCGTGCTGCTGTCGAAGTCGAAGTACACGGTGAAGTTGGCGAAGGTCACCGGCGGTGCGGCGGCCGCCGGGGCGGCAGCAACGGCGGCTTCCATGGCCTCAAGGGCCGGCCAGAAACGGTCACGGCACCAAGCAATGTCAGCCGGCTGGAAATTCTCTTCGGCTTCCTGCATCCAGCAATCGAACATGGCCTGGCCACGGGCCGAAGCCTCCGGAACCTTGCCGGCGGCACCCGCTTCCAGGGCGGCTACCAGACGACGATGCGCCTCGGACAGGGCACCCTTGTGCTCCGCCGGGATCACACGGGCGTCGAGCGCCTCCGGGCCCGGAGGCGTGCCTTCCGCCGACGCGATGGCGCGCGCCGCGAACACGTCAGAGTCCACGTAGTCACCTTCGGCGAACTCCATCTCGGAAAGCGCCAGATATTCCTGGTACAGCGCCTTGCTGAATGCGTCCCCCTTCGGCGTGAGGCCGCGGGCGCTGTCCAACTGGAAGCCCGCACAGGCTGCCAAACTCATCATCGCCGCGGCGGCGATCAGAGGCTTGGCTCCCCCCAAAATCTTGTGAAGCATATTCATCTCCTTTTCGTGTTCCTCGCGCCTCGTCTAAGGCAGCGCCACCGAAAGGGTCGACCCCGCCCCCCGGTCCTACTGTTCAGACGCGTCCGCGGAGCCGGGTTCTCCGGCTCCAACTACAGACATTTCAACACTTTCGCCATGGAACGCAAGGAAAACCCGGATTCCATATTGGGATCATGCAGTTGTCATCTCTGTCGACCCGGCAAACACACAAGAACCGGCACCGACATGCAATAGGCCGTTTATCGGCGCCAAAAGTCAGGCGAACCCGGTTGCCAGTGCGAACATGACCGAGAAGATCATGGCGGCAAAGGCGAAGCCGGCGATTGTCGGCCACAGTCCGAACTCTTTGCTGTCGTCCTGAGTATCGGGTGTCATCACGCAGTCTCCTTCTCGATACCGGTCAGCCAAGCGCCTGTGGGAGCCAGAGCGCGATCTCGGGGAACATCATCACCAGGATCAGGCCGATGATCTGCAGGCCGATGAACGGAATGACCGCGGCGAAAATCTCCTGCAGCTCGATGTCCGGCGGCGCCACCGACTTCAGCCAGAAGCAGGCCGGACCGAATGGCGGCGACAGGAAGTAGATCTGCATGTTCATCACGAACAACACGCCGAACCACACCGCCGCCCATTCCGGATCGAGGCCAAGTTCGGGCGCCATGTCGACGACCACGGGAGCGAAGATCGGCACCGTGATGAACACGATCGCGATCCACTCCATGAACGTCCCCAGCACCACCAGGATGGCCATCATCACCAGGATGATGCCGATCGCCGGAAGATCCAGGCCGGAGAACAGGCTGCGCATGAACTCGCCGCCACCGACCAAGTTGTAGATGCCGACGAAGCTCACCGCGCCCAGGATCAGCCAGACGATCGTGCCGACCGTGGCCATGGTCTGGGTCAGGGCTTCCTGCAGCATGCTCCAGTTGAAGCGCATGCGCACCGCCGCAACGACGATGGAACCGAACACGCCGACACCGGCGGCTTCGGTCACGCTGGCGATACCGCCATAGATCGAGCCCATGACGCAGGCGATAAGCAGGATCGAGAGCCCGACAGCGACACTGCGGTTCGAGGAGAGCTTCTGCTCGACGTCGCCGCGCTCGGCCACTTCGGACGCAGTCGGCGCCAGGCTCGGGTTCAGATAGCAGCGGACCAGCACGAAGATGATGTAGAAGGACGCTAGCAGCAGGCCCGGCAGAGCGCCGGCCATGAACAGGTCGCCGATCGAGACCTGAGCCGACAGACCGTACACGATCATGATGATCGATGGTGGGATCAGCGTCGCCAGCGAGCCGCCGGCGCAGATCGTGCCGATCGACAGTTTGCGGTCATATCCGAGACGCAGCATCTGCGGTAGCGCGACCAGGCCCAGCATGACGATCTCGCCACCCATGATGCCCGACATCGCGGCCATGATGACCGCCACGATGACGGTCTGGACCGCGACGCCGCCGCGCAGATTGCCGGCGAAGATCGACATGGCGTCGAACAGGTCCTCGGCGATGCCCGCCTTTTCCAGGATCGAGGCCATCAGCACGAACAGCGGCACCGCCACCAGCGGGTAGGATTCCAGCAGCCCGAAGGCGTTGGTCGAGACTAGGTACAGGCCCTTGGGGCCGAAGAACAGCAGCGCGCAGACGATCGAGATGATCAGCGTCACGACACCGAGCGGCATGCCGGTCATCATCAGCAGCAGCAGAGCGGCGACGATGCCGACGCTGACCGTGCCGATGTCATAGGACCGGATGTTGATGAGTTGGCGCAGGTCGAACGTCTCGGCGATTGTGGTCGAGGCGGAATCGGCCCATTCCGAAAGGATGAAGCCTTCCCAGTAGTGGCCGATCAGCAGCAGAGCCAGACGGGCGATGAGGATCACCGAAACCGCGACTATCGCGAGACGGGCGATCGGATTGACCAGGTGCCGGTAAAAGTTCGACAGAAGTTGCAGCAGATAGACGGTCGCGCCGAGGAACAGCGCGGTTTTGAGCATCAGCGGCTCGGGTGAATTGAAGGCGCTGCCAGCGCGCTCGACATTGCTGATCGCATCCAGGGCCCGGCCCATCGTGTCGTTGGTCAGCAGGAACAGCGCAATGACACCGACGATGAGGGCGAACAGATCCAACCGCCATTTCGTGCGATCGGAGGCCATCAGGTAGAAGACTGTGATGCCGATGTGCCGGTTCTTCAACGTCACGTAGCCGGCCGACAACATCCAGGCGGTGGCGCAGAACACCATGACCATCTCGAACGCCCATTGGGTCGGCGAGTGGAAAGCGTAGCGCGAGATCACCTCGTACAGCGTGATCACGCCGCATAGGAAATACAGTTGCGCGACCGCAAGGCCAGTGAACTGGCTAAACTTGTTGATAGCTGAATTCATCGTACCGCTTTCCGGGCCTCGGGGCGCACGCACATGAAAAAAAATCAGGCGACGTCGTGTCGCCTGGGCATAGAGCGATCCGAGGCCCTGGTCGGGCCCCGGATCGTCCGTGTCTCAGATCAGTCGTCGAGCAGACCGATCCGCTTCATGTATGCCAGGTGCGCGTCCAGCGCCTCGCGCGCCAACGGCGACTTGGAGGCCGCGCTCTCCCAGGCCTCCACGGCGATCTCACGGAACTTCTGCCGGTCTTCCTTCGACCAGTCGACGATCGTGATATCACCCTTCGCCTTATGCTCGGCGACGAGGTCGCGGTCCTGCAGGTCGGCCTGACGCAGCATGGTGACGTAGGCCGCATTGTACCAGACGTCGAGGATGGTGCGCTCGGCTTCCGTCATGCCCTCCCAGACGTCCTTGTTCATGATGAACTGCAGGACGGCCATGGAGTGGATGCCCGGATAGATCGGGAACTTGGCGACCTTGTGCATGCCGGACGCTTCGTTGTTCACGAAGGCCGAAGCATCGGCGGCGTCGACGATGCCCTTATCCAGCGAGGTGTAGACCTCGGAGAACGGGATTGACACCGGCGAGGCGCCCGCCAGGCGGAACACGTCAGCCGCCAGGCCTTCCGGAGAGCGGATCTTGATGCCCTTGAGATCTTCCACGCCCTTGATCGGCACGGTCGAGACCAGAGCTTCCTTGGTGTACGGGCCACAGCCGATCACATGGATCGAGTCCGGCCAGTGCTTGTCGTAGATTTTCTGCAGCACTTCCTTGCCGCCACCCTCGTGGCAGAAGTCGCGGACCTGATGCGGCGTGTCGTAACCGGCGATCAGATCGCCGATGATGCCGAAAGCCGGGTCGCGACCGGCGAAGTAGGAAACGGCGTTCAGATCGCCATCGAGAATACCGTTGGCGACGGCGTCGACCGTCTCGCGGTGCGGAACGACGGACTTGGTCGGCAGAACCTCGACCTCGATGCTGCCGCCGCTCATGATGCCGACCTTCTGCTGCCAGCCGTCTGTCATGAAGCGGTGCGCCCAGTCGCCCGGGCTCGAGCTTGCCTGAAGTTTCAGGGTGCGGGCGTCGGCATCGCCGATCGCAAACGCACTAATGGTGATCGCCGCAAGCGCGACGGCCAGTGTTTTCCGCATCGTTTCCTCCCTCGTGCGGTATGTGGAAATCCCTGTTGTCAGGGTTTGGCGTTCTTATGATTGAGGCGCGAGTGTCACAACGCGGTGACGAAGATGTCAACAATGCAAGATTGGCACACTCGCGCTTTCGGGGATCATGTCTTGTTTTTGGCCGCATCCCTTGGCTGAATGTGACGCACGGCGAAACCGCCGCCGGGAGTCGGCACCAGCGCCTTAATCGCCCTGCCGCCAAAAGTCTGATCCACCAGCTCGTTCAGCGCGGCATCGCCGCCACCATACGGCGCCACCAGATCGATCAGCCAGGGGATGTCGCCGCCGTCCCACTCGTTCGGCCGCAGCCGGTTCTGCCCCTGAAGCAGGCGCTTCTCCACCTCCTCGGTCACCATCGCCCAGGAGGCGTAGACGACCGGAGCCGCCCCACGCTCCGTGCGGCGACGCCAGATCCGGACCTGACGCTTGGTCAGCGGCGGCAGGACCAGCCACTCGAGATCCGACAGGAATATGTGGCGATGGGTCGGGGACTGGCCCATCAGCGAGACAATCTGTCCCAGCAGGCGGGTCATATCGTCGCGCGGCGCGTCAGCGGCCGGCGGCGGTGCACCCGCAGGGGCCTCGCGCTCCGGCGTAGCCCCCTCTCCCTCGGCTCCATTGGTTCCGAACACCGTATCGTCGCTCATCATCCCCCCTGAGCTTATTTTTCCGGGTCCCGGGCCCCGGATATCACACCGGGGCCGGGCCTGCGGACCGCGAATCAGTGCGCGAAGATCACCGGCATCGTCGCATCGGCGATGATGTCGCTGGTCGCACCGCCGAAGATCATCTGGCGCAGCCGGCTCTGGGTGTAGGCCCCCTTGACCAGGAGATCGACCCCCTCGGCCTCGGCAACCTCCAGCACATCCATGCCCGGACCACGCATCGAGCGTTTGCCCGTCGCGATCGTCGCATCGACGCCGTGCATCTTGAGGTAGTCGACCAGGGCCGTCCCGTCGGGACCCGGCACCGACCAGCCGTCGATCTCGATCACGATGGCCTTGTCCGCCGAACGGATCGCCGGCAGGGCCTGGCCGATCAGCCGCGCGGTCTCCGTGCTGCGGTTCCAGGCGATCGCGACGGTGCCGCCGCATGCCCGGGTCCAGCCGACGGGCACCAGCGTTACCGTGCGTCCGCCCTCGAACAATGCGGTTTCGAACACCGCCCGCCAGTCGGTCTCCTCGCTCTTGCCGACGATGGTCGTGTCGAACAGCCGGGCAGCTTCGCCGATACCGAAACGCGCCCGCAGCGGCTCGTCACTGAGGTCGACCAGCGCCCCGTCGTCGCCGAGGGCATCGATGCGCACCCGCATGGCGGCCAGCGCCTCCTCGGCCTCACGGGCGAGATCCGGGCCCTTGTCGGCATAGTCGATGATGCCGACGCCCATGGGGTCGACCAGCGGGCTCTCCACAGGTCTCGGATAGAAAGTGGCCCGCACGCGTCCGCCCGATCGCTTGGCGAACAAGACGGCGGCCTCCAGCGGGGCACGATCGACCCCGTCGCGGCCGAACGGCAGAAAAAAGGACTTCATCTGCATTCTCCCTCGGTGTGGCCGTGCTTGTCGCCGGCGGTCCCGATGTCATGATACCGGAAACCTTCCCGTCAAGGCACCGGATTGGAATTATGGCCGATATTCGCATCGACAATACACTCGTCGTGACCATGGACGATGATCGTCGCGTGCTGGAAACGGCCAGTGTCGCCATTTCCGGATCGAGAATCACCGCAATCGGTCCGCGCGACCAGATCGCCCGCGATTTTCCGGCGGAAACCGTGATCGACGGTACCCGCAAGGCGCTGATGCCGGGATTCGTCGACGTTCACGCCCATGCCGGTCACGGGCTGATCAAGACCCTGGGCGTCGCCTTCGACGGGGAATGGGAGCGGGCCTGCCATACCGCCTACACCGTGGCGTCCGACACCGCGTTCTGGGCGGCGGAGGCCGCGTTGTCGGCGGTAGAGCGCATCCGCTGCGGCACGACGACAGGCGTGTCCTATCTCGGTGGCGGCGACGACGTGATGCGCACAGACGAGACGATCTATGCCGATGCCCATTGTCGTGAGATCCAGCGGATCGGCACCCGCTCGGTGGTTGCGGTCGGCATCAACCGACCACCCTTCCCAAAGACCTATGCCAACATTGAAGACGGCGGGTATCGCGAGCACCCGGTTTCCTTCGACACGCAACTCTCCGCCTGTGAAGCGGTGGTCCGGGCCTGGGACGGCGGCGCGGGCGGCCAGGTGAAGATCGCCGTCAGCTTCCCGGTGCACCATCGCGGCTCACCCCAGGACGCCGTCCTCGCCGAAATACGCGACCAGGCGCGGGCGACCCGCGAACTGACCAGACGCCACGGCGTGATTTTCACCCAGGATGGCCACCGCCAGGGCAGCATCCGCCTCGCCCACGAGATATTTGGCCTGCTTGGCCCGGATGCGCTGATGAGCCATTCGGTCGATCTGGACGCCGAGGAGATCCGCCTGGTCGCCGAGACCGGCACGAAGATCGCCCACAACCCGTCGGCCAACCGCTCGATCACCGGCCGCTGCCCGGTGCCGGAACTGATCGAGGCGGGGGCCGTGGTCGGCCTCGGTTCCGACGGAACCGCACCGGACCGGGGCTACGACATGTTCCGCCACATGTTCCAGGCGATGCATTACCACCGCCGCCATTTCCGCGACCCGTCGGTCTTGCCCGCGGGCAAGGTGCTGGAGATGGCGACGATCGACGGCGCCAGGACGCTGGGCATGGACACCGAAATCGGCTCGATCGAGGTCGGCAAGCAGGCCGACCTGATTCTCGTCGACCTGTTCAAGCCGCACATGGTGCCGATGACCATGCCGCTCTACCGACTGGCCTGTTTCGCCAACGGCGCCGATGTGGACTCCACCATCGTCGCCGGCCGGATCCTGATGCAGGGACGCAAACTGGTCGGAATCGATGAGGACGCGGTGCTGTGGGAGGCGGAGCGCCAGGCGGCGCTGATGGTCGAACGGGCGGGCCTCAAGGAGCTGGAACGGATTCCGGAGCGATTCTGGGGCGTGGCGCGGGGCGGGTAGCGCCGCCGATACCGTCCCGCGTCAGAACCACCATTCGTCGGAGAAGTCCGTCCGGTTGATGTCGACCACCACATATTGGGCGTAACGGGTGTAGAATTCCGCGGAATCGAACCGCACCTCCGTACCCGTCTGAGTCACCGAAACCGGCGTGAACCCCACATCGATGCGATCGCCTTCCTCCGGATTGAAATCGGCGAAGGTGATGTTGTGCGGGTACCGCCACGGCGTCGACGCCAGAGTGTCGGCCCCGGAGCCGCCGACGACCGTCACGTTCGTCACGCCATTGGCCTGGTCGTCGAAAACGAAGAGGTCATCACCACGGTTGCCGTAGAAAACGCTGTTGGACGGGCTAAAGTCGGAGTCGACATCGATCGTATCGTTGTCCTGCCCCCCAAAGACCGTGCTCTCACCGCCTCCGACGACGATGGAGTCGGCGCCGTGGTTACCGTAGATCAGGTCGTTTCCGTTGCCCCCGAAGATCGTGTCGACCCCCTGCCGCAGGACCCCGTCGGCACCGGCGGGGCCGTCGTTCTGCCCGCCATAGATCGTATCGTTGCCGGCGCCGCCGTTCAGCAGGTCGAGCCCCTGATTGCCGTAGATCACGTCGTCGCTGGAGCCACCGGTGAGCGTGTCACCGCCCTCAAAGCCGCGAAGCCGGGCCGTGTTCCGGGATGTCACCCAGTTCAGCGACAGGCTGTCATCGCTCGACGCCCCCTGGGCGTAGTAAGTGCCGAACGGAAGCCGGCCCTCCGCCGAACCGAATTGGATGTAATGCTCCCAGCCGGTGGCGAATTCGCCCCGCGCAACCGCCGCGGCCACATCGGAATGGCTCTCAAGATAGAGGCTCTCGGTGTACTGCCGGGCGCTACGCCCCTCGTAGAGGCCGCTGCTGAGCCAATGGGAATAGGCATCCACCCCGGCCTGGGCCACGTCGAGGTTATAGGCGAGATACCAGTCCTCATCGAACTCGGTTGGCGTAGACATTTAGAAACCCCAATATTTTCCGCCCTTACGTTGCAGTTAACGGTGCGTTAGCGAATCTTCAATACTCTGTCGGTACCGTCTCTATCGAATCTGCTCCCCTCCGGCTGGCAACGCGCTATAAGATCACCGATGGGGTTGTTCCGGAGAGCAAGGGAATGTTCGGGAAAGCCAAGACCAAACAGGGATCTGCAGCGGGCAAGACGGCCGGTAAATCGGACGTCAAGCTCGGCAGCGCCATTTTCGGCGAAGAGGAACTCGAGGTCCGCGAGTTGCACATCAAGGGCATTCGTATCCCGAATCCCGGTGAAGGCAACATCATCGCGGGCCAGAAATTCCATTTCCTTCTGAAGCTGGGCGAAGGTGAAAACGCGCCGGTGATCAAGATCGAAGCCCATGCGCTCGCCGCCTCCGAGAAGGAGGTGATCGGCAAATTCTCTGACATGGACGATGACGAAAAGCGCCTGATCGCCCTGCACATGAAAGCGCTGCGTCAGTCAGGCGCCGTCGTTTGACCTGCCGCTCAGAAGTCGGTCGCCACGCCCCCTTCTGATATCCGACGGTCGACGAAGGCATCCAGTTCCTCGCGGATTCCCGGATCCATTGCCGGAGCCTCGTACTCGGCCAGCAGGCGCTTGACCAGTCCGTTGGCGCGGGTGAGGGCGTCGGGCGATCCTGCCTCTTCCCATGTCTCGAAGTTCCGCCAGTCCGAGACCATCGGCGCGAAGAACGCCGTCCGGTAACGCTCCTGGGTATGGGAGGTACCGAAGAAATGGCCCCCCGGCCCGACCTCGCGCACGGCATCCAGGGCCAGTGACCCGTCATTCACCGTAAGCGGGTCGATGAAGGCGCCGACCATGGCGATCATGTCGGCATCCATCACCATCTTCTCGAACGACGCGGTCAACCCGCCCTCCATCCAGCCGCAACCGTGCATCAGCAGGTTCACGCCCCCGGTGAAGGCGCCCCAGAGTGAGAACGCACTCTCCCAGGCGGCCTGGGCGTCGGGGACGTTGGCGGCGTTCACGTTGGAGGAGCGATAGGGCAGATTGTAGCGCCGGGCCAGTTGGCCGCCAGCGACAGCCGCCTGCATGTATTCCGGCGTGCCGAAGGCCGGCGCCCCCGATTTCATGTCCACATTCGACGTGAACCCGCCATAGACCACCGGCGCTCCCGGCTTCACCACCTGCGAAAAGGCGATCCCCGCCAGCGCCTCGGCATTCTGCTGAGCGAGCGCCCCGGCGATGGTGACCGGCGCCATGGCGCCCGCCAGCGTGAACGGGGTGATCACGGTCACCTGGCCGCTCTCCGCCAGCGCGATCACGCCCTCCAGCATCGGCGTATCGAAGCGCAGGGGCGAACTGGCGTTGATCACCGAAAACAGACTCGGTTCACGCAACAGGGTTCCACGATCCACCCCGCGGGCGATTCGCACGATCTCGATCCCGTCCTCGATCCGCTGCCGTCCAAGGGAATAGGCGTGGGGGATCTTGTCGGTCAGCACAACCATGTCCCGAAGCGCTTCCAGGTGGCGGATCGAGGCGTGGACATCCACCGGCTCGACCGGATAGCCACCGAGCGCATGCATGACATTCAGGGACTGGGAAAGCTTCAGCAGGTTCCGGTAATCGACCCGGTTGCCGACCCGCCGACCGCCGTCAAGGTCGCTGACATTCGGCGCGCTGGCGACCGAGCAGATCACAATCTCCTCGCCGCCGAAGCCGACCGACCGGCCCGGTGTGCGTGAATGGACGTTGAATGCCGGTGGCGCCGTGCCGACAAGCTCCATGACCAACGCCCGATCGAAGCGAACCCGCTCGCCCTCGACGCTGGCGCCGGCCGCGACCAGCCGATCGCGGGCATCCTCCAGCAGGAAGTCGATGCCGACCTCCTCCAGGATCGTCAGCGACACCTGATGCACCGCCTCCAATGCGTCGTCGCAGAGAATTCGGGCCGGCGTCCCTCGGTGGAGCAACCGTCGCCAGGCCGGCTGCCCCAGTCGGGCGGGCGGCGATCGGCGCCCCGCGCCACGACCTCGGCGCCCCCGTCCAGCCGTGTCTTCATCCTGCGATGCCGACATGCGCCCTCCTGTTCGTATGCGCGAACCTTGCCTTCGCCCGAAGCCCCGGTCGAGGAGAAAGCACCGAGCCGATCCCCTCTTGACTTCCAGACCCGCGGACGCCCGAGTCAGCCGGAAGAAAATGGAGCCACCCCATGTCGACCACCGCCCCGAAGCCGTCTTCGAACATCGCAACACTCGCCGCCGATCTGCAGGCGGTGGGGATCTCGATCGATGCGGCGACGCTGACCGCGAAACTGGCGCGGGTCGCGGCAAGCCCACCGACCTATCCGGCCCGCGCCTGGCACCGGCTGATCGCCACCGAACTGCCCGACGCGCTGGCCGACCGGATGGACGCGGCGGCGCACGCACTTCGCCCCGCCGATGACATCTCCGACCCGTCGCGGCTGGACCGCCTACGGAAGGCGCTGAACGAGGCCGGCGTCGACGGCTTCATCCTGCCGCGCGCCGACGAGCATATGGGCGAGTATATTCCCGCCCCGGCCGAACGCCTTTCCTGGCTGACCGGCTTCACCGGCTCCGCCGGCGTTGTGCTCGTCCTGCCCGACGTTGCCGTGATCTTCGTGGATGGACGCTACACTCTGCAGGTGGCGCAGCAGGTCGACACCGACCGATGGACAGTCGAGCATCTGGTGCGCACGCCAGCGGCCGACTACGTGCGCAATCATCTCGCTGGGCGGCGTCTCGGGTTCGATCCGAAACTACATTCGATCAACGCGGCGAAGCGGCTGGCTGATGCCGCCGCGGCGGCGGGCGGCGCTCTGGTGGCGCTCGACGGCAATCCGATCGACGCGCTGTGGGAAAGCCGCCCGGCGCCGCCGCTCGGACCGGTGCAGGTTCTGCCCCCGCACCTCACTGGGCTCGACAGTGCCGCAAAACGCGAGCGGATCGCCGCCGAACTGGCCAAGCAGGGTGTCGACGCGACGGTGCTGAACCAACCTGAATCGATCGCCTGGCTGCTCAACCTACGGGGTGCGGACGTCCCCTACACGCCGCTGCCGCTCGCCTACGCGACCGTCGATCGGACCGGTCTGGTCGAGCTGTTCCTCGATGAGGAGAAATGTCCGCCCGAGGTTCGGACCGCGCTCGGCAACGGCATCAATCTGCGGCCGTTCGAGGCGGTCGGCGAAGCGCTCGATACCCTGGGGGCGGAAGGCAAAACGGTTGCCGTGGATCCGGACGCCGCGACGGAATGGATGCGTGGACGCCTGGAAGCCGCCGGTGCTGTCGTAAAGCTGGACGGCGATCCGTGTATCCTGCCCCGCGCCCGTAAGAATGCGGTGGAACTTGCCGGTACCCGCGCCGCCCATACCCGCGACGCCGCAGCGATGACCCGCTTCCTGAAATGGATCGACGACACGGGCACGGCGACCACGGAGCTTGGCGCGTCCGACGCGCTGGAGGGTTTTCGCGCCGAGATCGCGGACTGGCGGGGACCGAGCTTCCCGTCGATCTCCGGGGCCGGGCCGGACGGCGCGATCGTCCACTACCGGGTCACGAAGGAGACCGATCGACCGCTACAGGACGGCTCGCTCTATCTGATCGACAGCGGTGCTCAATACCTGGACGGCACCACCGACATCACCCGAACGATCGCCATCGGCACTCCCAGTCAGGAGATGCGGGAGCGCTTCACCCTGGTGCTGAAGGGCCATATCGCTATCGCCACCGCGCGCTTCCCCGTCGGCACCACCGGCGGACAGATCGACGCGCTGGCGCGGCAGTACCTCTGGAAGGCCGGCTTGGACTTCGATCACGGCACCGGTCACGGGGTTGGCGTTTTCCTTGGTGTCCACGAAGGGCCGCAGCGGATCTCCAGCGCCGGCCGGGTGCCGATCGAAGCGAGCATGATCCTCTCCAACGAGCCCGGCTACTACAAGCCGGGCGGGTACGGTATCCGCATCGAGAACCTGCTGATCGCCGTGGAGGCGCCGCCACAGGAGGACAATGGCCGCGCCATGCTGTCCTTCGAGACCATTACCTTCGCGCCAATTGATCTGCGCCTGGTCGAGCCGGCCCTGATGACGACGGACGAGATCGCCTGGCTCGACGGCTATCACCGCGACGTACGCGCCAGGGTTTCCCCGGCGCTCGACGGCGCACACAGGGCCTGGCTGGAGCAGGCGACAGCGCCGCTCGCCGGATAGGGGTCAGTCCTTGCGCCGGTCGCGCTTGCTGCCGATCGGCACGTCCTGGCGGCGTCGGTCCGGGCCGACATAGGACTGGTTCATGATGAACTCGCGTCGGTCGCTCAACACGATGTCGATGCGTTTGCGCAAGGCCGCCAGGGTAATCGGCTTGGCCATCAGCAGATTCACCCCGGCATCCCGCGCCGCCCGCACCGAGCTCCGGTCGGCACTGCCGGTGACGAGGATGACCGGCACGTAGGGATTGGCGGACTCAACGTCGGTGCGAACATGGCGCACGAAGGTCACGCCATCCATCGGCACCATGACCATGTCGCAGATGATCACGTCGGCCGAATAGCTGCGCATCACCCGCAACGCCGATTCGCCGTCCACTGCTTCCTTGATCTGATTGATGCCGATCTCTTCCAGGAAGGCGGCAGTCAGCAATCTGCTGGCCGGGTCATCCTCGACGATCAGAACCTTCAGCTCGCCATACTCGTCCTGCTGGGACATCCGATACTCTCCACCCTCAATCCTTGGCCGCCGCCTCGAACTCGGCGATCACGGCCGGAGCCTCTTCCCGGGTCGCGTCGACCGCCGCCCGCAGGTCGGGCAAATGCGCCGTCACCGCCGCAATCCCTCCCTCGGCCCGCTGAAGACGGACCGCCGTCTTCTCCAATAGGACAGCGCCGAAATTGGCAGCCAGTCCTTTGATCGTATGGGCGATTCGCCCGACCGCCTCAAGGTCGCCCTGATCGACGGCCGCCTCGAGCAACGCGATCTGACGGGCCGCCTCCTGGGGCACCAGAGCGATCATCTCAACGGCTCTGGCCGGCGGCAGAGTGCCCACCGCCGCCCGGACGCGGGCACGATCGAAAACCAACGCAACCGGGGGCGCCCTCTCGGCGCCAACAGCGCCCTCCCGCGGGGCCGTAGCACGGCTCTTGCCCGACGCCCAGAGGATCGTTCGGTTGAGCGCTTCCCAGTCGACCGGCTTCAACAGCACGTCGTCCAGTCCGGCATCAAGATAAGTGGCCCGATGTTCGGGAACCGCGTCGGCCGTCAACGCGATGATCGGCATCTCGGCCTTCTCACCCCCCATCGCCCTGATCTCCGCCGTCGCGTCCGTACCGTCCATCACCGGCATCTGCATATCCATCAGAACCAGGTCGTAGGTACGGCGGCGGACCGCCTTCACAGCCTCCGCGCCGTCCGGCACTTCATCGATGCGGTGACCGGCCTTGGCCAGCATGCGGGAGACCAGCATCCGGTTCACGTCGTTGTCTTCGGCCAGGAGAATGTGGATCGGCCGGGCCGGTTCCCCCGGGACGGCGTCGGCGGGCTCGATCTCCGGGGCGGCGGTTGGATGCATGACGACACAGAACGTGAAGGTCGCGCCGGCGCCGGGCGCGCTGTCGACCTTGATCCAACCCTCCATGCCCTCGACCAGCCGCTTGCAGATCGACAGGCCGAGGCCGGTACCGCCGAACCGGCGCGACGTGTTCGCCGGCCCCTGCTCGAACGCGGCGAAGAGCTGTCCCTGAACGTCGTCGGGGATGCCGATGCCCGAATCCGTCACCGAGCCGACGATCTCGACCCGCTCATCCTGGCTCTCGCCGACGGAGAGCGATACCGACACAGATCCTTCGTTGGTGAACTTCAGACCGTTGGACACGAGGTTCGACAGGATCTGTTTGAGGCGCAGAGGATCGCCGAGCAACCAGCCTGGAACCGCATCATCCGCCCCTCCCAGAAGCTCAAGTCCTTTTGACGCGGCGGAGATCTGGAACAGCCGCATCACATCGTCGAGAACGCTGCGCGGCGAGAATGGGATTTCCTCGAGCTGGACCTTGCCCGCCTCGAGCTTCGAGTAATCGAGGATGTCGTTCAGCAACGCCAGCAAGGTGTCGGCGGAATCCCTCATGATGTCGATGAAACCGCTCTGGTCGGCATCGAGATCGGTGCGGGACAGCAGTTCGATCATCCCCAGCAGGCCGGTCATCGGCGTGCGCAGTTCGTGACTCATCATCGCCAGGAAACGGGATTTGGCGGCGCCTCCCTCCTCGGCGCGGCGGCGTGCCTCGTCGATCTCGTCGGCGAGCTTTCTGAGCGACTGGGTCTGTTCGGCCAGCGTGTCCCTCGCCGATCGCAGGGCTTCCTCCGCCTGTATCCGCTCGGTGATGTCGGAGCGCATGCCGACCACCCCGCCCTCGCGCGTCCGGTTCTCGCTGACGAGGTAGGTCCGGCCATCCGACAGGAGCTGCTCGACGGACGTCTCCGGGGGGTTCAGATGCTGATGGATACGCCTGGATATCCACTCTTCCTCGCGGCCCACCGCCTCGGGAAAATGGCCATGGGCGATCGAGTATCTGACCAGCCGCTCGAAGGTCCAGGCCTCGTCGATCGCCTCCTGGGGCAGGTCGTAGAGTTCCTTGTATTTTGCGTTCGACAGGATCAGGCGGTCTTCACTGTCGAACAGGGCGAAGCCTTCCGACATCGTCTCGATGGCTTCGACCAGCCGGTTCTGGGTCGTCGCCACCAATTCTTGTGCCCGGCGCTCGGACGTGACGTCGCGCCACATCGAGAGATAGCCGCCATTCCACATCGGCCGGCCAATCACCCAGAAGACGTCGGACCCTTCGCGCCGCCATTCGAACTGCACGGATTCCCGCCCGCGGATGGCCCGGAACATCCGTTTGATACCGACATCCGTCGACGGCAGACGGCGGATCGCATCCTTTGCCACCCCAACCAGCGACCGACCCGGCTTCAGATCGTCGGCGGAGAGTTTGACCAGCGACTCGAACGCCCGGTTCCAGGCGACGAGGTGGTTATCCCGGTCGAAGGCGATCAGCGGGTTCGGCATGGTGTCGAGGATGGCCTGCAGCACCGTGGAGGTGGCGGCGAGCGAGAGTTCCGCCTGCTTGCGCCGGGTGATGTCGACCCGTGTCGTGATCGTCAGACCGGTCTTGCTGTAGTTCTCCTTGACCATGTACCAGCTCCCGTCAGGGACCTGGCGTTCCGGGATCGGCGACTGGTCGCGGCGTGCTTCGAGCCGGCGCTGGACGTAGTCGTCCCGCTCGCCCTCCGTCATCGAGGGGTCCCGCGCCAGGCTGTAGCGGAGCAGGTCCTCGAAATCGTGGCCGACGATGTCATCGCGCTCACGCAGGAACGGATACATCTCGAAGAACCGCCGATTGCCGAAGACGAACCTGTCGTCGCTATCATAGATCGACAGCGCCTCGTCCATGGTATCGACCGCTTCCCGCAGGACCTCGGCAACCCGCGGATTTGCTTCAGCCTCGGTTTCGCCGGGGTACATGACGACCCAGTGCGCGCCGATGACCGCACCGTCGTCGGCGCGGGTAGGCCGGCACCAGATCGGCACGCGGCCATCATCGAGGAAAATCCGGCCGGCCTCGCCCTTGAGCGCAGCGTCGAACGCCCGTCGGACGTCAGCAGAGCCGGCGAATGTGTCGATCGAGACACTCTCGGCGCGGTGGCCAGAAAGATCAAAAGTCAGTTCGGCCGCCGGATTCCATGAGATCGCTATACCGCTTCGGTCAAAAGCGACGATCGCCTGATTCAATCCCCGGACAATCCCGGTCAAATGGTCGGCAGGTCCTGTCATGCCCCCGCACTGGAATACTACTCGGCAGCCCGAGAAGCTGTCTCCCCGGACCGCCAGTCTAGAGCATTTTCCGTCCGCGCGGAGTCGTCGAGATGAGTGATGTCAGAGCATCCACTCAGACATGCACGCCTAGATAATCTCGAAATTCGACGTCGACAACTCGGACGTGCTGACACCGACAAGCGTGACGGTGTTGTTCGATCCGAGCGTGATAACCGCGTTTCCACCGGAATCCGCCGTTGCCGCCAGAGCCGCCGATGCCGACGTGATGCTGCTGCTGTTCACGCCGGACTGGATCTGGATCACATCCTCGCTCGTGCTGAAATTGAGAATCTGATCGACCGAGGAATCCGACAGAAAGACGAACTTGTCCGCCCCGCCGCCGCCATCCATCGTGTCGTTTCCGAAGGCACCGATGATCGAGTCCGCGTCGAGGTTGCCATAAATCAGGTCGTTGCCGATCCCGCCGCTCAGCGTGTCGGCCCCTTGTCCGCCATAGACGGTATCGTCGCTGCTTCCCGCGAGAATCACGTCGGCGCCCTGGTTGCCGTAGATCAGGTCGTTCTCGCTCTCGGCGATGATCTGATCGTCGCCGAGATTTCCGAAGATCGAGTCCGCCCCGACCCCACCATAAATTATGTCATTGCCTTGGCCGCCAAAGACAAAATCATCGCCGTTACCCGCCGATAGACGGTCATCGCCCTGATTTCCATAAAGGATATCATCGTCGGTGCTGGCGTAGATCTGGTCGTTGCCGGTTCCTCCGGACAGGGTATCGTTGGCGCCGAGAGCTGAAATCGTGTCGTTGCCAGCGCCCCCCACGATGAAGTCCGCCGAGTTCGTACCCAGCAGCAACTCGTTACTGGAATCCCCGCCAATCGAAGCCATGACCACCCTCCCACATTCTCAACTACGAAGAGCGTACTCCGACAGCAGGCGCCGCTGCAAACATCCGACTAAAGGCTCCAGTACCGCCTGTCCGCCGGAAGCTCCGACGGCTTGAGAGCGGACTTCACGTCGATCAGGAGGCCGCCGGACCGCAGGCGGGTGCCGAGACGGCGCGCGCCGCCCTCCAGAAACGCGCGGTGCGGGCTCGCCAGAATCAGCGCGTCGAGATCGACCAGGCTGTCCGCGCCGACAAGGTCGATGCCGAGCAACCGTCGGGCCACGGCGGTATCGACCAGGGGATCGGCGACGAGCATCTTCGCGCCCAGCACCGACAGGCCAGTGACGATGGGCGGCACCTGGCTGTTCCGCGGGTCGGAGACGTTCTCCTTGAACGCGACCCCCATGACCCCGATGCGGGCACCCGCGACGGCCGTGCCGCCGGCTCCCAGCAAGGTCACCGTCTTCTGCACCACCCTTTCGGACATGGTGTCGTTCAGCCGGCGCGCGGCGCGGATCAGCTCCGGGTAGTAGCCATGGGCTTCGGCCTTGGCGATGAGATAGTAGGGGTCGACGCCGATGCAGTGGCCACCGACCAGACCCGGCGTGTACGGCGCGAAATTCCACTTGCTGCGGGCGGCGGCAAGCACGTCCTCGGTCCGCAGACCGAGGCGGTCGTAGATCTGGGCCAGCTCGTTCATCAGGGCGATGTTCACGTCGCGCTGGATGTTCTCCGTGATCTTCGACGCCTCAGCCACCCGGATCGACGGCGCGGCGTGCAGGCCCGCTGGCACGATCCCGGCATAAAGCGCCATGACCCGCGCCAGAGTTTCCGCGTCCTGACCGGAGACCACCTTCACCACATCGCCGAGTCCGTGGGTGGTGTCTCCCGGATTGATCCGCTCCGGGGAGTAACCGAGCTTGAAATCCGCCCCGACGACGAGACCGGAAGCCTCGGCGACGATCGGCCCCACGATCTCCTCCGTCGCCCCCGGGTGAACCGTGCACTCGACGACGACCAGACCGCCCGGTCGGATGGCGCCGCCGACAATCCTCGCGGCATCGGCGAGCGGGCCGAGATCCGGCCGGCGGCTGTCGTCGATCGGTGTCGGCACGGCGACGATGAAGACCTGGGCCTCCGCGAGCTCACGGGCGTCCGAGGAGAAGCGCAGGCCGGCGAGAAGATCGATCATCCCGCCTTCCGGGTCGTTGCGGTCGATACCCTTGGCGAGATCCGTTATCCGCGCCGCGTCGATGTCGAAACCGATGACCGCACGACCGGCGCCGGCGAAGGCGAGCGCCAAAGGCAGGCCGACATAGCCGAGGCCGAGGATCGCGACGGTGCTGTCGTCGCTCATCGCATTTCCTCCCGCGCGAAGTCTCGCAGCGCCGTCGCCGTGTCCCGCGGCGCGAAACCCAGGGCCGAAGCGGCGGCGATGTCGATGGTGTACGGCGCCTTGTCCGGCGGGCCTTCCTCCACCGTAGCCGCCAAGCCGCTTCCCTCGGCCAGGCAGGCCACCACATCGCGCACCCGAACAGCGTCGCGGCTGGCGACCGGGACGGCGGCAAACCCGTCCGGCAGCGCCGTCAGCGCATGCGCGGCGAAGGCGGCCACGTCCTGGACATGGACCACATTGTTGAAGGCCGCGTCGGCATTGGAGATTCGGACTGTCTCGCCGCGCCGGAGTTTGCCAAGCACTTGCACCGGCCAGTTGCGCGCGGCACCGCCGCCGATCACCGCCGGCAGGCGGATCGCCAGCGACCGACCACCCCGCTCGGCCACCGCCCGCTCTCCCAGGAGCTTCGACAGGCCGTAGGCTACCGGATCCACCACGGGCGTGTCCGGTGTGACGGCCGTCCCGGAGATGGTGCCGTGGATCGAGAGGCTGGAGAGATAGATGAACACGCTGACATCGGCCGCGGCGAGACGCGCGGTGGCCACGGCATTGTCGCGGATCAGGCTGGCGGCCGGCACCGCATTCGGAGCGCCGGTCGGCGGCGAGGTAGCGGCCGCGTGCACGATCGCGTCCAGGCGGCCCGGAAGCGGATCGTCGCCGGCCAGATCGCCCCGCCAGGTCTCGCCGTCGGCCAGATCGTCCGGCAGCGGCGAGGCCCGATGATGGGCGACCACGTCATAGCCCTCGGCCCTGAGCCACCTGGCGATCGCACGGCCGGAAAAGCCCGCCGCCCCGGTGACCAGGACCCGCATGGACTACGTGCGGACCGTGGCGAGGATGCGCTCGGTCGACAGGCCGTGGGCCGCCAGGATGTCCTCGTGGCTGCCATAGCAGTGCACGAACTCGTCCTTCAGGGTGAAGGTGTGGAGATCGCATTCCGCGCGGATGTCCCAGGCGATCTGCTTGGTCTGCGGCGCCAGACCACCCTGCGGCGCGTGCTCCTCGACCACGATCACCCGCTTATGGCGGCGCAGCAGATTGGCGATGCCCTCGGTGTCGAGCGGCTTCAAGGTGTGGCAGACCGCGAGCGAGACCGAGTTGCCGTCGGCGGTCAGCGCGTCGGCGACCTCGGCGGCCATCTTGGTCACCACCCCGTAGGACAGCACCGCCACGTCCTCGCCCTTGCGCAGGTAGCGCAGCTTGCCGAACTCCCACGGATCGCTGTCCGGGCCGGTCAGGGTCGGTTCGCCCGCCTTGCCGAAGCGGAAATAGACCGGTCCGCCGCCCTCACGATTGACCAGCCACTTGGTAGCCTCGGTCGCCTCGACCGGGTCGCAGGGCGCGATGATCGACATGTTCGGGATGGCGCCGGCGATGGCGATATCCTCCTGGGCGTAGTGCGTTCCGCCCAGGGTCGAGTAGATGACGCCACCACCGATGCCGACCACCGTCACCGGCAGATTCTGGTAGCCCAGATCATCGCGCACCATCTCGAACGGCCGGTACAGCGAGAAGGTGGCGATGGTGTAGGCGAAGGGCCGCATGCCCTTCAGCGCCAGACCGGCGCAGATGCCGATCATCGCCTGCTCGGCGACGCCGACGTTGATGAAGCGCTCGGGGAACTCCTCGCGGAACTTGCCCATGGAGCCGGCCGGCGAGATATCGGCGACCACGATGTGGATGCGCGGGTCGTCCTTGGCGAGATCGTAAAGGACTTCGGCGAAGGTGTTCCTCACGACGCGATCTCCTTCAGCTCGGCCAGGGCCTGCTTGTATTCGTCCGGACTCGGCGAGCGGTAGTGCCAGATCGGCACGTTCTCCATATAGGAGACGCCCTTGCCCTTGGTGGTGCGGCCGATCAGGCAGAACGGCTTGCCGCCCTTGCGGCTGGCGACCGCGCTGTATACCGCATCGGCATCATGGCCGTTGACGATCACCGTCTCCCAGCCGAACGCCTCGAGCTTCTCGTCCAGCGGATAGAAGCTCGGATGGGTCTCCGACGTGCGGCCGAGCGACTGGAAGTCATTATTGTCGATCAGCGCGACCAGGTTGGTAAGTCCGAGGGTGGAGGCCATCATGAAGGCCTCCCAGGTCGACCCCTCCTGCACCTCGCCGTCTGACAGCACGCAGTAGACCGCCCCCGCATCCGCGGCCCCGCCGGCCTTGTTGCGCTCGGCGACCGCCATGCCCACCGCCATCGCCATGCCGTGGCCGAGCGAGCCGGTCGACGCCTCGATGCCGGGATTGCCGTAGTCCGGATGGGCTCCGAGAATGCCGTGCGGCGTGCAGTACTCGTCCAGGTGCTTCTTCTCCAGGACGCCCCGGTCCTCCAGGATCACGTACTGCGCCATGCAGCCATGGCCCTTGGACATCAGGAACGTGTCCTGGCCGTCCGGGCGCATCAGGCCGTGATAGCAGGTATCCGTCAGTTCCATGCAGGAGAACGCCCCGGCGGCATGGAGCGCGCTGACGTTCTGCGAGATGTCCAGGATCCGCTTGCGGTACTTCATGCAGCGCTTGCGGGAGTCCGTGGGATCGAAACTGTTGTGTCCGGGCTTGGCCGTCATATGCCTTGGTCTCCGGCTGTCAGGAAATGAGCGTCCAGTTGTAGTCGCCGGTGTAACCGGCTTCCTCGAAGATCGCGACCCACTCGTGCGGGTAGCCGTGGGTATAGGCCGTCAACACCCAGTCGAGGAAGAGGTCGCGCGCCTCTTCGGTGCGGTAGCTGTCGACCTGGACATAGGCCTTGCCATCCTTGGTCACCCGCATGATCTCCTGCAGCGCCGTGATCAGTTCCGGCTTCTTCAGGTTGTGCAACGTATTGAGCGAGATGACCGCGTCGAAACTATTGTCCGGGAACGGCAACCTGACCGCAGATCCCAGGTGCAGCCGGCCGATCGCCTCCGGCTCGCAATGCTTGAGCGCGTATTCCGAGACATCCAGGCCGAACGCCTCCAGTCCCGGGCAGGCGATCATGAAGTCCTTCACCAGGAAGCCTTTGGCGGCGCCGACATCCAGCACCCGCATGCCCGGCTCCAGGCCGAAATGCTCGATCATGTCCTTGGCGACCGGGACCCAGCGTCCGTCGTAGCGGTATCCGCCATAACCGTATTCACGCGGGCCGTCGAAATAGGTCTCGCCGTATTCCCGGCTGATGCGGATGTGCTCGTCGGTCTTGGCGTGCTCGCGCGCTTTCACGTTGCGCTTCGGCTTCGGCAGCGCGTCGAGCAGATTGATCTCGCGACCCATGAGTCAGCCTCCGGTGGCTTGGCGGTGGACCTTGGCCAGGCCCTCGGCAAGGGGGGTATAGCGGAAATCGGGGAAGGCGTGAAAGGTGGCCGACGGGTTGAACGGCCGATAGCCGTTATGCGGCATCGCGCCGGAACGTGGCGTGCCCTTGATCATGATCCGAAGCGGGACATGACTGACCACCATCTCCGCCACCTCGCGGAACGAATGGACATCACCGGTCGCCCCGTTCAGCACACCGGTCGAGCGATGCATGACCATCAGCTTGATCAGTTCGCCCAGATCATCGACCAGAACGTGATCGCGCCGCTCCTCACCTTCGCCGAACAGGGTGATGTCCTTGCCGTCCATGGCCAAGCGACGAAAGCGGTTCGGGCCGTAGCCGTTATGCGGGTCCGACGCGCCATAGACCAGGGTCGGACGCAGGATGCCGACCGGCACGCCACTCTCGTCCAGCAGCATGCGCTCGCGTGCCAGATGCATCACCCCGTGCAGCCCCCCAGGCTCGGCGCAGTCGGTCTCGGCCAGCGGCTCCATCTTGTCCTTGTAGACCGCGTCCGACGATATGTAGACGACATGGGCCACCGGCTGAGTCTTCAACGCCGCGACGACGGTGTTCATCATCGCGATGTTGCGCTCCAGCATTTCGCCGTTCTTGCACGGCGCTTCGGCGGAGACGACCACCAGCACGTCGTCGGCGCGCAGTTGCTCGGACAGAACAGCGGCGGCACCATCGGCCAGCAGATCTACCTGGGCCCGGCCGACCCGCTCAACCCGGCCGCCCGCCGCCTCGATCGCGTCCGCACCGGCACCGCCGACGAATCCGGCGCCGAGCACGACAGTGCAGGGCGGCAGGGCGGGTTTGGCGAGGCGATGGTCAAGCATGGCGATACTCCTAGTCCCGGGTGATCCCGAGGGTGATGTAGTCGAGACCAGCCGCCAGCGCGGCTTTCTCGTCGAGGACCCGGTAAGGGTCGAGCACGACGGATCCGCGCATGGTGGCGGCGATGTCCTTCGGATCGAGCGCCTTATATGGGCTCCACGGCGTCATGATGCAGAGCACGTCGGCCCCCGCCACCGCCGTCATCGGTCCGTCCGCCGCCGCGACCGCGACCGGCGCGGCGGACGCCGGGACCACCGGATCGTGGACCACGATGTCGACACCACCGAGCTCCGACAACAGGGCGAGCGAGGGCGAGTTCTTGGTCGAGTGGGTGTCCTGCTTGTAAGCGAGCCCGAGAACGGCCACCCGCGCCGCCGGGTTGGCGTCCAGCACCCGGGCCTTGAGCGTGCGCGCGGCCCAGCCCTTGCGCCAGGCGGAGTTCTCGACCCATGCCTTCACGATGCCGGTGTCGGTCTTATGCGCCGCCCCCAGGCGCATCACCGTGGCGAGGTCGCGCTCCAGGTTGCCTCCGGCGAGTCCGAGCCCGGGAGCGAGGTAGCTGTACGCGCCGATCCGTCGGTCGAGCTTCAGGGCCGGCGCGATCTCCGACCAGTCGGCCCCGACATGCTCGCAGAGCTCGGCCATGGTGTTGGCCACACCAACCGAGGCGACGAGGCACATGTTGATCGAGATCTTGGCCAACTCCGCGCTCTCGTAGCGCATCGGCAGGATGGGGCAGCCGAACGCCTCGAGGTATGTGCGGAACGGCACCGGCAGCACAGCTTCAGGATCGGCGCAGCCGACGATATAGCGCTCCGGCTCCAACGCGCGGTGCAAGGCAATGCCGAAGACCAAGGTCTCCACCTGATAATGCAGCGGGCCGCGCACGCCGACCTTGCCCTGGTCGATTCCGCGGGTGAAGCCCGGTGGCACCTGGCTCAGGATGACCAGAGTCGCATCGTCGCGCAGCGCCGGGGCAACCACCGCCAGCAGACGTTCGACCGCAGAGAGGTCGCTGGCACCGGTGTCGTCGGTGGGCACGTCCGGCGCGAGGTAGACCACGTCGGCCCGTGCCAGATCTCTGGTCTCCTCGGTGACGGTGATGCGGTGCCGGTTGGTGGCGAAGGTCTCGGCGAGATCGGGCTCGGAGACCGGCAGTTCCACCCCTTGCAGCCGTCCGACCAACTCCTTGCCACGCAGACGGGCGATCAGATCGACATCCGGATCGAACAGGATCGTGTCAAACCCCTTGGCCGCCGCCGCCGTACCGGAGACGAGGCCAAGATGAGTCATGCCGCAATAGGCAATGACGGGGCTGGGCTCGATGGAAGCGGCAGGGGTCATGCGGGTGCTCCGAACCGGTCATAGGCCTGACGCGCGAGGCCGCGCAAGGTGCGGTTCAGCCAGAGATCATTATCGATTTCCGAACCGGATCCGGTCTCGCAGAGCCGGCGGAAATGGGCGTACTCGGCTTCCCAGGTCGGGTCGGCCTGGACCAGGGTCACCGACTCCTCCGGCGGTCGGCCGGACGGCAGGACGCGGGTCCGCCTGGTGAAGGTGCTCGGCCCCCATTTGCACAGGGACTCGATATGGGCGGTCCCGTTCTCGGCCAGCACGTCGCAGGTGAAATGGTTGCGCCAGGACAGCAGCGTCATCTCGAGCTGCACGGTCGGACCGCTCTCGGGATCGGCGGCGATCATCACCTGATCGAAGGCCCTGTTCTCGTGCCGCCGCGCCACCCGGGTCTCGAATTCCCAGTTGCCCGCGTCGGGGATCCAGAACTTCAGCGTGTCGAGCAGGTGCGAGCCAAGGTCTGGCAGAACGCCGGCCTCCTGGTCGCGCCAGGCGCTGTCGCGCACCAGCCGCGCCGTTCCGTTGCCGTAGAACATGCGTAGGCTGTAGATCCGGCCGAGTTCGCCCGAGTGGATCAGGTCGCGCATCCGAACGTAATGCGGCTCGAACCGGTGATTATACGCGGTGACGCAGACCGCTCCGGTGGAGCGCGCCACCTCGGACAGCTCCTCCAGCACCCAGTCGTCCTCGGCCACCAGCGGCTTTTCGACCAGCACGTGCTTGCCCGCCCCGAGAAGGGTCTTCAGCAGTGCCGGCTTCGGCGCATCCGGCGTGCAGACGATGGCCGCATCAAATGCGTGGAAGGCGACCTCGGAGAGGTCCTTGTAGTCGGCTTCATTGGAGATCGGATCGACCACGGCGACACAGTCCGCGCCGGCGACAGCCTTGCGCTTGTGCCCCTGCACTCCGTAGCCGATGACGATGACCCGCATGATTCGGTTCCTGTCTAGATAGGCTCAGTCCTGGAACCGGGCGCGCCGCTCGTAGGTCTCGATCTTCTTCAGCACCATCGCCGGCTCGACCGGGATATTGCCGTCCATCTCGCACTCCGCCGCCGCCGCCATGGCGCCCAGGATCGAGGCGACCACTTCATCGCCGGTCGCCTTCAACACCAGGGTCGCATAGGACAGCAACGCGTCGCCGGAGCCGACCGCGTCGATCACATGGTCGGCGAAGCTGTCGAGACCGAAGAAGGTGCGCAGCTCGCCGCCACCCTCTCGGAAGGTCATCGATCCGCGCGAACCGAGCTTGAGGATCAGCACCTTGCACTTCGCCTCCTCGAACAGGCGGGTGCCCAAAGGCCGGATCACCGTGTCCTGATCGCCCAGCGAGAACCGGGCTTCCTTCTCGTTCGGCGTGATCAGGTCGAAGCCGCCGAAATCGAGGATGTTGCCCCAGCGGCTGGCGACCTGACTGTCCGCCACCTTGAAGGTGTCTTCCGGGATCGCGTTGGTCAGAATCGGAATGCTCTCGCCACTGAATATGCCGTGGCGGAAATCGCTGAACACCACCGCGTCGGACGGCGTCTCCTTGATCGCGCGAACGATGCGCTTGGTGATCTGCTCGGAGATGCCGCGGTTATCGAGCGTATCGATCTTCAGCATCCGATAGCCGCCGGCGACGATCGCGTTCTTGTTGATGGTCGGGCGGGTGTCGTCGACGATGTCGTTCAGGTGGATGCCGGACTTGGCGATGTCGTCGCGCACGAATTTCGCCAGCGCATCCTTGCCCAGAACGGTGGTGAAGGTGACATCCGCCCCCGCCGCTTCCAGGTGCTTGGCGACGATGCCGGCGCCGCCGACATAGTCCCGCTTGCCTTCGTAGCGCACGCTCAAAGTCGGGGTCTTGCCGCTGGCGCCGATCATCGAGGTGATGGTGAGCGAGTCGACGATGGTGTCGCCGATCACGTGAACCTTCATCCCCTTCACGGCCTTCAGCGCGTTCTTCAGATCGTCGAAGGTCCGCTTCTCCCCCTCAAGCAGGTTCATCAGCTTCTCGACGGCGATGTCCGGCGGTCCGGACTCGATGATCGCCGAGGACGAGTAGACGATGTCGCCGGGAGTGAAGATCACCTCGCCGCCATAGCTCTCGACAGCGGCCTTTTCCTCGGCCGTACGCGGGTGCAGCCCGCCACGCTGGTACTCGTAGCCCTTCACGAAATAGTCGGGCTTGATCGTCAGGATGTTCTCGATCGGCGTCGGGTTCGGATCGATGGTGACGTAGTCGACCGTCTCCAGGGCGGCCAGATTCAGCGCCCGCAGGTTCTCCGGCACGAAGGGCCGATGGTCGGCCTTCTTCACATGGGTGTCCGCGGTCACACCGACGACCAGCTTCGCCCCTTTGGAACGGGCATAGACCAGGTGGCGGATATGTCCCGGATGCACCAGATCGAAGGTGCCGTGGCACATCACGATCTTCTCGTCGCGCGGCGGATCGCCGAGCAACTCCGCCAATTCGGCCGCGGTCTTGATTTTATGCTTATAGGCGTCGTCGATCACCGCGCCGCTCCTTATGCCGTCGCGTTCTTCTTATCGTCACCCAGATAGTCGAACCACGTCTTGGTCGCCTGGGCGATGCTATCGGGTGTCCAAAGCGGCGCCTCGCGCCAATAGTCGAGCTGCGCCAGCATACGGCCCACCCCTTCCTCGAAAGAGACTTCCTGCTTCCATCCCAGATCGCGGGTGATCTTGGAGATGTCGGCGAAGGTGCAGTCCGGCTCGCCCGGCCGCTTGGGGATGTTGACGTACTCGCTCTCGAGCAGGCCGACCAGCTTGTTGACCGACTGCGGATCCCCCGCACCCAGGTTCCAGATCTCGCCCACCTTGTCGGTCTCCGCCGCCGCCAGAAAGGCGCGGGCGACGTCGGTGACGAACAGGAAGTCGCGACTCTGGGTGCCGTCGCCGACCACGGTGAGCGGCTGGCCGGCGATCTTTTGGCGCAGGAAAACGCCGAATACCGCCCCGTAGGCGCCCGAGGTGCGTGAACGGGTGCCATAGGCATTGAAGATGCGCACCGAGTTGACCGGCAGGCCGTAGACCTTGTGCCAATGGAAGGCCGCCTGCTCGCCCTGATATTTCGAGAGCGCGTAAGGATGCTCCGGCATGATCGGGTGGTCTTCGCGGGTCGGCACGTCGGCGAGGCCGTAGCAGGACGACGAGGCGGCGTAGACGAATCTCTTCACTCCCGCCGTCCGCGCCGCGTCCAGCACGCAGGCGGTGCCCTGCGCATTGACCGACATGTACTCCAGCGGCCGTTCGATCGACGGCACGATGTCGCCGATACCGGCGAAGTGGACCACCGTCTTGGCGCCGACAAAGGCCGCGTCGTCGGGCTTGATGTCGCGAATGTCGCGGAAGTCGCGGATCAGGTCCTGGTTCTCGCCGTGATGGGCAAGGTTGAGCTCGCGCCCACCGGTCAGGTTGTCGATCGCCCGCACCCGGTAGCCCCGCTCCAGCATGAGATCGACCATGTGGGAGCCGATGAAACCGGCGCCGCCGGTGACGATGGCATAGGGCTTGTCGGTCATGGCGCGCGTCCGTGCGGTCAGGTGGCGATGGTGAAGCCGGCGGCCGAGGCATCGCCTTCGAACATCTTCACCGTCTCCAGACTGAACTGGTCGAGATCCTTGCCGAGGCCGCCAAGCTTGCCCAGCAGGTCGTTGGTCACGGTGATGATGTGACAGCCCATCTCGTCGGCCTGCACGATGTTCAGCAGCTCGCGCGGGCTGGCCCAGAGCAGTTCCGCCTTCGGATGGTCCTTGAGGATCGCCAGGCATTCCTTCATGAGCGGGATCGGGTCGCGGCCGGTATCGGCGATGCGGCCGGCGAAGA
Organism: Thalassobaculaceae bacterium; assembly: GCA_029212785.1. Classification (GTDB taxonomy): domain Bacteria; phylum Pseudomonadota; class Alphaproteobacteria; order Thalassobaculales; family Thalassobaculaceae; genus Thalassobaculum. Next base: position 47,545 of record JARGOG010000024.1, read on the forward strand.
CCGAGATGATCGCCGGGGTCGCCGGGTCGAGCGCATCGGCGATCGCTTTCACCTGGCCCGGGGTCATGATCGCGGTGATGTTCAGCACCACGCCGTCCTTGGACAGGGTCGAGATCGGCTCGCCCATGAAGGTGCCCTTGGTGTTGGTCACCGGAATCTTCACATTGACGTTCGGACCCCAGCTGCCGATCACCCTGGCCTGGGCAATCATCGACGCCGCGTCATCGGCGAAGACCTCGAAGGAGACCGGCTTGTCGGTGATTGCCGAGAGCACCTGCTTGGCGAAAGCGGCATAGTCGGTCACGCCGGCCTTGCGCATGAGCGTCGGGTTGGTGGTCAGCCCCTGGATATAGGGCTTCGCCGCCATCGTTTTCATACCCTCGAGATCGGCGCCATCGGCGAAGATCTTGATCTTGAGGTCGTCGACAGAACTCACGCTCATGCTGTCCTCCAGCGGGTCCGGGCGTAGGCGACGCCCATCGAATTGTGACGCGCGATCGCGCCGAGCCAAATTATGCGCTCTCTCGCGCTACGATCAGACGGGCCGCCTCCGCGACGTCGGAGACCGTGAAATCGGGGACTTCACGTTCCGGTTCGGCGTAACCGCGTTCGATCAGAATCGTCGTGCAGCCCGCCGCCCGGCCGGCACCGATGTCGCGCCAGCGATCCCCGATCATGTAACTCGCCTGGAGGTCGAGGTCGAGGTCGCGCGCTGCGTCGAGCAGCATTCCGGGCGCCGGCTTGCGGCAACCGCAGCCTGCTCCCGAGTCGTGGGGACAGATCCGGATATCATCAAGGGGCATGTCGGCACCGAGCCTGGCGTGCATCGCCTCCATCGTGGCCGAATCGACGTTCCCGCGGGCCAGTTCCGGCTGGTTCGTCGTCAGGACGGTGACGAACCCGGCGGCCTTCAGGGCCCGGACCGCGTCCGGCGCCTCTGCAAGGATCTCGAAATCGTCCAACTTGAGCGCCGCATAGGGTTTGCCGTCCCGGACATCGGTGCGGACCAGGACGCCATCACGGTCGAGGAACACGGCCTTGCGCTTCGTCGTCACGCCCTTTTCCTCGCACCCCTGCCCTCAAGCGCGGGCGAGGCCCTCCCATTTGTTGGCCTTGGCCATCAGGTTCGGATGACAGACCAGGCCGTGCCAGATCACCGCCTGGAAAGCTTCGGAATGCGGCGTGATGTGGTTGGCATCCACCACCGGCACGACCATCACATGATCGCCGACCTGCTTGGTATAGCCGCCGTCGCGGCCGACGACGCCGAGGATCTTCAGGCCGTGCTGCTTGGCGTATTCCAGCGCCAGCACGAGATTGGGGCTGACATTGCGCTCGCGCGAGCCACCGCCGACGGAGAACACCAGAACCGCATCGTTGGCACCGGCTTTGGAAACTTCGAGCCAGCCGGCGAACACGCTCTCCCAGCCCTCGTCGTTGGTCCGGGCGGTCAACTCGGCCACATTGTCGGTCGGCGCATAGGCCTCGATGGCGCAGAGTTTGCGGAAGTCGTTCACCGCGTGGCCGCAGTTCGCCGCCGAGCCGCCGACGCCGAGAATGAACAGCCGCCCGCCCCGTGCCCGCAGATCGACGAGGGCCGCGACCATCGCCTCCATTTCGGCAGGGTCGAGGCTGCGGCAGATCTCCGCCGCCTGGGCGAGATAGGTCTCGGCGTGGGACATTGCGCGGGTCTCCTGGAGGCGGAACGCGGCGGCCTGCCGATCAGGCGGCAGTCAGCTTCTGCATGGTCTTGACGTTGAAATAGCGATCGTCCGACATCGAGTTCGGCAGCTTGCCATCGCGGAACGCCGTGACCAGGCCGCGCACCGCGTCCTCGACCGTCAGCTGCGGCGCGAAGCCGACCGTGTTGCGGATCTTGTCCGAGTTGACGTGGTAGGAGCGGATATCGTCGGTCGGCGTGGTGACGATGTCGATCGGCGCCTTCTCCGGCATTTCCTCCTCGACGACCTTCTTTACGACATTGGCGATCTCGGAGATCGCCATATTCTGGTAGCCGGCGTTGAAGGTCTGGCCATTGATCTTGTCGGCATCGTAGCCCAGCAGTTCGACATAGAGCCGGCAGACGTCTTCGACATGGATGTTCGGGCGCAGCTGGCTACCGCCGAACACGGTGATCTTGCCATTGTTGACCGCGTGGTTGGTCAGGATGTTGACCGACAGGTCGAGACGCATGCGGGGCGCATAGCCGCAGACCGTCGCCGGGCGGATGGTCACCGCGACGAAATCGTCGTCATTGTGCTTCCACAGCAGCGGCTCGCACATGCCCTTGAACTTATTGTAGTCGGTCAGCGGGACCAGCGGATGGTCCTCGGTGACGTCGGGGGCATCGGACACGCCGTAGACCGAGCTGGTCGACGCGTAGACGAAGCGCTTCACGCCGGCCTTCTTGGCGGCGACGACCATCGGTTCGAAACAGTCGTAGTTGATCGACTTCGACAGGTTCGGATCGAGCACGAAGGACGGGTCGTTGGAAATGCAGGCGAGGTGGATCACCGCATCGCAGCCGGCCACCGCCCGCGCGAAGGACTCGGTATCGCGCAGGTCGCCCTTGACCGAATGCAGCTTCGGATTAGCCAGCGGCAGGTTGTCGTCGCCGAAATACTGGATGTCGAAGACAACGACCTCGTAGCCCGCATCGAGGAGCTTCGGTGTCAGCATGGAGCCGACATAGCCGGCGCCGCCGGTCACGAGAACGCGCTTGATGGTCTTTTCGGTCATGGATCGATCCTGCCCAACCTTGGCTGAAAGTGTCTCGTCATAGGCGCCCCGCCGCCGACGGTGCACATGCCGCGCGGCGGCTGCGCGCGGTATAGCCGATGAGGCGCAGTGCGGCAAGGATCGGCCGACACATCCGCCGCAGGCCGGAAAGCGCTCAGGTGAAGCTGTCCACGCCCTCTATCGGCGGCAGCAGAGCCCGGTCGATCACGCGCGGCGCCTTCTCCAGGGCGTCGTTCATCAGCAGCAGATCCTCGGCCGACTGCACGCCGGCCTCGTCCTCGACCACCAGGGTCTCGTAGATGAAGTGCATGGCGCCGCCGGCGGCCAGCAACTGGTCGAAGATCTCGCGACGCTTCTGCGCACTGTCCGGCAGCATGAACAGACTACACATGACGATGCCCTCGATCTGATCGAGATCCCGCAGCATGGCGTAGAGCTGCACGAAACAGCCGTCGAAGAAATACTCGCCGCGCGACAGCCGGAACACCTTGCCCTTGCCGCGGACATAGTCGCGCATGATCAGGTTCTGCGACGTCGCCGGGATGCGCAGGCCCTTGAACGCCTGGTGGGTGACGTAACCCTGCAGGCCTTCCCGGTTGGTGGCGGTGCGATCAGCCATCGAAGCCCTCCGGCTCCTTGTAGTTCATGCCGACCCGGCTCAGCACCTTCGGCGTGATCGGTGTGTAGAACCGGCCGAGGCACTTCTCTTCGCTGGTATAGGGCGTGAACAGGCCGGTCAGGCGGCAGTTGAAGGACCAGCGCGTCTCCGGCGTCACATTCATGATGTTGCCGTGCAGGAGCAACGGCGAGAACACCAGGACCTTCCCGTAGGGCACCGCGATCCAGCGGAAGTCGTCCTTGAACTCCTCGAACAGGTCGAAATCTCGGCCGCCGTTCGGCAGGTTGCTCATCTTACCGCGCACGGTGCGGTTCGCCTCCGGCGGCAGGATGAACATCGCCTTGGTGTCGTAGACATCGACGATGGGCATCCACTGCACGACCTCGAACGGGGTCTCCGCCGACCAGGGGTCGGCATGCACCGGCAGCACCGAGGTCGGGTCGTTCGGCATCTGGATCGACAGGTTGACCTTGTTCTGCATCGCCAGCTCGTTGCCAACGACGGCGTCAACCGCCGACCGGGCGAGCGAGAGGAAGGTCGGTCGCGCCCAGGCGTTGTTGTTGAGCTGCTGGAAGACATGCAGGCGGAGCGCGTTGACGTCCTCGACCGCCACCTTCTCGTGGATCGCGTTCAGGAAAACGCCGTCATCCTCCGGCGGGCCGCAGCCGATATGCGCGCAGGCGATCTTTACGATCTCGCGGCGGAAGGCGTCGAGCCGGGCTTTGTCATCGACGTCGACGACCACATAGCCCTGGTCCAGGAACTCGCGGGAGAGCTGAGTCTCACGCTCGTCGGTGAAGCTCTCGATCAGGGCCATTGCCTGTCTCCATGACCATCAGCTGCGAACATCAACTGCCGCGGGGTCTAGCGCGTCCCGGACGCCCGGCCAAGGGCTCAGTTCGCGCGAAACCCGATTGCACGATCGGTCGCGTCAGCCACCACGTTTGACCAATCGCCACCCTTCTGACGCAGCACTGTCAGCGACGGATACCACGGCACCGTCTCGCCCTCGGCGAACCAGAACCACAGCGGATCACGCTGCATCAACACCAGCCCGGGCACGCCGAGCGCCCCGGCCAGATGCGCTGCCACGCTCGATATAGTGACGATCCTGTCGAATGCAGCAATCTGCGCCGTCAAATCATCAAGCGCGTCGCGAATATCTTCGGCCGGGTTGTCGACCGGCACCGGAAGCCCGCGCGCCCGCAGCTCGGCGATCTCCTCCGGGTCCGGGTCATATTGCAGGCTGACGACAGTGCCACCCAGGGCGGACATCACCGGAGCCAACATCTCCAACGGGATCGACTTACGCCCGCCGGTGCGCCGGTTCCCGCTGCGCCAGCAGAGCCCGGTATAGGGTCCGGGTCCAAGAGCCGCCAGGCGCTCGCGCCAGGACGTCACACGCTCCGGGTCCGGTATCAGATAGGGTGCCGACGGCGCGTATCCGGGCCTGCCGGGGCCGAAGAGCACGGGCAGCCGCGGTAACGCGCTCTGCGCCGCCGCGCCCCTGACCAGAGCGGCGGCCGGAGGATCACTCCGCGCGACGACGGTGATATCCGGGAACGATCGCCCGAACAGCGGCACGAGCCGGGGATCAGCCTCCAGCATGACGGGGCCACCGGCCCGCAGCACCGCCGTCGAAACTAGACCCGCGAAAAGGATCTCGTCGCCGACCCCGAACTGAGCGGTCAATGCCAGATGGCCACCGGCGATCGGCTCCCCGTTCCACAACGGCGCGTCGATCAGATGTGCCCGGGCGTCCGGATCGGGATCGCGCCAGCGCGCGTCGTAATCGTCGTAGCCGGACCAGTTCCGTCGGGCGAGCCGCATCCAGCCCCGGGCGTAGCGGGCGCGGGTTTCGGTCGGATCGCGGGCAATCACATCGTCCAGCCGCGCTTCGGCGTCCTCCCGCCGACCGAGCTCGATTTCGCTCAGTGCCAGGTTCACCGAAGCGTCGACATCGCTCGGGTCGGCCGCTGCGGCCCGCGCGAACAACTCCCGCGCGACGGCGGCGCGGCCCTGTTTCTGCAGGCGCCCTCCCATCATCTTGGTGGGAAGCGCGCGACCGGGGTCCACACAGGCCAGCCACGACCAGCGCGGATCTTCCAGGACCGGTGACAGTCCAGCCGCGAGGTCCAGGACGGCCGCGGCCGCCGGTGCGATGGCCAGGGCCCGCCGCACGGCGATCAGGGCGTCGTGGCCGCCCTTGATCTGGGCCCGTGCAAGGTTCGCCCAAACCCGCATGTCTTCGGGATGCAGGTCAGCGACCGACGCCAGTGCCTCCATCGCCGTCTTCCAGTCGCCGGCGGCAATGGCCGCCCGCGCCCGGGCTTCCAACGTCGCCAGCGCGGTGCTCATTCCACCGTCGGCCGTGTACCGGGCACCGGCGTTTCCGGTGGCGCGCCGGGAAAGCCGTCAGCCTGCGCCGTGGAGGCGAAACTCGGCAGGTTCCGCGTCCTCACCCGGTCGATCAGCTCCAGGTGCTGCGGAAGGCAGACCGTCTCCAGATCATAGGTCTTGACCGCGAAGTCGCGCGCGGCGGCGCCCAGCCGGGCTCGACGGGCCGGATCGTCGAGCAGGTCGCAGATCCGCGCGCACAACGCCTGGTGGTCAAAGAAGTCGACCAGAACCCCGGTCTCGTCGTCGACGATGGCCTCCTTCAACGGCGGCGTATTGGACGCGACGATCGTGCAGCCGACCGACATGGATTCCAACAATGACCAGGACAGGACGAACGGGAAGGTCAGGTACATGTGCACGCGGCTGACCTGAAGAATCTGCAGATAGTGCGAGTACGGCACACGGCCCATGAAATGCACTCTGTCCGGGTCGAAGCTGACCTCCGCCTGCATCTTTTCACGCCAACTCGGATAGTCGGAAGGCTTCGAGCCGTAGCTGGTATCGTCGCCACCGACGACGACGATCTGAGCATGCGGGCGCGCCTTCTGAATCAGCGGCAGCGCCTTCATGAACACGTCGAAGCCGCGATACCGTTCCAGATTCCGCGCGAGATAGGTCACCACCTCGTCATTTCGGGTCAGTACGGTGCCGTCCGGCATCGGGACCTGAACGGCGGCATTGGGCACGCAGACATTGGTCCGCACGCCGTCATGGATGATCGAGGTTCTTGACTGATAGGCGGCCGGGATCTGCTGCCATTGGAACCGTGTCGGCGTGATGTTCCAATCAGCCTCTTCCATCGACATGAGGAGATGGACATTCCGCATCCGCGTTCGACAAAGCCGGTCGATATCGACCTCTTCACCGCCGAAGCCGACATCCGCGCCGGTGCCGTGATAGTAATACTCGGCGAAGTTCAGAACCGGAACATCCGGGTACACGTCCTTCAGAAACAGACCTTCGCCCCAGCCCGAATGCACGCAGATGATATCGGGAACGAAGCCTTCCTCCTTCAGGCCGAGGCAGCTTCTAACAACCGCCTGACCGTACAACAGGTGTTCGTCGAGATTGCGCACATAGCGATGGGAGTCGGTTCGCGGCTCGCGCTGCAGGTCGTATCGGACCTTGCGGACACCGGGGATCTCGAGCTTCGGCCGTCGGGTGACGAACACGACCTCATTCTTCGGATCTTTGGCCAGATACTGGATCAGATGCGCGTATTGCGCCGGCATGTTCTGATGAACAAACAAGAATCGCACGTCGCGCGCTCCGCATTCCCTGGATACCGGGGGGTTGCTTACAACCTAGCCCCTAGCGATGCAAACGGCAGAGCGGTTGGCGGTCCTCAAGACTTGTGGTCCGCCAATAATTCATCCCGCCACGCCGTGAGCCTGTCGACAATACGCGGCATGAAATCGTCCCATTCCTCGACCAGCTCGCGACGTTCCAAGCGCGTGTTCGGATACCAGCCGGTGGTCGCTCCGTTCTGCCCCCAGCGCCAGTCGGCGACCCAGTGAAGCAGCACCCAGCACGGTCGGTCCAGCGCCCCGGCAATATGCGCGACCGCGCTGTCGACCGTAATCACCAGATCAAGCTGGTCGATCAACCCCGCCGTATCGGCGAAATCATCGATATGGTCGCTGAGGCTGACGACGCGCGCATCCTGCTCGGCGTCCGCCGCGCCCTGACCGACCTGCAACGTGTAGAAGTCGATACCTTCGACATCGAAGAGCATTGCCATGGCGCTGAAGGGGCAGCTGCGCTGCTGATCGCGCTGGTGATTCGGGTTGCCGGCCCAACATACGCCAACCCGGGGCCGTCCTGGCGATACCGGAAGCCGGAACGGGTGCTCCGGTGGGTCGATATATCGACCCGGCGCCGGGAGCGACTCGGCGCGGGTTCCGAACCTGAACGGCAGGCTCATGATCATTTCGGCGGCATCCGCCATATTCGGTTTGATCCGGGTGACGGCATGCTTGACGCCTCGGGCCGCTCCGAGCAGTCGGGCGAGCGGCGGGGTGCAATAGACGATCACCTCGATCCCCGCCCGGCTCAGATCCGCCGCGTACCGCACGAACTGCACCGCGTCTCCCGCCCCCTGCTCGATCACGCAGACTACCGAAGAAGCGGATGACGGATCGCCGTCCCACGCCGCCACGCCGTGATTGCCCAATTCCTCGAGCGCCTTCCAACGTGACCAGCGGCGCTCGTAAACCGCGAGCCCCTCCTCGTAGTTGCCGACAGTCAGAAGCTGCAACGCCGCAGCGACATCGATTCCGAAGTCGTTCGGCCGTGCGATCTGCGCCCGGCGGAACAGCTTGAGCGCCACTTCGTGGTTCCCGCGCATCCGGTTGGTGTTGCCGTGGTTGACCAGAAGCTCGGCCGACCCCGGCTCGATCAGCGCAACCAGTCTCATGTAATGGAGGGCACCGGTCACATCGCCCAGGCGCGCCGACACCATCGCATGCTGATTCCAACCGCGCGGATCCATCGGCCGCGCGGATATAACCTTCCGCGCCCAGGCTTTCGCCAAGGTCAGCTTGCCGGACTCGATCAGTTGGGGGATGAGACGCAGCGCCTGATCGTAATCAAGGTCTCTTGAGGGAGAATCAGGTGTTTCCGCCATCGGTCTATCTGGTGATTTCTCGAGTCCAGAATGACACCACGTCGCGCTCCATGCGCTCCAGCGTATAGTGCGAGGCCGTTTCAAGGCCGTGACGGACCTTGGAGTCGCCGCCATCACCATCGAAGGCACGGATCGCCGCCGCCAGTCCGTCGGCCGCCGCGAACCAGTCCTCGGCACCGCACCAGATCCCGTTGTCTTCGGTCGCGTAGGATCGGCCGCCGTCGCCCATGAAACCGACAACAATACAGCCGCTCGCCATCGCCTCGATCGGCGGCAGTCCGAATCCCTCCAACCGGCTCATGGCCAGAAACACCGCGCTCTCCGCGAGAATCTCGGCGGTCTCGCCTTCGGTCATCCCGTCGATGACCACCACGGGCACGTCGGCGAGCTGCGGATGCGTTCGCTGAAATGTCTCTACGATGAAGTTGGCTTCAATGCGCATCTTGCGCGGCATCAGTGCGATCTGGCGCTTTTTCTGCGCCGGACGGAACCGGGTGTGATCAATGCCGTTGTGGATAATCGGCACATCCGCGACCTGGAATGTCCGCTTGATGTAATCGGCGATCACTTCGCTGCAACTGAACACGCCATGCAGACCGCGGTCCTCGAAGCTCTTCCGGGGGCCAAGGCCATGGTAGAGATAGAAATGGTTCTGGCAGAACATGAGGCGGCGGACGTCGAACCGCTCCAGCTTCTTCAACTGGTCGCCCCACGGCTCCGGGATCACGAAGATGTCCCCGGCCTTCAAGGCAAACGACGGTCCTAGAACGTCGTAAGGGATATCCTCTTCGAAGAACGAATCCCTGTTGTTGTCGACCAGCACGATCCGCGCGTCGAACCCGTTGCGGTTCAGCATGGCCACATGATGGTGCGCAATGCGCACTCCGCCGAGCGGATAGCCGAAATGTTTCGACAGATACAGGATACGGCGCCCGCGCCGTGCTGCCGCACCGGCCCCGGTTTCTGACATGGACATCACGCGATCAGGGCTCTCGTAGGGCTTTCTGGAAGCTGCGAATCAGCGGGTCCATCAGATAGGTCAACAGCGTACGCTCGCCAACTCCCAACAGGGCCATTGCCGGCATGCCCGAAACAAGATGCTGCCCTTCCAGGATGTGATCCAGGGAGTCCTTATTCAGACGGATGTCGACGCGATAATACGGCGATCCCTTGTCGGACTGGATCACATCCGGCGACACCTGGATCAGTTCGCCTTCGACCGGGTGGGTGAAGCGCTGGCTGAACGCCGTCAGCCGAACCGTCACCTTCAGATGCTCGATGTCCTTGGTGAGCGAATCGATATCCTTGGGGTTCACCCGAGCGATGACCACCAGTTCCTCATCGTCCGGAACGATTTCCATCAACACCTGGCCGCCGCTGATGACCGCCCCTTTGGTGTTCACGGCCAGCCGCAGAACACGTCCGCTCTCCGGCGCCCGGATGTCGAGTTGATCGAACATCTGCTCCGTCACCGGCAACTGCTGCCCGGATTCGCGGATTTGCCGGGCGACGGCATCCAACTGCGTCGCGACCTGGGCTTCCTGTTGCCGTCCAGACTGAAGGATGCGGATGTCCAACTCGCTCAAGCGCTGCCGCATGCCGGCGATGTCGCCGACGAGCATACTGCGCGAGCCCTTGAGGCTGGCCCTGGTTCGCTCCAATGCCCGTACGCGGGACAGCCGCTCAAGCCCCTTGGCGTAGAGTTCCTGTACGTTCACCAGCTCTTCATCAATGAGCCGGATCTCCTCGTCGAGCGACGCCAGGCGTTCCTGCGATGCTCCAATCCCCGTCCTGGTCTGAGCCATGAGCTCATGAATGAGTTCGACCTCCCCCCCGCGCGCCGCCATTCTGGACGCGAGCAGAGATTGCTCCGACTCGATCATTTCCATGATTGTGGGGTCATCCGCACGGTCGAGGATCTCCGGCGGGAGTTCCATGCTGTCCTCGCCCCTGCGCTCCGCCTCTAGGCGGGCCTGGGTAATGAGTCCCCCGAAATACCGCTTGCGCAGGATCTCACGCTCCGCATTCCCGCGCGTCGGGTCAAGTACGATCAGCTTGTCCCCTTTGTGGACATGTTGACCTTCGCGCACGAGCAACTCTTTGATCATCCCTCCGGACGGGTGCTGGACGATGCGCGGCTCACGGTCGACCCGGATCGTACCCGCCGCAATCACGGAGCTCTGCAACGGCGCCAGGGCGGCGAAAGCGCCGAACACGCCGAAAAACAAGAACATGATCGAATAGCCAAGCGCCATGCCCCGATGCCATTTCGGCACGGCGGAAGCAGCAATCGACTCGTACGGATCCAGGTCGATCAGCCCGCCCTGGCGTTTTGGCACCAATCCGCCCTGTTCAACGATGCTCATCAGCTTCTCCCGGCGATCTTCGGTTCCTGGTCGCGGGCGGCAACCTGCGGCTGGGGCTTCGTCGGCACCGGCGTAATCACGGAATCCCGCGGCGCGAACTTCTGAACCACACCGTCTCGCAGCACCAGGACCTTGTCGACATGCTGCAGGACGTTGATGCGATGGGCGATCAGGAACACACTCGTTCCCTGCTCCTTCATCGCGTGCAGCGTGTTCTTCAGCGCCTCCTCACCCTCGCTGTCGAGGTTTGAGTTCGGTTCGTCCAGAATCAGGACCAGCGGGTCGCGATACAGAGCCCGGGCAAGCGCGATACGCTGTCTCTGCCCTCCCGACATCAGCGTGCCGGCGTCACCGACCGGCGTATCGTACTCCTTCGGCATTTGCTGGATGATTTCGTGCAGTCCAGCGAGTTTCGCGGCACGGATGATCGCCTCGGCATCGGGATCTTCTTCCAGGCGGCTGATGTTGTCCCGCACCGTCCCGTCGAACAATTCGACACTCTGAGGCAGATATCCGAAATACCGGCCGAGATCCTCCGCCGGCCAGGAATAGACGTCGGTGCCATCCAGGCGGACGGCGCCGGCCGTAGGGCCGATCAGACCGACCATGATCGACGCCAGCGTGGTTTTGCCGGCCCCCGACGGGCCGATGACGCCAATAACCTCACCCGGCATGATCTCGAACGTGACATTGGAGAGGATCGGACGGCTCATTTTGTCCAGATCGTAGGTCACGCCCTCGATCGTCAAATGCCCCGTGGGCCGCGGCGGGACAACGGTCAGGCGCGGCTTCTCCGCGACCTCACTCAACGCCTTCTCGACACTGCGGTACGCGGCGCGGGCATCGAGCAGATTCCGGTAGCTGCCGATCAGCGATTCGAGCGGCATCAGTGCACGGCCGACCAAGATCACGGACCCCATGATGACGCCCGGCGACATCGTGCTGCCCGGCTGGATCATCTGGATCACCGCCACGGTCATGATGCCGATCTGGACCACCATGCGGCCCCATTTTGTGATGGCGCCGATGATGGCCGCCCGCCGAGAGGCCACACCAACGTGGTACCGGCCCTCTTCACTGTCGCTATACCACCGGCGGACGATGGTGGGCGTCATGCCCATCGCTTCGACCACTTCGGCGTTGCGCGCGGCCACATAGGCCAGTTTCGTCGCCGGCCTCAACGATTTTTCGGCCTTGGCAATCGGCGCCTTGGACCAGCGGTCGTTGACGATGGCGAGAGTGAACAGGAAAATGGCACCGATCAGCGCGACCACGCCGACCCAGAAGTTCAGCAGGAACAAGATTCCGCAGAACAGTGGGATCCAGGGGATATCCAGGACGTTGAAGATCGATTGGCTGGTCAGGAACGTCTTGACCTGATCGAAGCTTCCAAGCACCTGGGCCGAACGCTGTACACCGCGTTGCATCGACCTGGAGATCGACAGATCCAGCAACCGCGCGCCGAGTTTTCGGTCCAGATAGTCGCCGACCTCGATCAGCGTGAAACTGCGCGCGATATCCACACCGGCTTGCACGCCGAAAGCTATGAAGGCCATCGCGAAGAGCATGCCCAGTGTCGCCATGCTGTAACTCGACAGCACCTTGTCGAACACCGAGAACATGTAGATCGGCAGAGTCAGGATCATGGAATTGACCACGAAACTGAACAGGAAGATGGCAACGAAGGCGCCCTTGCATGCCGAAAAGGCTTCATGCAGGGCGTCTTTACTCGCCACGTGTTTGCGCAAACCACTCATCTACGTATCCATCGCTCGGGCCGCTTGGCTCCACAGATCGTGTTTCCCGTCAGCGTTTGACCGTCGGTTGACGATCCGCTAAAGCGGGGCATCCACAGCTTCTTATGTGACATCAATGTCAAAGCAAGACCAGTGCGACAAACCGTTCAAGGTCTTCGTCGGGTATGACACACGCGAGGACATTGCCTACCAAGTTTGTCGAAGTTCCATGCTGCGTCACACGTCGATCAGTCTCGATATTGAACCGATCGTTCAGGAAAATCTGCGCTCTCATGGCCTCTACTGGCGGGAACGCGACCCGCTAGCATCGACTGAGTTCACCTATACGCGGTTTCTTACACCCTACCTCGCTGGCTATCAAGGATGGGCTCTGTTTTGCGACTGCGACTTTTTGTGGCTCGGCGATGTCGCTCAACTCATTGAAAAAGCGGATCCTTCCAAGGCCGTCCTGTGTGTCCACCACGACCATCGCCCGGTCGAAGGGACGAAAATGGATGGCGCCGTGCAGACGAGCTACCCGCGCAAGAACTGGTCGAGCCTGATGCTGCTGAATTGTGGTCATCCAGCCGCCCGGCGGCTGACGCCCGAGATCGTAAACACCGAATCGGGTGCCTACCTCCATCGCCTGCAATGGGCGGACGACAAAATCATCGGTGAAGTGTCGTCGACCTGGAACTGGCTGGAGGGCAGCATGCCGATGCCGGAGATCGGCACACCGAACGTCGTTCACTACACCCGTGGCGGCCCGTGGTTCGACGGCTGGCAGGACGTGGACTACGGCGATCTCTGGATCGCTGAGCGGGACCGCTATCTGGCGGAACAGAATACTGCCGCCGCTCTAGCTGTAACGAACCGACTGTAGCCTGCCCTTTTCTCTCTGAACGCCGGAGTGCACCTATGAAGAAGGTCCTGATCATCGGCGGTGGTTTCGCCGGATGCGCCGCCGCCCACCAGATGTCCCTGATCGGCGGTTGGGAGATCGATCTGGTCGAGCGCGCGCCATTCCTCGGCGGCGGCGTCAAGACCCATTGGCGCGGAGGCCACCCGTTCACCTTCGGCCCGCGGCACTTCCTGACGCCGATGCCGGAGTTGTTCGACTACCTCAATGCGATCGTGCCCATGCGTAAGCTGGATCACGAGTTCATCACCTATATCGAGGCGGATCGGAACTACTATACCTTCCCGATCCACAAGGACGACATTCCGCGCATGCCGGAGCGCGAGCAGATCGAGACCGAGCTCGCCAAGGCGCAGGAACTCAAAGGCTGGGGCGCCGCCAAGAACTTCGAGGAGTACTGGATCTCCTCGATCGGCGAGACGCTGTACGGCAAGATGGTCGACAAATATTCGCGCAAGATGTGGCAGGTCGAGAGCAACGCGATGCTCGACGACTTCGGCTGGTCGCCGAAAGGCGTCGCCATCAAGGAAGGCCCGCGCGAGGGCTGGGATACGGCGATCAGCGCCTATCCGCTGGCGCCGGACGGATACGACCACTATTTCGACGTCGCCACCGCCGACGTCAACGTCAAGCTGAAGACCGAGATCGAGGCATTCGACATGCCGAAGAAGCGGGTTCAGATCGCCGGCGACTGGCACAGCTACGACGTCATCATCAATACCGTCTCACCGGACATGCTGCTGAACTACGCTTATGGCGAACTGCCGTATGTCGGGCGTGAGTTCATGACCATCGTGCTGCCGATCGAGCATGCCTTCCCGGACAAGACCTACTTCACCTACTATGCCGGCGACGAGCCATATACCCGGATCGTCGAGTACAAGAAGTTCACGCAGCACAAATCGCCGTCGACCCTGCTTGGCATCGAGATCCCGAGCCATAAGAACAAGCTCTATCCGCTACCCATCAAGAAGCACATCCAGAACGCCTATCGCTACTTCGACGATCTGCCGAAAGGCGTGGTCTCGATGGGGCGGGCCGGCAGCTACAAGTACATCGACATCGACGATATCATCTGGCAGGCGATGAAGATGGCCGAGCAGCTGAAGGACGGCGATCTCGACCACCCGGTCCCGGTCTACGGCGCCGACCAGTCGGCACCGAACCTGTTGACCAAGACCATGGTGGATGAGGGGATCGTGCCCAACGGCGTCGGCTGACGCATTGCCCGCGCGCTCAGGCCTCCAAGGCCCAGTCTGCGGCGATCTGGCTTGCCAGATCGCCCAGTGCGGCCTCCCAGCGGTCCGGCGGCGGCGCCCAGGCGAATCTGACATCCGGTAACCAGAACGACCGGTCGCTGTCGCGCGGGTAACGGAAGTCATCCTGCAGTTGCCGCAACGGCACATAGGCCCGTTTGCCAACCCCATGGGCAAGCATGACCGTCGAATTCGCTATGGACACCACCGCGTCGAGCGCGGCGATCTGAGCCGCCAAGGCGCTGATATCGTCCAAGGAATCGACCTTGGAATCGATGAACGGTTTGACCCCGAGCGCGTCGGTGGCTGCTTTGATATCCGCGTCCTCGGGATTGTATTGCAGCGAGACGATCTCCGTTTGCGGAAGATTGAAGATCGGTGCCCAGGACTGAAGCGGTGCGACGAACGAGCGATTCTTTGCCGCAGGTTTGACGCTACGCCACGAGATACCGATCAGACGCTTTGTGCCAAACCGTTTTTGGTACCGGCGACGGAATGCTGCTACGAGATCCTGATTGACCGTTAGAAAGCCGGACGTCGGGTGATGCTCCTCGCAAAGCTTCAGCAGGTTCCCGATCGGAAGCTGCATATCCGCCCGAGCTGCCGCCGCATCGGTTTCCGGGTCGCCTCTGGACATGACCTCGATCCAGGGAAATGACCGTCGCACCAGCGGAACGAGCTTGGACGATATCTCCAGGACAACCGAGCCGACGCGTCCCCGGATCTTGTCGAGATACTGCGTGAACCAGATTTCGTCGCCGATTCCCTGCTCGCCCCAGATAAATACGCGCGCTTCCGGCGCCGGCGAGAGATCCCAGACCGGCTTTGCTAGCGAGGGCTCCGGAAAGAGCTGGCGTGCGGCCGAGAAGCCTTCGACCCGGAAGCGATCTAGGAACCCCTTGACCCCCTCCGCCCGATCCCCGTCCTGCAGATCGAGATTGGCGAGATTGAACCGGCTCTGCATGTGATCGGGATCAAGCGCCAATGCAGCCTTGAAACGTCGGCGAGAGAGCTCGGAGACACCCGCATAGCGAGCGATCAACCCCGCATTGAACAGCACATCCACGGATTTCGGCGATATCATCAGCGTCCGCTCGACCCATAGGACTGCTGCGTCGAAATCCAATGTATATTGCTCTGCCGTGGCTAGGTTCAGAGTGGCTCCCGGATCGTCCGGTGTTGCCAGAAGAATCCGACGCAGAACCGAGCGCGCTTCTGTTCCCCGACGAAGCAAGGCGAGAGTCGCAGCGTAGTTGTGATCCAGGCCGGGTTGTAGACCGCCACCGGCGAGCGTCCGGGCCCGTCGGATCACCTTGAGCGCGGCTTCCGGCTCCGGCACCGACAGCTCGACGCGCCCCAGTACCGCATAGGGCGTGAGCAACGCGGGATCAATCACCACAGACCGCCTCAGCGCCTGTCTGGCATCCATGCTCCTGTCGGCTGACCGAAGCAAAGTCCCCAACCGCTGCCAGGCTTTGGCATTTAAGGGCAGGCGCTGGATCAGGCCTTCCGCCGCCCGAAGAGCATCATCAAGGCATGACAGGGCGACAAGCGCCTGACTCTGGATCTCCGCTAGTTCGAACGCCTCCGACAGGTCGACCGAAGAGGCGAAGCGAAGCGCGGACAGGACATCGGACCAGTTCTCTTTCGACGATTGCAGCAAAACACACGTGCGCAGCAGATTGAGGTCCGTCGGATTCAGAAGGACGCCTGCCAGCTGCGTGACACGCGACGATCGCCGCCGTTGCGCCAGAATCCGCCAACTCCGGGCGTCGCCTGGTGCGCAGATCAGGGTACGGTGCAGCAGGTCGCCCGAAGTATTCTCGAATCCGGCATGCGTGGCGACGACCGCAAGGTTACGCAGTACGCGTTCCTCGGTTCCCGCAAGGGTCCGCGCCCGGCGCAGTTGCTGAATTGTATCGGCACTGCGATGCCCGGGATCGCGCGACATCGACAGTCCGAGGA
>JARGOG010000025.1 GCA_029212785.1 Thalassobaculaceae bacterium
TAGCGGGTCGCCGTGAGCATGCGCTCACGCAGCGCCGGTTCGTTCGGATAGTCCCTGTCGGTGACGCGGCGCAGCGTCGCTTGGGCTTGCCGTTTCATCTCCGGCGGCGGTCTACAGTTCCGCCATCGAGCCGAAGACCGAAACCGCCACAGACGGACTCTGGATGAGAGTGGGGGCTAGGGCGAGGGCCTGTTCGGACGCTATGGCGAGTTGCTTGCGTGCGTTGTCCGGTGCGCCGGCATTTTTCAGAATCTTCGCTTCGTCCACCGCGGTCTGAAGAGCGCGGTGGATCGGCGCGCGCTCACAAGCGTCATTGGGAAGATCGAAGCATTCCCCAGCCGTTGCAGGCTCCAGCCAGAACCCAAGGTTCGGTTCAGGGCGATCCCGAACGGACAGGCCCTTCGAATTTACTACAGCTAACTCTAGCTCTTACGGTAGCGGCGTTACCTGCGCCGGCGCCGCGTTCGTGATCGCGTCCAGGTTGGCGATCAGCGCCAAGTCGACCGAGCCGGCCGCCTGGGTCGCCGCCGTCGCCACTTCCAGCCCGGCCACCGTGCGGGCCAGGGCCGGGGCGGCGCTGCGGTGCTCCAGCCAGTGCGACAGGAACAGGCCGGCGAACAGGTCGCCGGTGCCGAAGAACGGCCGGTCGTGCCGGGGCGAGCGGGCGACCCAGTTCTCCGTCGCCGTCACGGCGACCACCGCCAGCCGGTCGCCGTCGGGCACCCCGGTCGCCACGACCACCTTCGGCCCCCATTCCAGCAGGGTGACCGCGGCGTCATGGGCGTCGGCGACGCTCTCCACCCGGTGGCCGGAAAGAAGCGCGAGCTCGAACGCATTCGGCGTGATGATGGTCGCCCGTGGGACGAGCCGGTCGCGGAACAGGTTCTCGATGCCGTCGCGCACGAAGACCCGGCCGTGATCGCCGATGACGGGGTCGCAGAGGTAAACTGCCTGGGGGCTCGCCGCCGTGATCGCATCCAGCGCCTCGGCCAAGGCCCGGCCGGTCTCCGGCGTGCCGAGATATCCCGAATAGATGCCGTCCAGGTCGCGCCAACCGGTGTGATTGGCGATGCCGCGCAGCAGTTCGGCGATCTCGTGGCCCTCGCGCACGGCGCCGGTGAACTTGTGGTGGCCCGGGTGGTTGGAGAAGCTGACCGTGTCGACACGCCAGACCTCATGGCCGCGCCGCTCCAGGGCGGGCACCGCGGCGGCGTTGCCGACATGACCGACGGCGACATGGGAGGAGAGGGCGAGAATCGGCATGCCCCCTCATACCCGGTTCGGCCGGCGTCGTCAGCGGGACAAATCCACTGCGTTGTCGAGCGGAGATCGGCCCGCTACCCTCCCGGTCCCAACGCCACTCCCGCTCCCAACCGGAAGACCCGTCCATGGCTGCCGTCACCCGTCCCCGCCGTTCCGTCCTCTACATGCCCGGTTCGAACCCGCGCGCGCTCGACAAGGGGCGCAGCCTCGCCTGCGACGCCATCGTCATGGACCTGGAGGACGCGGTCGCGCCGGAGTCGAAGCAGGCGGCGCGCGACGCCATCGCCGAGGCGCTGAGTGCCGGCGGCTATGGGGCGCGGGAGATCCTGATCCGGGTCAACGGCCTGGACACGCCCTGGGGCCATGACGACCTGGTGTTTGCCGCCGGCCAGCCGGCCCATGGTGTGATCCTGTCCAAGGTCGAGAGCGGCGGCACGGTCCGCCAGGCCGAGTCGTTGCTGGAGCGCAATGGCGCGCCGGAAGCGATGGGCCTCTGGTGTATGGTGGAGACGCCGCGAGGGGTTCTTGCGGCGCAGGAGATCGCGTCGTCGACCCCGCGCATGGCCGGGCTGATGCTGGGCACCAACGACCTGGCCAAGGACCTGCACTGCCTGCATACGCCGGACCGTATGCCGTTGATGACATCCTTCGGGCTGTGCCTTCTGGCAGCGCGGGCCTATGGGCTGGCCATCCTCGACGGGGTGCATGCCGACCTGAACGACGATGACGGCTTTGCCGCCATCTGCCGCCAGGGTGTGGAACTCGGCTTCGACGGCAAGACGCTGATCCATCCCAAGACCATCGCCGCCGCCAATACCGCGTTCTCGCCGCGCGACGAGGAGATCGCCTGGGCCCGCAAGATCGCCAAGGCCCATGCCGCCGCCATGGCCGAGGGCAAGGGTGTGCTGCAGGTCGACGGTAAGCTGGTCGAGACATTGCATGTTGCGGAAGCGCAACGATTGGTCGACATGGCGGACATGATCGCGCAGATGGAAGGCTCGGCGGGCTGACAAGCGACGGTCGCCGGGCTAACCCCACCCTCCGTCGTCCTGAACGCGGTTCAGGAGGACGGGCGGCAGATTGGGGAACCGTTAAAGCTCTGTCTCGGCCATCGCGTGGATCAGCGACCACTGGGCATCGGTCACCGGCACCACGGACAGGCGGGATTGGCGCACCAGGGCGAAATCCTCGAGCTGCGGCTCGCCTTTGATGTCGGCCAGGGTCACCGGCTTAGCCACCGGCTTGATCGCCTTGATCGTTACCATACCGAAACGCTCTGATTTGTCGGTCGGGTCCGGGTGGTATTCCTCGATCACCTCGACGATGCCGACGATCTGCTTCTCGTTGACCGAGTGGTAGAAGAAGCCACGGTCGCCGATCTTCATGGCCTTCATGTTGTTGGAGGCCTGGTAGTTGCGCACCCCGTCCCAGCCTTCGCCGACATCGCCCTTCTTCACCTGATCGTCCCAGGACCAGGTGCCGGGTTCGGATTTGAACAGCCAGTAAGCCATCGCGTGCGCTCCGTTCGGTTCGTCGCTTCTATCTATCGTTCACGCCTTGACCCGGCCAGCCCCGATTGACGGGGCGGCGTCGGGATCCAGCGGCCAGCGGGGCCGGGGGCGGAAGTCCATGCCGTCGACCAGGCCCAGCGCCAGCCGCTCCTGTCCGGCCCAGGCGATCATTGCCGCGTTATCGCCGCAAAGCGCCAAGGGCGGGGCGACGAACTGCATCCCGCGTTTGCCGGCAAGATCGGCCAGGGCGGCGCGGATCACACCGTTCGCCGCCACCCCGCCGGCGACCACCAGAGGCCGACCGACGACGCCCTGCTGGTCGAGCAGGTCGATGGCCCGGCGGGTCCGGTCGACCAGGGAGGCGGCTACCGCGTGCTGGAAGCCGGCGGCGATATCGGCGATTCGCTGTGCGTCGAGCGTGTCACCGACCTCCTCGACCCGCCGGCGCACGGCGGTCTTCAAGCCGGAGAACGAGAAGTCGCAGCCGGGCTTGCCGATCATCGGACGCGGCAGCGCGACCGCGGTCGGGTCGCCGCTTTCGGCCGCCCGTTCGACGGCCGGACCGCCGGGATAGCCGAGGCCGAGCAGTTTCGCGGTCTTGTCAAAGGCCTCGCCGACCGCATCGTCGATTGTCGTGCCGAGCCGACGGTAGTGCCCAACCCCCTCGACCAGCAGCAGCTGACAATGGCCGCCGGAGACCAGCAGCAGCAGATAGGGAAAGTCGATGCCGTCGGTCAGCCGGGCGGTCAGCGCATGGCCTTCCAGATGATTGATCGCCAGGAAGGGCTTGCGATGGGCGAGGGCGATTGCCTTGGCCAGGGTGGCGCCGACCAGAACGCCGCCGATCAGTCCCGGTCCCGCCGTCGCGGCCACGCCGGCGAGGTCGCTATAGCCGATCCCGGCCTCCGCCATCGCCCGGGCGACGATCGCGTCGAGATGGTCGAGATGGGCGCGGGCGGCGATCTCAGGTACGACGCCGCCATAGATCCTGTGATCGTCGAGCTGGCTGAGCACCACACTGGACAGAATCCGTCGCTCACCGTCGACCACCGCCGCGGCGGTTTCATCGCAACTCGTTTCTATGCCAAGAATGGCGTTCGGCCCGGAAGGCAAGGCGCGGTCTCCGTCTCGATCGTGCCTTCGTCTACACCAATCCCGGCCGGATGACACGATCCGCCGGACCGGGCCTATCGGCTCCGCGTCCTTACCGGCCCAATCCGGGCCGCGCCCCTGAGAGAGGCCCATGACCGCCAAGATCACCCTCGGCTCGCGCGGATCGGCGCTGGCCCTCGCCCAGACCCGCGAGACCGTCGACCGGCTGATGGCCGCCTGGCCGGAGTTACGGGCCGACGGCGCGATCGCGATCCGCACGGTGAAGACCACCGGCGACGTGGTTCGCGACCGGCCGCTGGCCGAGCTCGGCGGCAAGGGTCTGTTCATCAAGGAGGTCGAGGGCGAGCTGCTGTCCGGCGCGATCGATGCCGCGGTGCATTCCATGAAGGATATGGAGACCACCATCGCCGACGCCACGATCCTCGCCGCGGTGCTGCCGCGCGAGGATCCGCGCGACGCCTTCATCTCGCCCCATGCCGACAGTTTCGAGGCCCTGCCCGAGGGGGCCAGGCTCGGGACCGCCTCGGTGCGCCGCGCCGCCCTGGTGCGGCACCGGCGGCCGGACCTGCGGGTGGTGATGTTCCGCGGCAACGTGGATACGCGCCTGCGCAAACTGCGCGACGGCGAGGCGGAGGCCACGTTCCTTGCGGTCTGCGGCCTGAAGCGTCTCGACATGGACCACGCCATCACGCGGATCATGGAGCCGGACGTGTTTCCCCCGCCGGTCAGTCAGGGCGCCATCGGGGTGCAGTGCCGCGACGGAAACGCCTCGGCACGCGACGCCGACATCGCCCGCTGGCTGAGCGCTGTCGACGACGGACCGAGCCGCGCCCGGGTGACCGCGGAACGGGCGATGCTGTCCGCCCTGGACGGGTCCTGCCGCACGCCGATCGCCGGCCATGCGGTGCTCGACGGCGACCGGTTGACCCTGAACGGCCTCGTTCTCTCTCTCGATGGCGCGCAGAGCCATGCCGGTGCTGCGAGCGCGGCAGCGGGGGATGCCGAGGCGCTCGGCCGTGGGGTCGGGGAGGACATCTTGTCGCGCTGCGGGCGCGATTTTCTCGCCTGACGGCGGGGGCGACGGTGCGACGGGTCATCGTCACCCGCCCGGCGGAGGCGTCCGCCGAGCTTCAGGGCGATCTCGCCGCGCGTGGCATCGCGGCGTTGTCGGCGCCGATGCTGGCCGTCGAGGTGGTGACACCGCCGGACGGAATTCCCGACCGGGTGCAGGCGTTGCTGGTGACAAGCCGCAACGGTGCGGAGGGGGCGGCGCGGCTGACCGGACGGCGCGATCTGCCGATGCTGGCGGTGGGTGATGCCACGGCCGAAGCGGCGAGCCGGGCCGGTTTCGTCGATGTGACGACCGCCTCCGGTGATGCCTCGGCCCTGATCGACCTGGTGGTGCGGTGCTGCGATCCGGGCGCCGGGCCGCTGCTCTGGGTCAGCGGCGCGGCGGTCAGCACCGATCTTGCCGCGTCTCTCGCGCCCCGTGGCTTCACCGTTGAGCGCCGGGTCGCCTATCGCACCGTCGCGGCCGATCGGATGCCGCCGGAGGCCGCGGCCGCCCTGCGCGAGCGGTCGGTGGAGGGGGTCCTGTTTTTCTCTCCCCGCAGCGCGGAGGCGTTTGCTAGGTTGCTGTCGGGGTCGGACCTGAGGGCCGCATGTGCGAGCATGGCGGCCTATTGCATGAGCGACGCGATCGCCGAAGCGGCCTCGAAACTGGCGTGGCAAGCCATACATGTAGCAGAGAGCCCGACGAAGGCGGCACTGGTCGAGGCGTTGGTCCGATATGGGGCCGGGCGCGAGGCGAAAGAGGATTGATCCATGGCGGAGACGCCGAAGGACGAAAACAAGATCAGCGAAACCGTAGCCGGTGCTCCGGGACACGACTCCGTGGCGGCGGACGCGGCCGTCTCGGCATCCGAAGACTCGCTCGATGGCGGTGCGGCGCCGGAGGCTGCCGACGCCCTCGCGGACAGCCCGGAGACCGTGAGCGATAGTGTTTCCATCGCCGATGCCGGCGATCACATCGAAGGCGGTGAGGGCCATGACGGATTGGCCGCGAGCCGAACCGATTCCTCTTCCATCAGCCCCTGGTCGTCCGCGGCCAAGACCGATATCCCCCCGGAATCACCCGATCCGACATCCGCGCCAGCCGCCAAGTCGGGCGGCGGGGCCGGACGGCTGGTCGTCTTCCTGATCCTGATCGTGCTGGTTGCCGGCGTTGGCTATGCGACGTACCCGGAATGGCGCGAGGAAGCGGTACCCTATGCCGAAATGATCGGTGTCTCGCTGCCGGAGGTTCCCGCCGAGGTCGATGCCGACATACCGCCGCCGGCGGTGGCAGGCGCGGCGGACGGAGGCAGTGCTAGCGCCTCGTCGACCGCCAAGGCTCCTGCGGCCGAGTCTCCGGCGCAGACGACGGCGACTGAAGCGGCACCCGCACCGACCGCTCCCGCCGATCCGGCGGCGGCTTCCGTGGCCGGAGACCTGTCGACCGGTGGCCCGACGGCTGGCGATCCGGCCGTATCCGGCGCCGCGTTCCAGGCCCTGGCCGAGCGCGTTGCCGCCGCGGAGACGGAGATCGAGCGGCTGTCGAGCCGGCCGGCGCCGGCCACGACCAACGGCGCCTCCGCCGATACGGCCGAGATGTCCGACCGCGTCACCACGTTGGAGACCCGGCTTTCGGCTTTGGGCGACGAGATGGCGATTGTGCGTCAGGGCCTTGGCGCCGCGGACGACACCGATGGGATCGCCGAGGTGGCGTCGGGCCTGACCGGACGCCTTGCCGCCCTGGATACCCGGCTGTCCGCCCTGGAGACGAAGGTGGGCGCGCCGGCCGTCACCCCGCAGGATGTGTCCGCTCTGGCGACCAGGATCGACGGACTCGCCCAGGAAACGGAGAGCGGAACCTCGGATCTGACCGCCCGGATCGAGGCACTCGCCGCCTCCCAGAAGGCCCTGGCCGAGCGCTTGGCGGAGGGCCGTAACGTTCAGGAGCGGGCCGGTGCCTTCCTGCTGGCGACCAATCTCCTGGCCGCGGCGGCCACGGATTCCGGCACCTATTCCGCTGAGCTGGACGCGGTCGAAAGCGCGGCCCTCGATCAGCCGGAAGTGGCCGCGGCGATCGCCGCGCTCAAATCCCATGCCGGCGGCGTGCCGTCGGTGGCCGACCTGCGGTCGCGCTTCCCGGCCGTGGCGGCATCGGTGATCGACGCTTCGATCGTCGGCGCCGATGACGGCGTCGTCGGCACGGCGCTCACCCGGATCGCCGCCCTGGTCACGCTGCGGCGTACGGAGACGGCGGAGGGCGACGATATCGACGCGATCGTGAACCGGGCCGAGGCAGCCGCAAACGCGGGCGATTTGCCCGCCGCGGTCGAGGCTCTGTCGGCGTTGGACGGTGACCCGGCCAAGGTTGCGGCTCCCTGGATCGCGGAGGCCAAGGCCCGGATCGCGGTCAATGGGGCGGTCCGTGCGCTGCAGGCGCGCGCGCTGGCCACGCTGTCGGGGAGCTGATCCATGCGGCGCTCCCTGGTCTATCTCATCCAGCTCGCCATCTTCGTCGCGGTGGCCGTCTGGCTCGTCGAAAACCCCGGTGGTGTTCAGATCGACTGGCTCGGTTGGCGGCTTGAGGCGCCGTTCGCGCTGTTTCTCGTGGTGCTTGCCGCCGCTCTTTGGATCGCCGCCGTTGGCTGGCGTGCGGCCCTGGCAACGCTGAAGGCACCGTTCTCCTTCCTGCAGGGCCGCAGCGCCCATCGCCAGGAGGAGGGCTACAAGGCCCTGGTTCAGGGCATGGCCGCGGTCGCGGTTGGCGACGGCGAAGAGGCCAAGCGTCTCGCCCGCGAGGCCGACCGGCTGTTGCGCGAGCCGAGCCTGACCCGTCTGCTTTCGGCCCAGGCCGCCGCCCTCAGCGGCGATGCGGTTGCCGCCGCCCGCTACTTCGCGGCCCTGCGCGACGACAAGGAGAGTGCGTTTATCGGTCTGGTCGGTCTGATGCGGCTCGCCGATGCGCGGGGCGACGATGCCCATGTGCTCGAACTGGCGGAGGAAGCGCATAAGCTGCGGCCGAACTCGATGCAGGTGGCAACCACGCGGGTTTTCGGGCTGGCGCGGGCCGGTCGCTGGGCCGATGCCCAGTCGGCTCTGTACGACGCCGTCAAGCGCGGCCTGATCCCGCGACCCGAGGGCCGGCGCCATCGCGCCGCGCTGCTGATCGAGCGCTCACGGCTGTCC
This sequence comes from Thalassobaculaceae bacterium, assembly GCA_029212785.1. Classification (GTDB taxonomy): domain Bacteria; phylum Pseudomonadota; class Alphaproteobacteria; order Thalassobaculales; family Thalassobaculaceae; genus Thalassobaculum. The sequence goes on from JARGOG010000025.1 coordinate 8,124, forward strand.
GAGACCCAGGCCGAGTCCCTCGAGCTGGCGGCCAAGGCACGCGAGAGCCTGCCGGGCTTCGTGCCGGCGATTGTCGCCGAGGCGCAACTCACCGGCGCCACCGGACGCAAGGAGAAGGCCCGCAAGCTGGTGAACGACCAATGGAAGGCGGCGCCCCATCCGGATTTGGCGGCCACGATGCGAGCGCTCTGGGACACCGAGACGGAAGCGGTCGTGCTGCGCAGGGTCCAGTCCATGGTGGAGACGCTGCCGGCGCATCCCGAAAGCCGTCTTGCCGTCGCCGAGACGGCGCTTGAGGGCAATTTCTGGGGCGAGGCCCGCGCCCAGCTCTCCGCCCTCGACCCCGAGGATGTGGGTCCGCGTGCCTGTGCGCTGTGGGCCCGGCTGGAGGAGTCGGAGAAGGGCGACAGCACGGCGGCACGGCGCTGGCTCGAACGGGCGGCTTACGGGCCGAGCGACCCGGCCTGGACCTGCGACAGCTGCGGTGCCGTCGCCGCCACCTGGACGGCGACCTGCGGCAATTGCGGTGCCTTCGACACGGTCGGCTGGTCACGCCCGCCGCGGGTGTCGGTGATGCCGCCGGTTCTGGTGACCCGGGACGGCGATACCGACGGTCCGATCGTTGAGCTGACGGCGGACGTCGACGATGCCGCGGCCACGGCACCCGCTCAGCGGCCGTCGCCACCGGGCGCGGCGAGTGCCGCCTAGGGCTGTGCCGACGACGGAGATTCGCGCGAATCGGCGGCACTCCTGAATTCATCGTCAATAGGGCCCTATTTTGCTGTTGGCATTCTGGAACAGATTGGGTAGAATTCGTTCTATTCAGCGAGAAAGCTGGATGACTAAGGCCGCGCGGACGGCCGGGTGAGGGCAGGTTCGCGCAGTCCAGAAAGGACAGAGTCATGGTCGCTACGGTAAACAGCGCGGCCGGGTCGCTAAGTGGAACCGGTACGTCAGCTCAAGCGAGTTTTCTGACAGCAGCAACGCGTCAACAGGCGACGTCGTCTTCCTCCCGCTCGGATGGAACGACCCAGCCGGCGAGCACGCGGACTGTCCTTCCCAATGATCCCAGTTACATCACCGTAGAGCCCGATGGCCGCGACGATGTCGGTTTCCGCGATCGGCTACGCCAGGCAATCGAGGCCGTGGCCAGCGCGTTTGCGTCCCGCGAAGGCGTGGCGGAGGTGGTCGACAGGATATTCGGATCGATCTCCGAGACCTTGGACGAGGCCGAGGCCAAGGGTGAGGCCGTCGCGATTCAGATCCGCATCGCCTCCCTGGACGTCGCCGTTGCCGAATCCGCCGGCGGCGAGACCTTCGCGTCGATCCGCCAGTTCGCTTTGGAGGTCGGCGTCGCCCGCAACGGCAAGGTCGCGGCCGAGGATACCCGCGTGTTGGCGACCGACGGTCGGAGCGCCAATCTGAGCCAGGAGCAGGTCCGGGCCGGGCTGAGCACCGGTCGCTTCGCCCGGGTCGATACCGGCAGCAATGACAGCGGACTGAGCGAGGCCGCACGCAAGCGGCTTGAGGCGGCGCGCAGCGGGCTGGAGCGGGTCAAGGCGGTGCAGGATGCGCTGTCGGCGTTCCGTTCGGGCGACGAGACGCCACTGCGCGAGCTTTTCGAAGGTTCGGGTCCGGCGGGGACGCTCGGTCAGGTTTTCCCGGGTGTCGGCGCCCTCTCCTTCCGCTGATTGCTCCCAGCATTTGGACCGGCGGCGACGCGATGCTTGCATCGTCGCCACTTCCTCCGTATCTAGAGCGCCGAATTCGTTCGGCACCTCTGGTGTATACGGGGCCGCAATAGCTCAGCTGGTAGAGCAACGCATTCGTAATGCGTGGGTCGGGGGTTCAAGTCCCTCTTGCGGCACCATTCCTTCCCGACATCGGGCTGCAGGCAATGTGGCAACGTGGCGTCGACCGGAGGAAAACGGTAATCCCGATGAGCGCGGCCCTACTGGTCGACCCACTCGCTGCAACTGATGATGCAGTCGACATTGTCGGTGTTTGCCGCGAATAGCGGCAACAGGAGGCCGCGCGCCGCTCTGGAGCAGCCGACCTGGTTCTTGTAGGCCATCTCATAGAAGATCGGCGCCTTCGTATCGGCGCAGTTCAGGAAAATCTCGCGGACCTGCTCGACCTGCGGATTCCTGGCGACCAGATCGCTGATGCGGATCCCCTTCAGGTTCACGCCGTATTCGCGTTCGTGCGCGCCGCCGAACAACCGCCACTGAAAGTCACGGTCTTCCGCCAGCACGTCTATCAGCACGATATGACTAAGTAGCCCGACGCCGAGCCTCAGGGGGTCGATGCTGCCGCGATCCGGCCGGTGGGAGCTTCCAAGCTCCTGCCAATAGGTCAGGAGCTCGAAAGATTTCTCGAATCCGTTGAGCGTTCGGGCATCGCGTTCGGGGAGCATGACGGTCCGTTCGCTCGGCCGCGCGCTTTCATCAGAACTACGCATCGTTGTCCGGTCTGACCAAGGTCGGTCGGCAATTTTCTCTACAACTTGCGATCTTAGGAACAAGCGGCCTAATTTTGAATTAACGCGAATTATTTAAATACAATGCAATTTTTCATGGAGGTTCGCGCACGCGGCGGGCCGACCGTCAATTGACGTTCCGGCCGTCAGCTTCCGGCGTTGCCCGGCAGCGGCAGGATCATGGCGTAGTCGCCGCCGTCACGCAGGGCCTCGCGGATCTTCAGCAGGTCCCGGCCACTACGGCCGGCGCCGGCGAACAGGCGGATATACGGTCCTGCCACCGTGCGTACCTCGACCAGTGTCGGGGTCTCGTCGCCCAGGACCTCGGGATAGCGTCCGGCCAGGACCTCCCAGCCCGCCAGGGCCGCCTCGTGGGATCTGTAACTGGCGAGGTGCACCGCTCGGACGTCGCTGCTGGGCTCCGGCCAGGCGATCCTGCTGGTTCGCAGTTCCAGGCGTTCGAGGCGGGCGCGAACCGCGGCCTCGCCCTCGCGGTCACCGCCGGACAGTTGGGCAACCGCCGCGGTCAAGGCGGCGAGATCGCGCTGGATCGACCGGACCTCCGCATTCAGGACCGGCCCGGTTGCGGGCGTGGATTCGACATAGTTGGTGTCTGCGGGGCCAAGGCGCTCGATCGAATCGAGGCGGCTGGTGATGGCGGAGGCGATGTTCTCCAGCCCGGCCATCCGGTCGGTCAGGACCCGCTGCTCCTCGAGCATCGTCTCGGTTCGGCGCTCGACAAAGCGGGTCTGCCAGCCGCGTTCCCGCTCCAGGGCGGCGTGCACGGCTGTGTCGATTCGGGCCTGCCGCTGCTCCTCGGTCTCGAACACCGCTGCGGTACCGCACCCGGTCAGCATGATCAGGAAAAGAAGAAGAAATCCGCGCTGTGCGTTGACCATTGACGCCTCCCCCGCGAATCGAAGTGTATCAAAATACCGCAGGTTCGGCGAGCAATGGGCGGAATTTAGTCTATTTTTTCTTAGGTTTCCGACCCTTCTTTACATCGGGCTTTGAGGAAGATTTGCCGGTTGGCGCGATGCCGGCGCGGAATGCCTCCACATCGGCTTGCATCCCGGCGCGCAGCAGATAGGCATCGGCCAGACCGGCGACGAAGGAATACCCCTCGGCCGCCAGGTCAGTCAGGCTGTGGCCCGGACGCGGAATGGTGCCGAGCGGCTTACCCGCCGCGCGGATACCGCGCTCCGCCCTGGCGATGTGCGGGTTCACCTTGGCGTTGCCTGGCTGTTCCAGCAGTCCGATCGAGCCCGACAGGTCGGCCACACCGATAAAGACGAGATCGACCCCGTCCACCGCGGCGATCTCGCGGGCTTTGGTGGCGGCCTTGTCCGACTCGATCTGCACGCAGATCAGCAGGTTCCCGTTCGCCCGTTTCGCATAATCAGGAGCGGCGCCGTAGCCGGAAGCGCGCACGGTCGGGGCCGAGTAGCCGCGCCGGCCCTGGGGCGGGTAGCGGCAGGCATCGACGATCGCCCTGGCCTCGGCGGCACTCTCCACCATCGGGATCATCAGCGCCTCGGCGCCGGCGTCGAGCACCCGCTTCATGTAATCCCTGTCGGAGCCGGGGCAGCGCACCATGCAGGTCGCGTTACCTGCCTGGGCGGCGCGCATCATGTGCACCGTGGTGTCGAGCGAGGCGAAGCCGTGCTCGTTGTCGAGGATCAGGCAGTCGTAGCCGACAAGGCTGGCGATCTCGGCGATCGACGGATCCGACATCTGCAGCCAGACGCCGAGTGTCGGCTCGCCCGCCAGGATCTTCGCCTTCAAAGCGTTGTCACGCAACATTCTCTTGTTTCCTCCCACGGATCCAATTTTCTTGGCGGATTCCTGGGCAAGCGAAGCACGCGCTTCCTGTCCCCGCAACGCCGAGAATGCCCAATTCCGCTATCCGGTCGGCGTCGCCGCTCTCCGGCACCGGCGAAATCAGAAAATTTCGGATGCAGCATTTTTTATTAAACTTATTTACTATGTGGTTATGCGTGTACTCACATGGAATACCTGGAAGAACAGCCCGCCCTACGAGGAGCGGCTGGCGGTGATGACGGCACAGGCTGGTACGGCGGATGCCGACGTCATTCTGCTGCAGGAGGCCTTCGTCGGCGGCGGAAGCGATACCGCCGCCCATATCGGTCGAGAGCTCGGTTTCAGCGTCATGCCCGCCCCGGCGCGATCGAAGAAGCGGGCCCATGGCGGCGCGATGCTGGACAGTACCAACGGTCTCGCCATCCTCGCCCGCCAACCGGTGGAGACGCAGCGGGTTCTGGACCTGCCCACCCATCCCGACGATCCCAATCGGATTGCCCAGATTGCGCGCATCGGCGCCCTGACCTTCGTCAATCTGCACCTCTCCCACCTGGACGGCGCCCATGCCCTGCGGCGGGGGCAGGCCGTGCATCTGCTGGACCGCCTTGCAGGGGGGATTCCGACGATGATCGGCGGCGATCTGAACGCAGACCCAGAGGACCCGGCGGTGCGGGTGCTGCTTGAGGCGGGGTTCCATGACCTGGCGGCGGCGACACCCTTCGCCACGGCCGGCGCCCGGCGCATCGATTTCCTGTTGTGCCGCGATCTGCCGGTGACGGCGGTCGAGGTCTCCGCGGTGGGCGACCGACCGGTCGACGGTGTCTGCGGCAGCGACCATGTCGGCGTTCTGGCCGCGCTGACGCTGACGCAAGAGTGAACACCCGATAGGGCTTATCTTCCGGGGAATAAGCTTGACCTGATACCTCCCCGCTTCTAGAGCCGGAGGTCCGGCGCGCCGCCGCGCGCCCCATGGAGCTACAAATGGTCGCCCCGGCCGCCCACATCGACCGCATCAAACCGAAAAGCGCTTATGCGACAGAAGTCGGTGCGACCCTCGCGTTGGCAATCCCGATCGCCGCCACCCAGCTGGCGCAGATGGCGCTGCAGACCACCGACGTGCTGATGACCGGTCGGCTGGGGCCGCATGCGCTTGCCGCCGCCCAACTCGGCCACAACCTCTACTTTCCGGTCTTCGTCACCATTCTGGGGACCCTGTTCGCCAGTTCCGCGATGTTCGCCCAGGAGCTCGGCGCGCGGCGGTACAAGGGGGTGCGCCGGACCTTCCGGCAGGGTTTCTGGCTGATCCTCTCGGTAACGCTGCCGTCCTGGATCTACTTTGCCCATGCCGAAGACATGCTCGTTGCCATGGGCCAGGCGCCGGACCTGGCGGCGCGGGCTCAGGAATACTGTGACGGGGTGATGTGGGGCCTGCCGTTCATGGCCGGCTTCGCGCTGCTACGGAACTTTATCGCCGCCCATGGCCGCCCGCGTCCGGCCCTGTGGCTGCTCGCCATCGGCATCCCGGTCAACGCCCTGATCGACTACGCGTTGATGTTCGGTCATTTCGGTCTGCCGCGCCTGGAGCTTTACGGGCTCGGAATCGCCACCACGCTGGTGCAGGCGGCGATGTTCTTCCTGCTCCTGGTCTATATCCTGCGCAACCGGCGCTATCGCCGCTACATGCTGCTGATCCGGTTCTGGCGCTCGGACTGGCCGCGGTTCCGCGAGCTCTGGTCGGTCGGGCTGCCAATCGGTCTGACCAAGCTGGCGGAGGCGGGCCTGTTCGCGGCGACCGGTTTCCTGATCGGGCTGATCGGCGTGCACGAGCTGGCGGGGCACGCCGTCGCCCTGCAGTTCGCCGCGATCGCCTTCATGATCCCATTCGGCGTGGCCCAGGCGGCGACGGTCCGGGTCGGGCTGGCGGTTGGCCGCCGGAATCCCGATGGCGCGGTGCTGGCCAGCCGGGTGGCGACCCTGGTCGGCGTCGTCGTCATGGTCCCGTCCGCCCTGATCTACGTGTTCTGCGGCGAGATCCTGGTGTCCCTGTTTCTCGATGTCGGCGACCCCAGCGAGCTTCCGGCTGTCGCCCACGCGGTCACGTATATCGCCATCGCGGGGCTGTTCCAGTTCGCCGATGGCGGGCAGTCGGTGATCGCCGGCGCGCTGCGCGGGTTCAAGGACACGCGGGTGCCGATGGTGATCGCGCTGATCGGTTACTGGCCGATCGGTGGCGGTGCGGCCGTGCTGTTCGCCTTCCCGATGGGGTATGGCGGCGCAGGCGTGTGGGCCGGGCTGGCGCTCGGATTGTTCGTGGTGTGGGGCGCCCTGGCCCTCCGACTGCGCCTTGTGGCCGGACAGCTGACGACATCAGCCGTTCCGGTCGCCGTCAGTGGCTGATCTTCTCGATCCGCCAGCGTGAATGGGCGTCATCGACGCTTTCCCACGCCTTTTTCTGCCAGACGCTCTTCGCCTCCTCGTAGTCCTCGAAGGGGCCGATCTTCTCTTCCGGTGAGCCGTCCGCCGTCTCGCCGAAGTCGGTCGACTTGTAGACCCCGCCGACGACCCAAAACTCCGTCGCCTCTTCGTGCAGGATGCGATAGCGCACATGCGCGTCATCGACATGCTGCCAGGCGAGCTTGCCCCAGATCGACTTGGCCGTCTCATAGTCGTTGAACGGGCCGACCTTGTTCTCGGCGTCGCCGCCGACGATGGTCGTGAAGCTCGTGTCGGTGTACTCGCCGCCGATAACCCAATAGACCATGGCACCCTCCGCCGTACGTTCATTCCCCTATACCGAAGCCATGCGCCGGCTTCAATTGCGCCGTCCGTCGCCGGGCGACGTCGGTGGCTGGCGCCGGGGGGTCGCACTGCCGGGACAAGGCCCTATCTATGCGGTGGGACAAACCCGCTGAGCCGAGTAGATTGCGCTCGCCATGACCGAGCCAGTGACCACAGATCCCTCTCCTCCCCCCATCGGGTCCGGCCGGTCCGAGCGGATGCGGCGTGGGCTGATTCTGGCGACCACGGTGCTGGGATCCAGCCTCGCCTTCATCGACGGATCGGTGGTCAATGTCGCGCTCGCCGACATGCAGCGCGACCTCGCCGCGACGGTCGGCGACCTGCAATGGATCGCCAACAGCTACATGCTGAGCCTCGCGGCCCTGTTGCTCCTCGGCGGGGCGTTCGGCGACCGGATCGGCCGCCGGCGGGTGTTCCTGTGGGGCCTTGTCATCTTCGCCGCCACCAGCATCGCCTGCGCCCTGGCGGAGAATGCGCTGGTGCTGATCGTCGCCCGGGCGTTCCAGGGGGTCGGTGCAGCCCTGCTGGTACCCAACAGCCTGGCGATCCTCTCGGCCTCCTATCCCCGCGAGAAGCGCGGTCGGGCGATCGGCGCCTGGTCGGCCTTCGCGGCGGTGACGTCGGCCGGGGGGCCGGTGCTCGGCGGCTGGCTGGTCGATACGTTCGGCTGGGCCTCGGTGTTCTGGATCAACCCGCCGATCGCCTTGGTCGCGATCGTCCTGGCGTTGGTTTCCATCGAGGAGAACCGGAATCCGCAGGTCCGCGGGGAGCCGGACTGGCTCGGCGGGCTGCTGGCCATGGTCGGTCTGGGGCTGGTCTCCTACGCGTTGATTCAGGCCGGCGAGGCGACCTTCGACTCACGCATCGGTCTCGGCGCCGGATTGCTGGGACTGCTGGCGCTGGTTCTGTTCGTCCGGGTCGAGGCGCGTAGCGGAGCGGCGTTGATGCCACTGCATCTCTTCGCCGACCGGGAGTTCGCTGCCGCCAACCTGCTCACCCTGCTGTTGTACGGCGCCCTCGGTGCCGCGGTGTTCCTGTTTCCTTTCGGCCTGATCCGGCTCTACGGCTATTCCGCGACCGAGTCCGGAGCGGCCTTCCTGCCATTCGCGCTGATGCTGTTCCTGTTGGCGCGCTGGGGGGGCGCGTTGATCGACCGTTACGGCGCCCGGCTGCCGCTGGTCGCAGGAACCCTGATCACCGCCCTCGGCCTCGGCCTGCTGGCGATCCCGACGACCGGTACTCCCTACTGGTCGACCTTCCTGCCCGGCGTGCTCGTGCTCGGGATCGGCATGGCGGTGTGCATTCCGCCGCTGACAACCGGTGTGATGAACGCGGTCGATGACCGCCATGCCGGCATCGCCTCGGCGGTGAACAACGCCGCCAGCCGGGTGGCGTTTCTGATCGCGGTCGCCGCGGTGGGACCGCTGCTGCTGATCGCGTTCAACTGGCTGCAGGCGCCGCTGATGGCCGAGATCGAGATGCCGGCGGCGGTTCGGGAAGCGATCCGCCGGGATCCCGGCAGCCTCGCCGCCCTGACCGCCCCGGCCGGAGCCGGGGAGGCGTCGGCACAGATCGTCGCCGCCGCCCGCCACGCGCTCATCGACGCTTTCCGCATCGCCATCGTGGCCCTGGCCCTGCTGGCGACCGCCTCAGGGGTGGTGGCGGCGGTGATGTACCCGAAAGGCCGCGGCAAGAAGCGGTGAACAGACCGCATTCCCCGCACGTCGCCCTCCCTATCTTTCGGCCGCGGCCAAATTGAGTCAGACGTTCCCCGACAGGAGCCTCCGACAGGAGCGGACTCACAGCGACTCCCTGTGCGAATCTTATGAAATACAATTTTAAATAGTAATATTTGAGTATCATGCTATTCTGCTGCCATAGGTTGTTATTTTCCGTGGAAGGAGATGGCCATGAGCCAGTGGAACGATTTTCTGTTGCGGTCCAGCCTGTCTGATACGGGCGCCATTCCCCGAACGTTCGGCTGGGAATCCCCTGACATCATTCCCGCCGGGATCATCCCGGTCGCCAATCCGGGGTCCGTCTACACGACGGCGTCGAGCTATGCGACGGATCCCGGAACGAATCTCACCTACAACGCGACCAACTATATCTATGTCCGCGCGAAGAACCTCGCGGACGGCGCCAATGCCGGCGTCGTGAACCTGTACTACTCCAACAGCGATCTGCTGAACTACCCGAGCAACTGGTCGCAGATCGGCGGCGACGGCGGTCTGGCGATATCCGCGGCGGGGAATGGCGATATCGTCACGCCAAGCCAGGGTTTCGTGTGGCCCAGCGTCCCGCCGCAGCCGGCGAACTTTCACTACTGCCTGATTTCCTGGGTGAAGACCGCCGCGCACCCCAACCCGCCTACCGGCGACTCGATCGGCAACCTGGCCACCTTCATCAGCCAGAACGGGAACTGGTCGCAGCGCAACATCGCGATCGTCGACTCCAACTCACCCACCTTCGTGAAGTCGGTGAACTACAATCAGGGGTCGGAGGCGGCGACGATGAACTTCTCGCTGACCTGGACCGATGCGCCGGTCGGCGCGCAGGTCCAGCTTGTTGCCCGCACTCCGGTGAACGGGCATACCATCAACAGCGAGTTGCAGACGATCCAGGCGCCGAATACCGGCTTCGTCATCCCGCAGATCGACATACCCGCGAACTACAGCTCAGTGATGGACATCAACTATTATGCGAACGGGAAGACGTCGACGTCGAGCTGGAACTTTACGCTCAACGCATACTACTTCGTTCCGCCGAGTAACAAGGAACTGACCAAGTTCGGCCAGTCCATGGAGGCCTTCGGGATCGGTCACCTGCCGATCGCGCAGACCAATGTGCCGATGAGGGCGGCTGGCGAGGAGATCGGGCCGACCCCGGCCGTTCTCGTCGGCAGCCAGGTGATCAAAGTCGGCCTGTAACGCGCGGACCGCGCATTGAACAGAACGCCCCATCGGGCCCAAGCGGACCGATGGGGCGTGGCGCCGGATCAGCCCACCACGTTCTTCTCGGGGCCGGTGGGGAAGCCGGTGATGTTCTCGGCGCCGTCCGCGGTGACGATCAGGATGTCGTGCTCGCGATAGCCACCGGCACCCGGCTGGCCCTCCGGGATCGTGATCATCGGCTCCATCGAGACCACCATGCCCGGTTCCAGCACCGTCTCCACATCCTCGCGCAGTTCCAGCCCGGCCTCGCGGCCGTAGTAATGCGACAGCACGCCAAAGGAATGGCCGTAGCCGAAGGTGCGGTTCTCCAGCACGCCGTGGCGGGCGTAGATCCCGTTCAAGGCCTGGGCGATGTCGCAGCACCGGGTGCCCGGTCGGATCAGATCCAGACCCGCATGGTAGACCTCGAGATTGATGTCCCAGTAGCGCCGATGGGCATCGGAGACCGACGAGCAGAACAGGGTGCGCTCCAGGGCGGTGTAATAGCCGGCGATCATTGGGAAGCAGTTCAGCGACAGGATGTCGCCGGCCCCGATCCGCCTCGACGTCACCGGATTGTGGGCGCCGTCGGTGTTGATGCCGGACTGGAACCAGGTCCAGGTGTCCATCAGGTCGCCATGGGGAAAGGTCCGGGCGATCTCGCGCACCATTGCCTGGGTCGCATGCAGGGCGACCTCATGCTCCGGCACGCCGACGCCGATCGCCTCCACACAGGCCGCCCCGCCGATATCGGCGATCCGCGTGCCGTGGCGGATCAGGGCGATCTCCTCGGCGGATTTGGTCATGCGCTGGCGCATGGAGGCGGCGGCCACGTCCGAGAATTCGGCGTCGGGGAACGCCTCGCCGAGCAGGCGTCGGGTGTCCAGATCGACATGGTCGTATTCGATGCCGATGCGTGTCGCGCCCGGCAGCAGGGTCTGCAGGGCGTGGAACCAGTTGTCGCGACGCCAGTCGGTATAGACGAGGTTGCTGCCGGCGGTCCGGCGCCAGGGCTGGCCGGCATCGATATTGGCGCTGACGGTGGTGACCGCGTCGGCGGTGACGACGCAGGCGTAACGCCGGCCGAACCGGGTGTAGAGGAAGTCGGTGTAGTAGTTGATCGCGTGATACGAGGTCAGCACTGCGGCCTCCATCCCCTGCTCCGCCAGGATGGTCCGCAGGCCGGCCTGACGGCGGGCCATTTCTTCGGCTGAGAACGTGCCCTGAACCTTCTCCCCGTTCTCAATGCGCTTGAGACGCTCCATATCCAAGGTCATCGACCCCTCCGGTAAACACGGGCGCAAGGTTGCGCCATCCCTCTCAGCCCTCTAATTGGTCGAGGGACGAGACGCCAGCCCGAATAGGAAGCCTCCATGACCGATCTGAAGCCGCAGGATCTGCTCGACGATCTCCTCACCCGGGCGAAGCGTGCCGGCGCCGACGCCGCGGACGCTATTCTGGCCCAGGGCGTTTCCCAGTCGGTGTCCCAGCGCCTCGGCAAACCGGAATCGGTGGAACGGTCCGAGGGCAAGGATCTCGGCCTGCGGGTCTTCGTCGGCCGGCGTCAGGCGGTGGTCTCGACCACCGACTTCAAGGGCGACGCGCTGGACGACATGATCGCGCGGGCGGTCGCCATGGCCAAGGTGGCGCCGGAGGATCCCTATGCCGGCCTCGCCGAACCGGGGCAGATCGCGTCCGACTGGCCGCAGATCGAGATGTTCGACCCGACCGAGCCCAGCGCCGACACCCTGGTCGAGCGCGCCCGCGCTGCCGAGGACGCGGCCCGCGCGGTCGCCGGCGTGACCAACTCGGAAGGGGCGGAGGCCGGGTTCGGCGTGACCGACGTGACCCTGGCCGCGAGCAACGGCTTCGCCGGCGGCTACAAACGCTCCAGCTACTCCCTCGGCGTCTCCGTGATCGCCGGGACGGGCCAGAAGATGGAGCGCGACTACGACTATAGCGCCAAGGTGTTCGACGTCGACCTGGAGGACCCCGCCGCGGTCGGCCGCCGCGCCGGCGAGCGCGCGGTGCGCCGTCTTAACCCGCGCCGCCCGAAGACGTCCCGTGTGCCCGTGGTGATGGAGCCTCGGGCCGCGCGATCCATGCTGGGCTATCTGGCCTCGGCGATCAGCGGCTCGGCGATCGCCCGCGGCACCAGCTTCCTGAAGGATTCCATGGGCGCGCAGCTGTTCGGCCCGGAGATCCAGATCCTCGACGATCCGCATCGCCCGCGCGGCTTCCGCTCCAAGCCGTTCGATGCCGAGGGGCTGGCGACCAATCCGCGCGCGGTGATCGACGGCGGCCGGCTGACAAGCTGGACCCTGGATCTCGCCACCGCCCGCCAGCTCGGCCTGGAGAGCACCGCCAGCGCCTCGCGCGGAACCGGTGGCACGCCCGGGCCGAGCGTCAGCAATTTCTATCTCGCTGCCGGTACGGTCTCGCCCGAGGATCTGATCAAGGACATCGGGAGCGGTTTCTTCGTTACCGAGATGATGGGGACCAGCGTCAACCTGGTCACCGGCGACTACAGCCGCGGGGCGTCGGGCTATTGGATCGAGAACGGCGAGATTACCTTTCCGGTCTCCGAGATGACGATCGGCGGCCATCTGCGCGACATGTTCGCCTCCCTGGTCGCGGCCGACGATCTCGAGTTCAAGTACGGTATGGACAGCCCGACCCTGCGGATCGAGGGACTTCTGGTCGGCGGCGGCGAGGGCTGACTCGGGCGGCGAGAGTGCTCCCGCATTCGTGAAAGATTTCCTCTGGTAGGGGCGCTGCGTCCACCCCATATGCGGGCTCGGGCGGAGGAGACCGGCGTGAAGGCGCCGGGCACCCAGAGGAGCAGACCATGCGCACCCTACCCGCCATTCTCAGGTTTTCCGTCATCTTGGGCCTGGGCGTCGTTGGCGCATTCATCGTCACGTGCGGTGCCGGATTCTCGGCGCGCGGCGCGGCGGGTGTGGCGGCGAGGCCGGTGTTCGAGCGCGGCGGGGTCGCGCTGGGCGGTTACGACACCGTGGCCTATTTCCTCGACCGCGAGCCGGTGGAGGGTTCGGAAACCCATCGGGTCGACTGGAACGGTGTCGTGTGGCATTTCACGTCGGATGAAAACGCGCTTCTGTTTCGTGGCGAGCCGGAGCGTTTCGCCCCGCAATACGGCGGCTACAGCCTCTACGGCATGTCGCGCGGCAAGGCCTACGCGGCCGACCCCCGGGTATTCGACATCATCGACGGCAAGCTCTACCTGTCGCGCAACGACGCCGTGCGCGGGATCTGGCAACGCAATCCGGACGGATATATCGCCGCTGCCGACAAGGCTTGGCAGGAGGCCCACTGGTCGGAAGCGCCGACCCTGCTCGTTCGCTGAGCGGGCGGATCCGGCCGGGCGGGCTCATGTCGGCTTTGGCGGCATCCGCAGGAAGATCGTCTCGGCGGCGACGGACATGCTGACCGGAAGCCGGGTGATGATGTCGCCGTCGCCCTGGACTGGTCCTTCCCGGCCATTCTCGACCGAGATCACGCGTCCGGGGATGACCCGGTAGGTGTTCAGACGATCCAGGAAACCGCCGAACAGCGCCATCATGTAGTAGATCGCCTGCCAGCGACCGGGCTTCTCGAACAGACAGACATGCAGGCCGGGCTCGGTGATGCGCGCGTCCTCGGCGCAGATGAACTTTCCGGCGTAGTAGTGGCCGTTGGCGACGATCGCCGACGCCGCCTCGTGAACGGTGCCGTCGATCGTGACGCGGTACCGGTGGTTCCGGTAGGCGGCCCAGCGTTTCGCGGTCGCCAGCGCATAGGCGAGCTTGCCGGTTCGCCGCTTCAGCTTGACGTCGACCGTCGCCACGACTTCCGCATCCAGGCCGACGCCGGCCATCAGGGCGAAGTAACGGTCGTTGGCCATACCCAGATGCACCTGCGTCGACACCCCCGACAGGATTGTGACCACGACCGATTGCGGGTCGGTCTCCAGACCGATCTCGGCGGCCAGGACGTTGGCCGTCCCGATCGGCAGCAAAGCCAGCGGGGTGTTCCCGCCCGCCAGGCCATTGACCACCTCGTTGATCGTCCCGTCGCCGCCGGCGCAGATTACGACGTCGGGACCGGACCCGATGGTCTTGGCGTCGGCGGCGGTCTGCTGGGCATCGCCGGCGAACGCGGTTTCATGCACCTCGACGTCGACGCCGGCTTCCCGCAACAGCGCGACGACCTCTTCCAGGCGCGCCACCTTGCGGCCGCCCCCCGCATTCCGGTTGAAGATGATCAGAGCCCGGCGAATCGCGGCGGGAGACCGATCTCCTTGCGCCTCCGGGGCTGCCTCCGGATCACCGGTCGAATTCTTCGAAGTGGCCGCGCTGTCGGTGCGCATGTCCAAGTGCCCTCTCAACCGGTCTCGTGATTTTGTGTGTAGAAACTCAACGTATTCAATAACGTTAAGGATTTGTGACGTGTAATTCAAATGCTATCGAATATTTTAACTTAATCATGGTCTGTGAATTGTCATCTATATTTCACTTTACTACATATTGAGTGTCAAGTATCTGCGCTCCCAACTTATTGAATTTCATGCGTAGGCCATGGCTACGATGGGGGATGCGGCATGAACGCGGAACGGGGCGTGGCGAGATATCGGGCGATCTGGATTTCCGATATCCATCTCGGCACCCGGGGCTGTCAGGCAGAATACCTGCTCGATTTCCTCAAGCATACCGATTCCGAGTACCTCTACCTGGTCGGTGACATCCTCGACATCTGGCGGATGAAGCGCAGCTGGGCTTGGCGTCAGAGCCATAACGACGTGGTGCAGAAACTGCTGCGCAAGGCGCGCAAGGGCACCAAGGTCATCTTCATCCCCGGTAACCACGACGATCTGTTCCGCGAGTTCCTGAACTCGGATTTCGGTCAGATCGAGATCCGACCCGAACACATTCATGTCACCAAGCAGGGCAAGCGCTTCCTGGTGATCCATGGGGACGAGTTCGACGTGGTGGTGACCTATGCCAAGTGGCTCGCGGTGCTGGGGGACTGGTCCTACAACGCGCTGCTCTCGTTCAACACGGTCTTCAACGAGATCCGCCGCCGCCTCGGTTATCCGTATTGGTCGCTCTCGGCCTATCTGAAGCAGAAAGCCAAGCGCGCGGTGGAGTTCGTCGGCGCGTTCGAGGACGCGCTCGCCGACGAGGCCCGCAAGCGCGGCGTCGACGGTGTCGTGTGCGGCCACATCCACAAGGCCGAGATGCGGATGATCGACGACATCCTGTATTGCAACGACGGCGACTGGGTGGAGAGCTGTACAGCCCTGGTGGAAAACATGGATGGCGAGATGGAGATCCTGCACTGGGCGGAGATCCGCCAGCTCTCCTTCGCCGCCTGACCGCGTGCGGGCGAGGCGGCGACCGTGACTGGCAGCCCCGTGCTCGGCGACCCGTTGCATATCGCGGTCGTCTCCGACGCTTGGTATCCCCAGCTCAACGGCGTGGTGCGCACGCTGGCAACCACCGCCGACCAGCTTGAGGGGATGGGGCACAGGGTGACCTTCGTCACGCCGGACAAGTTCCGCACCGTGCCCTGCCCGACCTATCCGGAGATCCGGCTGGCGCTGTTCCCGGATCGCCGGATCGCCGAACTGCTGGACGCGGCCCATCCCTGTGCGATCCACATCGCCACCGAAGGTCCGCTCGGCCATGCCGCACGGCGCTACTGCCTGAACCGCGGCCTGCCGTTCACCACCGCCTATCACACCAAGTTTCCGGAATACGTCCATGCCCGTACCGGCATCCCGGTATCCTGGACCTATCGGATGATGCGCCGGTTTCACGGCGCGTCCGGCGGCGTGATGGTGGCCACCGCGTCGCTGCGCCGCGAGTTGGAGGCCAACGGCTTCACCAATATCCGCGACTGGACCCGCGGCGTCGACGTAGCCCTGTTCTACCCCCGCCCCTCGATCCTGGATCTGCCGCGCCCGATCATGATGTATGTCGGCCGGGTCGCTGTGGAGAAGAACATCGGTGCCTTCCTGGCGCTGGACCATCCGGGCACCAAGGTGGTGGTCGGCGACGGCCCGCAGCGTGCCGACCTGGCGCGCAAGTATTCCGACGTGGTTTTTGTCGGCGCCAAGGAGGGCGAGGCGCTGGCCGCGCATTACGCCTCGGCCGATGTCTTTGTCTTCCCGAGCCGCACCGACACTTTCGGTCTGGTGCTGGTCGAGGCGCTGGCCAGTGGCGTGCCGGTGGCGGCCTATCCGGTGGCGGGCCCGCTCGATGTGATCGCCGACAGCGGGGCGGGGGTCCTGGACGAGGATCTGGCCAAAGCCGTCGAAGGAGCGTTGCGGATTGACCGGGAGGTGGCTCGGGCGCGCGGGCTCCAATTCACCTGGAAACGCTGTGCCGAGATGTTCGTGGAGAACCTGCAGCCCTTCGATCCGGCGGCACGTCTGGTGCAGGCGGCCTGAGCCCTCTCAAACCGTCACACGCGTCAATCCCTCAGGAAGAAGTCGATCGTCGAAACCACGCGCACGCGCTTCTCGATGGCGCCGGCCGGGTTGCCGCTGTTCCATCCGACCAGCGGGCCGATGGTGAACACGCCCTGATTTGCCTGACGGATGGCGCCCACCGTGCTGCCGCTGTCCTCGGCGAAACGCTGGGCGCCCTCGCGGGCCGCTTTCGTCGCCTCGGCGATCATGTCCGGTTTGATCTCGTTCAAGCCGGTGAAGACATAGCTCGGGCCACCGGTCTCGGCGAAGACCACGCCCATCTTCACCAGCTCGCCGATCCGCGCGGCGGCGGTATCGACCAGCGTCACGTTGTCGGTGCGCACGGTGACCGTCTGGGCCAGGATGTAGCGGCCCTTCTCGATGCCGTCCGGGCGATAGGCCTGGGCCAGCAGATCCTGCACCTCGGCCCGGCCGCGCAGGATGTTTTCCTGGAGGATGCCTTCTCCCACCAGAAACACGATCAGCGCGTCGACATCCTGCTCGAGGCGCGACTGGGTGGCACCCAGATCGTCGCCGGTCTCGGTAATCCGCACCGGCCAGACGGCCAGATTGGCGGTCACCTCGCGCTCGGCCACACCCTTGACGCTGACGAAGCGGTCGGCCGCCCGGCCGTCGCGGAACCCGTCGCCGATGAACTTGCCTCCGACCGCGACGCCGATGGCGACGACAACGGCGGAGAGCAGCAGAGCGATGATGCGCAGTTGATCCGGCATGGACTCGTTTCCTCCCAGGGCGACCGTTCTGGCCGGGCCGGCATCATACGCCAGCAATCATGACCGGTGTTAGGCCCGAGTGCGGCGATATCGGAACGCGATCAGGGCGTTGCCCCTCCCGTCGTCGGCCCGCTTCAGGGCTTGGCCTGGGCGTCGAACGCGGCCTTCTGATCGGCGGTCGCCTCGGCCTGGTGCTTCGCCTTCCACGCGCCATAGGGCATGCCGTAGACGATCTCGCGCGCCTGCTCGTAGTCGAGGTCGAGGCCCTTGTCCTCGGCGGCGGCCCGGTACCATTTGGACAGGCAGTTGCGGCAGAAGCCGGCCAGATTCATCAGGTCGATGTTCTGGACGTCCGTGCGCTCACGCAGATGCGCCACCAAGGTGCGGAAGGCGGCGGCCTCGAGCTCGGTGCGGGTCGTCTCGTCGAGATTGGACTGGTCGGCCATGGTCGATCCTCCGGTTGGTCGTCTCTTGGTTCCGAATATCGGTCCTCGGACCGCAGGGCGCTAGTCCCCGGTGCCGGTGCGCAGCAGTTCCGCCAGCGCATCGCCGAACCGGTCGGCCCAGAGATCGCCGCCGGCATCGTCGCCGATCAGGTCCTGGCGGAACTCCAGACAGAGATTGCTGAGTCCGCGCCGGTCGGCATGGACGTCCATGGTGTAGCCCTGGGGCGAGGAGCCGGAATAGGGCTGGTTGGCGCCGACGCACACATCGGGGAACAGCCGGCGGAAGAGCGCCATCGTCTGTGCGGAGGTGGCCGCATCCTCGGCCCACAGGAAGCCGATTTCCCAGGGCCGGTCCGCCGGCGCGCTGACCAGCCGTGGCGTGAAGCTGTGCAGGCCGACGAAAAGCGGGCGTGCGCCTGTCCTGACCCGTGCGTCCAGCAGATTGGCGATCGCCCCGTGATAGGGGTGGAACAGCGCGTCGTAGCGCGCCCGGCGGTCGTCGGCATGCAGGCCCCGGTTCGCCGGCACCGGGGTGCCGTCGGAGATCTCCGGGATCGAGGCCGGGGAATAGGGCACCCGGTTCACATCGCAGACCAGCCGGGAATAGCCGCTGGCGATCAGCGGCGCGTCGAACCGGGCGGCCAGATGCCGGGCCACACGGGCGATGCCGATGTCGTAGCCGATATGCCGCGCCAGATCGGCCGGCGCGAGGCCGAGATCGTCGAGGCAAGCCGGGACGGCGTTGGAATCGTGGTCGGAGACGAAGATCACGGGGGCCCGACCGTCGGGGTTCACCACCTCGAAAGCCGGGCGGTCGATGTCGCTGAGCAGTGTCATGCCGGGTGTCATAGAATCCGCCGCCGCAACGCTCAAGCGCGGGCGGCGATCAGCTCCTGGTGGCGGCGCACCATCTCGGCATTGTTGGGGACGGTTTCCGGCGCGACGACGACCTGGCGGATGCCGGCAGCACTCGGCGCATAGGCCTCGGCCAGGGCGCGCAGGTCGGCCAGCGGCTCGGCCGACCGGTCGATGCGCAGGTCCATCCATGGGAACGGATCGTCGCGCACGATCAGCAGGGCGGCGGTCTGCAGGGTGCCGAGCTCGCCGCCCGCCGCCAGCCCGGCGTCGAGCGCCGTGACCAGCCGGATTTCGAGCGGGTCGGCGGCAGAGCCGAGAAATCCGTCGAGGATCGCGCCCGGCACCGCTTCATCGCCGAGGATATTGCCAATGGCGATCGCGCCGTCGCGGGTGGCGTGACCGTGCAGGGAGTAGATCTCGCTGCCGTGGAAGGCGGCGGTCCGACCGGCATTGTCGACCACCGCAATTTCCCGCCAGGCGGCGTCGTTGCGTCCGGCGACCAGGGCGGCCAGGGTCTCCTCGGCCGTCAGTCCGCGGGCCAGAAGGTCGAGGCCGAGCGGACCAAGGCGAGGGTCCGTGCGGTGCTGGCTCATCACCGCGCCTATTCCGGCGCGGGCATGCGGGCAGCGGCTGCCGACACACAGGCCGGACGTGGTCACGGCAAGGCCGAAGGCCCCGGTTTCGGGATCGCGCGCCGCGATGGAGAAGGTCATCGGGAGTCTCCGGTTCGTGCTGCAGAGGGCGCGGCCCCTTGTGGCGTCGGCCGGCCGGGCGCGCTATGGAGGTGAGGTTGCCTATCGAAGCACGGGATCTGGCGAAGTGCGCATACTTTTTGGGTGGGAGTTCGGGGCCGGCCTCGGTCACGTCACGCGGTTCCGGCCGATCGCCGAGCGCCTGTCGGCCGAAGGTTGGGAGATCGTCTGCGCGCTGCAGGAGATCGAACGCGGCGACGCGCTGATCGATCGGACGACCGGCCGGCGCCTGCCAGGGGTCTCGGTGATCCAGGCGCCGCGCTGGAACATTCCCAACGATCCGAAGATCCGCCAGATCCCGACCCACAATTTCGCCGATGTGCTGCGCATCATCGGCTATGGCAATGCCGAGGCGCTGCGTCACCGGATTTCGGCCTGGCGCGACCTGATCTCGGTGGTGAAGCCGGATGTGGTGGTCGGCGACTTCTCGCCAACGCTGAATCTGGCGGCGCGCGGCCGGGTGCCGCGGATCGGCGTCGGCAATGGCTACACCACGCCGCCGGCGGGCCGTGCCATGCCGCCGATCCGTCCCTGGCAGACGGCGCTGCAGGATTTCAGCATCGAGAACGAGCGGGCTCTGCATCAGGCGGTGAACACGGCGTTGGGGGTGCTTGGTGATCCGGGCGTGGACTATCTCGCCGACGTGCTGCACGGCGACGAGACCTTCGTCTTCACCCTGCCGCTGGTCGACCCGTATGCCGCCTACCGCCCGGCACCGACCCTGCCGCCGTTCAACATGCCGCGGAACATCACCCCGCGCCCGGTGGCCGAGCGGCGCGCACGCGGCGTGTTCCTCTACCTGCCGCGCACCCACAAGCTGACGGCGACGGCGGCCAAGGCGGTCAAGGCGGCCAAGGTCGCGGGCGAGGCCTATATCTCCGACCTGTCGCCGGACGGGGCGCGGAAGGAGAGCGGGCCGGGCCTGAAGATCCACACCACGCCCCAGGATTTCGCGACCATGCTCCCCTCGGTCCGGCTGGTGGTGCACCATGGCGGGCTGTCGACGGCGGTGGCCGCCCTGCTCGCCGGGACACCGCAGTTCATCCTGCCCTGGAACCTGGAACATGCGGTGACGGCGCGCCGGCTCGAGGAGACCGGCGGGACGGTGGCGCTGGCCACCGGGCGCGAGGACGAGGCCAGCCTGCGCAACGCGATCTCAAGACTCTGTGCCGACGAGGGGATTGCCGAACGGGCCATGACGGCCGCCGGCAGCGTCGATCTCGGCGATCCGGAGGCCGGTATCGAGACGGTGCTGCAGCGGATCAAGACGCTGGCGTCGGGATAGGGCCCGGCGGGGAGCCCGGCCACTTTCTCAAGCTCTAACCGACTTCCAGAACGCGCCAAGCGCGATCCAGGATCCACGTTCCGCACCGGATCCTGGATCAAGTCCAGGAAGTCGGAAGAAGGATGCGACGCCTTCCCGGGTCAGACCTGCACGCTCATACCCCCGTCGACGCCGAGGATCTGGCCGCTGACGAAGCTGCCGGAATCGGCCATCAGATAGACCGCCGCGCCGCCAAGTTCCGCCGGATCGGCCCAGCGCCCGAGCGGTGTCTTGCCGACGACCCACCCGTTGAATTCCTGGTTCTCGATCAGGGCCGTGTTCATCTCCGTCGCCACATAGCCAGGGGCGACCGCGTTGACGGTGATGCCCCTGCCGCCGAGTTCGACGGCCATCGCCCGGGTCAGGGCGCGCAGGCCTTCCTTGGCGGCGATATAGGCCGGAACGGTCGGCCGCGCCTGAGGGCCGAGCATGGAGACGGTATTGACGATGCGCCCGCCGCCGGCCTCGGCCATGTGCCGGGCGGCGTCGCGGCCCAGCGTGAAGCAGGCGGTCAGGTTGGTCTCGACCACCCGGCGAAAATCGTCGGTCGGAAAGTCGAGCACCGGCACCCGATGTTGGACGCCGGCATTGGCGATCAGGCCCCAGAGCCGGCCGTGGCGGTCGATCACCCGTTCCAGGGCGGCGCGTGCCGCCACCTCATCGGTGACGTCGAAGGCTTCCGTCTCGGCCGGTATCCCCTCGGCGGCCAGGGCGTCGGCCGCGCTCTGCAGGGCGTCGGCATTGCGGCCGTTCAGCACGACCGTGGCGCCGTGGACGCCGCAGGCCCGGGCCATGGCAAGGCCGATGCCGCGCGAGGCACCGGTGATCAGGATCACCCGGTCGGTGAGGTCAAACAGATCGGTCGCGACGCCCATCGGTGTGTTCCCCCTTTGAAGTCTTGTTGGCTTCGGGCCTTAGCGTTCGGCCTTGCGGATCTGTTCACGGTGGAAGACGTAGAGCCCGCTGGCAACCACGATCACCGCGCCTGCGATCGTCCATTCGTCCGGCAGGTCGCCGAACACCAGGTAGCCCGAGATCGTCATCCACACGATCGCGCTGTAGGTGAAGGGGGCGAGCACCGACGCTCCGGCATAGCGGTGGGCGATGATCACCAGCCAGTGCCCGACGCCACCGAATACGCCGGTCAGGCAGAGCAGCACCCAGTGCATGGCCGTCTCCGGCGGGCTCCAGATATAGGGCAGGGCCGGCAGCAGGATCACGGCGCCGACCAGGGGCGAATAGATCGACGTGGTGTCGGAATGATCGCGCGCCGCCAGCTTGCGGGTGGCAATGCTGTACAGGGCCGCGACCAGGGCGTTGGCGAGGCAGAGCCCGATCGCCCAATGCACCTCGGCCGCGCCGGGGCGGATGATCACCAGCACGCCGATGAAGCCGACGCCGATCGCCGACCAGCGCCGCCAGCCGACATTCTCGCCGAGCATCGGCACCGACAGGGCGGCGACCAGCAGCGGCGCGGTGAAGAAGATCGAGGCCGTGGTGGTCAGCGGCAGGTAGCTGACGGCAGTGAAGTTCAGCACCGTCGACATCACCAGCAGCACCGAGCGGGCGAGCTGCAGGCGCAGGTTGCTGGTGGCGAAGACCCGCGGTCCCTTGCGCGGCATGAGGACGACCGTCACCAAGACCGCGTGGCCGACGAAGCGGGCCCAGGCGATCTGCAGGGTGTCCAGATCGCGGCTCAGGACCTTGGCCGAGGTGTCGAGGCAGGCGAACAGCAGAAACGCGCCGCAAATCAGCGCGATGCCGCGCCCGACATGGCCGTCGTCCAGATAGCTCTGCGTGTTCGGCGGGGCCACGGCACCCTCAAGCGTGGAAGACCTTCGTCTTACGCGGTCTCGCCGCCCGCGTCGAGACCGGCGTCCAGCGCCGATGCCGCGTCGGCGGCGCGTTTGGCGATCACCCGGCGGGCCAGACGCTCAAGCCCGGCATCGGGCATACCGAGCTCGCGCAGATGCTCGACCGTGTTGAACAGATACTCGCAGCACGGCCCGAGAAAGCCGCAGGCCCGGGCGATGGTCTCCGCCGCCTCGTCTTCCGGAAGCTGGCCGCAGTAGCGGTCATGGGTGCGGTTGATGACGAAGCCGATGACCCGGATCGGGCCCTGATCGGTCGCCGCCTTCAGCCAGCGTGGCCGATAGGCGTAGGTCACCATCTCGCGGCGCCAGACGATGTCCAGTTCCGCCTCGGCGATGTCCCGGGGGATTCGGAACGCCACGCCCCGGCAGCGCCCGCCCCGGTCGAGGCCGAGCACCAGGCCCGGCTGCTCCGGCGTGCCGCGGCCGAGCCGGGTGCGCAGGCAGAACCGCCGGTGCAGGCCATGGACCGTCGCCGTGCGCTTTTCGGCGAATTCGATCGCCGGATTCCAGATCAGCGAGCCGTAGCCGAACAGCCAGACATCGCTCTCGGGCCTGCCGGTGGCTGGGAACATCGCGGCACGGGACGCCGCCAGTTCCTCGTCGGAGAGTGCTTTGAAGGTCGGTTCGTGCTTCTGGACGAGGTCCCGGATCTTGCCCGACCGCAGGGTGTCGCGGGTCAGAGCCACGGTGAACGGCGTGCCGGTGGTGTCGGGGCGTCCAGGGTCGTCGGCATTGGGTGAATCGGCCATGGACAGTTGATATACCTCATGGACGACTGGTTCCGAGGGGGTCGGTCTGGAATTGAATTCATTCCAATCTGGCATCACGTCATGCGTATTCGTGGTTGACCATGGCTATTCCATGCCGTTCATCCATGCGTCCCACAACTTCTCGCCAATCTGACAGTCGGTCTGTGCGCTCAACTGTGCGGATCTCGGGGCCGTAAACTGCGCCGGGACGATGCGCGGCGACGGGGTGCTGCCGGCGATCTCCAGGATCAGCTTGCGGCGGATCGCGTCGGCGAATCTGGCCGCGTCCTGCACGGTGACGATGAAGGCGCCGAAGCCGCCAATGACACAGTCCTCGTAGTAGAGGTCGAGGTCGCGGACGTCGAAGAACCCGCTCGGCAGCCCGGTCTTCAGCATGATCGGCAGGCCGTTGATGGTGATGCCTTGTTCCAGCACGGCGTCGCGGGCGCCGGTGACCAGGAAGCCGCTGTTGTTCGGCCCGTCGCCGGACACGTCGATGACCCGCCGCGGACTGGTGAAGCCGGAGGTCTCGAAATGCCGGGACGAAAAGCTGAGCGCGTCGCTGATCGAGGTGCGGCGCAGGCGTTGCAGCGGCAGGGCCGCGAGCCGGTCGGCGACCCGGGCGGCGGCGGCGCTGCCATCGACCAGGGTCCAGGGCACCAGGATGGTCTGCAGGCCCTGGCCGGCCCATTCCACATAGGTCACGGCAATCCGGCCGAGCGGCCCGTCCTCGATTGCCCGGATCACCTCGGGATCGCGCAGCGCCGCGACATACCCGGCGCGCTGCAGGCGCTGCTCGTCATGGTCCATGGAGCGGGAGATATCGACGGCCAGAACCAGCTGCAGGTCGACTGTCGACGGAGTGGATTGGGCTTGCGCCCGGATTGGCGCGAGCAGGAGCAGTAGGGCGACCGGCAGCAGGCGGAGCATGCGAACACCTCCGGTTCTCGGGTCCCTGCGCGCTGGTATCCCCGGTTGGGGCGGCCCTGTTGCGCAGCGGCTTACCCTCGAGCAGGCGACCGAAATTGTCGAACACGAGATCCGACGTCCCAGGAATATAGTCCGTATCGTCATCAAACGAGACATCGGGCGTCGGAATTCGCGCCGCCTCGATTGTTCTTGACGTGCGGGCGCACGCGGTCGAGACCAGATCTTCCCTCGTTGGCGCCGGTATCGCCGGATGCCTGATCGCTCTCCAACACCCCTTCCGGGACGCCGATGACCGAGCCGACCGCTGCCATCGCCACCGACCAGACACCGCTCCAGGTGCCACACCCGCCGGACCGGGTGCTGTTCGGGATCGTGCTGATGCTGTTGTCGGTCGCATTGCTGCCGATCATGGAGGGGCTGGCGAAGTCGATGAGCGACCGCTACGTCGTCGTTCAGCTGGTCTTCGCCCGCTTCGCCTTCCAGTCGCTGTTCATCGTGCCGATCGCCGCGATTCGGCACGGCCGCGACCTCAAGCAGGGCAACCGGTGGCGGTTGCAGATCGCGCGCGGTGTGGCGATCCTGGCCGGCACCGGGTTCTTCTACTGGTCGCTCCGCACCTTGCCGCTGGCCGACGGGCTGGCGCTGATGTTCGTCGCGCCACTGATTGTCACGGCGATCTCGGCCCTGTTCCTCGGCGAGCAGGTCGGCATGCGGCGCTGGGGCGCGGTTCTGGTCGGGTTCCTCGGTGTGCTGGTGATCCTGCGCCCCGGTCTCGGCGTGTTCCAGCCGGGAGCGGTTCTGGCGCTGGCGGCCGGCGGTTGTGTCGCCGCCTATGCCCTGCTGACCCGTCATCTCAGCACGGCGGCTCCGCCATTGGTGACCCTCGCCTATACCTCTCTCGTCGGCATGATTGGCGCGGGCCTGCTGCTGCCCTTCGTGTGGAACGCGCCGGATGCGGGCGATTGGTTGCGGATGGCGGTGATGGGCTCGGTCGGGGCGTTCGGTCACTACTTCATGATTCGCGCCTTCGAGCAGGCACCGGCCTCGGTGATCTCGCCCTTCATCTACGCCGAGATCGTGATGGCGACATTGGTCGGCTATCTTTGGTTCGGCGATTTCCCTGATGCCTTCACTTGGACCGGCATCGCCATCCTGGTCGCCAGCGGGATCTATCTTTCGTGGCGCGAGCATGTCGCCCAGCGGCGGTCGCAGCGCGCCGGTTCCGGCTGATCGCCGAACTGTGAAGCGTTACAGGCTTGGTCCGGCCTCGTCGGGAGCTATCCTCTCGCTCGGGGGGCCAAGGAGGGCCCGATGGCACTACGCAACTCAGAGACCGCATTCGGGTGGATGGCCAAGGGATTCCATTGGCTCACGGCCCTTGCGATCGCCGCCATGTTCGTCATCGCCTGGCGCATGGACGCCCTGCCGATCGGGCTCGCCAAGCTGCAGGCCTATGGCTGGCACAAGTCGATCGGCCTGACGATCCTGGTGGTGACGGCCCTTCGCCTGCTCTGGCGTCTCGTCAATCCTCAGCCGCCATTTCTCGGCAACAGCCGGTGGCAAGGCCGGGCGTCGACCGCGGCCCATTGGCTGCTCTATGCCTGCCTGATCGCGCTGCCGGTGCTGGGCTGGCTGATGTCGGCGGCGGCGAACACCCCTGTCAACCTGTTCGGCCTTGTCGTCCTGCCGAACCCGATCGCGCCGGATCGGGAGCTGGCGCATCTGTTCGAGGAAGCGCACGAGACCCTGGCCTACGGGCTGCTCGGTCTCGTCGCGCTGCATGCGGCGGCCGCGCTGAAACACCATCTGGTTGACCGCGACGCCACGCTGCGTCGCATGCTGACGCTGCTGCCGCTGTTCGTGCTGATCGGTGCGGCAACCGCGGGGGCCGCACCGTCGGAAGAGATGCCGCCATGGCGGGCCGATCCGGCGAAGAGCCGCATCGCCTTTACCTTCACCCAGCTCGGGGCGCCGATCGAAGGGGTGTTCGAGAGCTACGATGTCGACATTCAGTTCAATCCGGAGGGGCCGGCCGGCGAGGTCCGCGTGGTGATCGATACCGACTCTATCGATACCGGGGACGATGACCGTGACGACCAGGCCCGGGGCGACGACTTCTTCGCCGTCGCCTATTTCCCCCAGGCGGTCTTCGAGGCGCACGAGATCCGGCGCGTCGCCAGCGGGTACGAGGCCGTCGGCGCGCTCACCCTGAAAGGCAGCACCAAGTCGATCGTCCTGCCCTTCACCCTCGAGATCGACGGCGGTACCGCGCGTGCCGAAGGCATGTTGGTGGTCAATCGGCAGGATTTCGCCATCGGCACCGGTGAATGGGCCACGAACCTTGCCGTCGGCGACGAGGTCACCATTGCGATCTCAGTGACGGCGACCCGGACCTATGAGCCTGTGGTCGCCGGAGAAGCGGCTGTTCAGAAGCCGTAGAGCCGAGCCGGGTTGTCCACCAGGATCGCCCGGCGCTGGGCCTCGTCCGGCACCCAGACCGCGAGCTCGTCCATCAGGTCGCCGTCGTTCGGCATTGGGATCTGGCAGAACGGATGCGGCCAGTCGGTGCCCCACACGCAGCGTTCCGGCGCGGTCTCGACAAGCGCCCGGGCGATCGGCACCACGTCGGTATAGGGCGGTGTCTGCAGGTTGGTGCTCCGGTAGGCGCCGGAGAGCTTGACCCAGGTCCGGCCGGCCGTCAGCAGGTCGAGCAGGGTGGCAAAACCGGGTTCGCCCAGGCCCTTGGCCGGATCCATGTGGCCCATGTGGTCGACCACGATCTCCACCGGCAGCTCGCCATAACACGTCAGATCGAAGGTCGAGACGTCGACCAGGAACTGGATGTGCCAGCCCAGCTCGGCGATCCGGCCGGCCATGGCGCGGATCTCGTTGGCCGGCGGCCCGCCCTTGTACAGCAGGTTGTAGCGCACGCCGCGCACGCCGAGCCGGTCCAGCCGGCGCAGCGCCGCGTCGTCGATCCCGGCATCCAGCACGGCGATGCCGCGCATCTCGATCCCGGCCCAGCCCGCGGCCTCCTCGAGCAGCCATTCGGTGATGGCGTTGTCGGTGCCGTAGACGCTCGGATGGATCGTCACGCAGCGGGTCACGCCAAGCGTGTCGATCAGGTGGCGATAGGCGTCGGTCAGGTGATCCGGCGGCGTGTAGGTCCGGTACGCGGTGTACGGAAACCGGTCGGCCGGGCCGAATACATGGAAATGGGAGTCGGTCGCTCCGGCCGGAACAGAGAAGCCGGGCGCACGCGGGTTCGGGTCTGCCGGCAGGCAGAAGGGGATCGGATCATCGGTCATGGCGGCGATCCTGGCGGGGCGGGCAGTTGAAGTAAACCTGTCGAATCACCAGAACCGCACTCCGCACTGATTTACTTATCTCGGCGGTCCGCTTATGTTTTTAGCGAAATTGCAGGGATCACTGGAGAGGCCGAGAAACGGCGCGCGCATGCCCGAAAAAATCGACTTCTCCAAAGTGAGCTTTTTAATCGTCGATCAGAACAAACTGTCGACCCAGCTCATTCGCGACATCCTGGCCATGCTTGAAGTGAGCCGGGTCCGCAGCGTCACATCCGTGGAGCGCGCCCGCAACGTCATGCGCGGCGAGTCCGTGGATATCGTGATCACCGAGTATTACATGGAACCGGAGGACGGCATCGACCTTATCGAGTGGGTCCGGACCGGCATCGACTCGCCGGACCGCATGATCCCGATCATCATGCTGACGGCCAATTCCGAGGAGGAATACGTCATGCGCGCGCGCGACCGCGGCGTGACCGAGTTCCTGGCCAAGCCCTTCAACGTCGAGGGGCTGTATCGCCGCCTTGTCTCGGTGATCGCCCGACCCCGCGCCTTCGTCAATATCGACGACTATTTCGGACCGGACCGGCGGCGCCGGCAGGTCACCTACGACGGTCCCGACCGTCGGCGGACCGACTGATGGCGCGTCGGGCCCAGATCATTCCGCCGCGTCCGGACCTGCGGCGCAAGGCGGTCAATTACACCAAAGGTTTCGATCTCAAGCTTTCTCCGGCGATGGTCGAGAAGCTCGAGCAGGTTGTCCACAAGGCGCGTGACAACTTCACCACCGATATCGCCGGGCGTCTGGTCGCCATGCGCAAGGCCCTGCGCGAGATCGGCGAGGCGGAGGGCGGCGACAAGAGCGTCCTGGCTCTGATCTACGCGAACTCGCTGGAGATCAAGGGGGCCGGCGGAACCATCGGCTACGATCTGCTCACGGCGATCGGCAAATCGCTGAACGATTTCGTCACGGGTCTCGGTGAACTCGACCGCCGGCGGACCGACATCATCGACCTGCATATCGACGCCCTCTATGTCGTGCTCGCCAACCGCATCACCGGGCGCGGCGGGCCCACCGAGGCCGCCGTGCTCAAGGCATTCTCGGCGGTGCGGGCGAAGTTCAAGGATGATTGATCGCGGGCCCAAAACGGCTGACAACCGCGGTGCAGTGGCATACCCTTTACAGGCCGATGAAATCGGACCGCTAACCGCTGAGTGGGAAACGGATGTCTGAGATCGACCCGCTGGATCGCCGCGCGCTTGGCGTGCTGTCGGAAACCGTCAGTGCCGAACTCGGTGCCGGCAGTATTGTGGCACGCGAGGTCAACCGGGCTTTCCGCTCCGGCCGCAGCGCCGATCTACGGACCGCCTCCGCTGCCTTCGACGCGTTGCCGTCCTGGCAGCGTTCCAGCATTGGTGACGACGCCAGCCGCCGGGCGCGGCGCCTGCGGGCCAAGCCGGCCGAGCCCCGGCGCACGCCGGTACGCGAGATTGATCGTGACACCGCGCGCGACTGGCGGGACCTGCGGGACGGGCAGGACAGGGTGGTGATTCCCTCGCCGCCACGCTTTCTCAAGCCACGGGTGACCCGCTGATTGAGTGTTGATTTCAAAGCATTCACCAAATTCGGACTCGTTCACACTTCAAAAAATACACATGATCGCTATAGTCTGCGGCGAAGACCATGCCAGGGATAGCCGAACGACCTGGCAACCCGGCGTCGCTTGGAAGACAGTGGCCGGCATCCTCGACGCCTAGAACTAGGTGTGGCATAGGTCATAGACGGGTCGAGCCCGTGCGGTGACGATGCGAAGAAAGTTGGGGAGCGTTGGCGGATTTCCGGCTTTGAGCCGGCCCGCAGACGGCGCACCAGAACGTTAGGGTGATAGCGATGCGTGGCAGGAACACGGCAGCAGTCAATCAACAGCCGTCCGTCGTAGAGTATTTCGCGAAGGAATTCGCGCGCTTCCTCAATAACGTCCAGAACAATGAAGTCGATTTCCTTGGATCGTTTCTGATCGAGAACGAGTGGGAGAACTACCGCAAGGACGCCGAGGAGGTTGTCGAGTCACTCACGCTGGCGGGTTTCGTCATCGTGCCGCGCTCCCCGACGGATGCGATGGTGCAGGCCGCCGATCAGACCCTGTCCAAGGGCATGATGGCCTCCGCGTCGCGTACCTATGTCAGTGCGGTGTGGGGCGCCATGGTCACCGAGTGGATCGAAAGCCGGAATTCGAACCTGATCCTGGATATCTTCTCGATGGCCCTGTCGCGGGCCTCCAGCCCGGGCAAGAAGGATGCCGGCAAGTTCGATTCCTCGTTCCAGCGCTTCCGCAAGCAGAGCCAGGACATCATGGCGAGCTTGGAGAAGACCGGCTTGGCCATCTGCCCGGATGAGGCGGCGCCGAACATGGTGGGTGCCGGCGTGTCGGAGACGGCGGAACACCGCTCGCGCACCAACCAGCAGATCGGTGCGGATCCGACCTACATCGCCAAGCTCTACGAGAACATGGTGAAGTCCCGCCCGGCTTGATCCGGCGGGCCTGCCTTCCGGCGGCCCGACTTCCGATCAGCTGGACGGCTTGCGTCGATATGCTGAGGCGAGCAGCGTGACGGCCTGTTTGTGCCGGGCGCTGCCTTGGGCCGGCGGTGCCGCCGACTGGCGATAGCTCGACATGGTCTGGCCGGTGCGCGAGCCGATGGCGGCCAGGAGATCCGCCTCGGCGATCGGTTGCTTGCGGCCCTTTGCGCCTTTTTTCCGCCCGCCCTTGCCGCCGATTTCGTGGCCGTCGGACGCACCGGTCGCCCGCTGAATGGCCAGTGCCGTCAGGTTTGCCATCAGCGGCGCGGTGAGCGCGCGGTAGAGTTTGTCATCGGCGTCCGCCCAGACCCGCAGCAGCAGCGCCGCTTCGTGGCGGTTTCCCTCGGCCGCTTCGACCGCTTCCAGCGCCTTGGCTTTCACGTAGTCCTGTCCGCGTGCCATCGCCGTCTCCCGCACTCGTGCCGCCGACCCTGTGAGACCGGCCCTAACTCCTCACGATATCAAGCTTTCAGAAAATCGACACGTCCCGACTGGACCGCTGCCCATCGGGACCTATCCTTTATCGGTAGAGATAGAGGAGGTGCGCCATGCGCAGACTTGCCTTCTTGATCATGGCCCTGCTGTCCTGCGCGCCCTTCGCGACGCCACGGGCCGACGACAACCCTTTGAATGCCGTCATTGAAATCCACAGCGCCGTCCCAGCCGACGCGCGGACCGCCGACTCGCTCGGCACCGAGCGGGTGGGCGGTGGCATCCTGATCGATTCCGGCGGGCTGATCCTCACCATCGGCTATCTGATCATGGAATCGGACGCGGTCTGGGCGGTCGACACGGCGGCGAATCGGGTGCCGGCGGAGATGGTCGCCTACGATCACGAGACCGGCTTCGGCCTGATCCGTGCCCTCGACGCCCTGCAGGCAACGCCCGCCCGCCTCGGGACGGTGGCGGACCTGTCGGTCGGCGACACCCTGCTGGCCGCCGGACCCGGCTATGCCCGCTCGACCGTTTTGGTCGGTATCCGTCCGTTCGCCGGCGGCTGGGAGTATCTGCTGGAGAACGCGCTCTATACGTCGCCGCCGATTCCCAATTTCGGCGGGGCGGCGCTGTTTGCCGGTGATGGACGGTTGGTCGGAGTCGGCTCGCTGATCCTGCAGGATGTTGGTGTCGGCCTGCCGGGCAACCTCTATGTCCCGGTCGACCTGCTGCCACCGATCCTGGGCGACCTGCTCGCCTTCGGGCACGCGACCACCCCGGCGCACCCATGGATCGGCCTCTATCCGAACGAGGTCAACGGCGCGCTGGTGGTCGGCCGCGTCGCCAAGGGCGGTCCGGCCCAGACCGCCGGGATCGGCCCGGGCGACGTGATCCTCGGCATCGGCGAGGAGCCGGTGCGCGAGATGGAGCAGCTCTGGCGCAAGGTCCGGAATCTCGGCCCCGCCGGGGTCGATGTGCCGCTCAAGGTGCTGAGCGGCTCCGGCGTCCGCGATGTGGTGCTCACGTCCCGCGATCGCCGGAATTGGCTGAAGCTCGAACGGAGCTACTGAGTCGGGGTGGATTTCGCGCGGCGGGTGGATCATCGTTCGCACGGATTCTCCCGCACCAATCCCGGCCCACACCCATGCACGATTCCCCACTCTCCGTCAGGGTCCTTGCGCCTCCCGACATCGACGCCCTGAACGGCTTTCTGGCGCGCCATGTGGCGTCCAGCATGTTCCTTCTGGGAAACGCGCGGCGCGAGGGGCTCGAGTATTCGGGCCGGGTCTATTCCGGGCGGTATTGGGGGGCGTTCGACGGAACCGACTCCCTGCGCGGGGTCATCGCGCATTACTGGAACGGCAACCTCCTCTTCCAGGCGCCGGAGGCACCGGTACTGATCCGGTTGGTCGATGCGGTGCACCGGGAGACGGATAGGCAGATCGCCGGCGTGGTCGGGGACGACGGTCAATCCCGGACGGTCCTTGACCGGCTTGGCCTGACCGGTGCCGATTTCCTGGTGAATGAAAGCGAGGGTCTGTTCGATCTGGACCTGCGCGACTTGCGGGTGCCGGTGTCCGCGACGCGGGCGCCCTGCCGGGTGGCTCCCGCGCGGGAGGCCGGGCGGGCGGTGCTGACCGACTGGATCCGGCGTTACGAGATCGAGGCGCTGAAGACGCCTGAGGGTCCGGGTCTGGACACGATCGCGACGCGGCGCACCGATGGTTTCATGACCGGTGACCAGGCCTGGGTCCTGTTTGAGGCCGACCGGCCGGTCAGCCTGTCCGGATTCAATGCGAGCCTGCCGGCCGTGGTTCAGGTCGGGCCGGTCTGGACCCCGCCCGAGCAGCGCGGCCGCGGCTTCGCTCGTCACCTCGTGGCGATGACGCTGCGGGCGGCCCGGGACCGAGGCGTGGAACGCTCTCTTCTGTACACCAACACGCCGGCCGCCGTGGCCGCCTACGAGGCGGTCGGCTTCCGGCGGATCGGAGCCTACCGGGTCGCCCTGCTGCGCGACCCGATCGCACCGCGGTGAGCCGAGAGCCCGCGCGGCTCAGCCGGCGGTTTCGTCTTCCTGCCGCAGATGCACGACCCGTTGCGGGAACGGGATCTCGATGCCGGCGGCGTCGAGGGCTTCCTTGACCGCCTTGTTCATCGCCCATTTGCAGGGCCAGTAGTCGGCGGCGTTGACCCAGAAACGCAGGTTGATGGTGATCGCGCTGTCGCCGAGTTCCATCACCATGACCTCTGGTGCCGGCGTCGCCAGCGCCCGGCCGTCGGCATCGATCGTACCGCGCAGAACCTCGAGCGCCCGGGTCAGGTCGGTGTCGTAGCCGACACCCACCGGGATATCCAGGCGCCGCGTGGCGTGGCGCGAATAGTTGGAGATGTCCCGGCTGAAAATCGAGGAGTTCGGCACGACGATGTAGACATTGTCCGCCGTGGCGAGCTCGGTGTTGAACAGGCCGACTTCCTTGACCGTCCCGCTGGCGCCGCCCGCTTCGACGAAATCGCCGACCTTGAAGGGGCGCAGGAACAACAGCATCACGCCGGCCGCCACATTCGACAGCGTGCCCTGCAGCGCCAGGCCGACGGCCAGGCCGGCGGCACCGAGAACGGCGATGATCGAGGCAGTCTGCACGCCGAATTGGTTCAGCACCGCGATCAGGGTGATGACCAGCACCAGATAGCCGACAATGGCGGCGAAGATCGGCCGCACGGTGTCGTCCATCCACCGCACCCGGTTGAGCGCGCGGCGCGTGCCGGACCTGGCCCAGCCGGCGACGATCCAGCCGACAATGAGGATGGCGATCGCGCCAAGCACCTCGAGTCCATAGGTGGTGAGGATCTCCATCACCTGGTCCCGGAGTTCAATCAGATCTTCGCTCACGGAATACTCCTTCGATCATGGCAACCGGACATCCGACTTATACGTCCGCCCGCGCTCTCAAGTCATCCGCCAGGACGTCGGGAATGGTGATCCCGCCCGGTGCGGCGGCCCGCTTGGCCAGCCGGCTGTCGCCCGGCAGACGGGTGCCGTCCTGCTTCAGGATTTCGGCGAACATCTCCTCCGAGCGGGCGGCGAAACCGGCACCGCCACCGAAGGCCTTGGGGTCCATGACCAGGATCAGGTGGCCGATCGACGGCGGCGCACCGGTCGGCTCGAAGAAGGAGGACCCTTGATAGCCGAAATTGGAACCGGTGAGGGCGCCGCACAGCAACTCGACCATCAGGCCGAGAGCGGCACCTTTCGCGCCGGCGGTGCGCCCGCCGAGCGGGGCCATGGACCCGACCAGCGCCGCCTCGGCATCGGTGGTGATGTTGCCCTCGGCGTCGAGCGCCCAGTCGTCGGGGATGGCCTCGCCCTTCTTCGCCGCCAGCACGACCTTGCCGCGGGCGACGGTGGACACCGACAGGTCGATCACCAGCGGCGCCTTGCCGTCGGCACGGGGCGCGGCGAAGGCGACGGGGTTGGTGCCGTAAAGCGCCGTCTTGCCGCCCCAGGGCGCGATCGCCGCCGGGGTATTGGAGAAGGCGAGCGCTACCAATCCTCGGTTGGCCGCATCCTCCACATGGTGGCCGGCGACCCCGAAATGATGACTGTGTTTTATCGAGATCGCGACGATGCCGGTGTCGCCGACGATCTCCGCCGCCGCGTCCAGTCCGGCGCGGATCGCCGGGAAGGCGAAGCCGATATTGCTGTCGACGTCGAGCACGGCCTGGGCGCTGCGGGTCACCGTCGGTCGTGCATGGCCGTCGACCTTGCCGTTCATCGCCTGTTCGGCGTAGGGCGGAACCCGGGCGACGCCGTGGCTGGAGATGCCGTCGGCCTCGGCCCGGACCAGGGCGTCGGCGACCACTCCGGCGATGTCCGGCGCCACACCGGACTTCGTGAACACGTCGGCGATGAGGGCACGCAGATCGGCGGGAGCGAAAGTCGCCACGGATATTTCTCCTGTTCGGACATCGGTGATGCGGGGCTGAAACGCCATGAAACCGGCTTGAAACGAAGCTAACATTTATCACGTACCCGTGATACGTCAGGGCCGATAAAAGCAAAGTCCGGACAGGCCCTTTGAGGTTAACGTCCGCGCGCGGCCAGCGGGCCGCCCTGGAGGAAGACGCCGGCCGGTAGGCGATAACCGGCAGCGACGCCTCGGCGATAAGGATCGATTTGACGAGACGCGGCCGGGTTTCCGGCGCGTGATGCTGAAAACGATGGAGTGACCCACATGACTCTCAAGATCGGCCAGACCGCTCCGGATTTCACCGCGACGACGACCGAAGGTGAGATCTCTTTCCACAACTGGATCGGCGACAGCTGGTGCGTGCTGTTCTCGCACCCCAAGGACTTCACCCCGGTCTGCACGACCGAGCTCGGCTACATGGCCCGTCTGAAGCCGGAATTCGACAAGCGCGGCGTGAAGATCATCGGCCTCAGCGTCGACAAGGTGGACAACCATGCCAAATGGGCCGTCGACATCGAGGAGACCCAGGGCACGAAGCCGAACTATCCGATGATCGGCGATACCGACCTCAAGGTTTCCAAGCTGTACAGCATGCTGCCGGAAGGGGCCGGTGAGACCTCCGAGGGCCGCACCGCGGTCGACAACCTGACGGTCCGCAACGTCTTCGTCATCGGTCCGGATAAGCAGGTCAAGCTGATCCTGGTCTACCCGATGGCCACCGGTCGCAACTTCGACGAGATTCTGCGGGTCATCGATTCCCTGCAGCTGACCGCCAAGCACCAGGTCGCCACTCCGGTGAACTGGAAGAACGGCGACGAGGTGATCATCGTGCCGGCGCTCAATGACGAGGCGGCGAAGGCGAAGTTCCCGGACGGCTGGCGCGCCGAGAAGCCGTATCTGCGCTACGTCCCGCAGCCGAAGTAACGCGCCCCGCGCGTGACGTCGCCCCGGACGCGATCCGGGGCCGTGAAAGAAATGAAGGGCCGGCGCATAGATCGCGCCGGCCCTTCTCATGCCATTATCCCGTTCCGGACCAGATCCGGGATCGAGGGAGACGCTCGCCGGGACGTTGCAGAATGCGCCCGAGCGCTCCAGCGGCTCCAATCCTGGATTCCGGTGCAAGGCAGGGAAGACGGGAGGGGGAACGTCCTCCGGCATCCCCGCAATCCCGGACCGCGCCCCCGGAACAAGTCCGGGGAGTGGGATAGGGTGTTGAGAAGCCTTTCTCAGATCGCCCCCAGCCCCTTCAGCGCCGCCTCGATATCCTTCTTCTGCTTGGCCGTGGCCGGCGCCATCGGCTGGCGCGGCAGGCCGGAGGGCACGCCCTGGAGGGCCTGGGCGTATTTGGTCGCCGCCGGCAGGTTGTCGTGCGGCATCAGCGCGTTCCAGGTCCTGAGCAGCTTCCAGTGCAGGTCGAGGGCGGCCGCATGGTCGCCCGCCTTCACCAGATCCCAGAGCTTCACCGACGCACCTGGCGCCGCCGCCAGGATCGCCGCGATCGAGCCGTGGGCGCCCATGGCGTAGGACGGATACATCAGGGCGTCGACCGCGCTGAAGATCGATTTTCCCGGCTTCACGTCCATCATCAGGTCGGCGAACAGCTTCAGGTCGCCGGCGGATTGCTTGACGCCGATCACTTCGGGCACTTCGTCGAAGATCCGCAGCAGCAGGGCGGGTGAGAGATAGGTCCAGGGCACCACGTTGTAGATGATGATCTTCTGCCCGGTCTCGCCCGCCATGGTGCGGAAATGCTCGACCATGTCGTCGTCGGAGGGCCGGAACAGGTAATGCACCGGCGTGACTTGCAGGGCGGCCGGCTTCAGCCCTGCCACCAGCTTGCCGCGCCGCACCGCCTCGCGGGTGCTGTCGCAGATGATGCCGGCGACCACCGGAACCCGCCCGGCCGCGGCATCGGTGGCGGCGGCGACCAGGTCGCGGGTCTCCTCTGCGTCCAGCGTATGGCCCTCGCCGGTGGAGCCGCCGACCGCCACGCCGGCGGCGCCCTCGCGGATCAGCCAGTCGATCTGCTTGCCGGCGGCGGCGAAATCGATGGCGCCGGCGGCGTCGAACGGGGTGGTGGACGGCGGGATGACCCCGGCGAGCTCGGTCCCAGCAGTCTGGGGCATGGCGCTTCCTCCTGATGAATGCCCGGCACGTTCTTCATTGCGGAACAGGCGGCCGGTACATGGGCTTTTATGGAGCGCATTCTGCCGTGTCTTGCGCAATGTGGAACAATGGCGTTCCATGAATTCCGACATTCGGAACAATTCTCTTCTGTGACCCTCCCGCGAGATCCAGCCTCCCATGACGTTCCAGCCATGAAATCCCAGCCATGAAATCTCTGCGCAAGACTTCGGCGGTGCTCGATTGCTTCACCCGCGACGCCCGCCGCCTGACCTTGGCCGAGATCGCCGCGCGCACCGGCCTGCCGAAGACGACGGTCCACCGCCAGCTCGCCGCCCTGCGCGAGATCGGCTTTCTGGTCCAGGACGGGCGACGCGATGCCTACCGGCTCGGCTTCCGGTTGCTGGCGCTGGGCGGCGTGGTGCTGGCGGATGTCGACCTGATGCGCCACGCAAGGGGACCGGCGGAGACGCTGACCAACCAAAGCGGCGAGGCCGTCCATATCTGCGTGTTCGACGGCCGCAACGTGGTCTCTATCGAGCGCCGCGAGATGGAGGGAGCGAGCAACGAGATCGTCCGGATCGAGCGCGAGC
The DNA here is from genome assembly GCA_029212785.1 of Thalassobaculaceae bacterium. Taxonomy (GTDB): domain Bacteria; phylum Pseudomonadota; class Alphaproteobacteria; order Thalassobaculales; family Thalassobaculaceae; genus Thalassobaculum. The sequence continues at coordinate 45,304 of JARGOG010000025.1, forward strand.
CGCCGCATTGCACCAGCACCGGCAAGGCAATCCTGTCGACCCTGGGCGAGGCCGATTGCGACCTGCTCACCGCGGACCTGCTTGCCGATGACGAGTTGCCGCGGTTTGGGCCGAACACGATCACCGATCGGACACGGTTGCGACGCGACCTCGCGGTCTGCCGGGCGCGCGGCTATGCGGTTGATGACGAGGAGCGCAATCCGGGCGTGCGCTGTGTCGGCGCGCCGATCCGCCGCCATGGTACGGTGGTCGGCGCGATCAGCGTGACCGGACCGGCGCCCCGCTTTCCCGATGCAAGGCTGCCGGCCCTGGCGGAGATGGTGATGGCCACGGCGGCCAAGATCGGGCTCAATCTGGAGCGATAGGGTCGACGGGCGCAGTTCGAACGACAGGAGGCATGCGATGGCATTTTCCGAGAAGCAGCGCGGCGTGTTGACCGGCATGGTCGGGGCTGTCGTCGTTCTGATCGTTGTCATGGCCGGTGCCATCTGGCTGGCGCCGACTCTGCTGATCCCGACCGCCGATCTCGCCGGCCGGCTCTCCCAGATCCTGCGCTGGGATCTGCTGGTCGTGGTCTGGCTGATCGCTGCGGTCGGCAGCCTTGCCGGCCATCGGTTCCGTACGCCGCAGGACATCGACGGTGCCGGGCTGACCGTCGCGACCGAGGTGGCAAAGGTCAAGCAGGCGATCCTGCAGAACACGCTGGAGCAGGTGGTTCTGGCGCTGGCGGTGCACATGATATCGGCGGCGGTCCTGCCGTCCGCATGGTTGCCCGCGGTGCCTGCCGCCGCCGTGCTGTTCGCCGCGGGGCGTCTGCTGTTCTGGGTCGGGTATCGCCGAGGGGCGGCGGCGCGATCGATGGGCTTCGCCCTGACCTTCTACCCGTCGGTGGCGCTGTTTGCGCTCTGCGTGATCTCCCTGGTTTGGACGGGGTGATCCCGCGCCCGCCGCGGCGTAGGTGGACGGGCTGAGGGCAGCGATCTAAATCGTTCGCCTGCAAACAATAAAAAGGGGGCGGGGAATGCGGACACAGGTGGTGATCATCGGCAGCGGGCCGGCGGGCCTGCTTCTCGGCCAGCTCCTGCACCGCGCTGGCATCGACACGATCATCCTCGAGCGCCGCTCCCGCGCCTATGTCGAGGGCCGGATCCGGGCCGGCGTGCTGGAGCAGGGCACCGTGGATCTCCTGGTCGAGGCCGGGGTCGGCGCCCGCCTGAAGGCCGAGGGGCTGGTCCATACCGGTTTCGACATCTGCATCGATGGCACCCGACACCGCATCGACCTGGAGGGTCTGACCGGGGGCAAGACCGTCACCGTCTATGGCCAGACGGAGGTCACCAAGGACCTGATCAACGCTCGGGTTGCCAGCGGCGCGCCGCTGATTTTCGAGGCGGAGAACGCCACCCTGCACGACGTCGAGAGCGACCGTCCGCGCGTGACCTACGAGACGGACGGCGAGACCCACACCGTTGAGTGCACGGCGATCGCCGGCTGTGATGGATTCCACGGCATCTCGCGCCAGTCCATTCCGGACAGTGTGCTGCGCACCTACGAGCGGGCCTATCCGTTCGGCTGGCTGGGCATCCTGGCCGACGTGCCGCCGGTCAGCCACGAACTGATCTACGCGACCCACCCGGACGGCTTCGCGCTGGCCTCCATGCGCAGCGAGACGCGCAGCCGCTACTACATCCAATGCCCGCTCGACACCGATGTGGCCGACTGGCCGGACGAGCGGCTTTGGGATGTGCTGAAGACCCGGTTCGGCGCCGACGCGGCGGCTACCCTGCGGACCGGCCCGTCGATCGAGAAGAGCGTCGCGCCCCTGCGCAGTTTCGTCGCCGAGCCGATGCGCCATGGCCGTCTGTTCCTGGCCGGCGACGCCGCCCATATCGTGCCGCCGACGGGGGCCAAGGGCCTGAACCTCGCCGCCGCCGACGTGCGGATCCTGTCCTGGGCGCTGATCGACCTGTTCAAGGCCGGATCGACGGCGGGGATCGACGGCTACAGTGCCGCCTGCCTCGCCCGGGTATGGAAGGTGCAGCGCTTCTCCTGGTGGTTCTCCACCCAGCTCCACCGGTTCGACACCGAGCCGGAATTCGAACGCCGGGTGCACCGCGCGGAGCTCGACTATCTCCTGGAATCGGACTCGGCCCAGAAGACCCTGGCCGAGAACTACGTGGGCCTGCCGTTCGTCGATCCACGCGGCGTGGCATGAGCGTCGGAAGTACTATCTAGAATAGAAAATTCATCGCCTCCTGCGTTTATGGCATCATGTCGGTCTACACGGCACGACAGCGGAGGAGGCGATGCGAGGTGCAAAGACGGTTCGGACCGGTGTCGCGTTGATGGGGTTCGCGCTGGCCGCCTGCGCCGGACCCACCGGCCAGGTCGACCGTGTCGTCGGCTTCGCCAATGGCCAGGCGGTCCTGACCAGCGCCGATGTCCGCCTGGTCAACCGGACGATGCCCGGCGCCGGCAGTGTTCATGGGCGGGTCGTTCCCGCGACCATCGTTTGTGCGGAGCCGAGCCCGGACCTGGCCCGCGCCCTGTCGAACTCCTCGAATTTCGGCCTGAGCGGCGCGCTGCAGGGGCTGCAGGGATTGTCGCCGAAGGCGGCGGTCCAGGTGGCGGCCGCGATCGCCCGCTCCCAGGCCCAGACCGCCGCGCAGTTGGGCGAGCGTCTGGCGACGATCCAGATCCTGCGGGACGCGCTATACCGGGCGTGCGAGGCCTATGCCAACGGGGCGCTGTCGGATGTGAGCTACGCGGCCATCCTGGCCGGCTACCCGGATACCTCGGTGTCGATGCTGCAGACCGAGATCGCCGGCGGCGCGTTCGGCCGGAAATTGTTCGCCGGCACGACCGAGGCGGCGGGCGGCGGGTCCTCGGCAGCGGACATCTCGGCGTCGGACTCCCGCAAGGCGCTGATGAAATCCGCCCTGTCGACCAGCGATATCCGCAGGCTCGAGGGCGATCTCGCCTCCGCCGCCGACGCGGTCAGGGACACCCAGGCGCAGATCGACGCGGAGACGGCCAATCCCGCACCGGATCCGCAGAGGCTCGCGACGCTGAACCGGCAGCTGAAGCGCGATACGCAGCAAACCCTCGACACCGTGTCCAACCTGACCGCATCGCTCAAATCCGCGGCCGAAGCCACCGCCACCGCCGCCGTCGCGCCGGATATCGGCACGATCACCGCTCGGCAGAATCCGGAGATCGCCCGGTCGATCGTCGAGATGAACGCCCGCTTCCTCGCCAACGCGCCGATCGGGGCGATCTATCTGCCCTGCATCGTTGCCCTGTCGGACAGTCAACCCTCGGATCTGGACACGGAGTGCAGGGGGCTGATCGCCAAGGTCGCCGAGGCCCGCGTCGCGGCGGCCAAAATGGCACTGCGGCAGATCGAGGCGATGTCGTCGCAGGCCGCGGCGCCGTCGCGGCCGGAATAGGGAGCCTGGGCGAGGGCGACAATTCCAGGAGCACGTCCTCGGCTGCTTGCCATGGGGAAAGCGGGGCGCTTTGATGGCGCCTCCCTGATCCAACGCCCTGGTACCGCCATGTCCACCGCCGACCTGATCCCCAAGACCGCGACCGAGATCGTTGCCCTGCTGAAGCGGGGCGAGGTCACCACCGGCGATCTTCTGGACGCGCTGGAGCAGCGTATCGAGGCGGTCGACGGGACGATCAACGCGCTGCCGACCCGGTGCTTCGAGCGCGCGCGGGAGCGGGCTGCCACCGCGTCGAAGGACAGCGTGCTCGCCGGCCTGCCGGTGGCGATCAAGGATCTGACCGCGACCGAGGGGGTACTGACCACCTACGGCTCGCCGATCTACAAGGACAATGTGCCGGACAGCTCCGACATCCTGGTGGAGATGCTGGAGGCGGAGGGCGGCGTGATCTACGCCAAAGCCAACACGCCGGAATTCGGCGCCGGAGCGAACACCTTTAACGAAGTTTTCGGGCGCACGGTGAACCCGTGGAACACGTCGCGCAGCGTCGCCGGCTCCTCCGGCGGCTCGGCGGCGGCGTTGGCCTCGGGGACGGCGTGGCTGGCGTCGGGCTCCGATCTCGGCGGCAGCCTGCGCAACCCGGCGAGCTTCTGTGGCATCGTCGGCTTTCGACCCAGCCCCGGTCGGGTCGCCCACGGCCCCAGCGACCTGCCGTTCATGACCATGTCGGTCGAGGGTCCGATGGCGCGCAATGTGCCGGACGTGGCGTTGATGCTCGACGCCATGACGGGCCAGCATCCGGTCGACCCGATCTCGCTGGCGCGCCCGGTCGAGTCGTTCACCGATGCGGTCAAGGCGCAGCGCAAGCCGACGCGGGTGGCGCTCAGCACCGATCTCGGCGGCATCACGCCGGTCGACAAGGAGGTCGCCGCCATCGTCGAGAAGGCGGCCAAAGTGTTCGAGGACATGGGCTGCATCGTCGAGCAGGCGAGCCCTGACTTCACCGACGTCCAGATGGTGTTCCAGACCCTGCGCGCCATGCAGTTCGCCGCCGGCAAGAAGACCCTGCTGGAGAAGCACCGCGACCTGCTGAAGCCGGAGGTGGTGTGGAACATCGAGAAGGGCCTGGAACTCACCATGGAGGAAATCGCCCAGGCGGAGCTGGCCCGCGGCCGGCTCTATCACCGGGTCGAGCAGTTCTACCGGACCTACGATCTGGTGCTGTCGCCGGCGACCATCGTGCCGCCGTATCCGGTCGAGCATCGCTATGTCGAGGAGTGCAACGGCCACACTTTTTCGAACTATATCGAGTGGTGCACGGTCGCCTATGCCTTCACCTGCGCGAGCTGCCCGGCGATCTCGGTGCCGGCGGGTTTCACCGCCGAGGGCCTGCCCGTCGGCCTGCAGATCGCCGGCAAGCCACGCGGCGAGGCCGATCTGCTGAGTGCGGCCGCGTTGTACGAGGCGGCGGCGGGCGTCCAGTCCGGCGTCCCGATCGATCCCCGCGCGGGAAACTGAGGGCGCGGGTCATCCCACTCGGTCTCCCCGGCGCCGTACCGGGGCCGAGAGGTGCAGGATGATGGAGCCTTCGCCGTTCCGGCGCGCTCACGTATGGATCCCGGGCCAAGCCCGGGAAGGCGGGAGAGGGGCGTTGTCCCCATTCATACCCGCCACCCTTCGACACGCCCCGTCCCGGATCAAGTCCTGAGCAGCGCCCAACGGGCGCATGTCGAAGGGCCGGCCGCAGAAACCCTCAGATCAGGTGAAGTCGACCGTGACCGTTCCGAGCTTGCCGTAATCCGCGACGATCTTCTCGTTCGGCTGGGCCGGGTAGGGCGGGGTGGTGGAGCCGGTGGTGACGTAGTCGCCGGCCTTGATCGATTTGCCGTGTTTGGCGAGTTCGTTCACCAACCAGGCGGTGACGGCGAACGGGCCGCCCTCGACATTACCGCCCTTGCCCTCACGCACGCTCTGGCCGTCGGCGGTCAGGGTGACGGCGAGATCGAGCAGGTTCATGTCCTTCGCCCCGTCGACCGGCTTGCCCATGATCCAGGCGCCGTGCGCGCCGTCATCGGCGATCAGCGAGGCACCGCCCGCCTTCGTCCAGCCGGCGCCGTACGGGGTGTCGACGATCTCGATCGCCGGCAGCACCGCGTCGACGGCGTCGATCACGTCGGCCTCGGTGATGGTTTTCTTCAGCCCGTCCAGCGGCTTGGCGAAGCGCAGCGCGATCTCCGGCTCGATCACCCGGATGTAGAGGTCCTTGCTCGGGAAGGCCGAGGGGCTTTCGGTGGTCATGGTCGAGAGCAGCACGCCCCAGAACATGTCGGGCAGGCCGAGCAGCTCGCGCGCGCCGGCATTGGTCGCGCCGATCTTGTAGCCAATCGACGTCGCCCCTTCGGCGGCGCGCATCTCGATGAGTGCCGCCTGGATGGCGTAGCCGTCATCCAGCGCCTCCGGCTTCTGGCCGTCGGGCAGCGCGTCCAGGCTCGCCTTGCGGGCACGGTGATCCATCAGAGTGGTGGCGGCGGCTTTGACGGCTTCGGCGGACATCGGCATGACGGGCTCCCTTCGGTTTTTTAGCTGAGACTTCCTACGACGCGCCGGCCCCCGTGTCACCCCGGCTGCTGTGCCGCCGGTTGCGGCGGTGGACCGAAGAACAGGTCGCCCGCGGAAAGCGCCCGAACCGTGCCGTCGGCCGTTTCGATCTCGGCCCGGCACTGGGCATCGAGGCCGCGCAGGGTGCCGGTGACATCGTCGCCTGGATCGTCGGAGACCCGGGCGGTGATCGGCCCGCCGACCCCGGCCAGATGAGTGAGGACGCGGTCGCGGATCACCGGGAGGCCGCCGGCGAGATAGGCCGCGAGGTGGTGCGAGAAATACCCGGCCAGATCACCGACCGCGGCGTCCCGGTCGATCGCCGTCGCACCCGAGGATTGCAGATCGGTCGCCTGGTAGAGCTGACCGGTGGGCGGGGAGGAGACGAGATTGACGCCGATGCCGCAGATCACCCAATGCCGGCCGGCCTGCTCTCCACTTTCGAGCAGAATGCCGGCCAACTTCTTGCCCTGGACCAGCACGTCGTTCGGCCATTTCAGGGCGATCGGCGCCGCGGCCGGCAGGGCGGCCCGGGCGAGATCGCGAACCGCCAGGGCGGAGACCATCGACAGACCCCAGGCGGGCGGCCAGTCGCCCGTCGGATAGCGGATCTGGGTCCAGTACAGGTTGCCGGGCGGGCTGGTCCAACTCCGCCCTCGCCGGGCGCGGCCGCCGGTCTGCTCCCGGGCGGTGACGATGGTGCCGTCGGCGGCCCCGTCGGCAATCCGCCGGCGAGCCTCCAGATTGGTGCTGTCGACGGTCTCGAGATCGATGATCGTTGCGCTCATGGGGCTGGCGATGCCATGTCGGGCGCCGGCGATCAAGCCTCCGGTGGACGTCCGCCCACCCTCGCTTGAGGCGGTCCGGCTGCGCCTGTATAGTCCGCGCGACGGAATATCGCGCTGCAGCATAAGCGGTGGATGAGATCGGGAGAGGGGCGGCATGGGCGACGGAAACGGCGAGGAGGTCGGGCAATACTTCCTCGAGGATCTCACGGTGGGCATGACGTCCGACTATGACCGCGTCGTGACCGGCGATATGATCGAGCAGTTCGCCGAGGTCTCCGGCGACCACAACCCGCTGCATCTCGATGACGAGTACGCCAAGACCACCATGTTCAAGGGCCGTATCGCCCACGGCATGCTGGGGGCGGCGTTCATCTCCAAGGTCTTCGGGACCCAGATGCCGGGCAAGGGCTCGGTCTATATTTCCCAGACCCTGCGGTTTCTGGCTCCGGTGCGGATCGGCGACACGGTCACGACCACCGTCGAGGTGACGGAGATCAACCCCGAGAAGAAGCGGGTCGCCTTCCGCTCGCGCTGCCGGGTCGGGCGCACCGTCGTCATCGACGGCGATGCGACGATCCTGGTGCCGTCGCGCGCGGCAAGCCAGGCAGCCTGAGCGTCGGAGAGGATTGCCCGTGGAGATCCTGCGTTCGCTAGAGGCCGTGGAGGCGCGCCACCGGGGCTCGGTGGCGGCGATCGGCAATTTCGACGGCGTCCATCTCGGCCACCGGGCGGTGATCGGCGAGGCGGCGCGGATTGCCGGTGACCTGCACGCGCCGTTGTCGGTGGTCACCTTCGAGCCGCATCCGCGTCAGTTCTTCCAGGCCAATCTGGAACCGTTCCGCCTGACCACGTCGACGGGCCGGGCGGCACGGCTCGAAGATCAGGGCGTCGACACCCTGTTCGAGATCCCGTTCAACCTGGACTTCGCCCAGCTCAGCGCCGAAGCCTTCATCGACGACGTACTGCTCACCCGCCTCGGCCTGCGCCATGTGGTGATCGGCTACGACTTCAATTTCGGCCACCGCCGGCGGGGCACGCCGGACATGCTGGTCGATCGCGCGGCCCATAAGGGCTTCGCCGCCACCAAGGTCGCCGCCGTGCATGAGAGCGACGGCGCGGTCTACTCCTCCTCGCGCATCCGCCAGTGCCTGATGGAAGGTGATCCGCGCGGGGCCGCCTCCCTGCTCGGCGCGCCTTGGGAGATCACGGCGACGGTCGAAGAGGGGGACCGGCGCGGCCGGACCATCGGTTTCCCGACCGCCAACCTGCGCCTCGGCGATTTGCTCTGCCCGCGGCTCGGGGTCTATGCGGTGCGCGCGATGCTCATGTCGGGCGCGGAGGCGGGCACCTGGATGACGGGTGTGGCCAATCTCGGCATCCGTCCGACGGTCAACGACCGGGGCGTGTTGCTGGAGGTGCATTTGTTCGATCGCGAAATCGACCTCTATGGCCGCGATTTACGCGTGAGATTGGTTGACTTTATCCGGCCGGAGCGGAAGTTTGGCGGCCTGGACGAGCTGACGGCGCAGATTGCTGCCGATGCGGCTCAGGCGCGGGAGCTTCTGGGGCACTGACATCGCCCCGATTGACCCGGCTCCCCAACGATACGGACGTTCGAGATGACGACGGACTACAAGAGCACGGTGTTCCTGCCGAAGACGGATTTTCCCATGCGCGCCGGCCTGCCGAAGCGCGAACCGGAGATTCTCGCCTGGTGGAAGGAGATCGATCTCGACCGGCGCATTCGCGAGGTCCGCAAAGGGGCCGAACCGTTCATCCTGCATGACGGCCCGCCCTACGCGAACGGCCACCTGCATATGGGTCACGCGCTGAACAAGATCCTCAAGGATCTGGTCAACCGCACCCAGCACATGGCCGGAAAGCGCACCCATTATGTCCCCGGCTGGGACTGCCACGGCCTGCCGATCGAATGGAAGATCGAGGAGGACTACCGCTCCAGGGGCAAGGACAAGGACGCCGTTCCGGTGGTCGAGTTCCGCAAGGAATGCCGCGACTTCGCCGACAAGTGGATCGACACCCAGCGCGAGGAGTTCAAGCGCCTGGGCGTGACCGGCGACTGGGACAACTACTACACCACCATGACCTTCAAGGCCGAGGCGCAGATCGCGCGCGAGATCGGCAAGTTCCTGATGAACGGCAGCCTGTACAAGGGCGCGCGTCCGGTCATGTGGTCGGTGGTGGAGAAGACCGCGCTGGCCGATGCCGAGGTCGAATATCACGACCACACCTCGACCACGATCCATGTCCGCTTCCCGGTCGTGAAGGCGAGCGTTCCGGCGTTGGAGGGAGCGGCGATCGTCATCTGGACGACCACCCCCTGGACCATGCCGGGCAACCGCGCCGTCGCCTATGGCGATGACATCGACTACGTGGTGATCGAGCCGACTGAAGTCGCCGAGAACAGTCTGGTGGTGGTCGGCGAAAAGCTGGTGGTTGCCCGCAAGCTGGTGGACGATTTCAAGGCCCAGGCGAAGATCGCGGCGGTGAAGGAACTGGCGAGCCTCAAAGGGTCCGAGTTCGCCGGCACCGTCTGCGCCCATCCGTTGCGCGGCCACGGCTACGACTACGACGTGCCGGCGCTGGCGGCCGAATTCGCGACCGACGATGCCGGTACCGGCATCGTGCATATCGCACCGGGCCATGGCGCCGACGACTTCCAACTGGGCCGGGCCAACGATCTGGAAGTGCCGCAGACGGTCGCCGATGACGGGTTGTTCTACGACCATGTGCCGATCTTCGCCGGCATGCATGTGCTCGACGACAACATGAAGATCGCGGCCATCATCCGCGACCATGGCGGCCTGGTGGCGCGCGGCAAGGTCAAGCACTCCTATCCGCATTCCTGGCGCTCCAAGGCGCCGCTGATCTTCCGCAATACCTCCCAGTGGTTCATCTCCATGGAGACCACCGGGCTGCGCGAGAAGGCACTGAAGGCGATCGACGAGACCCGCTTCGTGCCGGCTGCCGGCCAGTCCCGCCTGCGGGGCATGATCGAGTCCCGGCCGGACTGGTGCATCAGTCGTCAGCGCGCCTGGGGCGTGCCGATCCCGGTGTTCACCTCGAAGGAAACCGGCGAGCCGCTGCGCGACCAGGCGGTGATCGACCGGGTGGCCGAGGCGTTCGAGCAGGAAGGGGCCGATGCCTGGTTCGCCAGCGATCCGGCGCGCTTCCTCGGCTCGGACCACGACCCCAAGGATTACGAACAGGTCACCGACATCGCCGATGTCTGGTTCGACAGCGGCTCGACCCACGCCTTCGTGCTGGAGTCCGAGGACGCGTGCTGGGCCGATCTGCCCTGGCCGGCGCAGCTCTATCTCGAAGGCTCGGATCAGCATCGCGGCTGGTTCCATTCCTCGCTGCTGGTCGGCTGCGGCACCCGCGGGCGGGCGCCTTACGAGGCGGTGCTGACCCACGGCTTCATCAATGCCGAGGACGGCCGCAAGATGTCGAAGTCGCTCGGCAACGGCGTCGACCCGCTGGAGGTGATCGAGCAGAGTGGCGCCGACATCCTGCGCATCTGGGTGGTCAGCTCCGACTTCACCGAGGATCTGCGCGTCGGTCCGGGCATCCTGAAGCATGCGGTCGACCATTACCGGCGCCTGCGCAACACGCTGCGCTACGTGCTCGGCGCGCTCGAGGGCTATACGGACGCGGAAGCTCTCCCGATCGAGCGGATGCCGGAGCTGGAGCGCTGGGTGCTGCACCGCATCTCCGAGGTCGACACCGCGGTGCGCCAATGCACCCGCGACTTCGACTTCCACACCATGTTCCTGACCCTGCACCAGTTCTGCGCCGGCGACCTGTCGGCCTTCTATTTCGACATCCGCAAGGACTCGCTCTACTGCGACGATCCGCAGAGCGACCGGCGCCGGGCTGTGCGCACGGTAATGAAGACGCTGTTCGACTGCCTGACCACCTGGTTGGCGCCGATCTGCTGCTTCACTGCCGAGGAAGCCTGGCGGGCCCGCAACACCGGCGAGGCCGATTCGGTCCATCTGCAGGCCTATCCGACGGTCCCGACCGCCTGGCGCGATGAGGCGCTCGCCGAGAAATGGGCGAAGATCCGCTCGGTACGCCGCGTGGTGACCGGTGCGCTGGAACTCGAGCGCGCTGAGAAGCGCATCGGTTCCTCCCTGCAGGCATCGCCCACGGTCTACATGTCGGCCTCGGAGAAGGCGGCGTTCGAAGGGCAGGATCCGGCGGAAATCTTCATCACCTCCGGCGCAACCCTGCTCGAGGGCGACGGACCGGAAGCGGCCTACCGCCTGGCGGAGGTGACCGGCGTGGCCTGCGATCCGGGGACCGCCGAGGGCGAGAAATGCGAGCGCTGCTGGCGCGTCCTGCCCGAGGTGTCGGCCGATGCGCCGATCTGCGGGCGCTGCGAGGACGCGGTCTCCGGTCTGGTCGACGCGGCCGAATGAGCCGCGCGGCATGAATTCGGCGCTGATCCGCGGCCTGGGTCTTGGTGTTCTGGTCGTCAGTCTCGACCAGGCGGCCAAACTGTGGGCGCTGTCGGTGCTGTTCCATCCGCCGCGCCGCGTCGAGATCCTGCCGGTGCTGGACTTCGTGCCGGTGTGGAACCGCGGGGTGAGCTTTGGATTGCTGTCGAACACCTCCGCCTGGGGGCCCTGGGCCTTGAGCGGATTCGCGGTGGTGGTCTGCATCTTCATGGCGGTCTGGCTGGCGCGGGCGCGGACGTGGCCGCTGGTCTGGGGCCTTGGTGCGGTGATCGGCGGGGCGGTCGGCAACGTGGTCGATCGCGTGCTATACGGCGCGGTGGTCGACTTCATCGACGTGCACTATGGGGGATGGCACTGGCCAGCCTTCAATATTGCCGATTCTGCGATTACCTTAGGTGTCGGCCTCTTGCTGCTCGATGCGTTCGGCATCGGTACGCGCAGACGGGAGACCGAGGGAGGACAAGTGAACGATGGGTAAGACCGTCGAGCTCGGGCGCGTTGCCCGTATCGTTCCTGCCGCCGTGCTGGCGGTGATCGTGACCGTCGGCCTGGGCGGCTGTGGCCAGTTGCGTGATGCGCTCGGCCAGACCAAGGAACCGCCGGACGAGTTCCAGGTGGTGGCTCGAGCGCCGCTGGCGCTGCCGCCGAACTACGATCTGCGTCCGCCAAACCCAGGTGCGCCGCGCCCGCAGGAACGGTCGACCACGGATGCGGCCGCCGAGCGGATTCTCGGCCGGTCGTCGCGCGCGTCGACCGCCAATCCGAACGCGGTTCCGGCGGCACCGGTCGTGGTCAACTCGATCGGCGAGGCGAAGTTCCGCCAGCAGCTCGGCCTCGAGCAGGCCGAGCCCGACATCCGTCAGCGGGTCGATCAGGAGACGGCGGATTACGTCTACGAGACCCAGTATCCGATCGACCGTCTGCTGTTCTGGAAGGACGACCCGGTACCCGGGGTGCTGCTGGACGCCACCAAGGAGCAGCAGCGCCTGCAGGAAAACGCCGCTCTCGGCCGCAAGCCGAACGAGGGCGAGGCGCCGGTCATTGAGCGTCGCCGCGAGGGTCTGCTGCAGCGGATCTTCTAGCGGCCGCGCAATCCGCGACGACCCGGCCGGCACCGTGCTTCCTTCAACTCGGTGCCGGCCGTGAAACCGCCTCATTTGCCGACGCTGAATGGTCGGCCCCTTCAGGCGGTTTGACGAACGGGCATCGGACCGCCATCTGAAACGGGTGTATTTGCCCGCGCGGAGATCCCTGTCGATGCGACTCCCCCTGACGGCCGGCCGTCTGCTCGGCCTCGCAATCCTTTTCCTGACCCTCGCGGCACCGGCCCGCGCCGGTGTGTTCGACCCGACCGCCTTCACCCTCGACAACGGGCTGCAGGTCGTGGTGGTCGAGAACGACCGCGCGCCGGTCGTCAGCCACATGGTGTTCTACAAGGTCGGTTCGGCCGACGAGGAGAAGGGCAAGTCGGGCATCGCCCACTTCCTCGAGCACCTTATGTTCAAAGGCACCGACACGGTGGCGCCGGGCGAGTTCTCGGCGATCATCAAGCGCATCGGCGGCCAGGAGAACGCGTTCACCACCTACGACTACACCGGCTATTACCAGAACGTGGCCAAGCAGCATCTGGGGCGGATGATGGCGCTCGAGGCTGACCGGATGGCCAATCTGAAGCTTCCGGCCGATCAGATCGCGCCGGAGCTCGAGGTGGTGCGCGAGGAGCGTCGGTCACGGATCGACAACGACCCTTCCTCGCTGCACGGCGAGCAGGTCAACGCCGCCACATACCTCGCCTATCCCTATCGCATTCCCATCATCGGCTGGGAGGATGAGGTCGCGGCCCTGACCCGAGCCGATGCCGAGGCGTTCTATCGGACCTGGTATGCGCCCAACAACGCCGTGCTGGTGGTTGCCGGCGACGTGACGCCGGACGAGGTCCGCCGCCTGGCCGAGGACACCTACGGCAAGATTCCCGCCCGCGCCGTGCCGGATCGGACCGCGTTGCGCGGCGGCGAGCCGGAGCAGCTCGCGGCCCGCCGGGTCGAGGGCACCCATCCGCGCATCGATCAGCCGAGCTGGTCGCGCCGCTGGCTGGCTCCCGGTCAGGTCTGGGGCGATAGCACGGAGACCCCGGCCCTGGAGGTCGCGGCCGAGATCCTCGGCGGTGGCACCACAAGCCGGCTCTACCGCGCGCTGGTGGTCGAACAGGCCAAGGCGGTCTATGCCGGCGCCGGCTATTCGCCCTCGGGCCTCGGCCCGCAGACCTTCGCGGTCTATGCCAGCCCCCGTGCCGATGTGAGCGTCGAGGATCTGGAAGACGCGGCGGAGGCGGAGATCGGCCGGCTGCTGCGCGACGGCGTCACCGCCGAAGAGGTGGACGCCGCGGTCACGCGGATGACGCGCGGCGCGGTCTTCTCCCGCGACGATTCCCTCGCCCCGGCGCGGGTTTTCGGCACCGAACTCGCCGCCGGCGGTACCGTCGCCGATGTCGAGGAGTGGCCGGAGCGGATCGGCGCGGTGACCCCCGACGATGTGCTGGCAGCACTGCGCAAGGTGCTGGTCGACCGGCGCTCCGTCACCAGTGTTCTGCGCCCCGAGCCCCGGAGCTGAGCGGCCATGCGATCCCTTCTGCGACTAGCCGTCATTGTCCTCGTCCTGCTGCCCGGCAGTGCCTTCGCGCTGGACATCCAGCCGGTCACCAGCCCCGGCGGCGTGCACGCCTGGCTGGTGGAGGACCACCGCAACCCTATTCTGGCTCTGACCTTCTCCTTTCGGGGAGGGGAGTCCGTCGACCCTGAGGGCAAGGAAGGCCGGGCCCGCATGGTGTCGGGCCTGCTGGACGAAGGCGCCGGAAACCTCGACTCTCAGGCCTTCCAGAAGGCGCTGGCCGACAATTCGATCACGCTGCGGTTCGACAGCCGGTCCGACCGGTTCTCCGGGCGTCTGGTCACCCTGACCGAGACCCGGGAGACGGCGACCGACCTGCTGCGTCTGGCCCTGACCAAACCGCGATTCGATCCCGAGCCGGTCGAGCGGATCCGGGCGCAGATTTCTGCCTCCCTGCGCCGCGACCTGCAAAGCCCGCAGACCATCGCCGGGCGGACCTGGTGGGCGACCAGCTTCCCGGGCCATCCCTATGGCCGCTCCGGCGATGGCACCCTGGACAGCATCGAGGCGGTGACGGCGGCGGATCTGCACGCCTTCACCGATGCGGTCCTGGCCCGCGAAGACCTGATGATCGGCGCGGTCGGTGACATCTCGGCCGAGGATCTCGGTACCCTGCTCGACCAGGTGTTCGGCGGCCTGCCGGAGGCTTCCGAAGCACCGACGGTGGCGGATGTGACCCCGGTGCATGGCGGCGAGACCATCGTCGTCGATATGGAGATCCCGCAATCGGTTGTCGTCTTCGGCCAGGGCGGGATCGATCGCGAAGACCCGGACTGGTACACCGCCAACCTGCTGAACCGGGTGATGGCCGGCGGCTTCGGCTCCAGGCTGATGGAGGAAATCCGCGAGAAGCGGGGTCTGGTCTACGGCGTGTGGGCCTATCTGCTGCCACTGGAGCACGCGCCGATGATGATGGGCGGGCTCGCCTCGCAGAACGCCCGGGTGGCGGAAGCGGTGGATCTGGTGCGCCGAGAATGGGCGCGCATGGCCGAGGCGGGTCCGACCCAGGCGGAGCTGGACGACGCCCGCACCTATCTGCTCGGCTCGTTCCCTCTCAGCCTGACCGATTCGGGTGGTATCGCCTCGATCTTGGTGTCGTTGCAGGAGAACGAGCGGCCGATCGACTATCTCGACCGGCTGCAGGAGATCTATGGCGGCATCACCCTGGAGGATGCCCGCCGGGTCGCGGCAAAACTCTATCAGGCTAAGGAATTGACGGTCGTCGTCGCCGGTCAACCCATTGGGATCGAGCCCGCCCGCCCCTCCTCCGGCGGGTGATGCGTCCGCAGCACGGATGACGGCACGGGCAGCGATCGACTACCTTTGTGGGATAGGAGAGCCGGATGCTGCATGAACTGCCGATCGCCATCGATGTCGAAGCGTGCTTCGCGCCGAAGGCTGCTGCCGGTCTTCCGCGCCAGACCTTCGAGGCGATGGGCGAGGCGGGATCGGCGGCGCTCACGTGGATCCGCGACCGGCGGTCAGACGGCAGCCTGCCGCTGCTGGCTCTGCCGGGACGGCGTGACGACATCGCCGCCTGGAAGACCATCGTCGATCGGTATCGGTCGCTCTACGACAACGTGGTGGTGCTCGGCATCGGCGGATCGTCGCTCGGCGGCGCCACTCTCTGCGCGCTTGTCGACGGCGGCGGCGTGACCGGTCCGCGCGTGCTTTTCCTCGACAATATCGACCCCATCGGCTTCGACGCCCGGCTCGCCCGCCTCGATCTGGCGCGCACCGGCTTCCTGGCGATCTCGAAGTCCGGTGGTACGGCGGAGACGCTGACCCAGCTTCTGATCGTGATCGACCGGCTGACCGAGCGGATCGGCATCGAGAATCTGGGCACGCACATCACCTGCATCGCCGAGGCGACCGAGAATCCGCTCCGCCAGATCGCCTCCGAGCATGGGCTGTTCTGCCTGGAGCACGATCCGAATATCGGCGGTCGGTTCTCGGCCCTGTCGGTCACCGGCCTGCTGCCGGCGGCGATTGCCGGCGTCGATGTCGATGCCGTGCGCCGGGGGGCGGCGGCGGTGTTGGACGCGACCCTGTCGGCCGAGGTTGCGCTGGACAGCCCGGTGATCGCGGGGGCGGCGATCAACGTGGCGCTCGCCCGCGACCAGGGGGTCAACCAGACCGTCCTGCTGCCCTATCTCGACCGGCTCGACCGGCTGTCCTTCTGGTTCCGCCAACTCTGGGCCGAGAGTCTCGGCAAGGACGGGCACGGCACCACCCCGATCAACGCGCTCGGCGCCGTCGATCAGCATAGCCAGATGCAGCTCTACCTCGCCGGCCCACGGGACAAGCTGTTCACCGTGATCTGCAGCGATCCGCGCGGCCGGGGCGGCCGGGTCCGGGGCGAGGTGGCGGGCAGTGCCGCCGGCGTGCTCGATTATCTGGTCGGCCGCACCATGGGCGACCTGATGGCGGCCGAGCAACGGGCGACGATCGACACTCTGGTCCGGAACGGCTGTCCGACCCGGGTCATTCGTTTCAACACCCTGAACGAAGAGGTGATGGGCGGGCTGATGATGCAGTTCATCCTGGAGACCATTGCCGCGGCCCAGATGCTCGGCATCGACGCTTTCGACCAGCCGGCCGTCGAGGAGAGCAAGGTGCTCGCCCGGCAGTTCCTGCGCGAGGCGACCTGATGCCGGAGGGCGCCGGTTCCTCACCCGCTGTCCGGATGCCGACCCTGCGGCGCCTGCCGGAGACGCTGGTCAACCAGATCGCCGCCGGCGAGGTGGTGGAGCGGCCGGCCAGCGCGCTCAAGGAACTGGTGGAGAACGCGCTGGATGCCGATGCGCGCCGCGTCGATATCGTGCTGCGCGAGGGCGGACGGACCTTGATCCAGGTCTCCGACGACGGCTGCGGAATGGACGGCGAGGCGCTGTCGCTGGCGGTCGAGCGCCACGCCACCTCGAAACTTCCCGATGACGACCTCACCCATATCGCCACTCTCGGGTTCCGCGGCGAGGCGCTGCCGTCGATCGGCGCGGTCAGCCGGCTCTCGATCACCTCGCGGGCCCGCGATGCGGACGGGGCCTGGCGGATCCGGGTCGAGGGCGGCCGGCTGAGCCCGCCGGAGCCGGCGGCGCTGACCGCCGGCACCCGGGTCGAGGTCCGCGACCTGTTCTTCGCCACCCCGGCCCGGCTCAAGTTCCTGAAGGCGCCGCGCACCGAGCAGGGCCATGCGGTCGAAATCGTCCAGCGCCTCGCCATGGCCCATCCGGAGGTCGCCTTCTCGCTCGGCGACGGCAGCCGCACGCTGCTCGATCTGGCCCCGGCCGCCGATCTGGCGGGCAGCGGCGACCTGTATGCCGCCCGCCTCGCCCGTCTCGGCGCGATTCTGGGGCGCGAATTCGAGGATAACGCACTGGCGGTCGATGCCGAGCGCGCGGGTTACCGGTTGACCGGTCATGCCGGCCTGCCGACCTTGCATAAGCGGACCAGCGCGCAGCAGTTCCTGTTCGTCAACGGCCGCCCGGTGCGCGACAAGCTGCTGCTTGGGGCGGTGCGCGGCGCCTACATGGATTTCATCTCCTCCGACCGCCACCCGATGGTGGTGCTGTTTCTGGAAATGCCGGCCGAAGAGGTCGATGTGAACGTGCACCCGGCCAAGACCGAGGTGCGGTTCCGCGATCCGGGTCTGGTCCGCGGCCTGATCGTCGGGGCGCTCAAGCATGCGCTGGCGGAAGCCGGACACCGGGCATCGACCACGGTCGGCACCGCCACGCTCGGCGCGTTCCGACCCCAGGGAGAGGGATATCCGAGAGAGGGATATCCGCGCCCGCATACCGGGGCGGCGGCGTCCTGGGCCGCGCGGTATCCGACCCACCCGTCCCGGGGTCTGGCCGAGGCGCAGGCGGCCTGGCAGGCACCGAACGATCAAGGGGCCGGGTTCGGCGGCGGCTTCGCCCTCGACGGCGCGCCGGCCGCCCGGGTCGAGGGTGGCAAGTCCGCAGCGGCCGAGTTTGATCCGGCCCATCCGCTGGGGGCTGCCAAGGCCCAGGTGCATGCCAATTACATCATCGCCCAGACGGGGGATGGGCTGGTCATCGTCGACCAGCATGCCGCCCATGAGCGTCTGGTCTACGAACGCATGAAAGAGGCGCTGGCGGCCGGCGGCGTTGCCCGCCAGGCGCTGCTGCTGCCCGAAGTGGTCGAACTCGAGGAGGCGGCGGTCGACCGGCTGGTGGCGCGGGCGCCGGAGCTGGAGGCGCTGGGGCTGGTGCTGGAAGGATTCGGGCCCGGCGCGGTGGTGGTACGCGAGGTGCCCGCGCTGCTCGGACAGACCGACGCGGCCGGACTGGTGCGCGATCTGGCCGAGGACCTGGCGGAGGCCGACGCGGCGCTGTCGCTGGAGGACCGTCTGGCCGATGTCTGCGGCACCATGGCCTGTCACGGCTCGGTGCGCTCGGGACGGCGGCTGAATGCGGAGGAGATGAACGCCCTGCTGCGGCAGATGGAGGCGACCCCGCATTCCGGCCAGTGCAACCACGGCCGCCCGACCTATGTGGAGCTCAAGCTCAGCGACATCGAACGCCTGTTCGGCCGGCGGTGATGGCGC